>NZ_CP117255.1:2000625-2667500 GCF_003240565.2 Rhizobium tumorigenes
CTGTCGGTCAGCGCGAACAGCGCGGTGGCGCCGAGGGCGACGGTCAGTTTCGGGCGGATCAGCGCCCGCTCTCCGTCGAGCCACCAGCGACAATGCCGGACCTCGCCCATCGTCGGCTTCTGGTGGATACGACGTTTGCCGCGTGGCTCGTATTTGAAATGCTTGACGGCATTGGTCACATAGAGCGTCGTCCCGTCTATGCCGGCATCGTCGATCGCCTGGTTGAAGACCCTGCCGGCCGGACCGACGAACGGCCGGCCGGCCAGATCCTCGTGATCGCCCGGCTGCTCGCCAACCACCATCACCGATGCGTCGGCAGGTCCCTCGCCGAAGACCGTTTGCGTGGCATGGCAATGCAATTCGCAGCGGGTGCAATGGCTGGCGGCCTCACGCAAAGCTTCGATGCTCCCCTCTGGCGCGGTCGCGACCACCGGGCGCCCGGCAGCGGCTGCCGCCTGCAGGCGCTGGTGAAAAGGCAGCGGCTCGGTGGCGGCGCGCTTTGCCATTGCCAGCACACTCGCCTCGGCACCGGCGATGAGACCGGGAATGAGATCGGCCTCCGGCAGGTTCTTCCAGTATTTCTTCGGCATCTCCGCCTGCATGGCCTTCACCTTCAACCGTGCCGGATTGAAGATATTGCTGAAATAGGTGCGCCACAACGTATCGGCTTCATCCGTCAGCGACGGCTTCTCGACGGGCAGGTCGGAGATCGACAGCTGCGTCCCGTCCCAGGTAGCGGAGCCGCGCGGCGTCGCGATCAGCCAGTCCATGTCGTTGAACCGGCGCTGGAAAAACGGCGCCTTGCGGGCGACGATATGATGGTCCGGCTCGAACCAGGCCACGAAGCGTCGGCGCGGCAATGCCATCTCGCTGTCGACCTCCTTGAAGCGAACGAAGGCCGTCATCTTGTGGCAGTCGCGGCGAACTGCCTTCTGCAGCATCAGCGCCCGGTGAACATCCACATCAGACACGATATCGAGCAGCCGGCGGTCGCGGCCCAGCCGGAACAGAATGCGGTAGAGCAGCGCAAACCGGCCGGGATCGGAATGACAGAGGACGGCCTCCGCAAGACCGATAAAGGCCGGCGGCACGGTAACAGGCGGTGTACCTTCCGGACCCACACCAGACCCGTTTCGTGGCAAAGGCTCAGTCGGCTCCAGCAAAAGGCTATCGCCAGAACCTGCGAACAAGTCCCCCCCCAAGGCTGCCTCGCGCCAGTCGATGGCCTCGGGAAGCACACCTTCGCCAAGCAGCGGCCGGGCGGCATCGCGCCATTCGGCAAGATCGCCCCTGCCCTTCAGCGTCACCCGGTGAACAACTGCCCCACCCATCAGAGCAGCGTCAACTGCACGGGCTTGGGTGCAAACATCGCACGCAGATCCTGCCGGTCGGCAAGCTTTCGCGGGCTCCAGCCTTCGGCGACGATGAAGGCCTGCACCTTCTTGACCGACACTCCGAGGCGCGCAAGGTCCTCCATCCTCAGCCGGCAGAAACGCCGGGCGGACAGGATGGATTTCACCGTTTTGGTGCCAAGTCCCGGCACCCGCAGCAGCGTTTCGCGTTCGGCGAAGTTGATGTCGACAGGAAACGCGTTCCGGTTGCCCAGCGCCCAGGCCAGTTTCGGATCCAGATCCAGATCCAGCATGCCACCGGCCTGCTGGCCGGTAATTTCGCCGATGCCGAACCCATAGAAACGATACAGCCAGTCCGCCTGGTAGAGGCGATGCTCGCGCATCAGCGGCGGCTTGATCAGCGGCAGGTTTTTCGACGAATCGGGGATCGGGCTGAATGCCGAATAGTAAACCCGCCTCATCCCGTAGCTGCCGTAGAGCCGCGCGCTGGTGCCGAGAATGGTTGCATCGTTTGCCTCGTCGGCGCCAACGATCATCTGGGTGCTCTGGCCGGCCGGCGCAAAGCGCTTGCGCTTCTTGCTCTGTAGCGTCGGATCGCTGGCCTCCTCTATTCTCAGCCGCAGCGCACCCATCGCCTGGCGGATGCCGGCTGGCTTCTTTTCCGGCGCCAGACGGGTGATGCCGACATCGGTCGGTAATTCGATGTTGAGAGACAGGCGGTCGGCATAGAGCCCCGCCTCCTCGATCAGCTTCGGCGACGCCTCCGGAATGGATTTCAGATGGATGTAGCCCCGGAAATTATGCGTGGTCCGCAATTCGCGCGCGATCCGCACCATCTCCTCCATCGTGTGATCTGACGAGCGGATGATGCCGGAGGACAGGAACAGGCCCTCGATGTAATTGCGCCGGTAGAACTCCATCGTCAGCCAGACGACCTCCTCTACCGTGAACCGGGCCCGCTCGACATTGCTCGACGAGCGATTGACGCAATAGGCGCAGTCGTAGATGCAAAAGTTGGTCATCAGGATCTTCAGAAGCGAAATGCATCTTCCGTCCGGCGCATAGGAATGGCAAATGCCGGAGCCTTCCGTTGACCCCAATCCGCCGGATTTCGCCGAACTTCGCGTCGAGGTACCGCTGGAGGCACAGGACGCGTCATACTTGGCAGCATCGGAAAGAATGGCTAGACGATCGTTCAGCGACTTTTTCATATCATGTTCACTATATGTTCTATCTCTAATCGTCAAGACGGGGTGCTTCTGATTGTCGGTAAAATAAGCAGGCTAACAAAAAGAACCACTTGGACTTGCACCGTTGCGATGCGAATTCTCTGGAAATTGGCAGTCGCATTCTGTTATAAGTGCCCCATATAGCGGCTATTGCACGGTTCCGAAGTTTTCCTTCGGGACCTGTTTTCTTTTGTGTCGGCAGCTACGACATAGGACTGAAGGACAGAGACATGGTTGACAAGGTACCGATGACGCAGAGCGGCTTCGCCAATTTGCAGGAAGAACTGCGCTGGCGCCAGCAGCAGGAACGGCCGCGGATCATCGAGGCAATTTCCGAGGCTCGCGCCCACGGCGATCTGTCGGAAAATGCGGAGTATCATGCCGCCAAGGAAGCGCAGAGCCATAACGAAGGTCGTATCGGCGAAGTCGAGGATCTTGTGGCCCGTGCCGAAGTCATCGACCTGTCGAAAATGTCCGGCACCACAGTCAAGTTCGGCGCCCGCGTCAAACTTGTGGATGAGGACACCGCGGAACAGAAGACCTACCAGATCGTCGGCGATCAGGAGGCCGACGTGAAGGCCGGCCGCATTTCCATATCTTCGCCCATCGCACGTGCGCTGATCGGCAAGGAAGTCGGCGATTCCATCGAGGTCAATGCGCCCGGTGGCTCCAAGGCCTATGAAATCCTCTCCATCACTTGGGGCTGAGCTCGGTGGCAGCGGACCTGCGCGAGACCGAGATCGTCGCGCCCAATTTCAAGCGCCGATTGTCGGGGGTCACCTCGACGATCGTGCAGCTTGTTCCCAAGCAGGTCGCGCTCGGCACGCGCATTGTAACGCTGGGGCCCGGCCTGCCTGCGCATCTGCCGAAACTCGGCTGGAGCCAATTGCCCGGCCTGTGGGTCCGGCCACGCCGCTACAAGGTTCGCGTCTGGCATGCCCGCCGCAACAATGAAATGCTGTTTGGCCTTCTGTTGCGAGCTGTGTTGCGCATGCCGATCAAGCTGCTGTTTACATCCGCAGCCCAACGCCGCCACTCGGCTTATACGCGCTTTCTGATACGCCGCATGCACGCCGTCATTGCCACCAGCACCCGCTCCGGCAGCTTCCTTCAGGTGCCCCACACTGTCATCCAGCACGGCGTCGATCTCAACCTGTTCCATCCGCCGGAAGCGCCGGCCGACCGCATGGCCGCGACGGACCTCCCCGGCCGATACCTGATAGGCTGCTTCGGCCGCGTGCGCCACCAGAAAGGCACCGATCTTTTCGTTCAGGCTATGATCGAGTTGCTGCCCAACCATCCCGACTGGACGGCGATCGTCTGTGGCCGTGTGACACCGGAGCACAAGGCCTTTGCTGACGGTTTGACCAAGGCCGTCGCTGATGCCGGCCTGTCGGATCGCATCCGATTCCTCGGCGAAGTCGATGACATCCGCCCCTGGTATCGCCGCGCAACGCTCTACGTGGCGCCTTCGCGCAACGAGGGTTTCGGTCTGACGCCGCTGGAAGCCATGGCCTCGCAGACGGCTGTCGTCGCCTCCGATGCCGGTGCCTATGCCGAGATGATCGTGCCGGGCGAGACCGGCATGGTCGTTCCGGCCGGCGACGGCCCTGCCCTCACGGCAGCCATCGAAACCTATCTGGCCGATCCCGACGAGGCCCGACGTCAGGGACAAAACGCTGTCGTCCATGTCCGCAGCAATTTCGCACTGGAAAAAGAGGCGACGGCTATCGCCGCCGTCTATGCCGGCCTGCTGGGCGAAAAGCGGTCGTCATAGCCGAAGCCGGCACCGGCCAGTGCCGACACCGGCGAATAATTGACGATCTCGATGCCCCGCTCAGCCGCAACCGACCTGGCAAGCAAGAAATGCGCAACGATGCGGGCTTCCGCGTCCGCAATGCCGGATGAAGCGGTTTCGCCGCTGGTCTCGTAGAAGCGCGGCTGACGGGCATTGGATATGTCGATGCCGAACAGCCCGATTGTCTTCGGTTCACAATAAAGAGCAAACTGCAGCGCAGACACGGCAACCGAGCCGCCACGAAACACCCCGCGATCCGGGTCGAACGAAAGGCCAGCGTTGACCTCCGCATCCCTGCGAATGAAATCGAAGGCCTGGATCGTATCGTACCGCCGCCGCCTTGCTCCATAGGGTTTGCGGATATCATCGATCAGCACGATCGTCCGGTCGCGCAGGAACCCCAAGTCTATCTCGCAGATAGCGCGCAACACCTCGACGGAAAACAGGCAGGGCGTATCGTCTTTCACCCGCTGCTTCAGGAGATCGAAGTGTCGCCAGATGAACCGCTCGTCCTCAACGGCAACGGACAGCGCGTCTGCGACAGGCTGACCAAACAGGCTGATGGCGCCGTTCAGCAGAATGGCAGTTTGCGGCGGCAGACGGGAAAGATCGTTACCGGCTATCGAGGGGCCGGAGCCGACGATCGCCACCGTGTCGCCGGACCGACTTCGGAGTATAGAGGCGCTCGACAGCGCCGCGACAGCAGCGTCGCGATAGCGGACCTCACCCGGCGCATCCACGCTTGCCCGCACGATGGCCAGCCTCGGAAACGCATCCTGGAAATGCGCGCGCGCGCTGCCGAGCAGCAGGCGCGTGCCCGTCTTGATCAGTGAACGGTGCCAGGGGCGATCGGACATGCTTAGAGTTCCACCAATCCCAGCTTCTTGACCTGGCGGATGGTGAGCATGGTGCGGACCGTATCCACATGCTCGTTGGCCGTCAAAACCTCGATGACGAAATCCTGGAAGGCGGTCAGGTTCTGAGCGACGCAATGCAACAGGAAATCGCTGTCTCCGGACACCATCCAAGCCTGGCGCACGAGCGGCCACTGCAGCGTGGTCGCGGCAAATGCCTTGAGGTTGGTTTCCGACTGGTGCTTCAACCCGACCATGCAGAAGGCGACAAGATCGAAACCGAGCCGCGGGCTGTTGAGCATCGCATGGTAGCCCTCGATAATGCCTGCTTCCTCGAGCTTGCGCACCCGCCGGAGACAGGGCGGTGCCGAAATTCCGACCCGGTCGGCGAGCTCGACATTGGTCATGCGGCCGTCCTGCTGCAGTTCGCGAAGAATTTTTATGTCGATGGCGTCAAGTTCTGCCCGCAGCACGGTCATGCCTTTCTTTAATTCCTCCGTCGCACCTTCTATATAAAGAGCAGAAATTCGCAACAATGTTTCCCGCGCACGCCTGAATCTTGCCCGTTGGCCATTTGCCCTGTTGGTAATGCAAGGCTGCCCTTGAATAAATGCATGCGACAATCATAAATGAGGCAGCGCATGGGAAAGATCGACGGCAATGCCGCTAGCAGGCAGTGCCACCATCCCATCGCTGCCAGTGAAAGGACTTCCCTCATGTCTGCCCGCCACACGAAGGTGCTCATCATCGGTTCCGGCCCTGCCGGCTATACGGCTGCAGTCTACGCTGCCCGTGCCATGCTGAAGCCGGTTCTGATCGCCGGCATGGAACAGGGTGGCCAGCTGATGATCACCACCGATGTCGAAAACTATCCGGGCTTTGCCGATCCGATCCAGGGCCCCTGGCTGATGGAGCAGATGCTGCAGCAGGCCAAGCACGTCGGCACAGAGATCGTCAACGATCTCGTCACCGAGGTCGACACATCGCGCCGCCCCTTCGTCCTCAGCACCGATTCCGGCACCGTATGGACCGCCGATACGCTGATCATCGCCACCGGTGCAAAGGCCAAATGGCTCGGCATCGAGAGCGAGCAGCATTTCCAGGGGTTTGGCGTTTCCGCCTGCGCTACCTGCGACGGCTTCTTCTATCGCAACAAGGACGTCATCGTCGTTGGCGGCGGCAATTCGGCCGTCGAGGAGGCGCTTTATCTTTCGAACATCACCCGCTCGGTAACCGTGGTTCATCGTCGCGATTTCTTCCGCGCCGAAAAAATCCTGCAGGAACGGCTGTTCGAGAAGCCCAACGTCAAGGTTCTCTGGAATTCGGAAATCGCCGAAATCACCGGCACGCCAGCCAAACCGCCAATGCCGCCATCGGTGTCCGGCGTCAGGCTGCGCGACATAAAGGCTGGCACTGTCACCGACATGGCGATTGATGGCGTCTTCGTCGCCATCGGCCATGCGCCGGCGACCGAACTCTTCAAGGGCAAATTGAAGCTCAAGGACAACGGCTATCTCTGGACGGCCCCTGATTCGACTGCCACCGACGTGGAAGGCATCTATGCCGCCGGCGACGTGACCGACGATACGTTCCGCCAGGCGATCACCGCTGCCGGCATGGGATGCATGGCGGCGCTGGAGGCGGAGCGCTACTTGACCGGGCTTATGCCGGTCGCGATGGCTGCGGAGTGAAGCAGCCAATGAGGGGGAGCGGAATGCCATTGGATTGGGACAAGCTGCGGATTTTTCACGCGGCTGCCGAAGCCGGATCGTTCACCCATGCGGCAGACAAGCTGCATCTGTCCCAATCCGCCATCAGCCGCCAGGTCAGCGCCCTCGAGCAGGATGTCGGCATCAAGCTGTTCCACCGCCATGCCCGAGGCCTCATCCTCACCGAGCAGGGCGAACTCCTGTACCGCACCGCCCATGACGTGCTGCTGAAGCTCGAAACCGTCAAGATGCAGCTGACGGAGACCACCGACAAGCCGAGCGGCAAGCTGCGCGTCACCACGACGGTCGGTCTCGGCCAGGGTTGGCTTACCGACAAGATCCAGGAGTTTCTGCAGCTTTATCCCGACATGCAGATCCAGCTCATCCTCGACAACGAGGAGCTGGACGTCAACATGCGCCATGCCGACTGTGCCATCCGTCTTCGCCAGCCGCAGCAATCGGACCTGATCCAGCGCAAGCTTTTCACCGTCCACATGCACGTCTACGCCGCCCCCTCATACATCAATCGGCACGGCGAGCCGCAGTCCGTCGACGATCTCGACGATCACCGGATTATCTCTTTCGGCGAACCGGCTCCGCAATATCTTCTCGACATCAACTGGCTGGAGGTTGCCGGCAGGTCTTCCGACAACAAGCGACTGTCGCATCTGCAGATCAATAGCCAGACCTCGATCAAGCGTGCCTGCCTGCTCGGTATCGGCATTGCGGTGCTGCCGGACTATATCGTCGGGCGCGACCCTGGGCTGATCCAGTTGTCGCTGAATGCCGACGTGCCATCCTTCGACACCTACTTTGCCTATCCCGACGAAATGAAGAACGCTGCGAAGCTCAAGGTCTTCAGGGACTTCATCGTCGCCAAGGCTCGAAACTGGAACTTCTAGCAAGGGTAAATCATTAGCCGCACTAACGAGCCATGTCCTCTCGACATGGCCGATATGCACAAACAGTCATTGATGCCTGCCCATTTAACGACCATATCGATTACAGCTGATGCACACGGTGGCTTTTCCTCCCAGTTCCACCGCAGAAGCTGTTCCCCTCTGGAGGTTTTTGACCTTCATACCTACAGGGCCCTGGTTTCGACCGGCGGCCCTCTTTTTTTGCCTATTTTTGGAATTTCTCGCTGCGGCGCACAAATGCATAGCTGCCGTGCACAAAAAAACATTGCCACCTGCCCAAATTGCAGACATATTGCACACAGCTGATGCACATGGTGGCTTTTACCTCCCAGTTCCACCGCAGAAGCTGTTCCCCTCTGGAGGTTTTTAACCTTCATACCTATAGGGCCCCGGTTTACCGGTGGCCCTCTTTTTTTGCCTATTTTTTGGCCTCCCGTGATCACGCCCATGTGATCGTGCTGTCCTATTGCATCGTGTCCAGCCGATATACATATCGTCTCAACACGATGCAGGTCAGGATCATGGACAGAGATGAAATTCTGAAAGCGCTGGCGCACCCCACCCGGCTGGAAATTCTGAACTGGCTGAAGGAGCCGGAAAAGCATTTCGCCACGCAGGATCATCCGCTTGAACTCGGGGTCTGCGCCGGACAGTTCGAGCGCTGCGGCCTCTCCCAATCGACGGTCTCGGCCCATCTCGGCACCCTGCACCGCGCCGAGCTGGTGATCACCAAACGGCTTGGCCAATGGGTCTTCTACCGACGCAACGAGGCCATCATAGCCGAGTTCCTCGAATCGCTTCAAAAGGAACTGTAGAATGCCTTTGGCTCTTTTCGTCCTTGCTCTGAGCGCTTTTGCGATCGGCACGACGGAGTTCGTGGTGCTCGGTCTCTTGCCGGACGTCGCCGGCGACCTCGCGGTGACCATTCCACAGGCCGGCTGGCTGGTAACAGGATATGCGCTTGCCGTTGCCATCGGCGCGCCGATCATGGCCGTCGCCACCGCGCATCTGCGCCGGCGCTCCGCGCTCATCCTGCTGATGGCCGTATTCATCCTCGGCAATGTGATGTGTGCGCTTGCTCCCGACTACTGGATCATGATGATCGCCCGCATCGTGACGGCGCTATGCCATGGCGCCTTCTTCGGCATCGGTTCGGTTGCCGCAGCAAACCTCGTCGCCAGCGATCGCAAGGCGAGTGCCGTGGCGCTGATGTTCACCGGCCTGACGCTTGCCAATGTGCTCGGCGTACCGCTCGGAACCGCCCTCGGCCAGGCCTATGGCTGGCGTTCGCCCTTCTGGGCCGTCGCCATTCTCGGCGTCGCATCGATCATCGGCCTGATGCTCGTTATGCCGAAAACGGAAATCGCCCCCAAGAGCAATATCTTGGGAGAAATCTCTGCGTTGCGCGGCGCCAGCCTCTGGCTATCGTTGCTGATGACGGTGTTCTTCTCGGCGGCAATGTTCGCGCTGTTCACCTATATCGCCCCGATCCTGCGCGATGTCACCGGCGTATCGCCCCAGGGCGTGACATGGACCCTGTTCCTGATAGGCCTTGGCCTGACGGTCGGTAATCTCGTCGGCGGCAGGCTTGCAGACTGGCGCCTCGGTACCAGCCTTGCTCTTATCTTTGCCGCCATAGCGCTGACATCGGCGACCTTCAGCGTAACAAGCAAAGCGCTTGTTCCGGCCGAGATTACCCTGTTTCTCTGGGCTTTCGTCACATTCGCTGCCGTCCCTGCCCTGCAGATCGGTGTGCTCCGCTACGGCAAGGACGCACCGAACCTTGTCTCGACCATCAACATCGGCGCCTTCAACGTCGGCAATGCACTCGGCGCGTGGGCAGGTGGCGTGGTGATCGCAAACGGCTTTGGGCTGACCCGCGTACCCCTCGCCGCCGCAGCGCTGGCGCTGGTCGGCCTCGGCATCGTCGCCCTCATCTTCGCAACCCCACGTGCACGTCGCAACGCCATTGCGGCTGCCGAATAAGTCACTACCTCCCAACCACCAACAACGAGGAAATACCATGACAAAACTGTTCGAACCGACCAAGCTCGGCGATATCGCCATCGCCAACCGCGTCGTCATGGCACCGCTCACCCGCAACCATTCCCCGGGCGCCGTACCCAACGACCTGAACGTCACCTATTATGTGCAGCGCGCCAGCGCCGGCCTGATCATCACAGAAGCCACTGCCATCACCCAGCAGGGTCAGGGCTACGCCGACGTACCGGGCCTCTACACCAAGGACGCCCTCGATGGCTGGCGCAAGGTCAACGATGCCGTCCATAAGGCAGGCGGCAAGATGGTCGTGCAGCTCTGGCACGTCGGACGCATTTCCCACGACAGCCTGCAGCCAAACGGCGGCAAGCCGGTCTCCTCGACTGCCAAGCAGGCCGACGCCAAGACCTTCATCATCCAGGACGGCAAGGGTACCTTTGTGCCGACGTCCGAGCCACGCGCACTGGAAACCTCCGAGCTCCCCGGCATCGTCGAGGACTACCGCAAGGCTGCACGTGCCGCTATCGATGCCGGCTTCGATGGCGTCGAGATCCATGCCGCCAACGGTTACCTGATCGACCAGTTCCTGCGCTCCGGCGTTAACGACCGCACCGACCAGTATGGTGGCTCGATCGAGAACCGCGCCCGCTTCCTGTTCGAAGTCGTCGAGGCCATCACCAAGGAAATCGGCGCCGGCGTCACCGGCATCCGTCTCTCGCCCGTCACCGCCGCCGGCGACAGCAGCGACCCGCATCCGCAGCCGCTCTTCACTTACGTGATCGAGGGTCTGGCGAAATACGGCCTGGCCTATATCCACGTCATCGAGGGTCAGACCGGCGGTCCGCGCGATTTCCAGCAGGGCGACACACCGTTCGACTATCAGGCGCTGCACGCCGCCTACAAGGCTGCCGGCGGCAAAGCTGCCTGGATGGTCAACAACGGCTACGACCGCGAGATGGCGATCGAAGCTGTCGACAGCGGCAAGGCCGATATCGTTGCCTTCGGCCGCCCCTTCATCTCCAACCCCGACCTCGTTGCACGGTTGAAGCTGAATGCCGAGCTGACGCCGATGGATCCCGCCAAGCTCTACGGAGCCGTCAACGGTGCCGAAGGCTATACGGACTATCCGACGCTCGACAGCGCAGCCTGATCGCAGACCCGCATCCAACGAAAATCCCGCCACAATGGCGGGATTTTTGCGACCGGCTTAAAGACTGCCTATCGATTCCAGCGTCGCACGAACCGCAACGTCGACAGGCGTCTGCGGCTCTTCGCCGATGGCAGCCACAAGCCGGTTGTTCGGCATCTGCAACGGCTCCGACCAGAGATAGCGCATCTCGCGCAACTCGCGCATGAAGCCGACGAATGGCGCTGCCAGGGGAAGCAGCCACCAGGGGAAACTTCCCCGCTTCAAGGGCCGACCTGCGACCCGCTCGATCGATGCCACCATCTGCCTCCCGTCGGCATCCCAGAAACCCCGCATGTGGTAGACGGCAAAGACCGGCAGGCTGTCGCTTTGCTCGAGAAGCCGGATCATCGTCTCCGCCACATCCGGCACATAGGCCCATTGATGACCGATGCCCGGCTTGCCGGGATAAGTGACAGAGGCGACCGGCTTGCCGGCCTTGACCAACCCTTGCGAAAACCAGCTGCTGTCCGCCTGCGGCCCGAAATAGTCGCCCGCCCTGACGATGATGACAGGCACGCCCTGCCCCGCCGCCATCTGCAGGCGCCGTTCCATCTCGACGCGGATCCCGCCCTTTACGCTTGTCGGATGCTGGGGGCTTTCCTCGGTGATTTCCGGAAAGGTATCGGGACCGAAATTGTAGATCGTACCGGGCAACACGATCCTGGCACCAACGGCCTTTGCAGCTGCAACCGTATTATCGATCATCGGCAGGACCAGCTTGCCCCAGTTGACATAACCGGGGGGATTGACCGCATGGACGATGACGCTGACGCCCTGCGCTGCCCGAAGCACATCGGCGGCATTCATCGCATCGCCTTTCACCCAGAGAAAGTCCGGCAAGCGGGAGGCGGCCTTTTCCGGGTCACGGTTCATCGCCACGACCTGCCAACCCCGTGCGTAAAGCCCGCGCGCTACCGCACCGCCGATACCACCCGTTGCGCCGAGTACCAGTGCCGTTTTCTTCATGTCCATCTGATTTTGCATCGTCATCTCCATTGGTTCGATGAGGAGACAATGCGCCTAGGACCACATAAACGAAATTGCCGAAATGTGTGGACATGCTATACGAATATGCATGAACAGGAACGAACCCAGCTGGGACCTCTATCGCAGCTTCCTCGCCGTACTGCAGCAGGGATCGCTGTCGGCGGCAGCGCGCGAGCTCGGACTGACGCAGCCGACCATCGGACGTCATATCGACACGCTGGAGCAAACGATCGGCGCCGAGTTGTTCACCCGCTCGCAGCTCGGCCTGCTGCCGACGGATGCCGCCGCCGACTTGAGACCCTATGCCGAGGCGCTACAGTCGACTGCAGCCGCCTTGCTGCGAAGCGCCTCCGCGCGGCGCGACCGCGTGTCGGGCACGGTCCGCATCAGCGCCAGCGAAGTCATCGGCGTCGAAGTGCTGCCGCCGATCCTTGCGGACCTGCAGGAGGCACATCCCGACCTGACGATAGAGCTGTCGGCCTCCGACACGGTGGAGGACCTGCTGCACCGACAGGCCGACATTGCCGTGCGGATGGCCGAGCCGTCGCAGGCGGCCCTGGTCGTCCGGCGCATCGGCGATATCCCGATGGCGTTCTTCGCCCATCGCCAATACCTCGAACGCCATGGGGTACCCACCACTCTCGAGGAGTTGGCCGAACACAGGCTGATCGGCTTCGACCGCCAGAGCGCCTATATCCGCTCGATGATACGCCGCTACCCTATTCTCGATCCCCAGCGTTTCTCGTTTAGAGCCGACAGCACGCTGGCGCAGATTGCCGCCATCCGGGCCGGCGTCGGCATCGGCCTCTGCCAGTCTCCACTGGGAAACGCCAATCCGGACCTCGTTCACCTGCTGCCGGAGGTAAGCCTGCCGCTTGGAACCTGGGTCGCAATGCATGAAAACCTGAAGGGATCGCCGCGATGCCGCGTCACCTTCGATGCGCTTGTTTCGGGATTGCTGGCCTATGTCGGGGAAAAACGGATGGATGACCGCAGGAGCTCGACGTGAGCCCACCATCGCGGCGGGCCGTCATTTCGCTCAAGCGTCCGGGGATGGGCCCTTGCCGCTCTTCGTCCAGCTGCTATCGACGACCTCGGTTTCCGGCCGGTCGCCGCCGTCGGTATATTCCTCGTGCCACTTGCCCTTGGCATCCTGATAGCTGATCTCGGCCGGCTCGCCGCCCACCTGCTGTTCCGCCGCTACGATGCGCGCCGCCTGCAGCGCATCGGAATGCGTCGGAAATGTCTCCGAGTAGACGTCCAGAAACTTGTAGGCCCAACCGCCATCATGAGGAACGACTTCGTAGGTGACCTTGACCATATCCATGTCTCCCGTTTCCTGCCCATACCGTCTGCCTTCCCGATAAATCGAGCACGCAGACAAGGCCCTCCCAAGCCTGTTGGCACTATCCCACCAAATGCCCTCAACTTCAACTTGAGCGGCCACCGACGCTTGATGTAGCGCCTCATTGCTTTAGATAGGACGAAACACAAAAGGGGCCGGGGGCCCGACAAAGGGGCCGGGGCCGTTGACGATATCGACTATTCTGAAAGAAGAGCGGCTGTTGCTGGTCGCCGTTGCAGTGGCTGTCGCCGCGTATTTCCTCGAGCATGCCGTGCTCGAGATGGGCCAGATGGCAGCTGTGATTGGCGCGGTCGTCTTGATCGCTACCATTGTCATCGCCTCGATGCGCGTCGCCCACCATGCCGAAGTCCTGGCGACAAAGGTCGGCGATCCCTATGGCACGATGATCCTGACACTGGCCGCCGTTGCCGTCGAAGTCATCATCCTCGCTATCCTGATGACCGGCGAGCCCTCCCCGACGCTGGTGCGCGACACCATCTATTCCGCAGTCATGCTCGACATCAACGGCATTCTCGGACTGGCCGCCCTGCTGGGCGGGCTGAAGCATGGCGAGCAGTCGTACAATGACGATTCCGGCAAGACCTACGGCGTGATGATACTCACGGCCATCGGCATATCGATGATCGTCCCGGAATTCGTGCCGCATGACAAATGGCATTACTATTCCGCCTTCACGATTTTTGCGATGATCGCGCTCTACGCGCTCTTCCTGCGCATGCAGGTCGGCCAGCACAGCTATTTCTTCAGCTACAGCTATCCACGCACAGAGAAGAAGCGCAGCACGCACGAGGCCGAGGAGACGGAAGATTCGACCACCGCATCGATCGTCACAATCCTGGTCGGTGTCGTCATCATCGGGGTGCTGGCGGAATTCATGTCGGCCTTCATGAGCGTCGGCCTGAAAGATACCGGTGCGCCACCGGCCGTCGCCGCTGTCGTCGTCGCGGCAATCTCCGCCGCCCCCGAAATTCTCACAGCCCTCCGCGCAGCGCTGCGCAACCGCATGCAGGCGACCGTCAACATCGCCATGGGCGCATCGCTTTCGACAGTGATCCTGACCGTACCCGTCATGGAAGGCATCGCCCTCTACACCGGCCAGCCCTTCATCATGGCGATGTCCCCGGTTCAAACCGTGATGGTCGTCATCACTCTCGTCGCCGCCGCCATCAATCTCAACGACGGCGAGACAAACGCCATCGAAGGCATGACCCATTTCATCCTCTTCGCCACCTTCGTGATGCTGACCGGGTTAGGGCTTTGACTGCGATATCAAGGCGATAGGTGCGCGGGCGGAATCACGCCGGCAGCGAGTTCATGCGGGATGGCAGGTTGGATACCCGGCTTGCATTTGGATCCTCGGGTCAAGCCCGAGAATGACGACGCCGAGGCGGATGGGTAAGAAAAAGGCCCGCCATTGCTGACGGGCCTTCCAAACCTCGGTTTATCCAATCCTTACTTGCAGGCGCCGCAGAAGCGCTGGATGCGGCGGCAGGCTTCCTCGAGCAGATCTTCAGATGTCGCGTAGGAGATGCGGAAGTTCGGGCCGAGGCCGAAGGCCGAACCGTGGACGACGGCGACGCCTTCGGACTCAAGCAACTCCGTCACGAAATCCTCGTCGTTGGCGATGACCTTACCCGAGGGCGCAGTCTTGCCGATCAGGCCGGCGCAGGACGGATAGACGTAGAAAGCGCCTTCTGGAACCGGGCAGGAAATGCCCTTCGCCTGGTTGAGCATGCCGACGACCAGATCACGGCGGCCCTCGAAGATCTTCTTGTTGGCGGCAATGAAATCCTGCGGACCGTTGAGCGCCTCGACAGCCGCCCACTGGGCAATCGACGAAGCACCAGATGTCTGCTGGCCCTGGATCATGTCCATGGCCTTGATAAGCGACAGCGGGCCGGCAGCGTAGCCGATACGCCAACCGGTCATCGCATAGGCCTTGGAGACACCGTTCATCGTCAGCGTCCGCTCATAGAGCGAAGGCTCGACCTCCACCGGAGTGACGAATTTGAAATCGCCGAAAGTCAGGTGCTCGTACATGTCGTCGGTGAGGACCCAGACATGCGGATGCCGGACCAGCACGTCCGTCAGCGCCTTCAACTCGGCGTGGCTGTAGGCAGCGCCCGTCGGGTTGGACGGCGAGTTGAACAGGAACCATTTCGTCTTCGGCGTGATCGCCTTTTCGAGATCGGCTGCCGTCAGCTTGAAATTGTTTTCCTGGGTCGCCGCCACGAAGACGGGCGTACCGCCGCACAGAGCCACCATCTCCGGGTAGGATACCCAGTAAGGTGCCGGGATGATGACTTCATCGCCCGCGTTCATCGTTGCCATGAAAGCATTGAAAAGAATCTGCTTTCCACCAGTGCCGACGATTGTCTGCTCCCAGCTGTAGTCGAGGCCGTTCTCGCGCTTGAACTTCGCGGCAATCGCCTTGCGCAGTTCAGGGATGCCGGAGACAGGCGTGTACTTCGTCTCGCCGCGATTGATCGCGTCGATGGCGGCCTGCTTGATGTTGTCCGGCGTGTCGAAGTCCGGTTCGCCGGCGCCGAGCCCGATCACATCGCGTCCCTTGGCTTTCAGCTCGCGCGCTTTCTGGGAAACGGCGATGGTGGCGGAAGGCTTCACACGGGAAAGAGCGTCGGCAAGAAAGGCCATGATGATCGGTCCTATTCGGTTGAGACAACAGAAACGCTGTGGGACCAGTTTTCTGCGGTAAGGTCTATGTCGAATGTACAGCCGCGTTTCAAGCAGAAAGGCGTCACCGGGACGTTATTTGTGTAACTCGCGCGCGCGGCCTATCACACGATGGCGTGAGACGCGGCGGCGATGGCTTGAACCTGCCCTCACCGCCTCCAGATCACTGGCTATCAATCCCGGGAGAAACCGATGACCCTGTCAACCAGAATGCGCGTCGCGATGCTATCGGCAGCACTGCTGTCTGCCGGACCTCTGGCGGCCGCCGACGACATGGAGGTCATCAAGACGGACAAGGTCCGCGTCCAGGTCGAAACGATTGCCAGCGGATTGGACCATCCCTGGGCAGTCGAAGTTCTCCCCGATGGGGCCTATATCGTGACCGAACGGCCGGGCGCGCTCAGGATCGTCCGCAACGGCACGATCGAGGCACCGATCTCCGGCCTGCCGAAGATCGCGGCAAACGGTCAGGGCGGGCTGCTCGACATCGCCCTCGATCCGCAATTTGCCACCAGCCGCACCCTGTATTTTACCGCCACCATTGCCGGGCCCGGCGGAACCGGCACCGCTGTCTACAGCGCACGTCTCTCCCCGGACGAAAAGCAGTTGACGGACGTCAAGCGCCTGTTCCTGATGAACCGCCTCAGTGGCGGCGGGCTGCAATTCGGCGCTCGCATCGCCATAGCGGCCGATGGCAGCCTGTTCGTCGGTCTTGGCGATCGTGGCGAGATGGATCGCGCCCAGGATTTCGAGGATGACGCCGGCTCCATTATCCACATCAATGCCGACGGCAGCATACCGGCCGACAATCCGTTCAGGAAGAATCCAAAGGCGCTGCCCGAAATCTGGTCCAAGGGTCACCGCAACCCGGAAGGGCTCACCTTCGACAGCGCCGACGGAACGCTGTACAGCGTCGAGCACGGCGCAAAGGGTGGCGATGAGATCAACCACCCCGAGGCCGGCAAGAATTACGGCTGGCCTGTCATCACCTACGGCCGTGACTACTCCGGCGAAAAGATCGGCGTCGGCACTGAAAAGGAGGGCATGCAGCAGCCGCTGTTTTACTGGGATCCTTCGATCGCGCCTGGCGGACTTGCCGTCTATCGCGGCAAGATGTTCCCCGAATGGAACGGCGACTTCCTGGTGGCCGCGCTGAAATTCAAGCTGCTTTCGCGGCTGGAAAAGGATGCCTCCGGAAAAATAGTCGAGCGCGAGAGGATGTTCACCGGCGCGTTCGGACGGCTGCGGGATGTCATCGTCGCCCCCGACGGCGCAGTACTTCTCACAACCGATGCAACGGACGGCGCGCTCATACGGATTTCCCGCGCCGTCGACTGAGCCCTGCAGCCGCCCAACCTGACCTTGCCTGCCTGAAAGGCAGCTGCTAACACGCAGCATTCCATCAGGGTGCACTCGCGCCTAGTCTGCCCTCCCCATAAGTTCCAGTTGCATGACATGACGCGCGTTCAGGCGAATCTTCTTCTATTGCTCGCAGCCGCGATCTGGGGCGGCGGCTTCGTCGCCCAGTCGACGGCGATGCAGGCCATCGGGCCGCTCTGGTTCATCGGCCTGCGCTTTGCCGTGGCCGCAGTCGTCATCCTTCCCTTTGCCTGGTTCGAAAACCGCCGTGCCACCACCCCCATCAGCCCGAAACACTGGCGCGCATTTATCCTGATCGGTCTTGCGCTATTCGGCGGTGCGGCGACACAGCAGATCGGGCTCCTGACGACCAGCGTCACCAATTCCAGCTTCATCACAGGCCTCTACGTCGTCTTCGTGCCGCTGATCGCCGTCGGCATTCTGCGGCGCCCGCCGCACTGGATCGTCTGGCCGGGCGCCCTGATGGCGCTGCTGGGCATCTTCCTGCTTTCGGGCGGCTCGCTTTCGCGGCTGACGGTCGGCGATCTGCTGACGGTCGCCTGCGCCATTTTCTGGGCCATCCAGATCACACTCGCCGGCACCGCCGTGACCGAGAGCGGCCGGCCGCTGATGCTGTCTGCCGTACAATTCGCCGTCAGCGCCGTGGCGGGGCTTGTCATCGCTGCAGCGCTGGAGCCGATCAGCTTGGACATCATACGCGCCACGCTCGGTGAAATCCTCTATGTCGGCGTTTTTTCGTCGGGGCTCGCCTTCGCCCTGCAGGTCATCGGCCAGCGCTATACGACGTCGTCGCAGGCAGCGATCTTCCTATCGTCGGAAGCGCTGTTTGGCGCCTCGCTCGGAGCGCTTCTCCTGGGGGAAACCATCTCGCCGATCGGCTACGTCGGCTGCGCCCTGATGTTTGCCGCCATGCTCGTCGTCGAGATCGTCCCCGAGGTTCTCCGGCGACGGGAACGCACCGGCTGAATTCGTGAGAAAATTTGCGCGCGGAATTCGTCATCGACGATGCAAAAAAGCTATGCGTGGCTGCGTTGAGGAAAATTGTCACCACGGCAACGCACCCCGCGCATATCCTAGGATCAAGGCGCTTCCGACGCTTTAAAGTTTCCCTTGCCAAAGGCGAACAAAGACAGCACACTTGACCCGTTCAGGCGTTTTACGAGCTTGGAAAGTCCTAAAAAGAATTGCGCACCGGGAACGCAAATATTCCGGTCCGCCTCGTCCAAGAGCGATGTTTACAGGTCGTCTTTGGGCAAGGCTGAGAGACGGGACAATTCCATCAAATTCGAGAACCGCCTGAAAACTCCCGCAAGGGGTTGAGACACTGGTGCTGTCCGCAGGCATGGCGGGCAGAGAGAGAGGGACATAGGGCATGGCCGAGACTGGCATCGTGAAGTTTTTCAACATCGACAAGGGCTTCGGCTTTATCAAGCCTGACAACGGCGGCGCGGATATCTTCGTGCATATCTCTGCCGTACAGGCCTCCGGCCTGGATGGACTGACCGAAAACCAGAAGGTCAGCTTCGATACAGAGCCGGATCGTCGCGGCAAGGGACCGAAGGCCGTCAACCTGCAGGTTTCCGCCTAAAAATGGTCTCCGTCTTTAAACAAAACTTAGGCGGAGAGAGCCGTTAATATTCAGTCTGGGTTCACCTTGCTGCCGCTAGATTGGCACAATCGAAGCATACGAAACAATCGTTCAAGTTTCTCTGCAAGGACAGGACCATGAAGACTCTCGGAAAGACCATTCTCTTGTCGGCCGCAGCTGTCGCGTTGACGGTGGCGTCCTTGACACCGGCTGCTGCCGACGATCGCTGGCATCATCACGGCAACGGCTGGGGCTTCGGCGCTGCGGGCCTCGCCACCGGCTTGATTGTCGGCTCGGCTATCGCCAGTCAGCCACGCTATGTCGAGCCCGGTTATTACTATGACGACGGCTACGCGCCGCCGCCACCGCCGCGCTACTATTACCCGCGGCGCGCATACTACGCACCGCCACCCCCGCCACCGGCCTATTATGCTGGCGGGCTGCGTCCGTGGTCGCCTCAGTGGTCGCGGTATTGCTATGATCGGTATGCCACTTTTGACGGCCGCACCGGCACCTATGTCGGCTACGACGGTGCACGTCACTTCTGCACCGCCGGCTGAGCAATCATCCGCCATCCTACAAAAGCGTCGCCCTTCGGCGGCGCTTTTTTTATGCCGAGATCACAGACCCCGCAGGTAGGGATTGCTGCGGCGCTCCTCGCCGATCTGCCCACCCGGGCCATGGCCGCAAATGAAGCCGACGGCATCGCCAAGCGGCAGCACCTTGTCGCGAATGGAGTCCAGCAGCTGCTGGTGATTGCCACCCGGGAGATCCGTACGCCCGATCGAGCCGTGAAATAGCACGTCGCCGACATGTGCGAAATTCTGCACCTTGTTGAAATATATGACGTGGCCGGGCGAATGGCCGGGCGTATGGAACACCTGGAACTCGTGCTCGCCAAAGGAGACGGTATCGCCGTCCTTGAGGAAGCGGTCTGGCGTGACGTTCTGGACACCCTCGATATTGAAGGCACGACCGCGATCCTCGATCATCCCAAGCAGTGGCAGGTCGTCCTCGTGGGGCCCGATAATCTCCAGCCCCAGCGCCTCCTTGACCTCCTTGGCACCGCCTGCGTGGTCGATATGACCGTGGGTCAGCCAGATCTCCTTCAGCGTGATGCCGTTTTCCTTGACGGTCTGCAGGATCACGTCGACATCGCCGCCGGGATCGACCAGTACCCCCTCCTTGGTGTCGGGATCGAACAGGATGGTGCAGTTCTGCTGGAAGGGAGTTACCGGAATGATGCCGGCCTGGAGCATGCCCATGGACGCCTCGCGCGTTGAGTGACGATAAGGATCGATATAACGTCAAATGCCGGCCGGGGCAGCCCAGAGACGATAGAAAAGAATGCTCTGTCCTATCCTCTCCTCCGCCGACAGGTGGGCAGCCGGGCTAAAACCCTGCAAACCCTCGATGACGTTCATTCCGTGAACGACACCGCCGCCGCTGTGCGCTAGGTTATCCCTGTCCCAAAAGAGGAAGGATCTGCCAAGGTGCCACGCCAGACGAACGAGAACGAGAAATCGGACCTGCTGTCGACGCCGCTCCAGGATACCGGCGGCATCGATTTCGAGATCATTGAGCTTCTCTTCTTCGCCTATCGCGATTTCGTCTCGGATCCGGACGCAATTCTGGCCATCGGCGGCTTTGGCCGGGCTCACCACCGCGTGGTGCATTTCGTTAACCGTGAACCGGGCATGACCGTTGCGGACCTTCTGGAAACTCTCAAGATCACCAAGCAGAGTTTGGCTCGGGTGCTCAAACAGTTGATCGATTCGGGATATATTCATCAGGTTGCCGGCGACGAAGACCGGCGACAGCGCAGGCTTTATCCAACCAGGACAGGGCGCGACCTGGCACTGGCACTGGCCGAGCCGCAATCGCGCCGTATTGAAAAGGCATTCGAAGGAAGTTCGGCTCCGGCGCGAGACAGCGTCAAGGCCTTCCTGCGGGGGATGCAGGATCGACAGAAAAACGAGACGGATTGAATGACGACAAAAATGCCCATTTCGGACGATGCCGCGCACCTTCTGGTGGTGGACGACGACACCCGCATCCGGGTTCTTCTCAACCGCTACCTGATGGAGAAAGGCTTTCGCGTGACTGTTGCCGCCGAAGGCGCAGAGGCCCGGCGCAAGCTCGAGGGTCTGGATTTCGACCTGATCATCATGGACGTCATGATGCCCGGCGAATCCGGTATCTCGCTCACCGCGGCGCTGCGCGAGATCAAGAATATCCCGATCATCATGCTGACGGCTCTCGCCGAATCCGATTCCCGCATTGCTGGCCTGGAGGCAGGCGCCGACGACTACCTCTCCAAGCCCTTCGACCCGCGCGAACTCGTCTTGCGCATCACCAATATCTTGAAACGAAACTCGCCGGCCGATGCACCGAAGATCGAACAGGTGATGTTCGGCCCCTATACCTTCTCGCTGTCGCGCAAGGAATTGAAGCGCGCCTCCGAGGTCATACGCCTGACCGATCGCGAGCAGGACATCATGCTGCTGTTTGCAAGGAAAGCCGGCGAAACCATTCCGCGCCATGAATTGATCGGCGACGATGCCGATGTCGGCGAGCGCACCATCGACGTCCAGATCAACAGGCTGCGCCGCAAGATCGAGGACGATCCTGCAAACCCCGTCTGGCTTCAGACGGTGCGCGGTATAGGCTACCGTCTCAGCATCGACTAAACTGAAGCGGACAGAGCCGGCAGGACCCGTAACGATGGCAGCATTCGACACGATCAGGCGCAACCACGAGCACGTGCCGACGTCCCGCGTCAAATCGGCGAACCGCTGGCTGCGCCGCCGCCTGCCGACCGGTCTCTATACGCGCTCGCTGCTGATCATCATCATCCCGATGATCCTGCTGCAGGCTGTCGTCGCTGCCGTGTTCATGGAGCGCTACTGGCAGATGGTGACGCAGCGGTTGTCGATGGCGACAACCCGCGATATCGCCAGCATCATCGACATCATCCAGACCTATCCCCAGGATGCCGACTACACCGAAGTCACCCGCATCGCCCGCGACAAACTCGGGCTCAGCATCTCTGTCGAGGCGAACAGCGAGCTGCCGAGGCCGCTTTCGAAACCGTTCTTTTCCATCCTCGACGATATCCTCAGCGAGGAAATCCACGAGCAGATCAACCTGCCCTTCTGGATCGATACGGTCGGCGATTCCGGTGTCGTTGAAATCCGCATCAAGCTGAAGGACAAGGTCCTGCGGGTCTTTGCCCGCCGCAGCCAGACCTACGCCTCGAATACCCAGATCTTCATCTTCTGGATGGTCGGCACCTCGCTGGTGCTGATCGTCATCGCAGTTCTGTTCCTGCGCGGCCAGATCAGGCCGATCGAGGCGCTGGCCCGGGCTGCCGAGAGCTTCGGCAAGGGCCAGAAGATGGAAGCCTTTCTGCCACGCGGCGCCGACGAAGTCCGCAGGGCCGGCCTCGCCTTCATCCTGATGCGCGAGCGCATCGAGCGCCAGATCGAGCAGCGCACGGCCATGCTGAGCGGTGTCAGCCACGACCTGCGCACGGTGCTCACCCGCTTCAAGCTGCAACTGGCGCTGGCCGGCGACAATCCGGACCTCGCAGGCCTCAACGAAGACGTCGAGGACATGCAGAGCATGCTTGAGGGCTACATGGCCTTTGCCCGCGGCGAAGCGGAAGAAGACGTCGGAAACTTGAAGCTGACCGATCTTTTCGACCGCCTGGAGGTCGATTTCAGCCTGCATGGCAAGTCGTTCGCCTATGAGATCGAAGGCGACAACGTCGTCTCCGTGCGCCCCAACGCCTTCAACCGGCTGGTGACCAACCTTGCCTCAAATGCCCGGCGCTACGCCAATACCCTGCGGATAGACGCCAAGCACAGCGCGCGCTGGCTGACGGTCGTTTTCGACGACGACGGCCCCGGCATTCCAGCGGCCAACCGCGAGGACGTCTTCAAGCCGTTCTTCAGGCTCGATGCCGCACGCAATCTGGACAATTCCGGCACGGGCCTCGGTTTGTCGATAGCACTCGACATCGCCCGCAGCCATGGCGGCAACATCACACTCGGGGACAGCCCGCTGGGCGGCCTGAGAGCCACCGTCCGTATTCCTGCCTGAGGAGGCCCTATGACGCTTGATCTTACAGCCATGACCTGGCTGAATGAGCCGCCTTTATCGGAAATGCGCGGCGGGCGGCTATTCGTCCGCTCCGGCGAAAAAACCGACTTCTGGCAGGGCACCTATTACGGTTTCCACCGCGACGACGGCCACTTCCTGCACCAGCCGCGCCACGGCGATTTCACCGCCAGCATCAGCTTTTCGGGCCGTTACGAACATCTCTATGACCAGGCGGGCTTGATGATCCGCCACGACGCGACGCACTGGGTCAAATGCGGAATAGAATTTACCGATGGTGCCAAGCACTTCAGCGTCGTCGTCACCAACGGGCATTCCGACTGGTCGGCTTTCAGGCTGGATCAGGACTTCGATGCCTTGTCGGTACGAGTGACCCGCAACGGCGACGCTCTGTTCATCCAGTACCGCACGGACGCAGTGACCGACTGGCACATGGCAAGGCTCGCCTATTTCGACCCGGCGATCACAGAGTTGATGGTCGGCCCGGCCTTCTGCTCACCGCAGCGCGCCGGCTTCGAAGCGGAATTCTTCGACTTCAGCGTCACCGACCCGGTGTCGCGGGATATCCACTGAGCGGCAATGCCGTTCACATCATCCGGCGCCCGTTCGGCGTGCCACGCTCGACAGCGGCAAGCACGATGGCGCCTGCCTCATCCTCGAAACCGAGAGTGAGCACTTCCGAGCGGAATGGCCCGATCTGGCGGGGCGGGAAATTGACGACGCCGAGCACCTGGCGACCGATCAACGTTTCAAGCGTGTAATGGACGGTGATCTGTGCCGAGGATTTCTTGATGCCGATCTCCGAGCCGAAATCGATTTTCAGCTTGAAGGCCGGCTTGCGTGCTTGCGGAAAATCCTCCGCCTCGACGATCGTGCCGACGCGGATGTCTACCTTCTCGAAATCGCCATAGGTGATCTCTTCGGTCATGGGGAGCTCCGTTGTGTCAGCCAGCCAGTTCCTGCGCGCGCAGGCGGGCAGCGGCAATCGCCTCGTCGAACAACGGCTGCATGCCGTCCTCTGCCATCAGCACGGCGAGGGCCGCTGCGGTGGTGCCGCCCGGCGAAGTGACGTTCTGGCGCAGCCTCGAAGCATCGTCGGGGAGCTGGTGAAGAAGTTCGCCAGCTCCCGCGACGGTTTCCCGTGCGAGACGCATGGCGAGGTCCGCCTGCAGGCCGAGCTTGCGACCTGCCTCCGCCATGCATTCCACGAGATAGAAGACATAGGCCGGTCCGCTGCCGGAAACAGCCGTGACGGCATCGATATCGGCTTCTTCGGGCACCCATTCGACCGGGCCGGAGACTTTCAAGAGGTTCTGGACGATCTGCCGACGGCGCTCGTCTGTCGCCTCGTTGGCATAGGCGCCGGTGACGCCACGACCGACCATGGCCGGCGTGTTCGGCATGGCGCGGACCATGGCTGCCTTGCCGAGATGGGTCTCAAGGAAAGCCAGCGTCTTGCCGGCCGCGACCGAGACGACGACTGTCTCAGTGCCCACGGCATGGCGCAGCGACGGCAGGACCGCCTCCATCACCTGCGGCTTCAGCGCCAGAAAAAGCACGCCGGCCTCGATGCCCTCGGGCAAACTGGTAACATGCCGGGCTCCGGCTTCCGCAATCATTGTCAGCATCGGGGCTGCCGGACCCGGATCGACGACGATCACCGAACAACCGGCAACACCGCTCTTCAGCCAGCCCGTCAGCAGCGCGCCGCCCATATTGCCAGCACCGACCAGAACGATCGGACGCGAGGGAGCGGCGGCAGGCGTCATATCAGCACTCACCGACAGTTTCGAACAACACAGCTTCCATCGCGCTCTTGGCCTCCATGCCGGACCAGACGACGAACTGGAAGGCCTGGTAATAGGCTTCGCAGGTTTCAAGACCGTTGGAAAGCAACACCTCGACCTGGCGGTTGGTAGGCTCGGCACCGCCGGCGAGCAGCAGCGACTGGCGGAAGATCACCACGTCTTCCTGGCGCCACAGGTCGAAATGCCCCATCATCACCTGGCCGTTGATGCAGGAGAGCAGACGGATGACTTCGTTGACGCGGGTTTCGGCGACCTTGATGTCGAACGCGCAGGCAATGTGCAGAGCCTCGCACTCTTCCATCCATGAAAACGACACGTGATAATCGGCCCAGTGGCCGGCCACGGTCATTGCGATCTCGTCTTCGCCCGACCTCTCGAAGGACCAGTCGTTATTGGCAGCGACGAACTCGATCATGTCGACCGGGTTGGACTGGCGCTCAAGTTCAATTTCCATCAGGCTCATACAGCACCTTTTCAACCGGAGTGGATGCAGCTGCTTGTGCTTCAACACACTACCTGCAGACAGTAACTCCGGCACAACCACTGGGATGATGTTGAACGGGGCCAGTATATCGTGACCACCATGCCCGGAGCTTACCAAGGCCGTTCCGAATCATCATTTAAAATCAGTGTATAGGCGCTGTCGGCCGGCGCCATCCCCTCAAATTGCAATTCCCCGATCCACCTGTGGAAAGGTGTTGCGAGATCGATTCAGAAGCGAGTCATAAATGACTCTGGCAATTGAGTTTTTTGTACATGTCCACAGGTCTTAAAAAATTCGTTCAAATAGTAACAAAACGGGCATGGCGGAGATACGCCATGCCCGTCGAACCGGCCTCTGGGCTGAAATCATTTGCCCTTGGCGGAAAACTTTGCCTCGAGCGCTTCGATGCGGGCCTTGAGCGCCTCGTTTTCGTCGCGCGCCTTGACCGCCATTTCGCGCACGGCTTCGAACTCCTCGCGCTTGACGATGTCCATGCTGTTGAGCCAGCGTTCGGCCTGGGCATTGAACGCGGTTTCGATTTCGCGGCGGACGCCCTGCGCGGCGCCAGCGGCATCGGTCATCAGCTTGGCGAATTCATCCATGATGCGGTTCGGTCCTGTGGTCATGCTGCTCTCCTTTGCGGCCAATGGCCCGGTGAAGGGTTCTCTCCTCCAAGATAGTGTTGAGTTAGGATTTCGGAAGTCCCGTTGCAAGCGGTTTAAGCCGTGGGCAACTCAGCGTGGCGCTTGCAATTGTCATGGTTCGGTTTAATCGACATCATCATGCCTCGTTTCGGCAGCATCTTTCGCGCGCATCACTGGATGGATAACCTTGCAGACACCCGCCCTTCTTATGGCACTGATCCCTTTTCCGGACATCGATCCGGTGGCCTTCTCCATAGGTCCGCTGGCGATACACTGGTACGGACTTGCCTATGTCATCGGCATCCTGCTGGGCTGGGGCTACGCAAGGCGGCTGGTCACCAACGAACGCCTGTGGCGCGATGGCAAGGCGCCGATGACCGTTGCCCATCTCGATGATTTCGTTGTCTGGATCGCACTCGGCATCGTGCTCGGCGGACGCATCGGCTACGTGTTGTTCTACGACATGCAGGCTGTCAGCGAAAATCCGCTGCGCGCATTCGAAATCTGGAACGGGGGAATGTCGTTCCACGGCGGCCTTATAGGCTCGACCGTTGCGATGATCCTGTTCTCCCGCCGCAATGGCATTCCGATGTGGAGCCTGTTCGACGTCATCGCCACCGTCGTGCCAATCGGGCTGTTCTGCGGACGCATCGCCAATTTCGTCAACGGCGAGCTCTGGGGTCGCGTGTCGACGGTGCCGTGGGCTATCGTGTTTCCGACAGGCGGACCGCTCAGCCGTCATCCGAGCCAGCTTTATGAGGCGGGGCTCGAAGGCATCGTGCTGTTCCTGGTGCTGTTTGTCATCACCCATTGGCTGCTGACCCTGAAGCAGCCGGGCCTGACCAGCGGCATTTTCGTCACTGGATATGCCCTGTCGCGCATCTTCGTCGAGTTCTTCCGCGAACCGGATGCGCAGCTCGGCTATCTCCTCGGTACCGACTGGCTGACCATGGGCATGGTGCTGTCGCTGCCGATGATCCTGCTCGGTCTCTGGGCTGCCATTCGTGCTGTCCGGTCCAATGCCATACGTCGACAGCCAGTCTGAGCGTTTCGGGGGAGATGCGATGACAACCGCGCTAGGGGAAAAGATCAAGACCATTATCCGCGCCAACGGGCCGATCAGCGTCACCGATTATTTCTCGCTGTGCCTCGCTGACCCGCAGCACGGCTACTACCGTACGCGCGAACCCTTCGGCCCGTCCGGTGACTTCGTGACCGCGCCAGAGGTCAGCCAGCTCTTCGGCGAGATGATAGGCGTCTTCATGGTGCATGCCTGGCAGCGCCACGGTACGCCGCCGGGTGTGCGTCTTGTCGAGATCGGCCCCGGTCGCGGCACGATGATGTCCGACATGCTGCGCGTCATCCGGCGCCTGGCACCGCTGCTCTACGACAGCATGCAGGTGCATCTGGTCGAAACCAGCGAACGACTGCGCGACATCCAGCAGGAGACGCTGCAGTCCCATGGCGCCAAGGTCGCCTGGCACGTCGATTTCAACGACGTCCCCCATGGCTTCACGCTGCTGGCCGCCAACGAACTGTTCGATGCCATCCCGATCCGCCAGTTTGTACGCACCGCGACGGGCTTTCGCGAGCGGGTGGTGGTGCTCGACATCGATGACGAACTCAGCTTTGCCGCCGGCACCGCAACCCTCGATCCAGCCCTTATGCCGGAATCCGCACCCAAGACGCCGCTCGGCACTGTCTTCGAAATCGCCCCTGCCCGCCAGGCGGTGATGAGCGCCATCTGCGAGCGGCTCGGCAGCAATGGCGGCACTGCCGTCATCATCGACTACGGCCATCTGTCTACGGGTTTCGGCGACACGCTGCAGGCCGTGCGGATGCATGAATACGATCCGCCGCTCGCCCATCCCGGCGAAGCGGACCTCACCAGCCACATCGATTTCCAGAGCCTCGCCGAAGCAGCGCTCGCCGAAGGCATCCACGTCAACGGTTGCGCCTACCAGGGCGATTTCCTGATAGGGCTCGGACTGGCGGACCGCGCCGGTGCGCTTGGCCGGGGACAGGACGGCACGGTGCAGCGCGATATCCAGCTAGCCGTGGACCGGCTGGCCGGCGCTGGCGAAGGCAAGATGGGGGAACTGTTCAAGGTGCTCGCAGTTTCCAGTCCGGCCATCGACCTGATGCCGTTCCGCCCGGTGGATTGACAGCCCGCCTGCCGTGGGGAAAACATCCGCGCCATCGAAGCAGCGGACCGCACGCCAGGCAACGGCTGCGCAAGCCAGACGAAACCGGACGTGAAGGACGACGCATTGCTGCAACCCCTGGAAAGCCCGCTGCTGGCGGCAATCGGCCGCCCCGGCATCCGCCACGGCTATTTTACCCGACAAGGCGGCGTCTCCGAGGGTATATATCGCGGCCTCAATGTCGGGCTCGGCTCCCGCGATGAGCGGGCTGCAGTCGAGGAAAACCGCCGCCGGGTCGCTGCATGGTTCGGCCAGCCGGTCGAAAAGCTCGCCACCGTCCATCAGATCCACTCCGCCGACGTCGTTACTATCGATGCCGGCTATGACGGCACAAGGCCGCAGGCCGACGCGCTGGTGACAGCCGTACCCGGCATAGTGCTCGGCGTGCTGGCAGCCGATTGCGGCCCGATCCTTTTTGCCGATTCCAAGAACCGGGTGATCGGCGCAGCCCACGCGGGATGGAAGGGCGCACTGACAGGCGTACTCGAAAACACCATCGACGCGATGGTGGCGCTTGGCGCCGAGCGCAGATCAATCGTTGCCTGCCTCGGCCCGTCGATCAGCAGCAGCAGCTACGAAGTTGGCCCGGAGTTCGTCGAACGCTTCCTCGCCCACGATCCGGCCTACACGCGCTATTTCTCAGGCTCGGCCAATCAGGGCCACGCGATGTTCGACCTGCCGGCCCTGACCGTCGACCGGTTGACGGCAGCCGGCGTCACGGCCGAAAGCCTCGGCCTCTGCACCTACCCCGATGCCGGCCGCTTCTTCTCCTATCGCCGCACGACCCACGAGCGCCAGGAAGACTACGGCCGGCAGATCTCAGCCATCGCAATCGAGGACACGTTTTAACATGGCCCTGCACTTCCAACGCACCGAATTCGCCGACCGACTCGTAAAGCTGACGGCAAAGATGGAAGAAGAGAAGCTCGACGCGATGCTTCTCTTTGCCCAGGAGAGCATGTACTGGCTGACCGGCTACGATACCTTCGGCTACTGCTTCTTCCAGACGCTCGTGGTAAAGGCCGACGGTACGATGACGCTGCTGACCCGTTCTGCAGACCTGCGCCAAGCGCGCCAGACCTCCGTCATCGAAGACATCCACATCTGGGTCGACCGCATCAATGCCGACCCGACGCTCGACCTGAAGAACCTGCTGAGCGAAATGGACCTGCTCGGCGCCCGCATCGGCGTTGAATACGACACGCACGGCATGACCGGCCGCGCCGCACGCCTGCTCGACGATCAACTGACGTCGTTCGCCCAGCTGGTCGATGCCTCCTACCTCGTCGGCCGTCTCCGGCTGGTGAAGAGCCCGACCGAACTTGCCTATGTCGAGCGCGCGGCAGCCCTTGCCGACGACGCGCTGGATGCGGCGCTGGCATTAACCGGGTCCGGCGGCGATGAAGCCGCGATCCTTGCCGCCATGCAGGGCGCGGTTTTCTCAGGCGGCGGCGACTATCCGGCCAATGAATTCATCATCGGCTCCGGCATCGATGCCCTGCTCTGCCGCTACAAGGCGGGCCGCCGCAAGCTGGATGCCAACGACCAGCTGACGCTGGAATGGGCCGGAACCTACGCCCACTACCATGCTGCCATGATGCGCACGATCGTCGTCGGCGAGCCGACACATCGCCATCGCGAGCTGTTCAGCGCCTGCCTCGAAACCATTCAGGCGATCGAGACCGTGATGAAGCCGGGCCATAACTTTGGCGACGTGTTCGACATGCATGCGAGGATCATGGACGAGCGCGGCCTGGCGCGGCACCGTCTCAATGCCTGCGGCTATTCCCTCGGCGCCCGCTTCTCGCCCTCGTGGATGGAACAGCAGATGTTCCACATCGGCAATCCGCAGGAGATCGAGCCCGGCATGTCGCTGTTCGTTCACATGATCATCATGGATTCCGACACCGGCACGGCGATGACGCTCGGCCAGACCTACCTCACGACCGCAGACGCTCCCAAAACTCTTTCGCGCCATCCGCTCGAATTTCTTAACCGATAAGGCGTATCCTGTCTCTTCGAGCGGGAACGAGGATCAAGCCGATGCTGTCCTGTCACCCGCCGGCTCAACCGGGCGATGAAGGGACGCAGGAACCATGGTGTCTGTCAGGTCGATACCGATCATCGTGGTCGCATTCGCGGCCTTGTCCGCCTGTAACACGACCGATGCGCTGACACCTCGGGTCGGTATCGGCAACGATGTCGCCTCCGCCCCGGTCACCCAGCGCGAGGTAGAGCGGATGGCGGCGGCGCCTCACCAGCCGACTTACGGCGCCCAGACCCAGGACAGCTATCAATCCAGCTACCAGCAGCAGGGCTACAGCACCACCGGCAGCTCATCCGCAACGCTTGACGAGCAGGCCGATGCATTGCGCAGCGGCAGCCGCAACCCGGTTGCGTCCAAACCGCTCCACGATGGCATGTCGCAGGGTCAGGACACTGAAAATTCCCTGCCGTCGCAATCCGACGAGCAACGCGAGGCCGAGCGCCGACTGGGCGACCCGCAGCCTGCGCAAGAACAACAACAGGCCGCCGAGCAGAGCGACCAATCCAACGCTGGGCAGCAACAGCCCGATGGCGAGCAACAGCAGGCATCGCTGCCGCCGGCTGCAGCGAGCGACGGCAACACCATCCGCTTCCTGCCGATCATCGGAGGACCGGTTGAGGCCGTCACGCCGCTGTCGCGACAGCTGGGCGTCGAGGCGCGCGCCAACGGGCTGACGATCAAGGGATCGGGCGACACCGCCGCAGCCTACATTCTGAAGGGCTACCTCACGACCTTTGCAGACGGCCCCCAGATCACCGTCTCCTACGTCTGGGACGTGCTGGACAGCAATGGCGGACGCCTGCACCGTATCCAGGGCACGGAGAGCGTACCGCTGAAGCGCGGCGATCCATGGGCCGCTGTTCCACCATCCGTCATGCAGAAAATCGCCTCGAAGACGATCGCCGAATTCAATGGCTGGCGCCAGACACGCGGTGGATAGCATCCCCCCTACACACAATTCTGGGCTCCACTTGTCCTAAGCCCTTGCATTCGAGACCGGGGCGGTTAAAAGCGCGGCTATCAAACTGGAAATGGGCGGACCAAAATGAAGGTTTTCGCAGGGAACTCGAACCGGCAACTTGCCGAAGCGATCTGCAATTATCTCAACGTGCCCTTGGGCAGGGCAACTGTCCGCAGGTTCGCCGACCAGGAGATCTTCGTCGAGATCCAGGAAAACGTCCGCGGCGAGGACGTCTTCCTTGTGCAGTCTACCTCTTTCCCGACGAACGATCACCTGATGGAACTGCTGATCATGATCGACGCCATGCGCCGCTCGTCAGCACGACGCATTACTGCAGTTATCCCTTATTTCGGTTATGCCCGCCAGGATCGTCGCGCCTCCGGCCGTACACCTATTTCAGCCAAGCTCGTCGCAAACCTGATTACCGAGGCCGGCGCCGACCGCGTGCTGACGCTCGACCTGCATGCTGGCCAGATCCAGGGCTTCTTCGACATCCCGACCGATAATCTTTATGCCGTGCCGGTTCTGACGCGGGACATCAAGGCGAACTACGACATCAGCAACGTCACAGTTGTTTCCCCCGACGTCGGCGGTGTGGTCCGCGCCCGAGCGCTCGCAAAACGCCTCGACTGTCTGCTGGCGATCGTTGACAAACGTCGCGACCGTCCCGGCGAGTCCGAAGTCATGAACATCATCGGTGACGTTCAAGGCAAGGATTGCATCCTCATCGACGACATCGTCGATTCCGGCGGCACGCTTTGCAATGCCGCCGATGCGATGCTGGCCCAAGGCGCTGCCAGCGTCACGGCATACATCACACACGGCGTACTGTCCGGTGGAGCCGTCACCCGCATCACCTCGTCCAAGCTGAAGGAACTTGTCATCACGGACACGATCCAGCCGACGACAGCGGTGCAATCCGCCCACAACATCCGCGTTCTCTCGACGGCCAGCCTGATGGGCGAGGCAATCAACCGTACCAGCCAGGAAGAATCGGTTTCCAGCCTGTTCGACTGAGGCCGCCTACCGAAAATCCATAGTTCCTAGACCCTTTTCACCAAGGGGATCGCGCAGGCTTCGCCTCCGTCGAACATCCTCGAGCGCGTCAGAAACCGTTTCTCGCGGCCATTGTCGAGCGAGAACATGCCGCCCCTGCCCGGCACTACGTCGATGATCAGTTGCGTGTGCCGCCAGGCTTCGAACTGGCTGCCGGATATGTAGACCGGGACACCGCCGATCTCGCCGAGCTTCACGTCATGATCGCCGATCATGAACTCCTCCACCGGGTAGCACATCGGCGATGATCCATCGCAGCAGCCACCGGACTGGTGAAAAAGCACGTTCGGATGATCGACCTGGATTTCGCGTATTAACTGCAGCGCCGCATCGGTCGCCAGAACCCGCGGTTCGCCATTGATGGTTTCGGACATCTTACCTCCTGCAAACGCATTGCCCTCCCCCTTTTCAGGGAGAGGGCCGATACCTTCAACCATTCGCACCGCTCTCAAAAGAAACCGAGTGCCTTGGTGCTGTAGCTCACCAGCATGTTCTTGGTCTGCTGGTAATGATCGAGCATCATCTTGTGGTTTTCACGGCCGACGCCCGACTGCTTGTAACCGCCGAATGCCGCATGGGCAGGATAGGCGTGGTAGCAGTTGGTCCAGACACGTCCCGCCTGGATTTCGCGGCCAAAGCGGTAGCATCGGTTGGCATCGCGGCTCCAGACACCGGCACCGAGGCCGTAGAGCGTGTCGTTAGCGATCTCGAGCGCTTCCTTATCGTCCTTGAAAGTCGTCACCGAGACCACGGGGCCGAAGATCTCTTCCTGGAACACCCGCATCTTGTTGTGACCCTTGAAGATCGTCGGCTTGACGTAGAAACCGTTGGCGAGTTCGCCGCCGAGGTCATTGCGCGAGCCTCCGGTCAGCACTTCCGCGCCTTCCTGCCGGCCGATGTCGAGATAGGCGAGGATCTTCTCCAGCTGCTCGCTGGAGGCCTGCGCGCCGATCATCGTGGCGCTGTCAAGCGGGTTGCCCTGCTTGATCGCCTCGACGCGCTTGACGGCCTTTTCCATGAACCGGTCATAGATGGATTCCTGGATCAGCGCCCGGCTGGGGCATGTGCAGACTTCGCCCTGGTTGAGCGCGAACATCGCAAAGCCTTCCAGCGCCTTGTCGAGGAAATCGTCGTCCTGCGACATGACGTCGTCGAAGAAGATGTTCGGCGACTTGCCGCCCAGTTCCAGCGTCACGGGGATGAGGTTTTGGCTGGCATACTGCATGATCAGCCGACCCGTCGAGGTTTCGCCGGTGAAGGCAATCTTGGCGATGCGCGGGCTGGTGGCCAGCGGCTTGCCAGCTTCAAGGCCAAAGCCATTGACGATGTTGAGAACGCCGGCAGGAAACAGGTCGCCCACCATTTCGGCCCAGATCAGCAGCGACGCCGGCGTCTGTTCGGCAGGCTTGATGACCACGCAATTGCCGGCGGCAAGCGCCGGCGCGAGCTTCCAAGCGGCCATCAGGATCGGAAAGTTCCATGGAATGATCTGGCCGACGACACCGAGCGGTTCATGAAAATGGTAGGCGACCGTGTCGTGGTCGATCTCGCCGATCGAGCCTTCCTGTGCACGGATGCAGGCTGCGAAATAGCGGAAATGGTCGATCGCTAGCGGAATATCGGCCGCCATGGTTTCGCGGATCGGCTTGCCGTTATCCCAGGTCTCGGCCTTGGCGAGCAGCTCGAGATTGTCCTCCATGCGCTGCGCCACCTTCATCAGGATGTTCGAGCGCTCCGTGGTCGACGTCTTGCCCCAGTTATCCTTGGCGGCATGGGCGGCGTCGAGGGCAGCGTTGATATCCTTCTCGTCGGAGCGAGGAATTTCGCAGAGCTTGCCGCCGGTCACGGGCGTGGTGTTGTCGAAGTATTTTCCGGAGATCGGCTCGCGCCACTGGCCACCGATGTAGTTGCCGTATTTTAGCTTGAACGGCGACTCGACGATTTTCTGATGCAGCATGTCATTCTCCCTGAGTGAACTGATCCTGCGGATCGATGGGAGGAACCTGCACCCGGAAAGGGGCCTGAGGTAGAGCCGGCAATCAATGCCGCAGTGCACAGTGTTTCACTTGTGAGACAGGATGATGCCTATGCGACAGGCAAACGATCACGCGATAGGCAACATCCACCCGACAGGGACGGTTCACGCAGCCTCATGAGCCTGGGTTCCAGCCACGTCCGTCGGGGCCGGCTGAAATCAGTGAAGCGCAAGCTTCTTCATCTTGCGGTGCATCGTCGCGCGACTGATGCCGAGTTGCTGGGCTGCCTGTGAAACGTTGCCGTGATTGCGCGACAGCACGCGGCGCAGGGCTGCGCGCTCGGCTGCCATGAGGTCAGCGCCATCGTCGCTGCGGTCCTCGTGCAAGGCATCAGATGCCGGCAGTCCAGCCTTTATCCGGGCATCGTCGAGTTTGAGCGCCAGCCTTGCAGCGCGGGTGGCGCCGAGAATGAGGTCGTCCTTGTCAACGGCCAGAAGCGCTGCCGCCGGATTGCTGCCGCTTGGAACCATAACGATCCGGGAGCCGCGAAACGCGCTACGGAAGAGATTGGTCTCGATGCGCAGCGCGGCATCGCGCACCGCCTGCGACAGGATGGCGAGCGCCATTTCATTGACGTCCTCGCGGCAGGTCGAAATATCGAGCGCGGCCGTCAGCTGCCCGCGATGATCGCGGATCGGCGCGGACGTACAGCTGAGATTGATGTTCGAAGAGAGAAAATGCTGGTCGCGGTAGACCGTCACCGAACGCTCGTCGGCCAGTGCTGTGCCGATGCCATTGGTCCCGGCACTGGCTTCGCTCCAGACAGCACCAGGCCAAAGCCCGAGGCTGCGAAAATCCTTGTCCTCGCTGCCCGTTCCGCGCCGCTCCAGCGCAACGCCCTTGCTGTCGGTGAGAAGCAGGCAGCAACCGGCCTTGCCGACCGTCAGGAACAGGCGGTCGAGCTCGTCGGTCGCTTCGACGATGAGCTGCGCAGATTGCTCCCTTGCCAGCCGAAACTCCTGCTCCGTCAGCCGCAGCGGCGCGCAGTTCTGCTCCGGCGCCAACTGGTACATCGACATGCAGCGGTGCCAGGAGGCTATGATTGGTGAACTCGCCGCGGCCGATTTCAGCTGCGCGCTGGCGTAGACTCGCTCCGCATGAGCAATCTCATTGTGCATGCGCCCCTCCCAAGGCTTCGAAGCTGAAATCTTCGCGCGAAACGCTGGCAAGCGCAATGCCTAAGTGCAGCATGCCGGTGGTATCGGCGCGTGGACAGCTTCTCCGCGAAAAGCGGTCGTCATTTTGCCGGTGTGATCACCTGGCCATTGACGGTGAAGGCGCCATCCTCGGTCACAGTGACATCCCAACGCTGCCGGCCGTCCGGATCGGTCTTGGCAAATCCCTTGGCCATCATCATCCCAAAGGAGATCTGGTTAAGCTCAGCGTCAGTCTTTGCGGCATTCTGCACGAAGGCGATGGTCTTGTCGTAGTCGCGGGAAAGCACGCTCATCTGCAATGCGTAGCGATTGGTTTGCTGAAGGTTGGAGACAACCTTGCCCGACACGGAGATGTCGTAGACGCTGGAAACTGCACTGATCTCGGGAAAATCGATCGTCAGCTTGTCGGTTGGAAAGATCGCACTGCCTATTTTGCGGCCATTTTCAGTCGACAGGCCCTCCGGCGTCGAGAAATCGGTCTTCAGCAGCATGTCAGCGGCTGCCGCAAAGTTCATGTCGGGGATACCGACTTCAACCACGGTCGTGTCGGGCACCAGCGCCTCGTAACCCTCCGGTACCAGCCCGGAAGCAAGTTTCAGCTTCTCCGCCCTCAGCCCGAAGCCGATGCTGGACGCTTCGGTCAGGCCGTTCATCTTGAAGGAGTAGGTCAGCTTGTCCAGCGAAGCCGTCCCGACATCGGTCAAAACCGAGAGATTGCTGGCGACGGCGGTCTCCTCAAGCGAGCCGAAAAGCGGCAGCGCATTGCGCACCAGCTTCTGGAATTTTTCGCCACCGCTCTTCGACAGCTTCTTGGCTTCGGCGTGTTCGAAGGCAAAACGGATGAGATCGCGCAAAGCATTGATTGGCACGCCGGTCGCCTTGGCGTCGAATGTCAGATTGTCCGCCTTCATCTCGGCATTTCCCGAGGCCTGGCCGGCGATCTTCTCGTAAAAGCTGGGCATCGCGCCGCTGGCGATCATATCGACGGTGCCGGGCTTTGCCGTGTCGATGGACGAGAACTTGTAGGTCATGCCGGCAGCACCGGCCTCGACCTTCTGAGCGCCCGAGATCGAGGACATCCTGAAGTCCCGCGCCGTCGCATCCAAGGAGCGCATGTAGCTGATCGCCGGATCGAACACCCCGCTGTAGACCATCGACCCCATCTGATATTGAATGTCGGTCGCCGGCCCGTCGCCCAACTTGGAATGAGCCGAAATATCGACGGAGTTGTCACCATCGATGTTCCACAAGCCCTTTTCCGCAGGCGCCGCGAACATCGTCAGCGGCTTCAGACCGGAAATCGTGAAATCCGGGGAAGGAAAACGGTCGAGCAGCTTCGTGAGATCGTAGGTAACCTCGTAGCGATTGCCGATCGGCTTGACGGAGAGAAAAGTGCTGGCGATATCGTGGGGAAGGAACGCGCTGAGCGAGTTGCGCAGATCCTTGGCACCCTGCTCGTTCACCTCGGCGCCGTAAGATGCGCCCGAAACTCCTGTGGTCAGAACGATTGCAGCAGCGATGGTCCGGTAACGCATAACAACTCTCCCTTTGCCGTTGCACCGGGCGACTGTGAAAGACGACGCTGCAACCTGTCAACCGCCGATCTGCCTAAACCGGACCGCCTGAACAACTTATCCCGTGTCCCAAACTGCCTGCTGCAGAAACCGGCACCGCGCTCTTCCCGCATAGCCTGCGCGTCCAACGCTGCGGGAACGATCTCTACATGTTACAATATTGCGCAGCCTGCGGGCCCCGAACGGTCTCAAAATACCGTCCACACAATACGCGTCAAAACTGCTTTTCGGCGCAGATATCGCGCTTTTGTCGCCATGCGGCCGGTAGTATTGCGTTTTGCAGTCTTTTGCCCTATACGCCACGCGTCCGCGCAGACACCCTTGGAGGCAATGCGGATGGGGCCGGTTTCGGCCGTCCTCCGGTCTTGCCACGCGGTTCACCGCAAAGGCCAAGACTCTCCAGTAATCTTGAAAGGAATTGCCATGAGCAACCAAAGCTATCAGCTCAAGGCCGACGCACGCGAACGGGTCGGTAAGGGGTCCGCCCGTGAACTTCGCCGCAAAGGTCTCATTCCTGCTGTCATCTATGGCGACAAGCAGGCTCCCGTTTCCATCACCTTGAACACCAATGAAGTCACCAAGCGCGTTCACGCCGGTGGCTTCCTGACAACGATCGTCACGGTCGAAGTCGACGGCAAGTCCTACCGCGTCCTGCCGAAGGACTACCAGCTCGACCCGGTCCGCGACTTCGTTCTGCATGTCGATTTTCTGCGCGTCTCCGGCAACACCCAGGTGACCGTTGAAATCCCGGTTCACTTCCTCAACGACGACAAGGCACCTGGCATCAAGCTCGGCGGCGTTCTCAACATCGTTCGCCATGCAGTTGAAGTGACCTGCCCTGCCGACAAGATCCCGGAATTCTTCTCGGTCGACCTGACCGGCCTGAAGATCGGCGACAGCATCCACATTTCGGACGTCACACTTCCGCAGGATGTACAGCCTGTGATCACAGATCGTGACTTCACGATCGCCACCATCGTTCCCCCGGTAGTCGGCGTCACTGAAGACGAAACGACAGGGGAAGAAGGCGCTTCGGAAGAGTAAGCTTTTCCGAAATCGTCGAAGAAATCAGAACCCGCCATCCTCGCTGGACGGCGGGTTTTTTCGTGCCTGCAGCCAGCTGTGGACCAGCGGCCTCGGGCACTGAGATACCACACCGTTAACCCCGCCGTTTCAGCAACCCTTAACAAATCTGTGAAACTTTACGCCACAGAGTTGCAGCCGTCCGATAAACATCGCTCGAGCGCCACCTTCAACCAGGGGAAGATTCGGACGCGATGAACAATTCCGTCGAAAACAGGTTTTTTGCGATCGTCTGCGGCGCCCTTCTGGTCTTCGTCGCACCGCTGTTCGTGCTGTTCCTGTTTCTCTCGTCGGAACGCGCCGAGAAGGAAATCCGCGATCACATCACGGTCTTGCTGGCCGCCAACGCACAGGCGCTGGCCAAGCCTCTCTGGGATCTGGACGAGGACACCATCACCCAGGTCAGCGCCACCACCGTCTCCGAGGGCGAGCAGGTCCAGGTCAACGTCCGCGACACATCCGGACAGCTGGACATTACCCAATCGACCATTCCCAAATCCTTCGACGGCAAGCTGGAATCGATCTCGCGCGCCATCACTTACATGACGGTGGACGGCAGGAAGACCCTCGGCACCATCACCGTTCTCTACCCGCAGCTCGGCATCTTCGATGGGTTGAAGCACGAAGAGATCGTCTTCATCTCGATTTTCATTTTCGCCGTACTGACCGTTTTCGGAACAGCCCTGATCGGTAATCGGATATTTGTCATCCAGCCGCTGATGCGGCTTGCCCATGCCATCGAGGCGACACGCCAGCTCGGCTCCCGCCACCACGTCGACTGGCAATCGAACGACGAAATGGGTCGGCTGGCGCGCAGCTTCAACGAGATGCAGATCAAGCTGGAGCGCGAGGAGACAGAACTGAAGCTCGCCCATCGCGGCGCAACCGATACCTACAACCTCACCCCCGCCATGCTGTTCTCCCTGGACCAGAACGACTGCATTTCCGCCGTCAGCGATTACTGGCTGGCCGCGACAGGCTACCGGCGGGAGCAGGTTCTTGGCCGCCCCTTCGCCAGCCTGCTGATGGAACAGTCCCGCGAGAAATACATTCAGCGAAAGCAGAAACACGGCCGGGCTGCACCGCAGATCGAGGTGACGGTCAAGTTCCCCTGCGCAGACGGCCGGATCATGGATCTGCTCATCCTGGAATCGACAGCCGCCAAGGGCGGACGGTCGCTGTCGGTCATGACAGATGTCACCGAACTCAAGCAATCCGAGGACCGCAATCTGCGCCAGGCGATCACCGATCACCTGACCGGCCTCCTGAACCGCCAGGGTTTCGAGACGGCGCTCGATGCCAAGATCAACGAGGCAGACCTACGCCGCCGGGAACTGGCCTGCCTGTTTATCGATCTTGACCGTTTCAAGTGGATCAACGACAATCTCGGCCATGCTGCAGGCGATGCAGCACTGTGCGAACTCGTCGCGCGTCTGCAGGCCCATTTGTCGCCAGGTGACATCGCAGCCCGCCTCGGCGGGGACGAATTTGCAATTCTGATCTTGTCCGAAGACGCCGAAGAAAAGGCACTCGCCATGGCAGCCAGCGTCGCAGAGATCTTCGCAGCTCCGTTCGTTGGCGATGCCCGCCTCAGCGCCAGCATCGGTATCGCCATCTATCCGCGCCACGCTGCCAACGCCTCCGAACTGCTGCAAAAGTCAGACATGGCCATGTATGCCAAGAAGCGCGAGGGCAAAAATGGCGCGCAGATCTTCGACAACAGCATGTTGGACGACGCACGCGGCCGCGCCGAGGTGGAAGCCTTCATCGAGACAGGCCTGACCGAAGACTGGTTCGAGGCTTACCTGCAGCCGATCGTCAACATCGAGGATCGTTCGATTGCCGGCTTCGAGGCGCTGATGCGCCTGCACCATCCACAGAAGGGAGTCCTGCCGCCAAAGCCGATCATCGATATCGCCGAGGAAACCGGATCCATCATCCGCATCGGAACGCGGATCATGGAAAAAGCCATCGCCAACCTCGCCCGCATTTCCAGGCTCGACGGCATGCAGGATGTCTATCTGGCGATCAACTTCTCGCCACTCCAGTTCGAGCCGGCCCTGCCCGCATTGATCGCCGGTCTGCTCATGCGCCACGAAATCAAGCCGCAACGGATCGTCATCGAGATCACCGAGGCGGTCCTGATGGACGACAACCCCGAGGTCCGCAACATCATCAACGAGATCTGCGGTTTCGGATGTCGCATCGCGCTGGACGATTTCGGGACGGGCTACTCGTCGCTCAGCTACATCAACCGCTTTCCGGTCGACATCATTAAGATCGACCAATCTTTCACCAAGGCTATCAACGATGCGTCTCCGGACGTCCGTCGGAAAAGCCGGATGCTGGTCGAAAGCATCACGACCCTGTCCCACAAGATGAACTGTACGGTGATCGCTGAAGGCATAGAGACCGAAGACGAGTGTGCGACGCTGATCGCCATGGGTATCGACTACGGCCAGGGCTACCTGTTCCACAGGCCACAGCATCCGGATGCGCTGCTGGAAACGCTGGCAGGCCACACTAGCGGCGGTCGCGGCAGTATGGCCTTGGCATCCTGAACCTCGCGCTGGAGAAGCCCATGATCAAAATGCTTTTGCCTTTCCTGATTGCTTCCCAGCTTACCGTCACTGCCGAGGCGCAGACTGTATCCTTCGTGACGGAAGAATATCCGCCCTTCAGCTACCGCGAAGGAAACGACATCCGGGGCGCTGCCGTCGACCAGATCAGGCTGATGATGCGCGGATTGAACGATTTCACCATCGACGTCGTCCCTTGGGCCCGCGCCTATTCACAGGCCCGGACGACACCGATGAACTGCGTCTTTGTCACTGCCCATACAAGCGATCGCGACACCCTGTTCAAATGGGTTGAGCCGCTGCTGGTCGATCGCAATTTTCTCGTCAAACACACAGGCACTTCGGTCAACGCGACAACCCTCGAAGAAGCAAAACCGTTTACAGTCGGCACCTGGCGCGAGGACTACACCGAGACCCTGCTGCGCAATCTCGAATTCCCTAAGATCGACGTTGCCAACACCATGTCGGCGACGCTCAAGAAACTGATGAACGACCGCATCGACATGATGCCGCTGTCGGAACCTTACCTGGACAAGCTGATCAAGGAGGGTAAGCCGCTGGAGCGCGTCGTCCTCTTGTCGCGCCAGGTGATGGGCATCGCCTGCCACAAGGACTTCCCCGAGGATTTGCGCCAGAAGATGCAGGTTGCATTGACCGGGCTGATAACTGACGGAACGCAGAAGCAACTGTTCCAGCAGTACGGAATGGCGCTCGAAAACTGAGGCCTCGACCCCTCATCCGCCAGAAAATCCGTCTTGACTTGACGACCCATTCGCGTCGATGAACGGCTTCGTCATCTGCGAAAGGACGACAGCCATGCTTCTTATCGCCGGCCTCGGCAATCCCGGGCCCCAGTACAAAGCCAATCGCCACAACATCGGCTTCATGGCCGTCGATGCCATCCACCGTCGCCACAGCTTCTCGCCCTGGACGAAGAAGTTCAAGGCCGTCATTGCCGAAGGTGAACTCGATGGACAGAAGGTGCTGCTCATCAAGCCGCAAACATTTATGAACCTCTCGGGCGAGTCCGTCGCTGAGGCGATGCGCTTCTACAAGCTGCAGCCTGCAGATCTCGTCGTCATCTACGATGAACTCGATCTCGTTCCAGGCCGCGCACGGCTGAAGACGGGCGGCGGCCATGGCGGACACAACGGCATCAAGTCAATCGACGCGCATGCCGGGCGCGAGTATCGCCGCCTTCGCCTCGGCATCGGCCATCCCGGCGTCAAGGACCTGGTACAGAGCCACGTGCTCGGCGACTTCGCCAAGTCCGACAAGACCTGGCTGGAGCCTCTGCTCGAAACGCTTGCCGACCACGCCGACATGCTGGTACGCAACGAGGATTCGCAGCTGATGAACAAGCTGGCGCTTTCAGTGGGCGAAAAGTCGTCGGAAGAAAAGGCACCGAAGCTGGCCGCATCGGGAAAGCCACCAGGCCAGTCGCATATCCGCGCTGCACGGAATTTCAACCAGCCCAAGGCCCTGCCGACGACCGGCCCGATGGCGGATATGCTGAAGAAGTTGTTTGGTGGCAAGGAGTGACGCGATGGCTTCATCACCGGAGATACCCACCGACGCGTTAAGCGATAACAAGACAGCTTACACGCTCACGGCTGCGGAATTCGCGATGGGCAACGAACTTATGCAACGCTCCAACTTTCAGGTTGCTGGCGTCATTGTGCCATCCATTGTGCTGGGATGCGCAGTATCCTTATTTCTGCCGGGAGATCCGCCGGGCCGGCTCGACATGGCGATTCGCGTTGTGACAATGAGCCTCGCCATATTCTGCGGCTTGCTTGCTATTACCAAGCTCAAAAGGTTCCGCAATCGCCGGCGGGCGGTGACCAACTATCGCCTGTCGCCCTTCTACCACGAGCGGTGTGTCTTCGAATGGAACGATGAGGGCGTACGAGTCGAAACCGACAGCGGATATCAATTGTACAGGTGGAAATATATTCGCGCATGGTGTGAGGACGACAGGATCATGGTCCTATTCTTCGGACCGCATATTTACATCTATCTGCCTAAACGCGCTCTCACCCCACAGATGACGGAAGGCCTGAAAAATAGACTTGATCAGGCGGGCTTGCACCGAGCCAAACTTTTTCCCATCTGATCCGATAACCAGGATACCCTTTATCCGCCACCACCTCCCCGCCTATTCCTCCGGCTCGGTGGTGAACATCAACGGGAATCCGGCTTCCTTGCCGTAGTCGGTTGCTTCCTTGGCCTTGGTCTCGGCAATGTCCTTGGCACAGACGACGATGACGCAGGAACCCAGTTGATGGGCCGTGATCATCATCCGCGCGCCGGTTTCCTCGCTCATGCGGAACACCGCCTTCAGCACCATGATGACGAAGTCGCGCGGCGTAAAATCGTCGTTGATCAGGATGACCTTGTACATCTTGGGCTGCTCAAGCTTAGGCTTGATCACGGTCTTGGGTTTGAGGTTTGTACTGCTGGCACTCATGGAAAATCCGTCTCCTGAAGACGCCGGAGCTCTGCTGGGCTCGACTTGGCCTTATATTGCGCTGCGACAGGCAGTGTTCAAGCAGGCAATGTTCAAGAACGAACATGCGTGTCTTACAAGCTGAGGCCCATGCTCGATGACCAGCGCGGCCGATGGGCAAACCATAGCGCCCCGATAGAATCGGCTGGTCTGCTGAAGTTATCACACCGCTTTTCAATGACATCGCTTCGCCCTAGATTGTAGGGCAAATCCGCCATACCTTCAAGACAACGGCCCTGCAGATGCCGAAAGGCTTGACCGCCCTGCTCCTTTATCTCATACGCACAGCCAAACATTTCCAGTAAATCAGGTGTCACAGCCATGGGCTTCAAATGCGGTATCGTCGGCCTTCCGAATGTCGGTAAGTCCACACTCTTCAATGCGCTGACCAAGACGGCGCAGGCTCAGGCGGCCAACTATCCGTTCTGCACCATCGAACCGAACACCGGCGAAGTCGCCGTGCCGGATCCGCGCATGCAGAAGCTGGCCGGCATTGCGGGCTCGAAGGAAATCATCCCAACCCGCATTTCCTTCGTCGACATTGCAGGCCTGGTGCGCGGAGCCTCCAAGGGCGAAGGCCTCGGCAACAAGTTCCTCGCCAACATCCGCGAAGTCGATGCTGTGGTGCACGTGCTGCGCTGCTTCGAAGACGACGACATCACCCATGTCGAAGGCCGCATTGATCCGGTCGGCGACGCCGAGACGATCGATACGGAACTGATGCTGGCCGATCTCGAGAGCCTGGAGCGTCGCACCGAGCAGACTCGCAAGCGCGCCAAGAGCAACGACAAGGAATCGATGACGCTGTTGCCGATGATGGACGCGTCGCTCGCGCTCCTCAACGAAGGCAAGCCGGTCCGCACGCTGCTGCCCAAACTCGACGCCGAAGAGCTGGAGATCCTGAAAGGGCTGAACCTGCTGACGTCGCACCCGGTGCTCTACGTCTGTAACGTCGCCGAAAGCGATGCGGTCAGTGGCAACGCCCATACCAAGGCCGTGGAAGAAATGGCCAAGGCGCAAGGGTCGCAATGCGTCATCATCTCGGCCGCCATCGAATCCGAAGTGGCGCAGCTGCCGGATGAAGAATCCAAGGAGTTCCTGGAGGCCCTCGGCCTCAAGGAAGCTGGCCTCGACCGCCTGATCCGCGCCGGCTACAGCCTGCTCGACCTCATCACCTACTTCACCGTCGGCCCCAAGGAAACGCGTGCCTGGACGATTGCGCGCGGCACCAAGGCACCGGCAGCGGCCGGCGTCATCCATACCGATTTCGAACGCGGCTTCATCCGCGCCTTCACAATCGGCTACGACGACTACATCAACTTCAAGGGTGAAGTCGGCGCCAAGGAAGCTGGCAAGGGCCGCGACGAAGGCAAGGAATACGTGGTTCAGGACGGCGACGTCATCCACTTCCGCTTCAACACCTGATCCGGCGCAAGCCGTATTGCGCGAAGCGGGAGGAGACCGCGATGGCTGACAAGAGACTTGCATTCGAAGATTTCACCGCCGGCCGCAGCTTTCCGCTCGGTCCAATGGCGGTGACGTCTGATGAAATCATCGCATTCGCACGGGAGTTCGACCCGCAGCCGATGCATCTTGACGAGGAAGCCGGCCGCGCCAGCATCCTTGGAGGCCTTGCAGCGTCGGGCTGGCATACTTCGTCGATGTTCATGCGGATGATGTTCGACAGCTTTCTGTGCCGTTCGCTCTCCGAAGGCTCGCCGGGCATCGACGTCATGGAATGGCGAAAGCCGGTCCTCTCCGGCGATACGCTGTCCGGCCGTTCGACAGTGCTCGAAGCCCGTCCCATGCGGTCGCGACCGGGCATCGGTATCGTTAAATTCCGTCACGAGGTGGAGAATCAGCGCGGCGAGATCGTCAACCTCGTGGAAAACTCCATCATGTTCCGCATCGAGACCGCAGCGGGGGATCCGGCATGACAATGGCGGAGACCTATGCCATCGGCCTCAAGGTCGATATCGGCACCTACACCTTCGACGCGGATCGCATCGTCGCCTATGCGACACGCTTTGACCCGCAACCTTTCCACGTCGATCCGGAAGCGGCGAGGCAATCGCTGTTCGGCGGCCTCTGTGCCTCCGGCTGGCATAGCTGCTCGGCCTGGATGAAGACCTTCGTCGCTTTCTGGGCAGAGGAGACGGCCCGCCTCGAAAGCCGGGGCCTGACGGCGCCGAAACTCGGCCCCTCGCCCGGCTTCAAAAACCTGCAATGGCTGCGACCGATCTTTGCCGGCGACACGGTGCGCTATTCGGTGACGCTGTTGTCGAGCCGCAGCCTCGCCTCGCGCCCGGGATGGATCATCAACACCATCCTCTGCGAGGGCGAGAACCAGGACGGCATCCCGGTTCTCCGTTTCGAAAGTAGCGTCCTCGAATTCGAGTGACGCCGCTCTCGATGGCTCGGGAACCGGCTAGTGGCCCGAGAATTCCACCAGCGTGTGCACAGGCACATCCAGCGCTTCAAGCTTACGGCGACCGCCGAGATCCGGGAGGTCGATGACAAAGCAGGCAGCCACCACCTCGGCGCCCATCTGTCGGAGCAACTGCGTCGCGCCGACAGCGGTGCCGCCTGTGGCGATGAGGTCGTCGATGAGGATGACCTGTTCGCCGGGCATGACCGCATCGCGGTGCATCTCCATTTCGTCGAGGCCGTATTCGAGGCTGTAGGCGATGCTGACCGTTTCATGCGGCAGCTTGCCCTTCTTGCGAATGGGGATGAACCCGGCTGACAGCTGGTGGGCCACAGCGCCGCCGAGAATGAAGCCACGCGCTTCCATGCCGGCGACCTTGTCGATCTTCATGCCGGCACAGATCTGCACGAGTTCATCGACGGCACGCCGGAAAGCCCGGGGATTACCGAGCAGCGTGGTGATATCGCGGAACATGATGCCGGGCTTAGGATAATCCGGAATGGAACGGATAGATCGGATAAGTTCATTGTCACGGGTTGTCATTGGCGAAGGAGCCTGCTGCTGTTCGTTGCAAAAAGCCACCAATAGGGTGGAGCAGCCAGCCATGTCCAGCCGAAAGCGCAATCGCAGTCGCGCAAGCTGAGACAGCTTCGAACCTAGCAATGACGAGGCCGCCCGAAGCGGCCTCGTCGTTACCTATCGCGTCCTGCTCAGTGTTCCGTCTTGGCGTAGACCGACCGCTTTACCAGGTAGATCAGGACGGTGAAGATCAGCAGGAACACCATGACCATGAAGCCGGTGTGCTTGCGCTCCTCCAGATGCGGCTCGGCAGCCCACATCAGGAAAGAAGACACATCATGGGCGTACTGATCGACGGTCTGGGGCGATCCGTCGTCATAGGTCACCTGGCCATCGGACAGCGGCTTCGGCATGGCCAGCACAGCTGCGGCATGGAAGTACGGATTGTAGTGCCCATTCGGCGGCACCTGGAAACCGGCCGGCGGTTCCTCGTAGCCTGTCAGCAGCGAGTATATGTAATCCGGCCCGTTTTCCTGATATTGCGTGAAGATATCGAAGACGAAGCGCGGAAAGCCGCGCTCGACTTCACGCGCCTTGGCAAGCAGCGAGAAGTCCGGCGGTGCGGCACCGTGGTTGGCAGCCTCAGCCGCTTCCTTGTTGGGAAAAGGCGACGGGAAATGGTCGGATGGCACAGCCTTCCGGGTGTACATCTCCCCTTGCGCATTCGGTCCGTCCTGCGTCTCGTAGTTGGCGGCGAAGGTCTTCACCTGCGCCTCCGAATAGCCGAGATCGCTGAGTGTGCGGAACGGCACGAGGCTCATCGAATGACAGGCGGAACAGACCTCGGCATAGACCTTCAGCCCGCGCTGCAGTTGCGCCTTGTCGTAGTAGCCGAAGGGTCCGGCGAACGTCCACTTCTGCTCTCGCGGCTCCTTGAGCGGATAGACCGGCGTCGCCTCGGCGGCCGGCTTGGTGTCCTCGGCACGAAGCGCCGTGCCTGCGCCAGCGAGGATCGCCAGCGTCAGAAAGCCGGCAGCGAACTTGCTCATCGTCGTCTTCCCCATCTCCGCGCTCATGCCCCGACCACGACCGCTGGAGCGGACTTGCGGCTCTGCTTCTCGAGTACCGCCTCGGTAATCGAGTTTGGTATTCGTCGCGGTGTCTCGACGAGGCCAAGGACCGGCATGATCACCAGGAAGAAGCCGTAGTAGAACAGTGTCCCGAACTGCGAGTAGGCGACGTAATTGCCCCTCAGGTCGCCGTGGAACAAGAGGCCGAAAAGCCCGGTACCTTCCGCCGGCATCGCTCCGAGCCAACCGAGAAAGATGGCGTTGGCGACGAACAGCCAGAAGCATACCTTGTACCAGGGACGATAGACAGCCGAGCGAACCTTCGACGTGTCGAGCCAAGGCACGAAAAACAGCACCAGGATCGCGCCGAACATGGTGAGCACGCCGGCCAGCTTCGAGTCGATCGGACCGATGCTGAAGGTGATCGAGCGCAGCATGGCGTAGAACGGCAGGAAATACCATTCAGGTACGATATGCGCCGGTGTTTTCAAGGGATCGGCAGGAATGTAGTTGTCGGCGTGGCCGAGATAATTCGGCAGATAGAAGACGAAATAGGCGTAAACCAGCAGGAAGACGGACACACCGAGCGCATCCTTCATCGTCGCATAGGGCGTGAAGCGCACCGTATCCGTCTTTGTCTTGATCTCGACGCCGGTCGGATTGGTCTGGCCTGCCACATGCAGCGCCCAGATATGCAGCACGACGACGCCGGCAATCATGAACGGCAGCAGGTAGTGCAGCGAGAAGAAGCGGTTCAGCGTCGGATTGTCGACGGCAAAGCCGCCGAGCAGGAACTGCTGGACCCACTCGCCGACGTAAGGCAGCGCCGAGAAGAAGCCGGTGATCACGGTCGCGCCCCAGAACGACATCTGGCCCCAGGGAAGCACGTAGCCCATGAAGCCAGCCGCCATCATCAGCAGGTAGATGATGACGCCGAGGATCCAGAGAACCTCGCGCGGCGCCTTGTAGGAGCCGTAATACAGGCCGCGCGCGATGTGCAGGTAGACGGCGACGAAGAAGAACGATGCACCGTTGGCATGCATGTAGCGCAGCAGCCAGCCATGGTTCACGTCGCGCATGATCTTTTCGACGGAGTTGAACGCCACGGTCGTCTCGGCTGCATAATGCATTGCCAGCACCACGCCTGTCAGGATCTGCAGCACCAGCATGACAGCCAGCATTGCGCCAAATGTATAGGCATAGTTCAGGTTGCGCGGCACCGGATAGGCGACAAAGCTGTCATAGACCAGACGCGGCAAAGGAAGCCGCGAGTCGATCCACTTTTCAAGTCCGGTGGATGGCTCGTAGGTTGATTGACCACTCATGATTCAGTATCCCCCTCAACCGATCTTGATCACTTTGTCGGATGTAAATGCGAACGTCGGTATGGCGAGGTTCATGGGTGCGGGACCCTTCCGGATACGACCGGCAGTGTCATAGACCGACCCATGGCACGGACAGAACCAACCGCCATATTCCCCCGAAGTGCCGAGCGGCACGCAACCGAGATGGGTGCAGGAACCGATCATTACGATCCAGTTCTCCTTTCCCTTGCCCGCCGAGCGGGCGATGTCGGTTGCTTGTTCTTCGGGAGGCAGGTTGGCGTTGCGCGCGACCGGGTCCTTGAGGTCGCCGATCGGGGCGGAATTGGCCTCGGCGATTTCTTTTTCTGTCCGGTTGCGGATGAAGACGGGCTTGCCACGCCATTTGACTGTCAACGACATGCCGGGTTCAAGGCTGGAAACATCGATTTCGACAGAAGCAAGCGCCAGCGTGGATTGATCCGGCCGCATTTGGTCGATAAATGGCCAGACTGCCGAAACGGCACCGACTACGCCGGCCATGCCGGCTGCTATATACAGAAAATCGCGCCGCGTCGGCTCGCCTAAGGTCTCGCTCTTCGTGTCGTTCTCGCTCACGCGGCCCCTCCTCTTCACGCAGAACCGCGGATGTGCCGCGGCAATCCCTCAACTCCGGCGAATCGCCCAGGCCACAATTCTGCCATAGATTTTCTCCGCCCCCAGCCGTTTTCTAAGCTTGATCGAACGCCATGTCCAGTCTTGCCAGCGGAGGTGGGCACAATGTCGCGGGCAAAACTACAGTTTTATCGGCGCATGACAGATCAAAACCGTCTACGCTTGGACTATTGTGGTAACCGCATGAATTGCCGAGGGATTCGCAAAGCAAATCCCCGCGTTGCACTGCAAAAACAACCATCGCAAACTTGCTGCGTTGCAACAACAGGGGCACCGTGCTAGTCGCTCCGCAGAAGCGCGCATCCAGAGGTAAGCCAGGGTCATGAGAGATACCGTCTATTGCGTGATATCGGTGGTGACCACCTGCATTCTCGGCATCCTGGCGGCCCGTTATGTCACACACCTGTGGATCCTCGCCTTCTTCGAGAGCCTGCAGACGCACATCGGCATCGCCTGCATTGTCGGAGCGCTTCTGGCGCTCGCAGTGCGGCGCCACTGGTACGCCATCGCGATGTTGGTGGTCGCGATCGTCATCACCGGCCACTCGATCGTCCTGCTTCAGGCCCGCGCAGAAACGCCAGCGCCTGCTGACGCGCAACCGTCCTACCGGCTGCTGTCTTTCAACATCGACGGCGACAATTTCTCCAATTCGGAAAAAATTGCCGATCTCGTTCTCAACTCCAAGGCCGATGTCGTGGAAATGTTCGAGGCGCCGCCGATGCTGTCGCAGATGACGCGACTGGCTGCCGTCTATCCCTACCGCATCGGCTGCGGCGTGATGGAGGACAATTGCGACAGCCTGTTGATGTCCAAGCGGCCGTTCATCTCGCAGTCGATCGGTAGCCTCAGCGGATTGTGGCGAAACCGCTTCATTCTGGCGACCGTAGACATAGATGGCCAAAAGATCGCCTTCGCCTCCGCCCATCTGAGCAAACCTTATTTCGACGACTTCCATGCAGACGAACTGGCAGCCTTGTCAGATTCCTTGAACGCGGTCCGCGAACCGCTGCTGCTGGCCGGCGATTTTAATGCGGCCGTGGTCGAACCCGACATGCAGGCGTTTCTCCGCCGCAGCAACTTGGCCCACGTTTTCCCGGAGCCCGCAACCTGGCCGATCGAGGCCGGCGCCTTAGGCATCGCCATCGATCACGTGTTTGCGCGGCCCCCGCTGCAGCTGAAATCCGTGCGTCGGATCGAGGATGCCATGGGGTCGAACCACTACGGGCTCATCACCGACTTCACCATCGCCCGGTAGTCCGACTATTCCGCATGGAAGGCAATGAAGCCTCCGGATGCCTGGCCCAGAGCTCGGAATAGAGGCCGCTGCTGCGAAAGCGGCATCATTTTGCGCCACGCGTCACGCTCTTCTGCTCGTGCCCTTTTTCGGGACACATTCTCGGGCAGACAGTCAGCCGGACACAGTGAGTTCACCAAAACCGGACGATGGCGCTTGCACTCCAGCGGCGCGCAAACGAAGACGACCTGCCTATCCTCAAGGAGATTTGCCGATGGCCGACGAAATCCTACTCGCCAGGCCAGACCGCAACACGTCCATAGATGCGATGCGCTACGTTTTCTCATTCGCCATCGTTCTGCTGCACTGCCTGCCTCCGGCCCAGCATCCGTCTTACCCCGACTGGGCAGCACTCGTGGCCATCGCCTGTCGCGTTGCGGTGCCGTTCTTCTTCATCACCAGCGGCTACTTCCTGAGACCCTTGGCAAAGCTCGATCTGTCGGTGGTCTTCAAGCCGTTGAACCGCCTGCTGCCGATCTACCTGTTCTGGATGCTCGCCTACTTCGTCTTCCTGCAAATCTGTCCGATCCAGCAATGGTCGTTCAGCCCGCGCGACATGATCTCGGGGGGCACCGCTTTCCACCTCTGGTTCCTGCCGGCGCTCGGACTTGCGCTGGTGCTGGTATCGGCGGGAACGAGCCTCATCGGCATCAGGGCCACGGGCACCCTGTGCGTCGTCCTTGCAGCCATCGGCGTGATTTTCAGCAGCTATCACAATGTGCTTCATCTGCCAGGCAATCCGCAACGCGGAGGCCTGTTCATCGCACCTCTGTTCGTTTACCTCGGCCTCTGCGCCAAGGTGGGAAACTGGACGCTGGGCAGATGGGCGGCCCCGGCGATCGGTCTCTCCTACATTGCCCTAATCCTGGAGGAATGGCTGATCTATCGCGCTTCGCATGCAGCCGTTTTCGTCAGCCACGACTTCACAATCGCCACGTATCTGGTCGGCCTGACGTGTTTTCTCGGGGTGCGCCAGATACCGCGTTCACAGTTTGTGGACCGGCTCGCGTGGTCTGGCCGGATCAGCCTGACTGTATATGCCAGCCACGTCTTCTTCCTCTGGCTGCTCGCACCCGTCATAGGCAACGATGAGATCTGGAGAGTCGGGCTCCTGACCATCCTGTCTTTCGGCCTGGCCACACTTCTGAGCCTTGCGCTCATGCGCATTCCGGGCCTGCAGCGCGTCATCGTATGACGACGCGCTGCCATGTTGTTACCGCGCCCTACTCCGCAGCAGCCTCGGTGGAGTGGTCAGCGAGGAAGCCGCCCGACTGGCGGTTCCACAGATCGGCGTAGATGCCGCCCCTAGTGATGAGGTCCGCGTGGCTGCCGGTCTCGATCAGCTTGCCCTTGTCGAGAACCACGACGCGGTCCATCTCCGTCAGCGTCGACAGCCGGTGGGCGATGGCGATAACCGTCTTGCCCTGCATCAGCGCGAACAGGTTCTCTTGGATGGCCGCCTCGACTTCCGAATCGAGCGCCGAGGTCGCCTCGTCGAGGATCAGGATCGGTGCATCCTTGAGGAACACCCGGGCAATTGCCACCCGCTGCCGCTGGCCGCCGGAGAGCTTGACGCCACGCTCGCCGACCTGCGCATCGAGACCCCTGCGGCCGTTCAAGTCGACCAGGTTCTCGATGAACTCCCACGCGTTGGCACGCTTGGTCGCCTCGACGATCTCGGCGTCGGTGGCATCCGGGCGGCCGTAGGCGATGTTATCGCGGATGGAGCGATGCAGCAGCGACGTATCCTGTGTCACGACGCCGATCAGCGCACGCAGGCTCTCCTGCGTCACGCCGGCGATGTCCTGCCCGTCGATGGTGATCTTCCCGGACTCCAGTTCGTAGAAGCGCAGCAGCAGGTTCATCAGCGTCGTCTTGCCGGCGCCGGAACGCCCGACGAGGCCGATCTTCTCGCCAGCATGGATATCCAGCGTCAGATCCTCGATCACACCCTTCGCCTTGCCGTAATGGAAGCGGATATGGTCGAAGCGGATCGCCCCCTTCTGCGCGACCAACGTCGACGCCGAAGGCCGATCGATGATGTCGTGCTTCTTGGTCATCATCTCCATGCCGTCATAGACCGTGCCGATGTTCTCGAACAGCGCAGATACTTCCCACATGATCCACTGAGACATGCCGTTGACACGCATCGCCAGACCTATGGCGATCGCAATCGCGCCGACCTCGATGGAACCGTTCAGCCAGAACCATATGGAAATCGCCGAGATGACGAAGAGCGCCACGCAGTTATTGATGTAGACCGACGCCTGGAAAAGGCTGACGTAGCGCATCTGTCCGTAAACCGTCTGCAGGAACAGATCCATCCCCGCCTTGGCATAGGATTCCTCGCGACCGGCATGGGAGAACAGCTTCACGGTCGCGATGTTGGTGTAGCTGTCGACGACACGACCGGTCATGGTCGAGCGCGCGTCGGCCTGCGTCGCGGCGATCTTGCGGAGCTTCGGGACGAAGAAGCTGACGATGCCGATATAGATCGCCAGCCAGACGAGGAGCGGCAACAGCAGCCGCCAGTCTGCCGTTCCGACGATGATGATCATCGTGATGATGTAGGTGACGACATAGACGAAGACGTCGAGCAGCTTCATCACCGTTTCGCGCACGGCAAGCGACGTCTGCATCACCTTTGTGGAAACGCGGCCGGCAAATTCGTTAGCGAAGAACGTCATGCTGTGGCGCAGCAGGAACCGGTGCATCTGCCAGCGGGCAATCATCGGATAATTGCCGAGCAACACCTGATGCATGATGATCGAATCCAGCACGGCCGCGACCGGCAGGCCGACAAGCACCATCGCTGCCATCCAGAACAGCGTCGCGCCTTCCGTTTGCAGGAACGTTGCCTTGTCGGCATGCGACAGCCAGTCGACGATCTGGCCGAGAAACCGGAATAGCGTGACCTCGCCGATGGCAATCAGCATCGTCAGGAAGCCCATGGCGGCAAGCCATGGGGCTGCAGGCTTTGTGTAGTGCCAACAGAAAGCAAATAGCCCGCGCGGCGGAACGCTGGGTTCCTCGCTCGGGAATGGGTTCAGACGCCGTTCAAACCAGCCAAACATGAAATGCTCCAGAAACGTCGAAGCCGCATCCCGCCGCTGCGTCCAATGGTTTCGCAGCGTCATATGGGAGCGGTCGCGGAAAGAACGAGGCCGTATCAGCCGCGCGATGGTTCAAAAAGGGAGAAAGTCGTCAGATCCTGACGAAAGCAGCCGGATTAGACACCGGCGTACGCACCGGGAGACGAACAGCCAAAAATCGATCCATTAGCGCCTCCTGCTGGTTTGCGTTGTGAACAATGTGCCTTTTATCGCAAAAACGACGTCTGCAAAAGCCCCAAAGAAGGTCCGAACACGCAGAACTTGCGATGGGACGCATCACAGACGTTGATGACCGCACATTTCAGTTGCGGGTTTTGCTGCCGATCGGATAGTCGAGGAGCCATGACCGCCTTGCACATCGCCCTCTACCAGCCGGATATCGCCGGCAATACCGGCACGATCCTGCGGCTTGCTGCCTGCCTCGATCTTGCCGTCGACATCATCGAGCCCGCCGGCTTCGACATCTCCGATCGCAACCTTAAGCGCGCCGGCATGGACTATCTCGGCGCAGTGGCCCTGACACGCCACATCAGCTGGGCGCATTTCGAGGCCTGGCGACGCGGGACCGGGCGCCGGCTGGTACTCGCTTCCACCAAGGCAGCCGAACGCTACACAGATTTCCTCTTTCGCGCCGGCGACATCCTGCTGTTCGGGCGGGAAAGCGCTGGCGTCCCGGATGCGGTCCACGAGGGAGCCGATAGTCGCATCCTCATTCCGATGGTAGAAGGCCAGAGATCCATCAACGTCGCGATGTCGGCGGCAATGATCGCGGGCGAGGCGTTGCGCCAGACACGCTGGGGCTGAGGGCGCGCTGCCATCAGTGACGCAAATTTGACCTGCAGATGTCGCTACAAGCGTTGATTTGCAGCGGGTTTTGTCCATATAATAGTTAGCCGACGAGCAAATTTTGCCGGGTGCGGCTCTCTCCAGCGCTGAAATTACGTGCCTTTTCAGTCTCCGGTCGATGCCGGAAGCCTACGGCATGAGAAGGAAATCCCGCGAAAAATGGACTCAACCACGGTCATGATCAACCTGTTCGGCGCAGTAGCCTTGCTGCTGTTCGGCCTGTCGCAGGTAAAGGACGGCGTCACCCGCGCTTTCGGTGCCCGCCTGCGGACCGGGCTGGCGACCGGGACACGCAGCAGCGGCCGTTCCTTCGTCTCCGGCTTCGTCGCGACGATCGCGCTGCAAAGTTCGACCGCGACCGCGCTAATGGTCGCGTCTTTCGTCGAACGTGACCTGGTGATCCCGTCCATGGCACAGATCGTGCTGCTCGGCGCCAATGTCGGCACCGCCGTGACGGCATGGATCGTGGCAACCGGCATCGAGTGGCTGTCGCCCCTGATCATCCTGATCGGCATCGTTCTCTACCGCCGCTCGTCGAGCAACCAGCAGGGCGCAGGCACGGCGCTGATCGGCATCGGCCTGATGCTGCTATCGCTGCAGCTACTGAGCATGGCGACGGCACCGATCCGCGAATCCCAGGCGCTTGCCGCCTTCATCGGCCTGCTCGACGGCGCCCTGCCGGTCGCATTGATCTTCTCGGCCGCCCTCGCCTTCATCTCGTCGTCGAGCCTTGCCGTTGTCGTGCTGATCCTGTCCCTCGCCTCCACCGGCATCCTGTCGCCCGCCCTCTCCATTGTCCTGGTGCTCGGCGCCAACCTTGGCGGCGCCATTCCGCCCGTCGTCGCAACCATGTCCGGTCCCGCAACCGCCCGCCGCGTGACGCTTGGCAACCTCATCGTACGCGCCATCGGCTGCGCCATTGCCATGCCATTGGCCGGCAACGCTGGCGCCCTTCTGCAAGGCCTCGGCTTTGCGCCCGCAAAACTGCCCGTCGACGCACATTTGATGTTCAACATCGCGCTTGCCGCCCTCGCATGGCCGTTTTCTCCACTGATTTCAAGGCTGATGCTGCGGCTGGTGCCCGCCGATGCCGCGACCGAGGACAGCCCGAGATTCCTCGACGAACAGGCTCTCGGGACCCCTGTGGTTGCCGTCGCTAGCGCGACCCGCGAAGTTCTGGCCGTCGGCGATCTCATCGAACGCATGTTGATCCGCACGCAGACCGCATTCGATAACAACGACCTGGCCTCGCTGAAGGAAATCCCGCTGCTGGAAAAGCGCGTCGATCGGCTGCAGCAGGAAGTCAAGGTCTATCTCTCCAGGCTCGGCCGTGGCGGGCTCGACGAGGAAACCAGCCGTCGTTCCATCGTCATCATCGATTACGCCATCAATCTCGAACATATCGGCGATATCATCGAGAAAGGCCTTTCGGAGCAGGTGGCGAAAAAGATCGGCCACGGCCTCGCCTTTTCCGACGATGGCTTTGCCGAGCTGCAGCGCCTGTTCACGATGACCATCGACAATCTGAGGGTCGCCCAAACGATCCTCGTGACGCGCGATTTCAATCTCGCCCGCCAGATGATGGAAGTGAAGGTCGATGTCCGTCGGCTCGAGAAGCAGTCTTCGGATCGCCATATCGCCCGGCTGCGCGACGGTCGCATGGACAGCCTGCAAACCAGTTCGCTGCATCTGGACATGCTGCGCGACCTCAAGCGGATCAATGCCCACATCGTCTCCGTAGCCCACCCCATCCTCGACGAGAGCGGCCTGCTGATCGAAAGCCGCCTGCTGAACGCAGCTGAGTGAGATGCTCGCGGGATGAACTGAAGATCGGTGCCGATGAATGAGCGTCGAACGCCGGCGCAGAAAAACGATCAGTCTGCGGTCGGCAGGCGGCGCATAGTGAATTCTATGCGGTCGCCTTCGACCTGTCGCCAGCTTTCGACTTCCGTCCAGTAGGCGGCCTTTGGAAAATCGTCGAACCATTGGCGGGCTTTTTCGCGGGCGTCGGGGCGACTGAGGCAATAGGTTTCGCGCACAAAATCTCCCCTTCCGCCGGCAAGCTTGCTGCGGCGGTGGCGGTCGATCTGGCGCTTGAGCCCATCAAGGGGCGGCGATCCCGTAATCTTCATGATAAACCTTGCCTTTGCGCCAAGATAATACCAGACGCTTCATTTTGCGAGTCGATTATGCCGGTGTTCAAGCGGGGGATGCTGGCTGCCACCTTGCTTTGCTGTTATGCAAAACCCGATTTTGAAGGCCGTGCGAGTCGTGGCCGCTGCACACATGGCGCCGGAGATACTTATGGAAAGACCACAGCTTCCGACCGGATTGCCTGACGACATCGAGGACAAGAAGCTTGCTGCGCGCGGCTGGTTCGAGAGCCTGCGTGACACGATCTGCGCGGAATTCGAGGCGCTGGAAGACGAGTTGACCGGCCCTCTTGCCGACCAGGAACCGGGCCGCTTCGTTGCCAAGGATTGGCAGCGCGAGGGCGATGGCGGCGGCGGCAGGATGTCGATGATGGAAGGGCGCGTCTTCGAGAAGGTCGGCGTCCACACGTCCACCGTGCACGGCGAGTTTGCCCCCGATTTTCGCAGCCAGATCCCCGGTGCCAACGAGGATCCGCGCTTCTGGGCCTCCGGCATTTCGCTCATCGCCCATCCCGTCAATCCCAACGTGCCGGCCGTGCACATGAACACCCGCATGGTGGTCACGACCAGCCGCTGGTTCGGCGGCGGCGCCGACTTGACGCCCGTCCTTGATGGCAGGCGAACACAGGAAGACCCCGACAGCCAACTATTTCACCGTGCCATGGAGATCGCCTGCGGCCGTCATACGGTTGCAGACTATCCGCGCTATAAGGCCTGGTGCGAGGAGTATTTCTTCCTGAAGCACCGAAACGAATCACGCGGCATCGGTGGGATTTTCTACGACTGGCTTCATTCGAGCGAGGAGGACGGCGGCTGGGAGGCCGACTTTGCCTTCACGCGCGATGTCGGAAGGGCATTTTCGATGGTCTACCCGCGGATTGTAAGGTCGAACTTCAACAAGCTGTGGACAGAGCAGCACCGGGACGAACAATTGATTCGCCGCGGACGCTATGTCGAGTTCAATCTTCTGTACGACCGCGGCACGATCTTCGGCCTGAAGACCGGCGGCAATGTAGAGTCTATCCTGTCGTCCCTGCCGCCCGTGGTTCGTTGGCCCTGATGTCAACAAAACGTGAGGGTCTTACAAAGTAACGCGTTGCTACTACTTTAACTTGAACATGGTACAGTCAGAGGAGGATTGTCATGTCTACGAAGAGCAGTGCAGCCCCTACCCCGACCACAGCGAGTGCGATGGATACTCCTGACTTTATCAGGAGGCTGGCGGAGGACCAGCGCATCCGAAGCGGCTCCGATCTGCCTTTATCCTGCTTCATCGAGCAGGTGAAGATGCAACTGAAAGGCCGGCCGGCCAACGATGTATCCCGTATTCCGCAGGACCGCATCGCCAGGCGCTCCGTCGCCCACCGCCACCAGACGTCGGAGCTTTTCAAAGCCTGGGCAATGCCTGAATAGGCTGAGCAGGCTGCAACACCACCATCGGGCGCAGCTTCTGCGATAAGCGGAGGCTGCCCTGAAAATCAGACCATTTCTCGTAGCCGCGACAGCAGGGTAGCCTTGTCGGTCGCGAAATTCTCGTCGACCCACTGGCGTTCAAGATCGCCCAGCACTTCGCCCACGCGCGGGCCGGCAGCAATTCCTGCCTTCAGCGCATCGGCTCCGCTGACTGGAAAGACCGGCTTCTGCCAGCCGCCTGCGCGATCCAGCAGCTTGCCGATGCGTGCCGTACGCGCCATCTCTGCAAAGTCGCCCTCCGCCTTGCCCCGCGCCACCGCAAGGGCGAGCTTCAACCTGGTGCGGATACCCTCTGCTCCATGGCCATACAGCAATCTTTGAAACGCTGCGTCAGAGATCTCGTCGTCGACGACGGGTGCGGCCGCCCATGTGGCAAGCCTCGCCGCCTCTGCCTTCGACAGGCGCAACCGGATCGCGAGCTTTGCCAGCCTGTCGGCATCTGGCGGCACTATGGAGGCAAGTCGCAGCAATGGATCCGGCGACCAGCCAAGCGCCCGTTCGGTGGAAACAAGCGCCGGGATGGCGTCGATGCCCCACTTCTCGGTTTCCGGCAAGATATCGGTGAGCACGCTGATCTGGCGCATCCAAAGCAGCGCACGCCCCGGATCGGGTGCTCCCAGCAGCTTCTTCATTTCCGACCAGATGCGCTCGGCCGACAGCGATGCCAGTGTGGCGCGCGCGCCGGCACAGGCCCTGAGGCCCGCAGCATCGGGCCGACCGGTGCCATAGAAGGCAAAGAACCGGAAAAAGCGCAGTATGCGCAAATGATCCTCGGCGATCCGCGTTGCCGGCTCGCCGATGAACCGAATGGTCCTGGTCTCTATATCCGCAAGGCCGCCAACGAGATCGATGACCTCGCCGGTAGCGGTCGCATAGAGCGCATTGATCGTCAGATCGCGGCGTTCGGCATCCGCCTGCCAGTCCGTGCTGAAAGCCACCTCGGCATGACGTCCGTCGGTCTCGACGTCGCGGCGCAACGTCGTCACCTCGAACGGCTTGCCATCGATCACCAACGTCACTGTGCCATGCGCGATGCCGGTCGGTACGGCCCTGATGCCGGCCGCCTTGGCACGGGCGACGACAGCGTCCGGCAGCAGCGTCGTCGCGACGTCGATGTCGGCGACATCGAGCCCCATCAGGCTGTTGCGGACTGCTCCGCCAACGATGCGCGCCTCGCCGCCGTCGGTGTTGAGCAACGCCAGAACCTGTCCGAGCGCCGCATCCGCGAACCACGTCTCTCCGGCAACAGTCGTCATGCGTAAAGCCTCTCGTACAATGTCCGGACGATCCCGGCGGTAATGCCCCAGATCATCCATTGACCGTAGGGCATGCGGTAGAAATGACGCTCGCTGCCCTTCCACTCCATGCTGTCGCGCATATGGTGCGTCGGGTCCATCAGAAACGACAGAGGCACTTCGAAAGCATCCTCGACCTCGGTCGGACTTAGCGTCAGCTCGAAACCCGGCTTGACGACCGCCAGGATCGGCGTAATGCGGAATCCGGTCGCAGCCAGATAATGCGGCAGGCGGGCCACCGGTTCGACGAACAGATTGGCAAGCCCGATCTCCTCCTCAGCCTCGCGCATCGCGGCAGCCTCCGGCGACGCATCGTCCGGATCTATGGCGCCGCCCGGAAAGGCGATCTGGCCAGAGTGCTTGCGCAGATTTGTCGTGCGCTGCGTAAAGATGACCCGTGCGTCGTCTCCCTCGTCGATGACAGGCACCAGCACCGCGGCGTCGCGTAGCGTCATCCCCTCGACGTCGAGAATTCTCTCTCGGTTGAGAAGGTGATCGCCGTGCTCACGCCAGGCAAGCTCGACCGGGTTACCCGTCTGGTTGAGCGCGCGGCGGCGGAATTCGGCTGCCGAATAAAGCGGAAACTCACTCATCTGCCAGGGCATTCAGCGTCAGCGCCGTCATGATCGGGAAAGTCGCGCCGCCGGAGCGGACGCAGAACATCGCGACGCCGTCGATGTCGAGCGTTTCGCCGAGAGCCACCAGATCGTACATGACGGCCCGTGACACCAGCGCCTCCAGCCGGCCGCGCACGTGCAGGTAGGGCTTGAGCTCGTTGTTGTCGCCATGCATGAGGAAGCGCAGCGGATGGCTCTCGCCTGCCTCCACGACGTCCCCAACGTTCGTCCGGAATGTCAGTAGCGGATGGCCGTCAACCTGCGTCATCGTCATCTCGACGGCCAGAAACGGCGCATCGACGACGCGGATGCCGACTTTTTCCACAGGCGTCACGAGATAGGTCTTGCCGTCCTCGTCCTTGCGCAACACCGTCGAGAACAATCGCACCAGCGGCGCGCGGCCGATCGGTGTCCCCATGTAGAACCAGGTACCGTCGCTGCGGATTTCCATGTCGAGATCGCCGCAGAAGGGCGGGTTCCACTTGTCGACCGGCGGCGGACCCTTGGCGTGGTCTCCGGCATCTCCGGCGGCGCGCGAAATCAGGGCAGCCAAGCCTGCCGCGTCGGTCGTCGCGCTGATTTCCTCGGCTGCCATTGTTCCGTCCCGGTTCGTCGCTAGTTCTTGCTGTCACACGAGATAGTCATTCGAGACGCGCTTGTCAGCATTGTTGTGAGGGATAAATTCTCTTGAGTATGGGGCAAATCTGTATGAACTGCGAATCGACACACCCGTCTTTCAGCCGCCGGAGATGCACATGGGCATGATCAATTCGACAGAGGCTAGCCTCGACGACAAGGCCATGATTGCATCTGCAGAGCGTGCGCTTGCCGATATCGCCGCAATTCGCGACCAGATATCGAAGGTCATTTTCGGCCAGGAAAGCGTCGTCGAGAAGACTGTGCTCGCGGTTCTGGCCGGCGGCCACGCGCTGCTGGTCGGCGTTCCCGGCCTCGCCAAGACCAAGCTGGTGACGACGCTCGGCGACGTGCTCGGGCTGGGAGCCAGCCGCGTACAGTTCACCCCTGACCTGATGCCATCGGACATTCTAGGCTCGGAAGTGATGGACCAGGACGACACCGGTCGCCGTTCATTCCGCTTTCTCAAGGGCCCCATCTTCGCACAATTGCTGATGGCAGACGAAATCAACCGCGCCTCGCCGCGCACCCAGTCGGCGCTGCTGCAGGCGATGCAGGAATATCATGTCACAATCGCCGGCCAGCGCTACGACCTGCCGGCGCCTTTCCACGTGCTTGCCACCCAAAACCCGCTGGAACAGGAAGGCACCTATCCGCTGCCGGAAGCGCAGCTAGACCGGTTTTTGCTGCAGGTCGATGTCGGCTATCCGGAATTGGCCGACGAGCGCCGCATCCTGCTCGACACGACCGGCATGTCGGAAGCAAAGGCCGGCGCTGCCATCGATGCTGGCAGGCTGTCCGAAATCCAGAAGCTTATCCGCCAGATGCCGATCAGCGACAGCGTCGTCGATGCCATCCTGTCTCTTGTCCGCTCGGCCCGACCGGGCCAGGGCAACGCCACGACAGACAAGCACGTCGCCTGGGGCCCGGGCCCGCGCGCCGGCCAGGCGATGATGCTCTGCACCCGCGCCCGCGCCCTCTACCAGGGTCGCCTCGCCCCGTCGCTGGACGATGTACACGCGCTCGCCGAACCGATCCTGCAGCACCGCATGGCGCTGACGTTCGTCGCCCGCGCCGAAGGCATGTCAGTTCGCGACGTCATTTCCGACCTGGTCAAGCAGGCCAGGACCTAGGGAGAGAGCGCCGCGTGGCATCCATCGGACAGATCGTCAATCCGACATCCGGCAGCGATGCCCTTTCCCGCGCCCGGCAACGGGCAGCTCTCGTCCCCGATTGCCTGGTCGAGGCGAAGCGCATAGCCAACACCGTGATTGCCGGCTGGCACGGCCGCCGCAAGCGCGGCATCGGCGAGAATTTCTGGCAGTTCCGCCCCTACAGCGATGGCGAGAGCCTGTCGCGCATCGACTGGCGGCGCTCGGCCCGCGATGACCATACCTATATCCGCGATCATGAATGGGAAGCGGCACACACCATATGGCTCTGGGCCGACATGTCGCCGTCGATGATGTTCAGGTCGTCGCTCGGTCATGTCTCCAAGGAAAGCCGCGCGCTGGTCGTCATGCTGGCATTGGCCGAAATCCTCGCCCGCTCCGGCGAGCGCATCGGCTGCCCCGGCATCATGGAACCGATTTCCGCCCGCAACGCTGCCGAGCGACTGGCGACGGCGCTGATGCATGCGCCGCTGGGCGGTGGCCTGCCGCAGACGGCGATGATCCGCGGCTGGAGCGACGTCGTGCTGATCGGAGATTTTCTCGACGATGCAGATAGCATCATGGCCCGTCTCGGCCCGCTTGCACGGCGCGGATTGCGCGGCCATGTGGTCGAGATCGCCGATCCCGCCGAGGAAACATTTCCCTATAGCGGCCGCACCGAGTTCACCGATCCGGAAACCGGCGAAAAGCTGGTGGCCGGCCGTGCCGAGACAATCCGCGAGGATTACCAGCGTGCCTACCTGGCGCGCCGCGACAGCCTCGGAGAGACGCTGCGCCACCTCGGCTGGACATTCGTCACCCACCGCACCGACCACCTCGCCTCCGAGGCGCTTGTCGCTGTGCACACCTACCTGTCCGGCATGCCGACCAGAGCCACCCATGGTGGTCAGTTGTGAGCGCGCTGGGTTTTGCCTATCCGGCGATCCTGGCAGCTCTGATCGCCCTGCCGGCGATATGGTGGCTGCTGCGCATGACGCCGCCGCGCCCACAGACGGAAGTCTTTCCGCCGCTGAAGATCCTGGCCAAAGTGCTCAGACGAGAGGAAACCCCGGCCAACAGCCCGTGGTGGCTGACGCTGCTGCGTATGCTGATGGCGGCGGCCGTCATCCTTGCAATCGCCGATCCCGTCTTCAATCCGCGCACCAACACCCTTTCCAAGGCGGGACCTCTGGTTCTGCTGATCGACAACAGCTGGGCGAGCGCTGCCGATTGGGATCGCCGCGTGCAAACCGCCGACGCGCTGATCGGCGATGCCGATGCCAGCGAGACGCCCGTCGTCATCGCCTTCACCGCCAACCAGACCAACGATGCCATCCCAGGCACCGCGATGGCAGCGCGCGACAAACTACATGCCGCCGCCCCTATGCCGCTGGTACCGGATCGCCCACGCGCCGTGCAGGCCCTGAAGTCGGCTCTCGCTGGCGCCCATCCCGGCACGCTCGTTTTCCTGTCAGACGGAATTGCTGCCGCCGACAAGGACGATACCGTTCAGCAGCTCGCTTCCCTCTCTCCCGCAGACCTCCGCCTGCTGGAGGGCGATGCAAGCCAAGCCATCGTCCTGACCAAGGCCGCCAACGCCGCCGACGCCATGACCGTTACCGCGAGCCGCCTCGATAGCGCCGGCCCCGCCGGTTTCACGCTCAGCGCGCAGGATGCCCAAGGGCGTCCGATCGCTGCCGGCAAACTCGCCTTTACCGCTGGCCAGTCGGTCGCATCGGGCACGATCACAGCCCCCTTCGAGATGCGCAACGACTTTGCCCGGGTCAGCATCGATGGCCACACGACCGCAGGCTCGGTGCATCTCCTCGACGACGGCTTCAAGCGTCGCCGCGTCGCCCTGCTCTCCGGCCAGGCCGTCGACGAGTTCCAGCCGCTGCTGTCACCGCTCTACTATATCCAGAAGGCACTTTCGCCTTACGCCGACCTCGTGAACCCTGAGGCCGACGATCTGGCGAAATCGATTACCGAGCTTCTGGCCGGCAATCCGTCTGTCATCATCATGGCCGACATCGGCCGCCTGCCGGCAGATGCCTATGCCCCGATGCAGCGCTGGATCGCCAATGGCGGGACGTTGATCCGTTTCGCCGGTCCGCGCCTTGCAGCAGCACCGGCCGACGATCCGCTCGTGCCTGTGATCCTGCGCCAGGGCGAGCGTGCGCTGGGCGGCGCCATGTCCTGGGCCGAGCCTCAACCACTCGCCGATTTCCCGGCTTTCGGGCCGTTTGCCGGCATGCCGAAACCGTCAAATGTGCTGGTCAAGCGCCAGGTTCTGGCCGAGCCGACGCCAGATCTGGCCGAGCGGACATGGGCAAGCCTTGCCGACGGAACACCGCTGGTCACCGAGAAAAACGTCTCCGCCGGCCGCATCGTGCTATTTCATGTGAGCGCCGAAGCGTCGTGGTCGGATCTGCCGATTTCAGGTGATTTCGTCGAGATGCTACGCCGTATCGTGCAGATGTCCCGCTCCGGAGGCGTCACAGCTGCCGACGGATCTGCCAAGTCAGCCGCCGGTATCCTGCCGCCGTATCGGCTTCTGACGGCCAAGGGTGCGCTGAACGGTGAGACCGGCAGCGCCCGGCCGCTCGACACCGGCAAGAAGGGGCCTCTGCTCGCAAGCTTCGACAACCCGCCGGGTCTCTACGGCTCGGAAGAAGGATTTACCGCATTGAATGTCCTTCCCGAGGGCGCCGAACTGAAGCCTCTCGACGCATCGGCTTCCATTGGGGTGCAGCGCGAAGGACTGATCGGCGGACAGGCATGGTCCGCCAAGCCGGTATTGTTTACCATCGCCCTCCTTCTGCTGCTGACCGACAGCGTTGCCGTGCTATTCATGAACGGCGCCTTCAGCGGCATCCGGCGGCCGTCTCGCTCAGCCGCAAAGACCGCCGCGATTCTCGCCATCGCCTTCTCTACGGCGGCTTTCCTGCACCCGGTCGACATGCGCGCCGACGATGCGAGGCCCGGCGACGACATCCTACAGTCACGGCTCGACAAGACGCATCTGGCCTATATCTTGACCGGCGAAGACGAGGTCGATCGTATCTCCGAACGAGGTCTGGCGGGCCTCACCGACTTCCTCACTTACCGCACGACACTCGAACCCGGGCCGCCTGTCGGCGTTGATCCCGCCAAGGACGAACTGGCGCTCTTCCCCCTGCTCTACTGGCCGGTGACCTCGACTGCACCGATGCCTAGCACTGCCACAATGAACCGCATCGACGCCTATATGCGCGCCGGCGGCACCGTGCTTTTCGACACGCGCGATGCATTGAGTTCCGTCGGCGACAATTCGGCTCCCGGCCCGAACGGCGAACGGCTGCAGGCGATCCTTGCCAATCTCGACATACCGCCACTCGAGCCCGTTCCCGCCAAGCACGTGTTGACGAAATCCTTTTATCTGCTGTCGAGTTTTCCGGGACGCTACACCGGCAGCCCGTTGTGGATCGAATCCCATCAGGACAACCGCGCCGACACCGGTACCAAGCAGGCAGCCACATCGGACGGCGTGACGCCGATCATCATCACCGGCAACGACTTCGCCGGAGCCTGGGCTGTCGACGACAACGGCACACCGCTCCTGCCAACGGTGCCGCAAGACGACATGCAGCGGGAATATGCCTTCAGAACCGGCGTCAACATCATGATGTATATGCTGACCGGCAACTACAAATCCGATCAGGTCCACGTTCCGGATCTGCTGGAACGGCTGGGGCAATAGCATGACGCTGGATTTCCAACCCTTTCTCCCCTGGCCGGTAATTATAGTCTTCGCCGCAGTCGTTGCAGTGATCGCCGCCTTCGCCATCTGGCGTCGCCTGCGTGGCGCATGGCTCCGCGCACTCGCAGCTCTTGCCTTGCTGGTAGCACTCGCCAACCCGCTGCTGATGCAGGAAGACCGCGACCGGCTGTCGACCATCGTGCCCGTCATCATCGACCGCAGTCAGAGCCAGCTGACGCCCGAACGCATCAAGATGACCAACGATGCCCTGGCGCAACTGAAAGACCGCCTGGCCGCCTTCCCGCGCATCGAGCCGCGCTATGTGGAGTCCAAGGATACGGCGGACACGGATGCCCCGGCGACGCGGCTGTTCTCGGCGCTGGCCGGTGCCATCGGCGATGTTCCGCCGGCGCGCATCGGCGGCGCCATCTTCCTCACCGATGGACAGATCCACGATATCCCCTCGACCGCCCAGTCGCTTGGGTTCAACGCTCCCATACACGGACTGATCACCGGCAAAGCCAATGAATACGACCGTCGCATCGAAGTGGTGCGCGGCCCTCGCTTCGGCATCGTCAACGAAGAACAGCAACTGACCCTGCGCGTCGCCGACGATGGCCCGAGCCCCGGCGGCGTGGCCCCCGTCACGGTGAAAATGAACGGCAACGAGATCGCCACCCTGCAGGCGACCCCCGGCCAGGAAACGCCCTTCAGCTTCAAGGTGCCGCGTGCCGGCAACAATGTCCTCGAGTTTTCCGTCGCGGAACTGCCGGGCGAGATCACGCTTGCCAACAATCGTGCCGTCCACCTGATCGAGGGTATCCGCCAGAACATGCGTGTGTTGCTGGTATCTGGCGAGCCGCATGCTGGCGAGCGCGCCTGGCGCAATCTGCTGAAATCCGATGCCTCGGTCGATCTCGTGCACTTCACCATCCTGCGTCCGCCGGAAAAGCAGGACGGCACGCCGATCAACGAGCTGTCGCTGATCGCCTTTCCGACACGGGAACTGTTCGTCGACAAGATCAAGGATTTCGACCTGATCATCTTCGACCGCTATCAGCATCGCGGCGTGCTACCGATCCTCTACTACGACTATATCGCCCAGTACGTTCAAAACGGCGGCGCACTGCTGATTGCCGCAGGACCGGAACACGCAGGCCAGGATTCGATCGCCCTGACGCCGCTGCAGTCCGTCCTGCCGGCAGAGCCGACAGGCGAGATGATCGACAAGGCCTTCTATCCCCGCCTGTCGGAGGAAGGCCGCAAACATCCCGTTACCCGCGGCCTCGACGGCTCGGATGTCGAGCCGCCGCATTGGGGCCGCTGGTTCCGCACGGTCGATGTCGAGCCGCCGCAGGGCCAGACCGTGATGGTCGGAGCCGACAATCATCCGCTGCTGGTGCTGAACCGCGCCGGGGAAGGACGCGTCGCCATGCTGCTGTCTGACCAGGGCTGGCTGTGGTCACGCGGTTTCGAGGGTGGTGGCCCGAGTGTGGCGCTCTACAGGCGCATCGCCCACTGGCTGATGAAGGAACCGGCGCTCGAAGAAGAAGCGCTGACCGCCACCGCGTCCGGCCGCACGCTTCAGATCGCCCGCCAGACGATCGGCGACGATCCCGGCAGCGCGACGATCAAATATCCTTCCGGCAAGTCGGAAACCGTCAAGCTGGCGCAGGGCGAGCCCGGCCTCTATCGCGCCGAGAAGCACACCGATGAGATCGGGCTGTTCCAGATCACCAACGGCAACCTCTCGACACTGGTCCATGTCGGCGCCGTCGATGCACCGGAATTCAAGGCGATGATCTCGACAACGGAGACGCTGAAGCCGCTGGCCAGCCAGACCAAGGGGCTTGTGACGCGCGTGGCTTCGGCCGGCGACATCGTCGTCGTGCCGCCGGTCCTGCCGGTGCGGGGTGCAGTGCGCATCGCCGACGACCAGCGCATGAGCATCCGGCTGACAGACGAGACGGTTCTGCGCGGCATCAACACGCTGCCGCTGTTTGCAGGGTTCCTTGGCCTCGCCGCCCTGCTCTTCCTGTTTACGGCGACCTGGTGGCGCGAAGGACGATAGCCATGGCAACCCTGGACCTGACCGACGCGCCTCTTGACGGCGACATGGCCGTGATCATGAGCGGGTTGATGTCGTTCAACGCATCGGACGTCGGGCCGCCCGAGCGACGGTCGCTGGCCGTGTTCATCCGCGGAGACAACGGCAAGGTGATCGGCGGGCTGCTGGGCGTGACCGCCTGGGGCTGGCTGTTCACCCAATGGCTGTTCGTTCCCGAAACGCTGCGCGGCCAGGGAATGGCTGGCAAGCTGCTCGCCAAGGCGGAAGCCGAAGCACTGGAACGCGGATGCCACGGCGCCTGGATCGACACCTTCAATCCGCAGGCGCTGCGGGCCTATCAGCGCCAGGGCTATGTGGCCTTCGGTACGCTCGCCGACTTCCCGCTCGGTCGCAGCCGGACGTTCCTGCAGAAGCAGCTCGCCGTAACATCCTGATAAGCTACGCTATTCAGTCCAGCCGATGGCGCCCTTGAGCCGCGCATGGACGTCATCCGCCATCGGCACGGCGAGCACCCGGCGCGGATCGACCGGCCCCGGAAAGGCAAGCGCGTTATAGGCCACCTTCTCGAAACCGAGCGGTTCGTAGTAAGGCGGATCGCCGACGAGGATGACCGCCTCCGAGCCCTTCCGCCGTGCAGCTTCGACGGCAATACGCACCAGCTCGCGACCGATGCCCCGGCTCTTGTGCGAGGGCCGGACGGCCAGTGGGCCTAGAAGATGGCCCCTGACGGCACCTGCCATGACGGCCGTCATCCGGACGGATGCGACTGTCTCGCCGTCGTCGGCGCAGATGAACGACAGTGACCGGTCGTGCGGACCCTGCTCGCGGATACGCGCTGCCGCCCGGACGAAACGTCCCGGACCAAAGGCTTCTTCGTTGATGAGTTCGATGACGGCGTCATGGGACGCGTCCTCGGTGAGGTAGACCAGATCGTGCTTGTGCATGAAACGTAACAAACCAGATGACAAAAAGGGATGGGTCTCGGAAACGCCGGATGCGGCGTTCGGGTCCATCAGCGTCGTCGCAGGTCTCTGGTTACGGTCATCGATCACAGTCCTTGAAATCTGACGAGGCCGATAGCAGGAAATATTTGCCTCGTCCAACGTAAAATGCGGCAAATGCAACAGCAACGGACTGTTCAATCTTTGCACGCTCGAAATTCCGCCCGGCAGCGTATGTATCGTTCCAGGCAATTCGAAAGGACGATGACATGGGCATGCTGGTTGACGGCGTCTGGCAGGACGTGTGGTACGACACCAAGGAAACCAAGGGCCATTTCAAGCGGGCTGCGTCGCAGTTTCGCAATTGGGTGACCGCCGACGGCAGTGCCGGCCCATCCGGCACCGGCGGCTTCAAGGCCGAGGCCGGTCGGTATCACCTCTATGTCGCGCTCGCCTGTCCATGGGCCCACCGGACATTGATCTTCCGCAGCCTCAAGAAGCTGGAAAACATCATTTCCGTGTCGATCGTCGATCCGCTCATGCTGGAGAACGGCTGGGAATTTAAAAACCGCGACGGCGGCTCGGTCGATCACATCTTCGGCGCCAATGCCATGTGGGAGATCTACACGAGGGCGGATCCTCAATATTCCGGGCGCGTCACCGTACCCGTCCTCTGGGACACCAGGACTGGCACCATCGTCAACAACGAGTCGTCCGAAATCATCCGGATGTTCAACAGCGCTTTCGACAGTCTTACCGACGTAAGGCTGGACTATTATCCGGACCCTCTGCGGACCGAGATCGACGAGATCAACGCCATCGTCTACGACACGGTCAACAACGGCGTCTACAAATCCGGTTTTGCGACAACGCAGGACGCCTATGAAGAGCACGTGCAAAAACTCTTCGCGACCCTGGACAGTCTCGACGCCCGCCTGGGGAAAAGCCGCTACCTCGTCGGCAACACGATCACGGAAGCCGACTGGCGGCTGTTTACGACACTGGTTCGCTTCGACGCTGTCTATGTCGGCCACTTCAAGTGCAACATCCGGCGCATCGAGGACTACCGGAACCTGCCCGGCTACCTGCGCGAACTCTACCAGGTGCCGGGCGTCAGTGAGACAGTCAACATGGAGCACATCAAGCGGCACTACTACGCCAGCCACAAGACCATCAATCCAACCGGCATCGTGCCCATGGGCCCGGCACTCGATTTCAACCGGCCACACGGTCGTGACGCGCTGTAGCGCCCGGCACCTACCAGTAGCCGGTGGGTGCGAGGTTGCCGTTGATTTCCTGCAGCCGCCGGTGGGTGGCGGCGGTGGTGGTAGGCGGCAGGGCGTCGAGGGCGAAGAAGCCGCTCTCGACAATCTCCCAGTCAGGGTCGCGCCGCGCCGTCTGCTCGACGCTAGCGCGGTAGAAGGCCACGTGATCGCGACGGCTGACGGAGCGGTTGAAATAGATGCCTATCAGGGTCGGTGTGCCCAGAATGGCCAGATTGCCTTCCTCCCGCAGTTCCTTGGCCAAGGCCTGCTCCACAGTCTCGTGCCTTTCGACACCGCCGCCCGGCATGTACCAGCCGGGCAGGTATGAATGGCGAACCAGGAAAATTCGCCCCTCGCTGTCGAAGCAGGCAGCCCGCACCCCGAGCGTCATGCCGCGCGACAGTGCAAAATAGAAATGTGCCAGCGGACCGGCGAGCCTGTGCTTCCACCCGCGCCCTTCCTGTACCAGTTCGTCGTCCATGCCATCCCTCTCTCAGCGGCCCATCGGGGCGGGCCTGCCAAAACTTCCCCTTGTGCAGGCATACGAAGCATTTGATTTGAAACGAGACTGTTCTATGTCTCACCCATGTTCAAACTCGCGCATATCTCCGATATCCACCTTGGCCCGCTCCCACGGCTTTCCCTCTGGGAGCTTGCCTCGAAGCGCATCACCGGATTTGTGAACTGGCACCGGAACCGGCGCAAGCACTTGTTTGGCGGCACTCTGGATCTTCTGCTGGCAGACATCAAGGCGAAGGAGGCGGACCATCTTTGCGTCACCGGCGATCTCGTCAACCTCGGCACAAAGATAGAGATCCGCACCGCTGCGGAGTGGCTTGCAACCATCGGGCCGCCGGCGACGACCTCCGTCGTGCCGGGCAACCACGATGCCTATGTGCCGGGCTCCTATGAGAAATCCGTGCGCGCCTGGTATCCCTACGTGCGCGGCGATCTCGCACCCGCTGCCTGGGAGGAAGACATGCACGTCTTCCCTTACCTCCGCATACGTGACCGCGTCGCCATCATCGGCTGCTCGACGGCCGTTGCCACCTTGCCGTTTTCCGCCAGCGGATTTTTCGGATCGCGCCAGGCCCGCGAAACTGTACATATGCTGCGGGCTGCGGGCGAAGCCGGCCTGTTTCGCGTGCTGATGATCCACCACCCGCCGATCCGCGGGGCCGCGTCGTTCCACAAGCGCATGATCGGCATCCGCCGCTTTGCCGCCGTCGTCTCGACCGGTGGCGCGGAACTGGTGCTGCATGGCCATACCCACCTCAACACGCTTCACTGGCTGCGCGGGCCGATAGGCCGTGTCCCGGTGGTCGGCATTGCCTCGGCGTCGCAAGGCGTCGGCGGGTCCAAGCCTCCGGCCGCCTACAACATGTTTTCGATATCGGGCGGCCCGGGCGCCTGGAGCCTGAAGGCCGAGCGCTTCAGCCTCAATCACAGAGGGGATGGCATTTCGGCTGAGGGCACCGATATATTTGCGTCCTGAGGCAGCCATAATTGCTGCTGTATCCTTACCGGAAACAACAGTTTTATGGTCTCCGCACCTTTTACTTCGAAAAGACTGAGATATCTCCTGCCAATGGTTGCCCGCATCTGAGATCATCTGTCGCATCGGTCAACGAAGGCTTCATGCCGACTTGCGAAACAGGTCGGGAAATGGTCATATCGCTGTCATGGATGTCTTCTCGATGCGTGGACCGACATCAGCCCAGCAAGGGCTGGTGAGAACGTCCGATGCATCTATCACGTAGTCGAAAATTCAAACCCGCGTCCGGTGACGGTCACTTCATCGTGGAAAGACAATGCGCGCTCCCATCCCCGCCCCGGACATCCGTCGCGACCTCGTTGGCCTGCTGCCCAAGTTGCGACGCTTCGCAGTGACGTTGACCGGAGACGTGGCAGATGCCGACGAATTGCTGCAAAAGGTCTGTCAGCGCAGCGTCGCGAAAATCCATCTATGGAATACGGAAGAGCGGCTGGACAGCTGGCTCTACGCGATGACACGGCAGGTGTGGGTCGAAGAATCTCGCCGGCACCGGGTCCGCGCCGGCACTCCGAGAGCCGTCGCCGGCCAGAAAGGCGACGCCGCAGTGCTGCAGCCGCGCCCGACAGAAGGCAGCGACAGTCATCAGGCGATAGCGGCGCTGCCGGACGGCCTTGCCAGCGTCTTCCTGCTCGCCGATGTCGAAGGCCACAGCTACAAGCAGACAGCCGATATTCTCGGCATCCCGCTGTCGATCGTCGCCTCCCGGCTTGCGAATGCCCGCCTGGCCTTTGCCGCCGCCGGGCGCAATCGTCTTAGCCAGAGGTCATGACCGTGCAGGATATCCGCAAGACACCGATCGAAGCGCGGCTAGCCGCCTATATCGATGGCGAGGCCAGCCCTGAAGAGAGGCGCACGCTGGAGGATCTAATTTCCGGCGATGTTGACACGGGTCGCGTCTATGAAAACCTGCGGCAGGGCTCAGATATCGGACGCAAGGTTTTCGACGACCTCCTGAAGGAGCCGGTGCCCCTGGCGCTTGTGCGCTCGATCAAGAGCGCTCCGGCACCGAAGGTCCGTGAAGCGCGGCTCTCGCGGCCGGCCGTGAAGCTCGCGCCATCGGGCAAGCAGGCGCTGGCGGCGGCCCTGATCCTCTTCGTCATCGGCGGCGGCATCGGCTATCTCTTCGGCACCCAGCCGGGCGCGGCCCGTCTCACCCTCCCCCTCGTCCCGAACCAGGCACGAACCTGGCCTGACGACCTTGCCGCTGCCCAACGCATCTATCTGCGCCAGTCCAGCCATATCGTCGAACTCGGCGCGACAGAGAGCGATGAGATCATCACCTGGCTGACCTCGACCGTCGGCGTCAAGTTCAACCTGCCCGATCTGTCGAGCCAGGGCCTGGTATTTCAGGGCGCGCGTCTGCTGGTAGCGGGCGGCAAGCCGACCGGACAGCTGGTCTACCGCAACATCGACGGTGAAATCGTTTCGATCTGCTTCTTCAAGGACAGCGCCGGCACCGATGGCAGCGATTTCAACGAGATCATCAAGGACGATATCGGCATCGTTCCCTGGCACCGCGCCGGGGTCGGCTATGCCATCGTCGGCGCATCCTCGGACGCACTGCTCGACGACATCGCCAACCGCGTGTCGGTGGCGATCTGAACTGTGCCAGACGCAAAAATGGCGGCCTGCCGGGCCGCCATTTCGATGAGATGATGTTTCAAGCCGGGAGCGATGGGCTTCAGGAGCCGGCTTTCAAGACGAGAACCCGGTTGGCGGCCGAGACTATGGCCTCCAGCGACGCCGCAACGATATTGGTGTTGACGCCGGCGCCGAACAGTTTCCCACCCGGATAGGACGTCTCCACATAGGAGATCGCCGCAGCGTTCGAGCCGTGCTGGAGAGAGTGCTCGGAATAATCCTCCACCGACATTTCGACGCCGAGATAGGCCGACAGGGCATTGATGAAGCCATCGATCGGCCCGTTGCCACGACCCTCGATCTTCCTGAGTTCGCCGCCATCGGTGATTTCGGCCGTGATGATCCGTTGCCCCTTGTGCTCGGGATCGGCGAAGATGTGGTGATCGACGAACCGGATACGGGCATCTGGCTGTTGAACGTAAAGCTCCATGAAGCGATCGTAGATGCGCCTCGCCGGCAGTTCCTTGCCCTCGACATCGGTGATGTTCTGGATTTCCTGCCGGAACTCAACCTGCAGGTTGCGCGGCAGGTTCAGCCCGTAGTCCTGCTGCAGGATGTAGGAGATGCCACCCTTGCCGGACTGCGAATTGATGCGGATGATCGCCTCGTAGGAGCGTCCGACGTCCTGCGGATCGATCGGCAGATAGGGCACTTCCCACACCGAGGTGTTGGCGACCCTGCTCGCCTTCATCCCCTTGTTGATGGCGTCCTGGTGCGAGCCGGAAAAGGCCGTGTAGACGAGTTCACCGACATAGGGATGACGCTCGGCAATGGTCATCTGGTTGGAATATTCGTAGACTTCCTTGATACGCTCGATGTCGGAGCAATCGATCTGCGGGTCTACCCCTTGTGTGAACATGTTCAGCGCCATGGTCACGACATCGACGTTACCCGTACGCTCGCCGTTACCGAACAACGTACCCTCGACGCGGTCGGCGCCGGCCAGCAGAGCCAGTTCCGCAGCGGCAATGCCGGTACCGCGGTCATTGTGCGGATGCAGCGAGATGATCAGGTTTTCGCGATTGTCGAGGTTGCGGCACATCCACTCGATCTGGTCGGCATAGACGTTCGGCGTCGCCATCTCGACGGTCGACGGGAGGTTGATGATCAGCTTGTTGTCGGCCGTCGGCCGGATCTCGGCGATGACGGCGTTACAGATCTCCAGCGCCACATCCAGCTCGGTCCCGGTAAAACTTTCCGGAGAGTATTCGAAGCGATAGTCGCCGCCGGCCTTGGCGGCCATGTCGGTGATCATCTTCGCTGCATCGACGGCAATCTGCTTGATGCCGTGCACATCCTTGGCAAACACGACGCGACGCTGCAGTTCGCTGGTGGAATTATAGAAGTGCACGATCGGCCGGTTGGCACCTTGCAACGATTCGAAGGTGCGGGTGATCAGCTCGGGCCGGCACTGCACAAGCACCTGCAGCGACACGTCGTCGGCCACATTGCCTTCTTCGATGCACCAGCGGGCAAAGTCGAAATCGGTCTGCGAGGCCGACGGAAAGCCGATCTCGATTTCCTTGAAGCCCATCTCCAGCAACAGATGGAACATGCGGGCCTTGCGGTCATGCCCCATGGGATCGACCAGAGACTGGTTGCCGTCGCGCAGATCGACCGAGCACCAGATCGGCGGCTTGGTGAGTGTCTTCGAAGGCCAGGTACGGTCAGGAATGTTGACCTGCGGATAGGCGCGGTATTTTTCGGCAGCTTTGGCCATGCCCTTGAAGCGGGACATGGTTGAAGGAGACTTGCTGGCGGGGGAATGGGTCTGCTCGTCCATCGTCTTTTCCTCGTGCCGTCGATTGCCCGCCTCATAGCCGATCGGCTGGGGCTTGGCGATGACAAAAGCGGCTTTGAATGTGGGCCTTGAATGATTGTCGGATGCTAGGTCGAGGAGCGAATGCCGGGCGGGCTTGTCGGCCGCCGGGCGCTCCTCAACGGACCCGGCAACCGCGCGTAAGGCCGAGGAGAAGAAGCGAGGTGAAGGCGCGCGAGTTGTCACGCAAGTCGATGCGGCCGCGTGCAATCTGGCTTGAAATTTTTGCGCCTGTAGACTTCATGGATTGACTTATACCGGCGGCGCAAAAAAGAAGCAAGCCCCGCCCAGTCTTTCAGCATTTGCACGACTTCTGGCTTCAAGATACTTTTCTCTGATCCTGAGCGGCGGACAGACGCTCTTCAATCCACAAATTGATCAGTGATTGCCGTGTCAGCCCGACCCGGGCTGCTTCCTCGTCGAGGCTATTGACCACTGAGGTTGCAAAATCCACGCTGACCTTTTGGGTCGCCATGTTTGGGCGGGTTGCCTTTGTGAGGTCGAGATAGTCGAGTATATCCTCGCCATTGTCGAATTTCTCGTCGAGTTCACTTGCCTTCATAGAGAGCTATCTCCTCTTTCCTCGACCTGCGAACCGAAATGATCCTGATATTGTCATGACGTCTCGTGCAAATCGCGGACCAGTGCTTCCCGTCTATTTGACCGATCGCGACAAACCGGCTTTCAAGTCCGTCCCGAGCGGGGAATGAAATCAAAAAGCGATCGATCCAAAGACGCTGCGCCTCCACAAGATCAATACCATGCTTGATTTTGTTTGTTCTGCTTTTGTCGGGATCAAACTCAAAAGCCATGGCCGAGAATACCACCTAAGCGGCGATGCTTCCAGTCTACTTTATCGGAGGACGGGTGGCCACCAGACGCTGTAGCACCAGCATCAGCCCGCCGGCAATCAACCCCCAAAAGGCTCCGGAAATGCCGCCGAAGGACACGCCAGATGCGGTAACCAGAAATGTCACCGCAGCGGCTTCGCGCGTTTCGACCGCTTGAAACGCCGCCATGGCCGAGCCGGAAAATGCACCGATCAGCGCCAGTCCCGCCACGGCCTCGATGAGGATGGGCGGCGCCAGCGCGACGAAGGCGGTGACCGCGCCGGCAAGCAGCCCGAAGACGATATAGACGATGCCGGCGACCACGGCCGCCCAGTAGCGGCGGTCAGGATTGGCGTTGGCATCCTTGCCCGCACACATGGCGGCCGTTATTGCGGCAAGATTGACCGCATGCCCACCGAACGGCGTGCTCGCCAGCGAAAAAAGGCCGGTCATGGCAAACAGTGGGCGGGGTTTAGGATCGTACTGGTTGACCTTGAGCACGGCGATACCGGGAATATTTTGCGATGCCATGGTGACGATGAACAGCGGCAGCGCGATCGACACCAGCCCTGCCACGGTGAACAGCGGCCGGACCAGTTCGAGGCGCGGCATGAGCGACTGCTCGAGCGACGACAGCGATCCCGCCGGCATCTGCACCCCGAACGCCAGCACGGCGACAAAAGCCACAAGCGCAGCGGGAACCGCCCAGAGCCGCCGGAAAGCGCCGACGACGACCCAGGCAAGCACGATCGGCAATCCCAGCAGCGGATTGAAGGCGATGGCCTTCACCGGCGCGAAGCACAGGCCGATCAGCACGCCCGCAAGCATCGCATTGGCCAGCGGCGCCGGGATCGAAGCCACTGCACGCCCCAGTGGCCGGAAGAGCCCCGCAACGATAATCAATGCCGCACAGACGACGAAGCCCCCGACCGCCGCCTGGAACCCGCCCGCAATAGCCCCCGAGCTCGCCAGCAGCGCCGCCCCGGGTGTCGACCACGCGATACTCACCGGCAGCCGCGTGGAAAGACTGAGGACGATGGCGCAAAGCCCCATGGCAACAGACAGCACCGTCAACCCCGAAGCCGCCTGCCCCGGCGTTGCCCCAACAGCCTGCAGCCCATGCAGCACCACCGCGAAGGAACTGGCAAAGCCGACAAAAGCGGTGAGGCAGCCCATGAAGACGGCTTGGGCGGAAAGATCTTTGAGCATGGCGGCGGTAATGTCTCGTAACGGCGTTAAAGCTCAATGGAGCATTACAGGCCGGATTGGCGCAAGAGCACTTCGGCGCCATTTTGTAGCGCCACGCAATCAAGCATCAGGATGCCTGATGAAAAAGATCATCTCATCCGAATGCAACGGATCAAATGGTCCGCCATTCCAGTCGCCGAGCACTTTATCGACCTTCAAACCGGATTCGGTGATCGCTCTTTCGATCTCCTCGCGACTTGAGAACAACAACTCGCTTGACGACACCAGAACTTCGTCAGGAAAAGCGTAGCGCGTCTCGAAAAATATTCTTTTACCTTCACGTTTCGACACATCGCGCGTTTGCCGAACGACAACACCGTTTACCTCGAATGCACAGAAACCATCATTCCAACGCGCTCCCCAATCGACGGCTGGATTACGTGACTCGAACACCATGACACCATCGGCGGAAAGATGTTGGCGAACCGTCGCGAACGTTTCAAGCACATCTCGCTCCTCCAGAAGCACCTGAAAGACGTGTCCCGTCATGATAACGAGATCGAAACGCTTCTCCGATCGAAATTCCTGTGCAAAGCAATGGACCCAATCAATGCATGCACCTTGTGGCGTCTGCCGTGCTGCATCAAGCATGGCGCTCGCTGGATCGGCACCGGTGACATCATGACCGCGTGCAGCATAGACGTTGCAGATCAGTCCTGTCCCGCATCCGAGGTCGAGAATGCGCTTTCTGCCACCCTCTGCGAGAGCGGCGTAAAAATCCCGGCCGGCGGACCAGCCGTTATCGAGATCGTACAGGGCGGCAAGCCGGGGATGTTGGTAGTGAAGATCGGGCATGCCGTAAGCCCTCGTTTGTTAGCAATATGAGAGACGGCAAAAAAAAGCGCCCTCGCCCGCATTATGCAGGCAAGGGCGCTTGGTATGCAACAATCAGACTTCGCTTTGCGATGTCACGATGCGAGAGACCAGACCGTAGGTCTTAGCGTCTTCGGCCGAGAGCCAGTAGTCGCGGTCGGTGTCCTTGGCGATCTTTTCCAGCGGCTGGCCGGTCGCGGCTGCGAAGATCCGGTTCAGGCGTTCGTTCATCTTGATGATCTCGCGGGCCTGGATCTCGATATCCGATGCCATGCCGCGTGTGCCGCCGGAAGGCTGGTGCAGCAGGAAGCGGGTGTTCGGCAGGCAGAGCCGGCGTTCCTTGGGAACGCTCACGAAGATCAGCGCGCCGGCAGATGCAACCCAGCCAGTGCCGATGATCCAGACCTTCGGCTTGATAAACTTGATCATATCGTGGATGGAATCGCCGGATTCGACGTGGCCTCCGGGCGAACTGACATAGATACGGATGTCTTCGTCGCTGGCAGCGGCAAGCGCAACCAGTTGCGAGCAGACCTTCTGCGCCAATTCCTGGGTAATGCCGCCATAGATGAAGATAGAGCGCGACTTGAAAAGATTCGCCTCCGTTTCCTTGCCGAGCGGCAGTTCCGTCTTCTTGTCTTCCTGTTCGTCGTCGTTCATGAACAACTCTCCACCGTGATTTGTCGTGTGCCGCACATAATGCTGTTCCATGCGTAAAACAATGCGGGAAAAAGACAAGCCACTGAACCGGTGAAGATATCCTTGCCGCTCTCCACCAATTACGGAAATGTAACCTTGCAGGGCTTTGACAAAGCCTAAATCCCTTCCTACGTCAGATGGCGCGATCTGGAATCGCGTCAGGTTTTCAAGGAGCCGTCATGTCGCCCGAAGAACGTCAACTGCTAAGCTCTCTCTTCGACCGCGTCAAAGCCGCAGCGGCGACCCCGCGCGATGCAGACGCCGAAGCCTTCATCAACCAATCAGTGCGCGACAATCCCACCGCGCCCTACTTGCTTGCACAGGCGGTCATCGTCCAGGAACAGGGCATGAAGGCGGCTGCAGATCGCATCAAGCAGCTCGAGGATCAGGTCAAGGAACTGCAGGACAGTGCCGAACACCAGCCTGCCGCCTCGCAAGGTGGCGGGAGCTTCCTCGGCGGCCTCGGCTCCATCTTCGGCGGCGGACAATCCGCACCTCAGCCACAGCGCGCCGCTCCGGCCCAGCAGGGCTACGGCCAGCAGCAGGGTTATGCGCCGCAGCAGCAGGGCTATGGGCAACCGCAGCCGGGTCCCTGGGGCCAGCAGAGCCAGCAGCAGCCAGTCGGCCCCTGGAGCCAGCAGCCGCAGGCCCAGTCCGGCGGCGGCGGGTTTCTGCGCGGTGCGCTCGGCACGGCAGCAGGCGTTGCCGGTGGCGTGATGCTGGCGGAATCGCTGAGCAGCCTGTTCAGTCCGCATATCGGTGGTGCAGCGGCAGGGCTCGGCGGGCTTGGAGCCGCAGCAGCGGCACCGGCAGCAACCCCCGCCGTCGAGGAAACGGTCGTCAACAATTATTATGGCGACAGCAACGGCAACAACAACGACCAGAACGCCGGAAACGACGACAACGCCAATGACCGGAACCTGGTTAGCGACGACAGCGACACCGATTTCGACAATTCCTACGACAGCGGCGGCGACGACAGCTTCAACGTCTGACGTTTTCGCACAGCCCTGATGCAACGCCGCGCTTCACCCGAAGCGCGGCGTTTTCAATGCGGGTCAGCCGCGACCGCGATAGGTCGGGACGCCCTGGTCCGGCAACCACAGGCCTTCCGGCGGCTTGCCGGTCTGCCAGAAAACGTCGATGGGGATGCCGCCGCGCGGATACCAGTAAGCGCCGATCCGCAGCCATTTGGGCTGCAGTAGCTCGACGATACGCTTGGCGATATACACAGAACAATCCTCGTGAAAGGCGCCGTGATTGCGGAATGCATGCAGGAACAGCTTTAGCGACTTCGATTCCACCAGCCATTCGCCGGGCACGTAGTCGATGACGATATGGGCGAAATCGGGCTGGCCGGTCATCGGGCAAAGCGAGGTGAACTCGGGCGCGGTGAAGCGCACGAGGTATTCGGCACCCTGGTGGGTGGCCGGCACCTTTTCGAGCATTGCGGTCTCGGGGCTGGTGGGCGTTGCGGTCTGGCTGCCGAGCATGGACAGGCCGGAAACATCGGTATTGGGCATGGCTTCAAGCCTCCTTGTTCGTTCTGACGCGGGCACCTGGCTTGACCGCCTGGCGCCGTGGTTGTTACTTCGCGGATCGCTTGGCTATCCCCTATGGCATCTTCGAGGCGATCGCAAATACAAGCGATGCCGTTGAGCGGTATCCGGTCCCTGCCTGCCGCAAAGTGAGTTGGCGAAAGCCCAAAGCATAATCAGGAGAAATCGCCGTGACGCACATACTCGATCGGCCCGTCTGGAACACGCTGCAGATGAGCCATGCGCCGCTGGCGATCGGCGGGCCCCTCGCCAAGCGGTTTGCGCCATCGACCGTTCCCTTTGCCGCCGCTGCCGACGACACGCCGGAAAGCCTTCAGGCGCTGGCAAGCCTGCCCATTGGAGACGAAAGGATAGTGCTCGTGGAAGCCGGTCCGATTGTCATTCCGGAGGAACTTGTGGTCCTTGCGGTAGGCGAGCTCTACCAGATGACAGCCGACCGGCCGCATGAGCGGATCGCGGATCCCCGGATCGAGCTGCTGGACGAAAGCGACGCCGCCGAGATGCTGGAACTGGCGCTGTTGACCAAGCCCGGTCCTTTCACGCTCGGCGCACAAAAGCTCGGCCCTTTCTGGGGCGTCAAGATCGAGGGACGGCTGGTCGCCATGGCCGGCCAGCGCATGCGCCTGCCCGGCTTCGGCGAACTCAGCGGTCTCTGCACCCATCCGGATTTCCAGGGTCGCGGTCTCGGCAGCCTGCTATTTCGATTCGTTGCCGGTGAAATCGCCGCCCGCGATGAGGTAGTCTTCCTGCATGCCTATGTCGGCAACACGGCGGCGATCGCGCTTTACCAGGCGCTTGGCTTCAGCATCCGCGCAACGATGAACATGCGCGCCGTTCAGCGGCAGGCGTAGGCTTGATCAAGACGGCGGTATCGCCGCCGTCTTGCTACCACATCTTGCATCCAGACGTCAGGCCGCCTTGGTCTTTGTCCGCCGCGCAAGGTTTGCCACGACATTCTCGATCATCCGCATGCCGGCATCGCCACCAAGCGTCATGATCGATTCCGGGTGGAACTGCACCGCTGCAACCGGCTCCTTGGTGTGCTCGATACCCATGATCGTGCCATCCTCGCTTTCCGCCGTGATCATGAATTCACGCGGCAGGGTCGAGGGGTCGGCGAAGATCGAGTGGTATCGCCCGACGGTCACTTCCCTGGAAAGGCCCGAAAACACGATACCGGGCTCGAGCACGCGGATGCGCGACGGCTTGCCGTGCATCGGCACGGCCAGCTGCCGGAGATCGCCGCCATAGGCTTCGGCCAGTGCCTGCAGGCCGAGGCAGACGCCGAAGATCGGCAGGTTGCGGGCTCGTGCCTTCTTGATCGTCGCCTTGCAGTCGAAATCCTTCGGGTTACCCGGCCCCGGGGACAGCACGACGAGATCGGGGTCGAGGCGGTCGAAGACTTCTTCGGACACAGGCGTGCGGACCGTTGAAACGGTGGCACCTGTCTGGCGGAAGTAGTTGGCGAGCGTGTGGACGAAGCTGTCCTCGTGGTCGACAAGCAGGATGCTGACGCCCTTGCCGACCGCAGCAACATCGCGCTTGGTCTTAGCGGAACCGGCAGACTTTGCATCGCGGATGGCAGAGAGCATGGCGGACGCCTTCAATTCGGTTTCGGCTTCTTCCTCTTCGGGGATAGAGTCGTTGAGCAAGGTAGCGCCGGCCCGCACCTCCGCTATACCGTCCTTGATGCGCACGGTGCGCAGAGTCAGGCCGGTGTTCATGTCGCCGTTGAAGCCGACCATGCCGATGGCGCCACCATACCAGGCGCGCGGGCTCTTTTCGCGGCTTTCGATGAAACGCATGGCCCAGAGTTTCGGCGCACCGGTGACGGTGACGGCCCATGCGTGCGACAGGAAGCCGTCGAACGCATCCATGTCGTCGCGCAGTCGCCCCTCGATGTGGTCGACGGTGTGGATCAGGCGCGAATACATCTCGATCTGACGGCGGCCGATGACCTTGACCGAGCCCGGCTCGCAGACGCGGCTCTTGTCGTTGCGGTCGACGTCCGAGCACATGGTCAGCTCGGATTCGTCCTTCTTCGAGTTCAGAAGCTTGAGGATCTGCTCGCTGTCGGCAATCGGGTCCTCGCCGCGCTTGATCGTGCCCGAGATCGGGCAGGTCTCGATGCGACGGCCGGAGACGCGCACGAACATCTCTGGCGATGCGCCGACCAGATATTCCTGGTGGCCGAGGTTGATGAAGAACGAATAGGGCGACGGATTGATCGCCTTCAGACGCTTGGAAATATCCGAAGGCTTCGAATCGCAGCGCTCCATGAACTTCTGCCCTGGAACGACCTCGAACAGGTCGCCCTTGCGAAAGCTCTCCTTTGCCTTGTTTACCAGCTCGGCAAATTCGCCCGGGCGATGGTCGCTCTTCGGAGGAATGGTGTTCGTGTGGTGGAACGGCTCCGGCGGGATATCACCGGCCTTGTCCTCGGTCGTCAGCCCGCCCTTTTCAAAGTCGTAGCGGTCGATCCAGGCCTTGGCGGCGTAGTTGTCGACCACGAGGATCTCGTCGGGGAGATACAGCACCATGTCGCGCTGATCGGAGGGACGCGTCAGCTTCAGGTCGATCGCGTCGAACTGGAAGGCGATATCGTAGCCGAAGGCACCGTAGAGTCCGAGGGCAGCGTCGGCCTGCGAGTAGAACAGGTCGGTTACGGCGCGCAGTACGGTGAACACCGTCGGCATCTTCGAGCGCTCTTCCTCTGTGAACACCCGATCAGGCGCCTTGACGGTGAGATCGAGCCGACGCGGCGTCGACGCACCGAGCGCCAGTTCGCGCACGGTTTGCAGCCGCGCCTCGATAAAGCCGAGGATGACCTCGCCGCGCTCGTTGTAGGCTTCGATCCAGACATTGCGGCCAAAGCAGGAGATGCCGATGGGCGGATCGACGACGGCGGTGTCCCAGCGCGTGTAGCGGCCCGGATACTCGTAGTTGGAGGAAAACACCGCGCCGCGCCGCTCGTCCAGCTTGTCGATGTAGGACGAGACCGCGTCGTCATAGGGAATTGACCGACGCTGGCGGGTCACCGTAATGCCGCCCTTGGTCTCGTAGATTTCCGCACCATCGTCCCGCAGGATCGTAACCATGACCGTCTCTCCGCTTCTTCAGGCCCGGATGACAGGCGCTTTACATACAAAAAAAGCCGCCTGAAACTCTCGGGCGGCTTACTCGTCGTCTTTGAACACGATTGATCGAGGCCGCTGTTAGCGAGCCCACCACCACGATGCACTGTTCGAAGACATGTTCATGGGAAAATTGTTAGCGCGAGATGCGGCGATGCGCAAGCGCCAATTCGGCTGAAAGTTTCGGGCGGCCGACTGCCGCCCGAAACCGCGCAAACTCAAGCCGACAGCTGCGCCGAGGTGAAAAACGCCTCGGGTCCATCGACCTCGATCAGCTTTTTACGCTCGATCTGCCAGAAGCGGTTGCCGACCGTCCTGACAAAGCTGCGATCGTGCGACACCAGCAGGCAGGTGGACCCCTCCGCCAGCAATTCACCCTCCAGTGCCTCCTGCCCCTCGATGTCGAGATGGTTGGTCGGCTCGTCCAGGAGATGGAAATTGGGTTGGCGCAGGTGCAGTAGCAGCATCGCCAGCCGCGCCTTCTGGCCGCCCGATAGCCGGCCGATTGCCCGTCCCTGCATCTCGACGCTGATACCGGCGGTGGCCAGCAGACTGCGTGCCTTCGGCTCGCCGAGCGCGAACAGCCGGGTCAGGACCGCCATCGGCGTATCTCCGTCGGCAAGATTGGCGAGCGACTGATCGCTGTAGCCGAGCACCAGCGAGGGCGTTGCCCGCACCTGAGCCGTCGCGTCGCCCGGCGTTTCGATCGCCCCCCTGATCATCTCCATCAGCCGCGTCTTGCCAGCGCCATTCGCCCCGAGCAGAACGATGCGGTCGCCTTGGCGGATCCAGAGCTTGCCGGTCTTGAACAACGCCATGCCATCCGGAGTGCAGACAGTGGCATCTTCGAGGGTGACGAGGATCTTCGCCTGGCTGGCACTGCTGCCCAGCCGGATGGCTCCGGCCGAGCGCTCACGATGGCCCGGCCGGGACGCATCCTCGAGGCGGTCGGCCCGCTCCTTCAACTGCCTTGTCTTGACGGTCAGCAAGTCGCTGCCGGAGTTGATGCCGATATTCTTGAGCTTGGCTGCCTGTCGCCGCAGCTGTTGCGCGGCTTTCATATCCTTCTCGTAGCGCTGCTCCTGCGACGCATCGATATTATCGAGCCCGGCCCTCGCCATGCTGTAGGGAAGCTGGAACTGCTGCGACTGCTCGGCCCTGAGGAACAGCGTGCGGTTGGTGACGGCATCCAGGAACGCCCGGTCGTGGCTTGCGACAAGCACCGAGACGGCGCGAGGCAGAGCGTTCAGCCAGTTCTCCAGCAGCGCGATCTTGAACAGGTCCAGATGGTTGGTAGGCTCGTCCAGCAGCATCACGTCCGGCTCGGTGACCGCGACGCGTGCCACCAGCGCCAGCCGCTGCCAGCCCCCGCTCAACTGCGCAAGCGGCCGCTCGCGAAGGGCCTCTGGCACGGCCAGCGTATCGAGCACCACATCGACGCGCCAGCTCTCGCTGTCGGCCTGCCCGGGTGCAAGTGCCTGCGCGACCGCCGCATGAAACGGCAATTTCGCCAAGGTGGGCGCGACGTTCTGTTCGACATACCCGATTGTCAGCCCGCGCGACCGCGTGACGTCGCCTGCCGTCGGTTCGAGACGGCCTGCAATGCAGTTCAGAAGCGTGGATTTACCGCGGCCGTTGGCCGCAACAATGCCGACCCGATCTCCGCCATTGAGGCTGAAATTGAGGTTGGAGAACAGCGGCTCGCCAAGGGTGACGGCAAGATTGTGCAAGGTGATCGAAGACATTTCTAGTTCTCTGGTCTGACCGGGCAACGACCACCAACCAGCGTCGGCAGTACGGCTCGGCAATTATCAGGATGCAGCACGAACGCAAACGTTCGACTACAGGCCAAATGGGCAGACCAGAAAGGTATGAGAAAGTGACAGCCTCTGATCAGCCCTGCAAACGCATCCGCAGGGCATCGGTCGGGCCGAACTGGCGATTGCGCCAGAGTGTCATGATCATTGCGGCCCTCCTTTCTCAAAAAGACTGAGATGGGCTCATAGCATCGAAATCGGCTCGGTTCAAATCCGCGCTGTCGCCAGGATTGAAGCAGGGCGATGCCGAAGCACCGCCCTGCTGCGAACTATATCGGACAAGCGATCAGAAGCGCTGCGTCAGCGTCAGCTTGAAGGCACGACCTGCCTCCGAGTAATATTCCGGCGGCTGCGTCGCAGACTTTACATTCAGCGCGTCGTAATAGGTCTTGTCGAAGACATTATAGACGCCGGCGCGCAGCGTCAGGCCCTTGACCTGCACAGGCTTCCACCAACCCGTCAGATCGACGATGCCGTAGCCCGGCGTCCGGAAGGCATCGCCGTCCTTCTTCGGCTCCTTGGTTGCGGTGATCAGCGTCACGTCCGTGCCCCAGGTCTCCTTGGCATAACCGATTGTAAAGGCAGCCTTGCCAGGCGCGATAGAGTCGACATATTCGCCGCTATCGGCATCCTTTCCGTTGGCATAGGCAAGCGAGCCGCTGACGTGGATACCATTGTCGAAGGTCTTGTGGCCGCTGAGTTCGAGGCCGAAGATACGGACATTGGCGCGGTTGAAGTATTCGGTAATGCCGAGAGGATAGGTACCCGTCGCATCAGTAGACAATTGCGTGTCGATGAAATTCTTGTAGCGATTGTAATAGGCGCCAATGTGTCCGCCGAACTCCTTGTCGCCAAGGTTGGTGCCGATCTCGAAGCCGTTGCTGGTTTCTTGCTTGAGGTCGGGATTGCCGTAGCTGACATAGCCGCCGGGAACGCCGTAGTTCTCGTAGAGTTCGGTGACGCTGGGCGCGCGGAAACCCATCGACCACTGCGCGTAGATCTCGATATCATCCTGTGGCTCGTAGGAGGCGCGCAGCTTCGGCGAAAAGCGCGTGCCGCTCTGTCCGTCCGGCATACCGCTGTAGTTGGCGCTGCCCGTATAGGCCGAGGTCTCCTTCGGAGAATAGTCGTACCAGTCGAAACGCACACCGGGAGTGAGCGAGAAGCGGCTGTCACCAAGCGCGATCTTGTCGTCGACGAATGCGCCGACGCGCTTGCCGTCGACATCGGGCATATCCGACTGGTTGGTGTGCAGAAAGCTGCAGGCGGAAAAGGCACGGAATGGCCCAGGACCGCAATTGTCCACGCCGGCGGAATATTGAGTTGTCTTGTCGAAAGCGACATTCAGACCAAAAGTGAGCGTGTGGTGCAGGCTGCCGGTGTCGAAAGTCTTGGAGGCATTGCCGTTGAAACCAATGCTCCGGTTTTCAAGATCGGCGTCGCGCGAATACGGGCCCACGACCGAGGTCGACCGATAGCCGTCGGATCCGCTTTCACGCAGCAGATCCTGCCAGAAGAACACAGCATTCGCTGTGTCGACCAGGGTGTCGGCGCTCGACGCCTCATACTTGTAGTCAAGCGACACGCGGTCACGCTTGACATCTTCGCTGCCGTCGTAGTTGCCAGGACGATAGTTGCCGGTGAGGCTCTGGCTAGTCCTCAGGTCAGTGTCGATATCCTTGTTATAGTGCTCCGCCGTCAAGCCGAATGTGCCGACATCGGTATATTGTCTGATTTTGAACAGGCCGCTTCGCTGGTCGTAATCGGCAGGGTTCGCTACCGAACGCGTCGCACCATAGCCGCCGACGTCGGCCTTGCTGTCGGTCTCATGGCCCTTCGTATAGCCGCCTTGGAAGAGTACCGCTGTGTTATCGACGCGCTTGGCAACGGCAGCCGATCCACCGGTGCTCTTGTCGGTGCTGTCATATCCGAGCTTGAAGACCCCGCCCCATGTCCGGCCCGGATCGATCAGATCCTCCGGCTCCAGCGTGCGCAGCACAACCGCACCGCCAAGCGCACCCGAGCCGGCACGGCTGGAATCCGCGCCGCGCACCACGTCAATGGTCGACAGGGCATTGAAATCGAAGGCGCTGACGCCTCCATCGGCGGAACGGGCACCGTCGAGGAGATACGGGATCTCGATGCCGTCGACGGTGGTCAGGATGCGGTTGTCCTGCAGTCCGCGCAGGTTGATGCCGCCCGACGTCCGGTCGAAGCCAAGCCCGACTTCGGTGCTGCGGGCAAGATCCTCGAGGCTGGTGATTTGCTTGTCGTCGATCGTCTCAGCGGTGGTTTCAGTGGCGGTCGGCGAATCCGCCAGCACGTCCTTTTCGCCTTTGGCGCCCTTGCCTTTTACGACGATGGCCTGAAGCGGCGTCACACGGTCGCCCTTTCCACTGGCCTCGACGGCCTCGTCGGGCGTTGCGGTCTGCGCGCGCGTAGCGACTGCCGCAAGATCGTAAGCTAGAAATGTGGTGCAAGCCAATACAAGCGCGCGGGTGTGCCGGGCAACCATAACCAATCCTCTCAAAAGATGCTGTACCGGGCTGGCTGGTTGGTGCGCTGTGAACACCCAAGGGGCTGGCTAGGCGGACGGAAAGAGGCAGAAATACATGCCTCCTTTCTGCCCGATAAAAAACATGAGTAAGATTGTCAATATATCAGGTCAATATAAACATGAATAGATCAGTCATGTTTAAGCCTCGCCGACTTTTGTTGCTGATCTGCAACGAATGCGGCTCCGAAACGTTGCCACCCGTCAGACAAAGAAACGGGTAAAACCTCATGCTCTTCCGGATTGCCTCCCTCGTCGCCTGTGTCACCCTTCTGACTTCAGCCACCCTGCCACAAACCGGGCCGCTGCCAGAGACGCGCCCGGACATCAAGCCTGCGGAGACCGCTCAGCCGGTTGCTCCCATCCCCGAGCCGAAACCGCAGTCCGTGCCGGTACAGGAAACACCAGCTGCAAAACCTCCCACCGAAGCGACGCCTTCCGATGGCACGACCAGCGGAAAGCAAGGTGGCGATGCGCCTGCCACGAAGGCAACGACACCCGATGGAGACACAAGCAAGCCCGATGCCGACACCGGCAAGGACGACAAGAAATCACCGGTATCGAACGCCACCGACGGCAAGGGAAATCCGCCTGCTGAGCCGCTCACCATCGAACCGGAATCCGATGCGGAGCATCAGGCCTGCCTGAAAGACCTGCAGGCCATGGGCGCGGTATTCAAGGATCTGCCCCGCATCGACGACGGCGATGGATGTGGCATCGACAAGCCAATAAGCCTCTCGGAAGCGTTGCCAGGCGTGAAATTCAAGCCAGAAGGCACGCTGCGCTGCGAGGCGGCGCTCGCCCTCTCCCGCTGGATGAAGGAAAGCGTCATTCCGGCAGGCGAGGCTGCGCTAAAGGCCGCCGGCCCAATCGTCACCATAAACCAGGCCTCGACCTACATCTGCCGGCTGCGCAACAACGCGAGCACTGGCAAGATCTCCGAGCACGCCCGGGGCAATGCCATCGACATCGCCAGTTTCACATTCAAGGATGGTAGGAATGTCGAGGTACAGCCGCGCAAGGAGGATTCGACGCTTGCCGGTGCCTTCCAGCGTGCCGTCAGTGCTTCTGGCTGCCTGTACTTCTCTACCGTCCTTGATCCCGAAAGCGACGCCGCCCATGAGCATCACTTCCACATGGACGTCCTGAAACGCAACGGTGACTTCCGTTATTGTCACTGAATATCAGTGACTTGGCGGCGCCGGCAGACTCAGTTTGGCAGCATCTTGAATCGATGGATCAAGTCTAGAACAGACCTTCTATATAGCCCTGCTCGTTCAGCATGATCCGCTCGGCGGCAGGAGAGCGTGGCAGGCCGGGCATGGTGCGGATCTCGCCCGTGATGGCGACGACGAAGCCTGCGCCGGCCGACAGTCTCACCTCGCGCACATGCACGACATGGCCTTCCGGAGCGCCGCGCAGATCCGCGTCGGTCGAGAACGAATATTGTGTCTTGGCAATGCACACCGGCAGGTGGCCGTATCCCTGATCCTCCCAGCTCTTCAGCTGGTCGCGAACGGCCTTGTCCGCGGTCACCTCACCGGCGTGATATATCTCGGTCGCCACCACGCCGATCTTCTGCATCAACGGCAGCTCGTCGGGATAGAGCGGCGCGAATTTCGCCTCGCCGGACTGCGTCAGCGCCACAACCTTGTGCGCCAGTTCCTCGATGCCGGCGGAGCCATCCGCCCAGTGGCGGCAGAGGATAGCCTCGGCACCGAGACCGGCGACATAGGCTTTAACGGCTTCGACCTCGGCGTCGGTATCGGAGGTGAAGTGGTTGATCGCCACGACCACGGGAACGCCAAACTTCCGCACATTCTCGACATGGCGGCCGAGATTGACGCAGCCGGTGACCAGCGCCTCGACATTCTCGCGGCCGAGATCGTCCTTGGTGACGCCGCCATTCATCTTCAGCGCCCGTACCGTGGCGACGACCACCGCCGCATCCGGCTTCAGTCCCGCCTGGCGACATTTGATGTTGAAAAACTTCTCCGCCCCGAGATCCGCACCGAAGCCGGCCTCGGTGACGACGTAGTCCGCAAGCGTCAGTGCCGTCCGGGTGGCAATGACCGAATTGCAGCCATGGGCGATATTGGCAAACGGGCCACCATGCACAAGCGCCGGGTTATTCTCCAGGGTCTGCACCAGGTTCGGCTGCAACGCATCCTTCAGCAGGACGGCCATGGCGCCGTCCGCTTTCAGATCACGCGCAAAAACCGGCGACCTGTCGTAGCGATAGGCAACGATAATGTCTCCCAACCGTTTTTCGAGGTCGGCGAGATCCGATGCCAGGCACAGGATGGCCATCACCTCGGAGGCAACGGTGATGTCGAAGCCGCCCTGGCGCGGGAAGCCGTTGGCAACGCCGCCAAGCGACGAGACGATATCGCGCAATGCCCGGTCGTTCATGTCCATCACCCGACGCCAGGTAATCCGACGGATGTCGATATTCAGCGCGTTGCCCCAGTAGACATGGTTGTCGAGCATCGCAGCCAGCAGATTGTGGGCCGAGGTGATGGCATGGAAGTCGCCGGTGAAATGCAGGTTGATGTCTTCCATCGGCACGACCTGTGCGTAACCGCCGCCGGCAGCACCGCCCTTGGTGCCGAAGCACGGCCCCAGCGACGGTTCGCGCACGCAGATTATCGCCTTCTTGCCAATGCGGTTGAGGCCGTCGCCTAGACCGACCGTGGTCGTCGTCTTGCCCTCGCCGGCCGGCGTCGGATTGATCGCTGTCACCAGGATCAGCTTGCCGTTCGCCTTGCCGGCTTGCGCGGCAATGAACTCGGCGCTGATCTTTGCCTTGTCGTGTCCGTACGGCACCAACTGCTCGGGCGGAATGCCAAGGGCTGCCCCGATCTCGTAAATCGGCTTTTTCGCCGCAGCGCGCGCGATCTCGATATCCGACTTTACCGTTGCCATCAGTCCAACTCCATTCGCCGCGCCATGCGTTTCATTTGCGCATAGCGGAATAGGACGGCGCTGTGAACCGCCATGCTGTCTGCAGACGTGGAAAATCCGGCACACCCCTCCCACCAAGACCTGGCACCATGGCTTGTCCCGGCGCGGCCATGTGCGTAATGCTGTCGACGAAAAGTACGAAGCATAAGGTCGGTGATGAAATCCCTGGAACTCCTAGTCGAGCGTATCATTCTTGCGAGCCGATGGCTGCTCGTCATCTTCTATCTGGGACTGGCCGCGTCGCTCGCGCTGTATGCGGTGTCCTTTATCCATAAGTTCTACAAGGTCGCCCTGGGCGTCTTCACGATGGATGAAGCCGACATGATTCTTGCGATGCTCGGACTGATCGACGCATCGCTGGTCGCAAGCCTGGTCGTCATGGTGATGATCTCCGGCTACGAGAACTTCGTCAGCCGCTTCGATGAGGCCGACGCGAAGAACGACGACGAGGTATCGTTTCTCGGGAAGCTCGATTCAGGCAGCCTGAAAATCAAGGTCGCCTCCTCTATCGTCGCCATCTCCTCGATCCACCTGCTGCAGGTATTCCTCAACATGGCGCAGTTCGAAACCGCGCAGATCATGTGGATGACGCTGATACACCTCGCCTTCGTCGTCTCGGCCCTGATGCTCGGATATCTCGAAAAGATCATGGGTCAGGCCAAAGGCAAGGATAACGCCTAGGCAGCCCGGCCAGACAGAGAATGCATGGCCGGCAGCAAAGCCTGCCGCTCGAGCGGCTGCGGCATGCCGGGCTCGGGCTCGTCCGGCAGCGGCTGGGATTGCGGCGTGCTGGGCGGCGTCGGCGGTGCCGGCGTCATGGAGACAACGCAGTCGGAGATCGTCTTCTCGCGCGGGCAGGCACCGGCTGCGGCGAGTTGGCCGGCGGAAGACTGCTCGGTCATCATCTTCAGATTGAGCGCCTCGACCTGCGTCAGCAAACGGATCGACTGCGGATTGGCGCTCATCATCAGGTCGAAGAGATCGGCATCGACCCCCATCTTGGTGAGATAGGCGATCAGCGCCGCTTTCTGTTTGTTGCCGAGCTTCGTGGTGTCGTGCTGCCCGACCATTTTCCTGCCGACTTCGCGCTGCGACAGTATCTTCTTCTTGCCGTTCAGCATTTCGTACTCGGTGCGATACTGGACGCGCATTTCCCGGTAGGTGGTGGTGATCTGGTGGACGCCAATCAAGGCAAAGGGACTGGCGATCCGCCTGACACCGCCGGCCAGAAGCAACGGACAGGCGGACAGGCAGACAGCGCCGTTCGAATAGATCTCGCCGGTCATGGAGCCGTCTTTTTGCCGCGCCGCGTCGCATAGCGGTTCGCTACCCTCGCAGGCATCGGCACGTGTCCCGCCAACAGCCACCGAAAGCCCCTGGCGCCGGATGATCAGCCCCATCTGCATTGCGGCAGCGACATCCCCGCCTGGAGAGCGGACGACGATCGGCAGGGATTTCTTGCCGATTTTCTTCAGCAGCTTTTGCAGCTTGCGGGGCGAGTCCGACATGATCTGGCCTTCGGCAGCAATCCAGTCGGCACAGGATCCGCCATCGCGGCAGTAGGGTGTGCCGCCATGGATCAGAACGAAGTCCATGGGACGATCGATGGGAGGCTCGGCCGCATTTGCCGCTTCAAGGCCGGCGAGCACAAAAACAACGGTCGCCACAAGGCGCAAGACTTGGTTCAACCGCGTAGGAACGGCCCGCGTCAGCGAAGTCAGCATCATCAATCGGCTCGGAGGTGATGTTTCGGAGGACAACGGATAGCAACGACAGCGCTGATTTGCAAGGTTGGCAAGCAATCGGTGGCAGCATAGAGCCACAACTCGGCTGCCACCCAACCCACCTGCAAAGAGATTATTCATAGGGAAGAACGAGGCCCTTGTTGCAAAAGTTGTTTCTTAGCGCAAATGCACCAATTGCGTTGCGGCAAGCTTTTTGACTCGTATTCCCGCCTGTTTCGCGTATTTGATAGCGGTAACACAACATAAATGAGCCTTGCTCCAATGTCGTATATGACAGCTTCTGGACGACAAACGTTTCTGTCCGCCGAATTGGCGGCAACGCGCACTCGTGCCATGCTTCATCAGGCGTTGAACAGGACGGCAGAGTCGTTCGGATTTGCGTCTTTCATGCTTTGCAACGCGCCATCGTCCTCGGACATGCTTCTGACACCGCTGGTTATCGAGACGTCTGCACCAGCCCAGAATCTGCGCGACTTCGATCGCGGCCACCTCCTGCGCATCTACCCCCAGGTCGGTCGAGACCGTGATTCGACAATTCCACGCTGCTGGAACCTGGCGGAACGGGCGCCTTCTCCAGAAATGGAATTCCCCCGCGAACTCCGGACGTTTCTCGAAAGCCGCGGCCTGACGATGGGCATGCATCTTCCTGTTAATGCGTCTGACGGCGAGCGGTTGGCTTTTTCAATGGCTGGCAATCGCAACAGCCTATCCCAGGCTGAAGTCAACGAACTCTGCATCATCTTGCTGCATGCCGCCACCGCCTACAACGGCATCAAACGCAATGGCAACGAACCGTCAGCCATGCTGTCGGCGCGCGAGATGGAAGTCGTTCGCTGGACTGCGCAAGGCAAGACTTCGGTGGAGATCGGCCAGATCCTGACGCTCTCGGACCACACCGTCAACGCCTATATGACCAATGCCATCAAGAAGTTCAATTGCGTTAACCGCACGCAACTGGTGGCCAAAGCCATCCGGCTCAAGCTCATCAACTGACACAAGCTTCCAGCGACCAACTCGGCAAAGAACTACCGCCCGCCGAGTACCGCGCGCGTTTCGACCAGGTTGGAACGCACCCGCAGGATATAAAAACCCATCGTCGCCAGATGGCTGGGCATGATTAAGCCGTCTTCGCGACCGTTCGAGACGATCCACGGCTGGATACGCAATGCCGCCTGGAACTGCTTCATCGTATCGCCCCAAAGTGCCCCGACATTGCGCTCGGCGATGACCTTGGAGAAATCGGCCCCGGCAGCGCTGAGGATGCCGTAGTATCCGTACAGCTGTCCATAGGCAAACCAGAAACGATCGTCCGCACGCGTGTCGAACCATCCGAAATTATGGTTCTCTGAACGCTCGGCGAGAACGTCCGACGTGCTGCCGAGATCGTTCGAAATGCGATCGATGAATTCGATCAGGTTGTCCGCACGCCCATCGAAGGTGGCGTTGCAGGCGCCGAGATCGACATTGAACTTGCGCAGGCTGTTGATCGAAGCCCGATAGTAGCTAGGGGTCGGTGTCTTCGGCCCGAACGGCTGGAAGCCGAAATACCAGCTGGACTCGTCGAACTGCAAGTTGCCGCGCGCGTTCTGCAGGTCCGAATTGATACCCGATGTACCACGTACGCGACCCAGCGAATCCACAAGCTCGATCGAGGTCCTGCGAACCGCCTGGTTAACGCCGCGCTGGAAGGACGCCTTGTTGTCGAGGAAGGGCGTATCGTCCCAGCTTAGCCCGAAAAACCCGAGCTTGAAGAGGAGCATGGACGAGATCCACGCATTGCGGTTGACGTTGAAATCCACAAGGTCGGCTGTGACATCGACGATAGCGGACGTCTCGCAACGCTTCGGCGCGGCGGTCGTGGCCGGCTGCGCATCCGTCGCGACAGGCACCGGGGCAAGGTCCTGACCGGCGGCCTTGCGGTCGGCAAGCTTGTAGCTGTCGACGTAGTGGGTGTTGAAGCCCGTCCAGGACTGGGTCTGGACGAGGAAGTAGCCGTATAGGCCGACCAGCAGCACGAGGAGAGCGGCGACCGGCACCTTGATGATCCAGTTGCGCTGCCGGTACCAGCCATGCGCTGCGAGAAAAGGCCACGTCGCCCATACAAACAGGAGCCCGAGACCACGCCGAATTGCCTGGAGCATCCGTGCAAAGAAGGCAACGATCGGATCAAGCATGCAATGTCTCCTAACGGGCGTGGTGCTCCAGCAGATATGACCTCGCCGGCCACAGGGCAACCGCGTCGGCCGAATTAAATCGTCGCCGGCCGCGGCTGCGGCTCCGCCGGGTTATCCTCCTCGTCGTCAACCGTCGGCTCTGAGGGCGATAGCGCCACCTCCAGACGGCGCGCGAAGGCATCGTCAGCAGCCTGTTTGCGAAGCAGCAGATCATGTCCGGCAAGGAGGTTGGTCTCGCACGCGGCAACAAGGTCCTCCACCCCGACCGGCAGGTCCTCGCATTGCGTCGCCGATTGTTCGTTTGCCGCCTTCAGCAACGCGACGCGCTGTTCGACATCGATCGCGAGCTTGGCAGCCATGACGTTGACAGCGGCGATCCCGCCGTTCAGCACATCCAGAAAATCTTCATCGTCGGTCATCAGCCGTAACAAGGTCTCGTGCTCGGACCGCAGCATCTTATCCTTAACCTCAGCCGCCTGCCGATCGAGCGCCAGCTCTTTGCGTTCTTCCTCGGATGCGGCATCCAGCGACGGACCACGCTGCGGCAGTGTCGAGGAGAGGCGCTCATGCGTCCGCGCCTTCAGGGACGCAAGCCGTCGCCCCGCCTCGTCCAGATCGCCGTCCAGCTGCCGCCGGCGAATGACCAGCTGCTGCAGGTGGGCCTCGCAAACGCGGTGATGCAGGGCGAGAAAGGGCTTCGCCTCGCCAAGCATCCTGTCCAGCGCTGCCGATACCGACAGCAGCTCGACCACGTCGAGCGCTATAGCTTCCGGCGCCGCATTGCCGAGATGCACGCGTCGCCTGAGAAACCCCTGGGATTGACGCCCCGCAGTCTCGTCGAACAATCGTTCATATTGCAGCAAGGCTGTGGCTGTCTGGGTATCGAGCCTGCGCAGAAGTGCTGCTACTCGGGCCTTCCACTCGTTCCATAAACCGACGGCTTCGCCGAGGAGAGTTTCTTCGAGAGGAAAGTTGATTGCCGTCAGGCGCGCTTCCGGCCGGGAGTGATGCGCCAGCGCCGCCTCGGCAGCAGCAGTTCCCTTGCAGGCATCGTCCAGCAATCGCCGAAGCTGCGCGATGTCGCGTTCTGGAAACTGGCTGTGCGCCATGAGGGCTCCTGCTGATCGCGGCGGGTGGGTGCACCCAGAGTAGCGCAAACCATTGTCCGATGGCAGGCCTATTGGGCCGCCGCCGGATTTTTGAGATAGGCGATCAGATTGTCGAGATCGCTGTCGCTTTTGACGCCGGCAAAGCTCATGCGGGTGCCCTTGACGACAGCCTGTGGGCTCGACAGGTATTTGTGCAGCAGCGCCTCGTCCCACACCTTGCCATCGGCACCGAAGGTCTTCATCGCAGCCGAATAGCTGTAGGTGGCAACCGACGCCACCGGGCGCCCGACCACGCCCATCAGCGAAGGTCCGACCTTGTTCACCGGCTCGGTCGCCGTGTGGCAGGCGGCGCACTTCTTGAAGACGCCGGCCCCGAGCTTCGGATCTCCATCGGCAAGGACAGAGGTCGCCGACAGCAGCGCCGCAACGAAAATGGTGGAACAGCAGAACATCTTCATATCGTCTCCCGATTTCAATCCGCGCGAGCCTTGGACGCTTAGCGAACCATGGTCGAGCCGCCAAACCGTTTGATCTCACAGATCGCCCATCGCCTCTTCCCAATGGCGACGGCAGAGCGAGACATATCGCTCGTTACCGCCGACCTCGATCTGCGCACCCTCGTGCAGGACCTTGCCGTCGCTGTCAAAGCGTACAACCATGGTGGCCTTACGACCGCAATGGCAGATCGTCCGCACTTCGCGCAGCTCGTCGGCGATGGCGAGAAGCTCCTGCGAACCCGGAAACAGCTTGCCGCGAAAATCCGTGCGCAGCCCGTAGACCATGACGGGAATATTGAGGCGGTCGACGACATGCGCCAGTTGCCAGATCTGCAGCGCCGTCATGAAATGCGCCTCGTCGACGAAGACGCAGGCAAGCGGTCCCTCGGCGTGCATGGCTTCTATCGTCGCAAATAGGTCGTCATCCCGGTCGAAGGGAACGGCATCGGCCTCGAGGCCTATGCGCGAGGCAATCTTGCCGCTGCCTGCCCGGTGGTCGAAAGCTGCGATCAGGATCGCCGTGCGCATTCCGCGCTCCTGATAGTTATAGGACGCCTGCAGCAGCATCGTCGATTTGCCGGCATTCATTGCGGAATAGTGAAAATACAGCTTCGCCATCAGCGTCTCCTTTGCGCACTTCATGGAATCGCAAAGCTTCGAAGGAAAGCCATCGCTGACGTAAGCCACAGGAAATCGCGCCGGCTGGCTCCACAGCGTGCAAATGCCTGCGCATCAAGCACTGTGAAAATTGGAGGTGTCGCATTCCATACCGCCAAAGCGCCGCAAATGCAGCGAGACCGCTTGTAAATGTCGGTTATTGGTGATTGCTTGGGAACGTAAAACTGGGAGTACACAATGATGAAATTGACTTTGTTCACTTTAAGCCTCAGCACCGCGCTTTTTTCAGCAGTCATCACGCCCTCTGTCGCGTCGGCGGCGGAGCCGGCCAGCTGTTCGACTGTCCATTTCGCCGAAGTCAGCTGGACCGACATCCAGGCCACGACCGGAACCGCAACTTATATCCTCGACGCACTCGGCTATAAGACCGACATCAAGGATCTTGACGTTCCGATCGTGTTCCAGTCGCTTGCCAACAAGCAGCTCGACGTCTTCCTCGGCAACTGGATGCCGTCGCAGGCACCGATGATCAAGCCGTATACGGACGCCAAGACAATCGACACAGTTCGCGCCAACCTTGAAGGCGCCAAGTACACGCTCGCCACCAACGAATTCGGCAGCAAGCTCGGCATCAAGGACTTCTCCGACATCGCCAAGCACGAAAAGGAACTGGACGGCAAGATCTACGGCATCGAGCCCGGCAATGACGGCAACAAGCTCGTGCTGGACATGATCAAGGGTCACAAGTACGGCCTCGACGAGAAGGACTTCAAAGTCATTGAATCCTCCGAGCAGGGCATGCTGTCCCAGGTGACCAAGCTCGACAAGTCGAAGAAGCCGATCATCTTCCTCGGCTGGGCCCCTCACCCGATGAACACCAAGTACAAGATGACCTATCTGACCGGCGGCGATGACGTCTTTGGGCCCAATTACGGCGGTGCAAATGTCTTCACCAACACGCGTGCCGGCTATGTCACCGAGTGCCCGAACGTCGGCAAGTTCCTGCAGAACCTCTCCTTCACGCTGCCGATGGAAAACGAAATCATGGGCCTGATCATGGACAAGAGCCTGCAAGGTAAGGCCGCCGCCAAGACATGGCTGAAAGCCCATCCCGAAACCATCAAGCCATGGCTTGCAGGCGTGACGACCGCCGATGGCGGTGATGCAGAAGCGGCTGTGAAGAAGTCGCTCGGCCTCTGAGCCCGACAGCAGAAAGGGCGGCCCCGCCGTCCTTATTCTTGCCGGAAACAATGCGTGTCACCGCTTCAGCCATCACGGAGTGAAGGCCGTGACGCGCATCTGTTCGGTGCTGCAGATCTCAGCGAGGGAACGCGATGGATTGGCTCCATACATGGCTACTTGACGAAAACAACAAGATCCAGATCGGCAAGGGCGCACAGGTCGTGGTCGACTGGCTGACGGGAAACCTCAGCGGCTTCTTCGACACTGTCTCCGCCATCCTCGGCGGCGCCATCGACGGATTGCTCTACGTGCTGCTCGGCACTTTTGCCGAGGGCACCGCCTTCGAGGCCTATTACCCCTTTTTCATGATCGCGGTTTTCTGCCTCATTTCGTGGCTGATCCGCCGCCATGTCGGCGTGGTGATCTTCACCGCCCTGGGGATGCTGCTGATCTACAACCAGCTCTACTGGACAGAGGCGATGGAAACCCTGGCTCTGGTGCTGGCGGCAACGCTCGTGTCGATGGTGATCGGCGTGCCTCTCGGCATCCTGGCCGCGCGACGAGCCTGGTTCTACACCATATTGCGGCCGATCCTCGACCTCATGCAGACCATTCCCACCTTCGTCTATCTGATTCCAGCCCTTATCCTTTTCGGCCTCGGCGCCGTGTCTGGCCTGGTTGCCACGGTGATCTTCGCGGTGCCCGCACCGATCCGGCTGACACGACTGGGCATCATCTCGACGCCGCCAGCGCTGATCGAGGCCGCCCAAGCCTTTGGCGCCGCTCCGCTGCAGGTGTTGACCAAGGTGGAGCTTCCCTTTGCCCTGCCTCAGATCATGGCGGGCGTCACCCAGACGATCATGCTCTCGCTGTCGATGGTAGTCATCGCCTCGATGGTCGGCGCTGCCGGTCTCGGCGCGCTCGTCCAGCGCGCGCTCGGTCAGATGAACGTGCCCATGGGTTTTGATTCCGGCATGAGCATAGTCATTCTGGCGATCGTCCTCGACCGCACCTTCAAATTCTTCAACGAAGGGGAAACCGTATGACGGCCGTGGTCAAGTTCGACAATGTCAGCATCGTCTTCGGCGACCGCCCGCAGGCAGCCATGGCGCTGGTAGACCAGGGCAGGACGCGCGACGAGATCGGTGCCCAGACGGGTCTCGTTCTCGGCGTCGCCAATGCGTCGCTCGAGATCGAGGAAGGCGAAATCCTCGTCTTGATGGGGTTGTCCGGCTCCGGCAAATCGACGCTGCTGCGCGCCGTCAACGGCCTTGCCCCCGTGGTGCGCGGCGGCGTCACCGTGGAGAGCAAGGACGGACCGATCGATCCCTACAAATGCAGTGCCAAGGCGTTGCGCGACCTGCGCATGCACACGGTCTCAATGGTGTTCCAGCAATTCGCGCTGCTACCCTGGCGGACGGTGGCGGACAACATAGGTTTCGGCCTCGAACTCGCCCGGGTGCCGGAGATCGAGCGCACGGAGCGCGTGGCAGAGCAGCTGGAGCTGGTCAACCTGACGCAATGGGCCGGCCGCCGCGTCAACGAACTCTCCGGCGGCATGCAGCAGCGTGTCGGCCTTGCCCGCGCCTTCGCCACCGGCGCGCCGATACTGCTCATGGACGAACCCTTCTCGGCCCTCGACCCCCTGATCCGCACCCGGCTGCAGGACGAGCTTCTGGAGTTTCAGCGGCGGCTGAAGAAGACCATCCTTTTCGTCAGCCACGATCTCGACGAGGCGTTTCGCATCGGCAATCGCATCGCAATCATGGAAGGCGGCCGGATCATCCAGTGCGGCACGCCGCAGGAGATCGTCAGGAACCCGGCCGACCAGTATGTCGCCGACTTTGTCCAGCACATGAACCCTATCAGCATGCTGACGGCCGGGGACGTCATGCAGCCGGGCGTCGGCCACGCCGCCACGCCGGGCACCGTGACAGCGACGGCAAAAGCCTCGACACCGCTGATCGACATTCTAGATGCGCTCGCCCGCCAGCCCGGCAGCATCGGCATCGTCGATAACGGTGCGATCATCGGCACCATCACCGCGCAGGACGTGGTTGCCGGCCTCACGAGCCATCGCCGCTAAAGGCGCAGTTGGGATAGGCCAGCCAGAAGCGGTATCGGAGGAGACAGTTGGCGACTGAAAAACCAATCTCCGTGCTCCGCGAGACGGATGAGGATGCGCGCAGGCTTGGCCGCATCCTGATGCGGTCGGCGCCTTATGCGGCGATGGCCGTTATTGCCCCCGACACCGGCTTTCCGGCCATCAGCCGCGTGCTGGTCGGCACCGATCTGGACGGCGTGCCGGTGATCCTCGTCTCCACCCTTTCAGCCCATACCAAGGCGCTCCAGGCGGATCCGCGCGCGTCGCTTCTGATGGGGGAACTCGGCAAGGGCGATCCCCTCGCCCATGCGCGCCTGAGCGTCGAGTGTCTGGCGGAACAGGTTGCACGCGACACGCGTGACCATCATCTGCTTCGCGACCGGTTTCTCGCCCGTCATCCCCGCGCCAGGCTCTATATAGATTTTACGGATTTCCAGTTTTTCCGTCTGGTCCCGCAGGCCGCAAGCCTGAATGGAGGCTTTGGAAAGGCCTATCGGCTGAGCGGCGACGACCTGGTGATTCGCACCGTTCTGACTGAGCCGGAGGCGGCCGTTTGGCACGCGGGGGTACAAGATTTGCTGGGTACATACCCACACCTTGCAAGCAATATCGTAGCCACGTTAAAGCTTGAAAAAGACGAAGCCTGCCACATATATGGCGCTGATTTGGCTGGTTTTGACCTTTTTTGGGGGGATAAGCTGCTCCGCTACGAGTTTAGCGAGCCGGTACAAGATCTTGCGGATCTAGAATTCGCTATCGCTAAAATAGCAAACCGAGTACCTTAAATTTAGGTATATACAATCTTTGCCCCAATTTAGTATCTTTCGGCGTCAGTTGATTTCGCCAATGAGATATTCACCCGCTTCTGATGTACGATCCGCATTGGGAAGATTTGAAAAATGAAAACAATTAATTTGTCCGACCATTCGACCATGGCGGCAGCCCTGCTGTCCGCAATGGCAAATCCGAAAAGACTCATGATCCTGTGCAGCCTGGTCAAGGGTGAGGTGCCAGTTGGCGTTCTCGCGACCCAGGTAGGGCTCAGCCAATCCGCCCTGTCGCAGCATCTGTCGAAGCTGCGGGCACAGAAACTGGTCAAGACGAGACGCGATGCTCAAACGATTTACTACTCGAGTTCTTCCGAACCGGTCATGAAGGTTCTGTCGACCCTCGAGGACATTTATAGCGAGGCCGAGAAAAGCAAATCTGCTGCCTGACGGCTGGAGATTTGGCTTCGAAGGTCGATTGTTTCAGGTTCGACAACAGGCGCCAGCGCCTGTTTTTGCGCCGAAGATGATTGCACACTGGACCGGCAAGTTCACCTTGCCGGTCTTTTTCGTTTAGCCGATCGATGATGCCGGATCGCGACGTTATAAATGCCGGCATCGGCTTGACGACCCCGGGCCGGCTGATATTTTGACCGAACGATAAATAATCAGCTGCGTCGCCGATCCGGATGAGCAGCGGCCGTGGAGAGCAGCATGTCTGACCGTATGAACGCAGCGCCGAACGATCTCAGGGCTTTCTGGATGCCGTTCACGGCAAACCGCCAGTTCAAATCGGAGCCGCGGCTTTTCGTCGGCGCCAAGGACATGCACTACACCACCCACGACGGGCGCCAGGTGCTGGACGGCACGGCCGGTCTCTGGTGCGTCAATGCCGGCCATTGTCGGCCGAAGATAACCGAGGCGATCCGCCAGCAGGCAGGCGAGCTCGACTATGCCCCGGCTTTCCAGCTTGGCCATCCAAAGGCTTTCGAGCTCGCCAACAGGCTGGTCGACCTTGCACCCGAAGGCATGAACCATGTCCTCTATACCAACTCAGGCTCGGAGTCGGTCGAGACGGCCCTGAAGGTCGCGCTGGCCTATCACCGGGTGAAGGGCAACGGCTCGCGCTTCCGCCTGATAGGCCGCGAGCGCGGGTACCACGGCGTCAATTTCGGTGGCATCTCGGTCGGGGGCATCGTCTCCAACCGCAAGATGTTCGGCACGTTGCTGACCGGCGTTGACCACATGCCGCACACCCATTTTCCCGACAAGAATGCCTTTACCAAAGGACAGCCGGAATTCGGTGGCGATATCGCCTCCGAACTGGAGCGCATCGTCACCCTGCATGACGCCTCGACCATCGCCGCCGTCATCGTCGAACCGGTTTCCGGCTCGACAGGCGTGATCCTGCCACCGAAGGGCTATCTGAAAAAGCTGCGCGAGATCTGCACCAAGCACGGCATCCTGTTGATCTTCGACGAGGTCATCACCGGCTTCGGTCGACTCGGCACACCCTTCGCCGCAGACTATTTCGACGTCATGCCCGACATGATGGTAACGGCCAAGGGATTGACCAACGGCGTCATCCCGATGGGCGCGGTGTTTGTGACCTCGGAGATCCACGACGCCTTCATGAACGGCCCCGAGCACATGATCGAATTCTTCCATGGCTACACCTATTCGGGCAACCCGATGGCATGTGCCGCAGCGCTCGGCACGCTCGACACCTACAGGGACGAAGGCCTGCTGACACGCGGCGCCGAACTTGCGTCCTACTGGGAAGAGGCAATCCACTCGCTAAGGGATTGCCCTCACGTCATCGACATCCGCAACATCGGACTGATCGGCGCCATCGAGTTAGCCCCGATCGCCGGCGAGCCGACCAAGCGCGCCTTCAGCGCCTTCCTCAAGGCCTACGAGAAAGGCCTGCTCATCCGCACCACCGGCGACATCATCGCCCTCTCCCCGCCGCTGATCATCGAAAAACACCACATCGACCAGATCTTCAGCACCCTGCGGGAGGTTCTGCAGAACAATATCTGACGGTAGCCTGAGGAAGCGGGTCGCGACGAGATCACGGCCCGCCTTTTTTTACCAGAACGACCTCGATCGCGTTCTCGGTCTCCGCGGTCAGGCTTTACTGGCAGGAATTTGCTTCCAAACAACGGGAGCGCTTCATGCTAAATCGAATTTTCATCCTCCTTCTTTTACTCGTGGCTTCTTGTTCAGCCCATGCATCCGACGATGTGGGCTTTCGACAGACAACGCTTGCGGGTGATGAACCCCAACGACCGTTACAGATCGCAATATGGTATTCGACGGACGCGGGACAGCAGGCGACGGTTGTCGGGGAAACACCCGCATTTTATGGCCAGCGCGTTATATTGAACGGAGCAGTTAAAGCAGGAATTCGCCCGCTGGTCGTGCTGTCTCACGGCTACGGGGGAAGCTGGCGAAATCTCGCCTGGATTGCAGCGGCGCTTGTCTCCAAAGGCTATGTCGTGGCTGCCCCCGACCATCCCGGCACGACGACATTTGACCGCCGACCCGAAGAGGCCGCAAAACTCTGGAGACGGCCAGAAGACCTCAGTCGAGTTGCCAGTGCGATGCTGGAAGATGCGAGTTTGGGCGGCAAGATTGACGCGCACAGAATCGCTGCTATTGGCCACTCACTTGGCGGCTGGACGGTTGTCGAACTCGCCGGCGGACAGTTCGACCCCGCTCTCCTTATGACCCCCTGTGCAGAGCAGTTTGGTACCGTCGCGTGCAAAGTCTTCGAATCCCTTGGCTTACGAGACCCTGCCAACGCTTCGCACTTGGTCGGCACAGGAATGAAGGACCAGAAATTCAGAGCCGTTGTCTCCCTCGACCTCGGGCCGTCCCGGGGCTTTACTCAGCAAAGCCTTGCTGCAGTACAAATCCCCATTTTGGTGCTTGCAGCAGGGGAGGATATCGGCACAGACGTCGCAAGGACCGCGATGATTGCGGCTACAAACAAGGACTCCGCGTATCTGGCAGCCCAATTGCCGCAGATATCGACGACCTACATGACGATACCCGGAGCCCTGCACTTCAGTTTCATGCAGTTATGCAAACCTGGCGCCGCTGGGAAGATCGAGCAACAATCCCCGGGCGACGGGATCGTCTGTCAAGATGCCGGCGGGCGGGATCGGGAAGCGATCCATCGGCAAGTACTGGAGCTCATACTGGACTTTCTCCGCAAAACGATACCAGAAGAGTCCGGAGGCTGACGCTACGGATGCACCGGCTGGCACACAGCGAGGCAGAGGATGAATTTCTTGAGCAACTGGCGGTCGAAGTGGCCGTCTCGCTTGATCATCCACTTTAGTGCCTCGCCTGACGACCAGGGCTTCCTGTAAGGCCTGGTTGAGGTGACGGCATCGTAGACGTCGCAGATCGCTGCCAGTCGTGAGAAATAGGTCAGGCTGCGGCCCGAGAGCTTGTCCGGGTAGCCCTTGCCGTCGACACGCTCGTGGTGGTGGCGACATATGTCTGTGACCATTGCCTGCATGTCTTCCTGCTGGGTCAGAATATCGTAACCCAGCATTGGGTGGTCGCGCATCACGCGCGTCTCGGCTTCATCCAGCACACCCTGCTTGCAGAGGATCGAGCGGGGCACCTTGATCTTTCCGATGTCGTGCAACAAGCCCGCGACGCCGAGCAGCTCGACGGTTGGCTCGTCCAGTCTGAGATAGCGGCCGAAATGGATCATCAGCGCGCTGACCGCAACGGAATGGACAAAGGTCGCCTCGTCCTTGTCCTTCAGGCGGGTGACACTGATGAAGACTGCGGGGTTGTCATCGACCGACTTGGAGATTGCGCTGGCAATCGCCTTGGTCTGATCGACGCTCACAGGGCCGTCGCTGGCGGCTAACGAAAACAGGTCCTTGAGTTGAGTTACCGACTGACGCACGGTCAGCACTGCGGCGGCTGCTTGCTGCAGGCAGGCCTCGCCACCGCCGCCATGGCGGCAGTCAGACGCTGGGCTCGATGACAGGTCGGCGCCTCTCGCGGTGTTGATGACGACGCCGCTGACATTGCTTGACCGGAGTTGCCGCGCAGCGACCGCATCGAGAACAAAGCGCCGCTTTTGGAGGGGATTGCTGGCCCAACCGCCTTCCATGTCCTCGATGAACATTCCGGGCCGGACCTGATCGAGGGTGATCCGCTTCAGCATCGGGAGCGCGATAGTGCATCGGCTGTGCCGGCCAATGCATTCGGTGAATCCAAGCCATCGTCAATCATCGGCCTGGCATCCTTCTGAAATCATCAAACCGTCTAAAGGCCGACGTATACAATAGAAAGCTTAACAAGCCTGATACCGAACATCTAATTTAACAGTCATTGAAATAGGCGCGTGCCTGCGGGCGCCCGCCAGGGGCCATTTGGCGCCGCCAACATTTTTGCTCCCAGGCTGGCTGATTACAGGCTAGACTCCTGACAAACACCCATACTGATTGAAAGCGCATCGTCATGACCAAGCCTCTCGAAGACTTCATCGACCAGGGTGTGGGCAGAAAGCCTGCAGACATCGTCCTCAAGGGCGGGAGGTTCTTCGATCTGGTGACCGGCGAACTCGTCGCCTCCGACATTGCCATCTGCGGCGACCGCATCGTCGGCACCTGCGGCGACTACACCGGTGTCGAGGAGATAGATATCACCGGTCGCATCGTCGTGCCCGGCTTCATCGATACCCATCTGCACATCGAATCCTCGCTGGTGACGCCGCACGAGTTCGACCGCTGCGTACTTCCCTACGGCGTGACGACAGTCATCTGCGATCCGCACGAAATCGCCAACGTGCTTGGCACCGAAGGCATCCAGTTCTTCCTCGATTCGGCGCTCGAGACGATCATGGACATCCGCGTGCAATTGTCGTCCTGCGTGCCCGCCACCCATCTGGAGACTTCGGGCGCCGACCTGCCGATCGAGCGCCTATTGCCGTTCCGCGACCATGAAAAAGTCATCGGCCTTGCCGAGTTCATGAATTTCCCGGGCGTGATCCACAAGGATCCGATCTGCATGGCCAAGCTGGAAGCCTTTCAGGGCGATCATATCGATGGCCATGCGCCTCTCCTCAGGGGCAATGACCTGAACGGCTACATCGCAGCCGGCATCCGCACGGAACACGAGGCGACATCGGCCGAAGAGGCCATGGAGAAGATCCGCAAGGGCATGCACATCCTGGTGCGCGAAGGCTCCGTGTCCAAGGACCTGCACGCGCTGATGCCTGTTATAACCGAGCGCCTTTCGCCCTTCATCGCCCTCTGCACCGACGACCGCAATCCTCTCGACATCGCAGAGCAGGGCCATCTCGACTACATGATCCGCACGGCCATCGCCGCCGGCGTCGAGCCACTGGCAATCTATCGCGCCGCCTCGATCTCGGCAGCCCGGGCCTTCGGCCTGCGCGACCGCGGACTGGTGGCGCCCGGCTGGCGCGCCGATCTGGTGGTGGTCGACAGCCTCGAAAGCTGCAAGGCAGGCATGGTCTTTGCCGGCGGCAGGCTGGTGACCGATGCGCTGTTTGCTACCCGCAAAAGCATCGCTCCCGTCGGTCTCGACAGCGTCAAGGCGCGCACGGTTAATGCTGCCGATTTCGGTGTCCCCTTCACCGATGGCGAAACCTCGGTCATCGGCGTGCTGCCTGGCAAGATCATCACCGAGCATCGCCGCTTCCGCCTGCCCTCGGTCGGCAACCAGACGACAGTCGACCTTGCCCGCGACATCATCAAGGTCGCCGTCATCGAGCGCCACGGCAAGAACGGCAATCACGCCAACGCCTTCGTGCAAGGTTTCGGGCTGAAGAAGGGCGCCATCGCCTCGACCGTCGGCCATGACAGCCACAACATCTGCGTCGTCGGCGTCAGCGAGGACGACATGGCCCAGGCCGTGCAGCGCCTGAGCGAGATCAAGGGCGGCTTCGTCGTCGTCGAGGACGGCAGGATTACCGGCGAGATCGCGCTACCGATTGCCGGCCTGATGAGCCTGGAACCCTACGAGCGCGTCCGCGACACGTTGCATCACCTGCGCAACGCTGCTTTCGCGCTGGGCTCGACCCTACAGGAGCCCTTCCTGCAACTGGCCTTCCTGCCCTTGCCCGTCATCCCGCACCTGAAGATTTCGGACAGGGGACTGGTGGATGTCGATGCATTCAGGCTGATCGGGTAAACGGGCCGGCAGGGCCTTCAAGCCATGCTTGTTTGGTGGTATCGTAAGGTCATGTGACGCCATAATCACGCGGGATCGTCTGATATCGCTGATCTCAGATCGATTATGCCGCTGGAGCAATCGATGACAAAGCTTGAGCATCTCGAAAAAACCATTGAGGAACTAGATACAAAGGAATTTGAAACCTTCCGTTGCTGGTTCGAGGCTCTGCAAGAACGGCGGTGGGACAGCCAGATAGATGCGGACGCGAAAAGCGGCAGACTGGATAAGCTTGCTGCAGGTGCTCTTTCAGAATTTCGTTCTGGAAATGCCAAACCGCTGTGAAGCACCACGCCACCGCGGGGTTCTGGCACGCCCGTGAGGCTTTGCCGGAGCGCGTGCGGAGGCTGGCAGATCAAAATTTCGAGCTATTGAAGAAAAACCCAATGCACCCCTCGCTGCACTTCAAGCGAGTGGCCAACTTCTGGTCAGTGCGCGTTGGGCTTTCGTGACGAGCGCTCGCCGTACAAGACGGCGAGAGCATCATCTGGTTCTGGATCGGCTCGCATGCCGACTATGACAAGCTGTTGCACTAATACGCCTCACAACCGGCCGCAGAAGACATCCATTGCATCGAGTATTACCGTCGTCCCAGTCGACCGCGGGCTAAATCCAGGCATTGCAACGATGCCGGTGACCGTCAGCCCTTGCGGCAGCGAAAGTTCGACCGGCTCCCGACCGAGATTGAAAACGAAGACCAGCGTCTCGCCGTGCTTCTCGCGGGTAAAGGCCAGCACATCCTCGTTTGTGGCGAGGAAAGTCAGGTCGCCGTCGAATAGCATCGGGTGCTCTCTTCGGAATGCCAGCGTCTGGCGATAATGGGTGAGCACGGAAGATCCATCCTCCTCCTGCCGGTCGGCCGCCAGTGTCGCATGCTGGTAGGGCACCGGCAGCCACGACTTCTCCGCTGTCGAGAAGCCCGCATGAACGCGGGCTGCTTCCCAGGGCATGGGAGTCCGGCATCCGTCGCGCCCCTTGAAGGCCGGCCAGAAGCGGATGCCGTAGGGATCTCGCAGGTCCTCGAAGGCAAGGTCGGCTTCGGGTAGCCCGAGTTCCTCGCCCTGATAGAGGCAGATCGAGCCACGCAAAGTCGCGAGCAGCGAGATCGCCAGTTTTGCGACACGAGCCCGCTCGGCCTCCGTCTCGGCAAAGCGACTGGCATGGCGAACGACGTCGTGGTTGGAAAACGCCCAGCAGACCCAGCCGTCCGTAACGCTCTCCTGGAAGGCGCTGACGCAGCGGCGGAAATGCGCCGGCGTGAACTCCGGCCCGAGCAGGTCAAACGTGTAGCACATGTGCAGTTTGTCGCCGCCGGACGTATAGGCAGCCAGCGTCTGCAACGAGCGGGCGCCATCGCCGACCTCGCCGACGGTCGCGCGGTTCTCATAGGTGTCGAGCAGCGCTCGCAGCCGCTTCAGGAAGTCGATGTTTTCCGGCTGCGTCTTGTCGTAAAGGTGGCTCTGCATGCCGTAGGGATTGGTATCGGGAGCATCCAGATCGGCGGCATCGTCGCTCGGCAAGGCCGGCGGATTGTCGCGCAACTGCTTGTCACAGAAGTAGTAGTTCACGGTATCCAGACGAAATCCGTCGACACCGCGATCGAGCCAGAATTTGACGGCGGCAAGCACCGCATCCTGGACACGCGGGTTGTGGAAATTGAGGTCCGGCTGCGAGGTGAGGAAATTGTGCTGGTAGTACTGGCGGCGGATACCGTCCCATTCCCAGCCGGGGCCGCCGAAAATCGACAGCCAGTTGTTCGGCGCCGTGCCGTCCGGCTTGGGGTTGGCCCAGACATACCAGTCGGCTTTCGGATTGTCGCGGCTCGTGCGGCTTTCGACGAACCAGGGATGGACGTCCGATGTATGGGAGATCACCTGGTCGATAATCACCTTGATCCCGAGCGCGTGGGCGGCGGTCATCATCTCGTCGAAATCGGCCAATGTCCCGAAAATCGGGTCGACATCGCAATAGTCGGAGACATCGTAGCCCATGTCTGCCATCGGTGAGGTGAAGAACGGCGCCAGCCAGATCGCGTCGACCCCGAGCGAAGCAATGTAGGGCAGACGCAGCGTGATGCCCTTGATGTCGCCAAGTCCGTCGCTGTTGGTATCCTGGAAGGAGCGCGGATAGACCTGATAGATTACCGCACCACGCCACCAGTCCTTCGCCGCCGTCCCGCTCGTTGAATTCATATAACAATGCGCCTTCGCTTAAATATCTAGGTGTGCCCGTACACTAGCCTGCGGCCGAAAAATTACAAATCGAAACAATCGCGCTGGTGAATTCCCATCGCAGAACGGTTCGTTAAAGCAACAGAAACGCCGTCCACAGACAAATGCATGTCGTTTTCCATATCGCGGTTTTAGGGGTTGAATCGTCGGTAGGCTGCGATACGTTGCGCTCTTGCTTGCGTGACCAGTTCACCTGCGGGAACAAGAACGACCTTGCTAACAAGGCAAACATAGAAAGATCGGCTTCCATGACATATCTGACCAAGGTATTTTACGCGTCCGCGCTCGTCGGATCGCTATTGTCGCTTTCGGCGCATGCCGCCACGCTCAACGTCCAGAACGGTGGCGATCCCCAGTCGCTCGATCCGCAAAAGATGTCCAGCGACTACGAAAACCGCATTGCCGGCGACATCTTCGAAGGCCTCACCACCGAAGATGCCAAGGACAATGCCATCCCCGGCCAGGCCGAGAGCTGGACGATTTCTCCCGACGGCAAGGTTTATACGTTTAAGCTGCGCGACGGTATCAAGTGGTCCGATGGCCAGCCGGTAACGGCCGAAGATTTCGTCTTCGCCTTCCAGCGCCTCGTCGACCCCAAGAACGCTGCCGAATACGCCTACCTGCAGTTCACCATCAAGAATGCCGAGAAGATCAACAAGGGCGAGATCACCGATTTCAGCCAGCTCGGCGTCAAGGCCATCGACGCGAAGACGCTGGAGATCACCCTCGACAACGCAACCCCCTATTTCCTCAATGCGCTGACGCACTACACCGCTTATCCTCTCCCCAAGCACGTCATCGACGCCAAGGGCGCAGACTGGGTCAAGATCGGCAACATCGTCACCAACGGCCCATATAAGCCGACGGAATGGGTACCCGGCTCCTATGTCACTACGGTCAAGAACGACCAGTACTGGGATGCCAAGAACGTCAAGATCGACGGCGTCAAGTTCTTCGTCATGGAAGACCAATCCGCCGCGCTGAAGCGCTACCGCGCCGGCGAATTCGACATCCTGACGTCATTTCCCGCAGACCAGTACCAGTGGCTGAAGACCAACATGCCCGGCCAGGCGCACGTCGTGCCGTTCCTCGGCACCTACTATTACGTCGTCAACGCCACCAAGCCTCCATTCAACGACAAGCGCGTCCGCCAGGCCCTGTCGATGGCCGTCAACCGCGAAGTCATCGGCCCGAAGGTTCTCGGCACCGGCGAACTGCCGATGTATTCCTGGGTTCCGCCGGGCACCGCCCATTACGGTGAGCCGGCCCAGATCAAATGGAAGGACGAGCCCTACAGCCAGAAGGTCGAGGAAGCCAAGAAGCTGCTGAAGGAAGCAGGCTTCGGTCCGGACCATCCGCTGCATGCCCAGCTTCGCTACAACACCAACGACAACCACAAGCGCATCGCCGCCGCGATCGCCTCCATGTGGAAGCCGCTCGGCGTCGAGATCGAGCTCTACAACACCGAGACCAAGGTGCATTACGACGAGATGCAGCATGGCAAGGTCGAAATCGGTCGCGCCGGCTGGCTCGCCGACTACAACGACCCGATCAATTTCCTCAACCTCCTGTCGACCGGCGTCGACATGAACTACGGACGCTGGAGCAATGCGCAATATGATGCGCTGCTCAAGCAGGGGAATGAAGAAACCGATCTCGACAAGCGTGCTGCCCTGTTCAAGCAGGCAGAACAGATCGCGCTCGACGACAGCGCTGCGATCCCGATCTACTACTATGTGTCGCAGAGCGTGGTGTCGCCGAAGATCGCTGGATATGAAGACAATATCCAGGACATCCACCGCACCCGCTGGCTGTCAATCAAAGAGTAAGGGACACGGGCTCCCTTTGGCCTTGCCGGAGCGAGCCTATCCACGCCCATGATCAAATATGCATTCCGTCGTCTCTTATCGACAATCCCAGTCATGTGGATTGCCGTGACCTTGAGCTTTTTCGTTCTGCGCCTGGCGCCGGGCGGGCCTTTCGATGGCGAGCGCCCTTTGCCGCCCGTCATCCTGAAAAATCTGGCGGCTCACTACAATCTCGATAAGCCGCTGATCGAGCAGTACTTCATCTACATGTACGACGTCCTCCACGGCGATCTCGGCCCCTCATTTGCCAACCAGGACTTCACCGTCACCCAGCAGATCATGTCCGGCCTGCCTTATACGCTGACCATCGGCAGCATCGCCTTTGTCGTCGCCGTGCTGGTCGGCGTTCTCGTCGGCTGTCTCGGGGCGCTGTACCAGAACCGGCAGGCCGATTACTGGCTCGGCGGCACCCTGCTGATTGGTCTTGTTCTACCCGGCTTCCTGATCGCGCCGATCCTGCAGTTGCTGTTCGGCATCAAGCTCGGCATTCTGCCGGTCGGCGGCTGGGGCGACGGCTCGATCAAGTTCCTGATCCTGCCAGTCACGGTCCTGTCGCTACCCCACGCGGCGCGGATATCGCGGCTGATGCGTGGCTCGATGATCGAGGTCATGAACCAGAACTTCATCCGCACCGCCAAGGCGAAAGGCATCGGTCCGAGGCTGACCGTCATGCGCCACGCGCTGAAACCAGCCCTGATGCCGGTCATCTCCTATCTCGGCCCGGCGGCCAGCTACCTGCTGACGGGATCGCTGGTGGTCGAAAGCATCTTCGGCCTGCCCGGCATCGGCCGCTACTTCATCACGGCCGCGCTCAACCGCGACTACGGCATGGTTCTTGGCACGGTGATTTTCTACATGGCGCTGATCGTCGTGCTCAATCTGCTCGTTGATATCGTCTACGCCTGGCTCGACCCGAAAGTGAGAACCCAATGATCCTCAATCTCGCTCGCCGCGAACAGCTGGAAGAGGAATTGCGGGCTGCAGAAGGATTGGCTCCCGAAAGCCGGTCGCTGACGCGCGACGCCATGCGCCGGCTGCTGCGCAACAAGGCCGCCGCCATTTCCCTCGTCGTGCTGACGCTACTGATCCTGGCTGCCCTCATCGCCCCCGCCCTCATTCCGTACGGCTATGAGGATCCGGATTGGGCAGCCTTCCGCACGCCGCCGGATTTCGCCAGCGGCCATTACTTCGGCACAGACCAGAACGGGCGCGATCTCCTTGCCCGCACCCTCTACGGCACACGCGTCTCGCTCGCCGTGGCGCTGGTCGCCACCTTCGTGTCGGTGGCCATCGGCGTGCTTTATGGCGCCGTCTCCGGCTACTTCGGCGGCAAGCTGGATGCAATCATGATGCGCTTCGTCGACATCATGTATGCCCTTCCCTACATTCTCTTCGTCATCCTGCTGATGGTGATCTTCGGCCGCAACGTCTACTTGCTGTTTGCCGCCATCGGCGCGCTGGAATGGCTGACCATGGCCCGCATCGTGCGCGGGCAGACGCTGTCGCTGAAACATCGCGAGTTCATCGAGGCGGCCCGTGCCTCGGGCCAGCGCCCGTTCAAGATCATCCTGAAACACATCGTCCCCAATCTCGTGGGCCCTGTTGTGATCTACGCCGCCCTCACGGTTCCTGAAATCATCGCGACGGAAAGCTTCCTTTCCTATCTCGGCTTCGGCGTGCAAGAGCCTCTGACGTCGCTGGGGACCCTGATCGCCGACGGTACCAACGCCATGGAAACCGATCCCTGGCTGCTGGCTTTTCCCGCCGCCTTCCTCGTCGCCTTGCTGATGAGCCTGCTTTTCATCGGCGATGGCCTGCGCGATGCATTCGACCCCAAGGACCGCTGACATGTCGGAAGCCAAAAAGAGCGACACTCTGCTCGAACTCAAGGACTACTCCATCCGCTTCCAGACCCCGGAAGGCGACGTCGCCGCGGTCAACGGCCTCAACCTGACGATACGGCGTGGCGAGCGCATCGCCATCGTGGGCGAAAGCGGTTCGGGCAAGAGCCAGACCTTTCTCGGCCTGATGGGTCTACTGGCGAAGAACGGCCACACCAGCGGCGAGGCGCTGCTGGAAGGCCGCGACGTGCTGGCGCTGAAGCCGCGCGAACTGGACCAGATCCGTGGCAAGGACATGGCGATGGTCTTCCAGGATCCGATGACCTCGCTCAATCCGACGCTGAAGATATCGCGGCAGCTGACGGAGCAGCTCGAGGTTCACGGCGGACTGACAGCACGCGCGGCCTCCGCCGCTGCACTCGACATGCTCAAGCGCGTCGGCATTCCCGACCCGGACCGCCGTTTCAATCTCTTTCCGCATGAACTTTCAGGCGGTATGCGCCAGCGTATCGTCATCGCCATGGCGCTGCTCACCAAGCCGAAGCTGCTGATTGCCGATGAGCCGACGACGGCGCTCGACGTTACCATCCAGGCGCAGATCCTCGACCTGTTCAACGACCTCACATCCGAAATGAACACCGCGCTCGTCATCATTACCCACGATCTCGGCGTCGTCGCCGGCCTCGCCGAGCGCGTCGCCGTCATGTATGCCGGCCGCATCGTCGAGGATGCGCCGGTTGACGAGCTGTTCGACGATCCGGCCCATCCCTATACGGCTGCGCTGCATGCCTCGATCCCGCGCCCCGACCAGGATGTCGACGATCTCGCCGTCATACCAGGCCGTCCGCCGAACCTGAAGCACCTCCCGCGCGGCTGCAGCTTCTCGCCGCGTTGCGCCCATGTCGAGGACGACTGTCTCGATGCGCGCCCACCGCTCGGGCTTCTGGCCCCTCATCGCCGAGCCGCCTGCTTCCATCCGCTTATCGGCCAACAGCAACGGAGCCCTGTCCATGGCTGAACAGACCCTGCTCAAGGTCGAGCACCTGACGACCCAGTTCGAGATCCCGTCGAAATCCTTCTTCAAGCCGGCGACGATGCTGACGGCCGTCAACGATGTCAGCTTCGAGCTTAAGGCTGGGCGGACGCTTGGCATCGTCGGCGAGTCCGGATGCGGCAAGTCCACCCTCGGCCGCTCGATCCTGCGCCTGATCCACGCCCAGAAAGGCCGCATCCTCTGGCAGGGCAAGAGCCTGCTGGATCTGTCGAACGAAGAGATGCGCGCGGCCCGCCGCGACATGCAGATCATCTTCCAGGACCCGATTGCCTCGCTCGATCCGCGCATGACCGTCGGCGACATCATTGCCGAGCCGCTGACAGTGTTCGAGCCGAAGCTAAGCCGCGCAGAACGGCAGGACCGTGTCCGCGAGATCATGGCCGCCGTCGGGCTGGTGCCCGAAATGATCAACCGCTACCCGCACGAATTTTCCGGCGGCCAGGCGCAGCGCATCGGCATCGCCCGCGCCGTTGTCACCCGTCCGAAACTGATCATCTGCGACGAGCCGGTTTCAGCCCTGGACGTCTCCATCCAGGGCCAGGTGATTTCGCTGCTGCGCAAACTGCGCAAGGAATTCGGCCTGACGCTGATCTTCATCAGCCACGACTTGTCCGTGGTCCGGCTGATCTCCGACGACGTGCTGGTCCTCTATCTCGGCCGCATCGTCGAGGCAGGCGATTGCGCTACGGTGTTCCAGAGCCCCGCCCATCCCTATACCCAAGCGCTGTTCTCGGCCGCCCCGGTTCCCGATCCGAAGGTCGCCCGCACCCGCAAGCGTATCCGGCTCCAGGGCGATCCGCCCTCGCCGATGAACCCGCCACCCGGCTGCGTCTTCGAGCCGCGCTGCTGGAAGGCAACCGACATCTGTCGCACCGCGATGCCGGCGACGCAGCCAGTGCGTCCCGGTCAGACAGCCGCCTGCTATCACATGGATAGCCCGGAAAACTGATCGCCGGATCGCCCTTTCCGGTGCAGGGCGGACTTGCTCGCCCTGCGTCGAAGGCATACAGCAGGCGCAGGAATGCGATGAGGGAGAGTATCGTGGGCGGACATTTTTTGTCGATCGGCGAGTGCATGGTAGAACTGTCCCAGGCTGCCAACGGCCTGCTGCGCAAGGGCTTTGCCGGCGACACGTTCAACACCGCCTGGTACGCCAAGGCCTGCCTGCCATCGGACTGGTCCATCGATTATTTCACGGCCGTCGGGGACGATCCGATGTCGGACGAGATGCTGGCCTTCATGAGTAGTGCCGGCATCGGCACATCCTATATCCGCCGCATCCGTGGTCGCACTCCGGGCCTCTACCTTATCAATCTCAAGGACGGCGAGCGGACCTTCAGCTATTGGCGCGAATCCTCGGCCGCACGCCAGCTTGCGGTCGATGGCGACCGTCTGCGCGAAGCCATCGAGGCTTCCGACGTCGTCTATTTTTCCGGCATTACGCTGGCGATCCTCGCCCACGACAGCGCTGAAACCCTTCTCTCGGAACTGCGCCGCGCAAAGGCGATCGGCAAGCTGGTGGTGTTCGACCCGAACCTGCGCCCAAGGCTCTGGACCAGCCTCGACACCATGCACACAACCATCAGCGAGGGCGCCCGCGCCGCAACGCTTGTCATGCCGAGCTACGACGACGAAGCCGCCCATTTCGGCGATCCCTCGATTGCCGCTACCATCCGCCGCTATCGGCAACTCGGCGCGCCCATGGTCGTCGTCAAGGACGGTGCCAAGGGCGTGACGGTGAGCACGTCCGCTGGCGACACGCTGGTCGAAGCCGAACACGTTGCCGACGTCATCGACACGACCAGCGCCGGCGACAGCTTCAACGGCGCGTTCCTTGCCGAATACCTGAAATCGAAGGACCCAATCGCCGCAGCCCGCTTCGCCGTCAGGATCGCCGCCCGCGTGATCTGCGAGCACGGCGCGTTGGTGGATCGACAGAAGCTCGGCCTCGACGCAACAGCCTGATCGTCAGAGCTGCGCCTCGATAGCCGCCTTGTCGACGACGGACCAGACCTGCCTGATCCTGTCGTTGCGAAACTCGTAGATCACGTTCTCGGAAAACGAAACTCTCCGTCCGTTCACGGCAAGGCCAAGGAAAGTTGCGGATGGCGTGCAGTCAAACAGCAGGCGGGCAGCGATCCGCGGCGGATCGGTGAGCAGGAGGTCTATCTTGAATTGCAGATCCGGTATCTGCCGAAAATCCTCTTCCAGCATTTTTCGATAGCCTGACAGCCCGACCGTCCGGCCGTTGTGCACGGCATCATCGGCGACGAACAGACCGAGCGAAGCCCAGTCCTGCCTGTTGAGGCAGGCGATGTAGCCTCGGTAAAGAGCAGCAAGATCGGCAGCGGCCATGGGATCACATCCTCGATGTGCGTTTCGGACTTCCGCCGGCCAGACCTAAAGCTGCATCTCCCTGAAAGCAAACCGTGTGGTGTAATATTTCCATCATCGACGACCGTCACAATGGCTATGCCCGGAATCATCGGATGGCGTGGGATGTTCCGCGCCGCCACGATCAACCGGATGGAACGATCGACCCATGCTGCAACGTCTATCGAACATCGCCCCCGGGAAATCGACGGCGCCAGCCATGGCTCTCGGCGAGCGGTTGCTGATCGTGACCGATGCCTGGCATCCGCAGGTCAACGGCGTGGTGCGCTCCATCGAGAACACCAATCGCGAATTGACGCGCATGGGCGTCACGGTCTCCATGCTGACGCCCGAGGGCTTTCGCAGCATCCCCTGCCCGACCTATCCGGAAATCAGGCTGTCGCTCGCCAGCTACCGGCGCGTTGCCGCCGCGATAGAGGCAACGCAGCCATCCTATGTGCACATCGCCACGGAAGGTCCGCTGGGGCTGACGGCACGGCGATGGTGTGTGCGCAACGGCATGCAATTCTCCACGACTTACCATACCCGCTTTCCCGAATATGTCGCAGCCCGGCTGCCGATTCCGAAGTCCTGGCTCTATGCCTTCATCCGCTGGTTCCACAATGGCGGCTTCGGCTGCATGGTGGCGACGCCAAGCCTTGCCGCCGAACTTAAAGCAAAGGGCGTGCGCAACCTGTTGCCGTGGAGCCGCGGCATCGATGCGACGCTGTTCAGGCCCCAGACACAGGAAGATGCGCCGTTCGGCCTGCCCCGGCCGATCTTCATGACCGTCGGGCGCGTCGCCACGGAGAAAAACCTGCCTGCATTCCTGGATCTCGACCTGCCGGGATCTAAAGTGGTGGTGGGTGGGGGACCGGATCTGGAGGATCTGAAGAAGCGCTATCCGGATGTGCTGTTCACCGGCGCAAAATTTGGCGAGGAACTGGCCAGCGCCTATGCGCAGGGCGACGTGTTCGTCTTTCCGTCGGTGACAGACACCTTCGGCAACACCATTCTCGAAGCGCTGGCGAGCGGCGTTCCGGTCGCAGCCTACCCGGTCACCGGCCCGGCCGATATTCTCGGCGATTATCCGACCGCCGGCGCCGTCGACAAGGACCTCAGGAGCGCCTGCCTGCGAGCGCTCTCATGCTCGCGAGAGGCAGCCCGCACACTCGCGCTCACCTATTCCTGGGAATCCGCAACGCAGCAGTTCCTCGACAACGTGCGGATCGCAAACGGCAAGATCAGACGACGCTGACGACCGACGCAGAGGCGCGCCGGCACCGGTGCCGAAGGATCAGCGTTCCTTCTTGCGCTTGCTCGGATAGGGATTTTTCCGCTTGCGGTTCTCGAACGGATTTTCCGACGCATGGAAATGGATCCGGATCGGCACGCCCGGCATCTCGAAATCCTCGCGCAACCCGTTGGTCAGATAGCGGATATAGGATTCCGGCAAGGAATCCGGCCGGGTGCAGGAGATCATGAAACCCGGCGGGCGGGCCTTGACCTGCGTCATGTATTTCAGCTTGAGCCGGCGACCGGAGACGGCGGGTGGCGGATGCTGGACCTGACGCGCATCCAGCCAGCGATTGAGCTTGGCGGTGGCGATGCGCTTGTTCCAGACCTTGTCGGTATCGATGATCGACTGCATCAGCCGATCGAGGCCATCGCCCGTCTGCCCGGCAATCGTCACGGCACGGATACCGCGCGCCTGCGGCAGCAACCGGTCGGTCTTTTCCCGCAGCTCCGCCAGCACCGTCTGACGGTCCTCGATGAGGTCCCACTTGTTGAAGGCGATGACGGCCGCACGGCCTTCGCGAATGACGAGGTCGACGATCTGCAGGTCCTGCTTCTCGAACGGTATCGTCGCATCGAAGACGATGACCACCGTCTCGGCAAAGCGGATTGCCCGGAGCGTGTCGGCGACCGAAAGCTTTTCCAGCTTCTCGGTGACGCGTGCCTTACGGCGCATGCCGGCGGTGTCGAACAGCTTGATGGTCCGGCCGCGCCAGGCCCAGTCGACCGAGATAGAATCGCGGGTGATGCCGGCTTCGGGTCCGACCAGCAGACGGTCCTGGCCGAGGAAGCGATTGATCAGCGTCGACTTGCCGGCATTCGGACGACCTACGATGGCGACGCGCAGCGGCTTCGTCTCGTCGTACTCCGGCTCTTCTTCCTTCTCGTCGTCAAACACATCGTCGCCGTCGAGCGGCAGCGAAACATCCGTCTCGGCCACGTCGTCATCGTCTTCCTCGATTTCCGGCGGGTAGGCGCGGTCCTGGCCGATGGCCGCTACGATGGCGTCGTGAAGGTCGATCATTCCCTGGCCATGTTCGGCCGAAATCGGGCAAGGATCACCGAGCCCGAGGGTGAAGGCGTCATAGAAACCGCCATCGGAGCCTTTGGCTTCCGACTTGTTGGCAACCAGTACGACAGGCTTGCCGCGCCGGCGCAGCAGCTCGCCGAACACCTTGTCGAGCGGCGTCAGGCCATACTTGGCATCGACCACGAACAACGTGAGGTCTGCCTCCTCGATGGCAGCTTCGGTCTGGGCGCGCATACGGCCCTCGAGCGAATCCTCGTGGGCTTCTTCGAGACCGGCCGTATCGATGATGGTGAAATGCAGGTCCATCAGCTTGGCATCGCCCGGACGACGGTCACGGGTGACGCCCGGGGTGTCATCGACGAGCGCCAGCTTCTTGCCAACCAGGCGGTTGAACAAGGTGGACTTGCCGACGTTCGGGCGACCGACGATCGCAACCGTGAAATTCATGGCGATTGGTGTTCCTTTAGCCCTGGGTCTGCGGGGCTTTGCCCGAAGCTTCGATATTATCAAGCATCATCTGGGCACGATTGGCAATATTGCGGGGTGACTGCTGGTCGCTGACGATGGCCTGGAACCACTGCCGGGCCTTGGCGAAATCGCCGGCCTTGTAGGCGGAAAGACCGAGGACTTCGCGGGCAGAATGGCGGAAGGCACTAGCCGGCACGGCCATCTCCTCGGCGAGCGCGGAGACCTGTTGATAAGTCCCGGTATCGACCAGCAGGAAGGCGGCGCGCAGGCGGGCGGCGTCGGCGATAACGGAGGGAACGCCGGACTGCTTGCTGATCGCCGTGAACGCGGCCACGGCACCTGATGTGTCGCCCTTCTGCGCCTGCAGCGAGGCGGCACGCATGCTGGCGAGCAGCGGATAGGCGCCCTTGCCGTCTTTTTCGATGGCAGCGAGGGCTGCCAGTGCATCGTCTGTCTTGTTCTGGTCGGCCAACGCCAGTGCCGCGAGGAACTTGTCGCCGTTGTCGCCGGCCTGATGGGTTGCCCAGTAGCGATAGCCGACATAGCCGGCCGTTCCGATAACGACCAGCACTGCGAAGCCGATGATCAGGCGGCCGAAACGGCGCCAGACGAACTGCATCCGGTCGGAGCGCAGTTCCTCGTTGACTTCGCGGATGAAGCTGTCGTCGTTGAATGCCATTCTCGTCTCCGGCTCCGGCCAAAACTTGCATGCATAAAAGGAAGCGCGGCGGCAGGATGCAGCGCATGAACGCGCCTTCTACCCGATTTTGCGCCCGTTGTAAGGGGGAACCGCAGAAATCACATCATTGCCAGCGGCGAAACGCCGATAAGCCACTCATGCAGCTTCCAGATGATGGCGCCCCAGAGCGCGATGCCGAGGACGACCGCCGCCGCATCGTATTTCGCTGACACGAACGGGCGTGGGGTGATTTCGCCGGCCCGCGCCCGGCGCTTCAACGAGATCCGCACGACGACACCCCAGGCGAGGAAGGACACAAACAACAGCACACCGGCGCTGTCGCCGTTTGCCAGAAGATGGGCGAGCGCCCAGATCTTTACCGCCAGCACCGTCGGATGCTTCGTCTTGGCGGCGATATGGCCGGCCGGCAGCAGGCCGGCCACGAGACAGATGCTGGCGATCAGCATCAACGTCAAAGTGATGTGCGACGCCCAGGCCGGTGGCGAATACAGCACCGTCGTCTCGTAGCGCGCGATGCTGAAGGCGTAGATCAGCAACACCAGCGTCAGGAGGCTGGCGACAGACTGCAGGACGATCCAAGCTGGACGCCCGAGGCGCGCGATCATCGACAGCCGGAACCCCGGCGCCAGCGCCTGGATCAGGTGAACGCCGAGAAAAAGTATGATGCTGACGACAAGCAAAGCCATGGGGAAATCCTTTGAATCAAGACAATCATCCCTATCGCCTCGGGTTGAAAATTGAAAGCAGCATCAAAGCTTCGCCGCATTCCTCATCCAATGGCCTCCGTCGAGCAAATTGACACGGTGCTTCTTTTGCGTTTCATCCCCGCCTCCGCCTCCGCCCTCGCCCTTTCCTTGCTGCTGCCGGCCGTGAGCAATGCCGACGAGAAACCGAAGCAGATCGTGCTGATTTCCTTCGACGGTGCCCATGACAACGCGCTCTGGACGAAGAGCCGAGACATGGCTCGGCGCAATGGCGCTCATTTCACCTATTTCCTCTCTTGCACCTTCCTGATGAACCGCGATCAGGCCAAGGCCTATCGGGGACCAGGGCACAGGCCCGGCAAGTCGAATGTCGGCTTCGCCCATAGCGACGAGGAAATCCGCACCCGCATCGCCAACATCTGGGGTGCCCACCAGGAAGGCGCCGACATTTCCAGCCATGCCTGCGGCCATTTCGACGGCAAAGATTTCAGCAAGGCCGACTGGCTGCAGGAATTCAAGGCAGCACAGGTAGCACTGCGCGATGCCTGGAAGAATTCCGGCGCCCCGGCCAACGAACCTGAGGGCTGGCAGGACTTCGCCACCCACGACGTCAAGGGATTTCGCGCACCCTATCTCTCCACCAGCGATGGCCTTGTTGCCGCCGAGAAAGAAATGGGCTTCGTCTACGACGCCAGCCTCGTCACCCGTGGACCCATGCTGCCGAAGACCGAAAATGGCCTGCCGCGTTTCGGACTACCCCTCATCCCGGAGGGCCCGGACCATCATCTGGTGATCGGCATGGACTACAATCTCTATGTCCACCACTCGAAAGGCGTCGAGGACCCCGCCAATTCGAAAGCCTATGAGGATCGCAGCCTGGACGCCTACGAAGCCGCGTTCAAGACGCAATATGACGGCGACCGCATCCCCCTTCAACTCGGCTTCCATTTCGTCGAGATGAACGCCGGCGCCTACTGGCGTGCCCTCGACCGCTTCGTCGGCGACGTCTGCCACAAACCGGACGTCGCCTGCGTCAGCTATTCCGAAGCCCTGCCAATGATCGCGGCACGGGGCAAGACGTCGTCCGGGCTTTAACTCCGTCACCGGGCAGCTGGCTCGTCAACAGCCGCTTCCGTCTCCGGGGCGAACATCGTCTTCCCGAAGCTTACTGCCTCGTTCTGAATCTTTTCGACGAAAGGGCGAAGGTTTGTGTCGTAGTCCCGAAAGGCGGCGGCGAAATCGTCGCCATGGCGTTGTAGAGCGTCTGAAATCGCTGCAGCCCCAATGATCGCCATCGACCCGCCCATTCCGGCAAACGGCGAAGGGCAGTATCCGGCATCTCCCACAAGAGCAACTCGGCCCTTCGACCACGACGGCATACGTATCTGACAAATTTTATCGAAGTAGAAATCGCCCGCCGCATCGACTTCCCCGAGCAGTTCCGGTACCCGCCACCCGATCCCATCGAACCGGTCAAGGATCAACTGGATCTGCTGCGCCTTATCAAGGTGATCGTACGTCAGTTCTTGCTCGGAATGAAAGCCAAGGGCGATGTCGGTCCTGCCTTCATAGCCGTTCAGCATGGCCATTCTGCCCGGAACAGTGTAAATTTCCGTCACATCTGGCTCGATCAAGGCTTTCTGTACCACCTTGAGAAAGGCATATGTCTCGAGGAAATACACGTGCTCCTCATCATTGCCAAACGCCAGACGCCGCGTATTGGATCGCATGCCGTCACAGCCTAAAATAAGGCTAAACGCCTGGGAGGAGCCATCGGAGAACCACGCAACCACACAGTCTTGCTGCTCTTCCAGGCGGGTGATCGATCGTGCGAAAAAAATGTCGACTTTATTGGCAACGGCTTCAAAGAAAATGTCGAGTAGAACATCCCGATCGACCTCATATTGTTCGTCAGGGCCGCCCCTGCTGACGGCTTGGGCTGGTAGCAGGGCCTTCGTCACGCCGTTGGCGTCCTTGAACTCGGTGCGGCGCGGCGGCAAGCTGCGCGCTCGGACGGCGTCCAGGAGACCCATGCGTCTGAGGATGTCGATAGTCTGTTCCTTGATGTCTACCGGGGTGCCGCCCTTTCTCAGTCCGTCGGCGATCTCAACGACCGTGACATGGTAGCCGAGCTTGTTCATCCAATAGGCCGTGGCAAGCCCGGCAAAACTTGCGCCGGAAATCAGCACTGTAGGACAGGATAGCACGGAAGATCTCTCGACGTTGGATTGCTGCTCTTTCATAGTGCCATTCCTTCGGCCATCGGCTATACTGAAATCATATATATACTCAGTACAATTAAAGGCAATTGCTTATGGCGACATTTCCGGACCGACGCACCCGCAAGCGGCTCGTCACACGCCAGACCATCTCGGACGTCGCCACGCGTTTGTTTTTCGAGCGGGGGTTTGATCGGGTGACGGTGGACGAAATCGCCGAAGCAGCCGATGTCGGTCGAATGACTGTTTTCAACCACTTTCCACGCAAGGAAGACATGTTTTTTGATCAAGATCAGGAGGCTCGGGATATGCTTCTTGAAGCTCTTGTTGCGCGCGATCCCACGATTGCCCCGCTTGAATCAATACGCCTTTTGGCACATCGGCTTGTCGCGGAGAATCGTCCCTATATTCGTTTTTTCGACGGGAGCCGTCTTTTCGTGGAGACTGTCGCGGCAAGCGAGGCACTCAAATCCCGGGCACGGGCCATTCGCGACGAAGTAGCGCAATCTCTTACTGCAGCACTCGCTCTGACGGCAGGCCGACCTGAAGGTGATCCCGATGCGCATCTGGCCGCTAGCCTGATCTTGGCCACGTGGACAGTTGCCCTGATCCAGGCACACGAGTCATTCCGGCGCGATAGTGACAGCGAAGCGGCGAAGGGGATCTTTCTGGCTGTCGCAGACAAAGGATTTCTCGGAATTGCTGCGACGATGGCGGATACGCCATATTGCGAGCCTGCTGAGCATCAGTAGGTAGTCCGCAAGGTGCAGCGTCACATATCTCTTACCGGCGCATTGTGGCCAAGCGGTCAAGAAATCGCTAATATTCGGAGCAAAATCAATATCTTAAAAATTAGAGACTATCACTCTCGCAACACTCAACCGCAAAATCAGACTGTACCGGCAGATATTTGCGATACCAAATCATTCGACATTTCAGTTGAGGGCCGACTTTCCCGGCCAGCCCTCTGGTATTGTCGCTGGATGTCCTAAGTTTCCGGGTTCTCGTTCAGCCCCTGGCGCTCAAGATAGTGCCGGTCGATGGCTGGCAGGGGCTCGTCGTCGATGGCTGCCTCGAAGGACTTGAGGCGCTTGTGGATCGATAGCAGCTCGATGATCGTCGTCCAGGAGTTGACGAGATACTGGAAGGAGTTGCTGACCTGTCCAAACGCTGTCGAGATCTGCTGGAAGATGCCGTAGGTGATGGTACCGGCGACAATCGTCGGCACGAGCATGAAGACCACGAACAGCGCGTCCGCCTGGACATAGAAATAGCGGGCGACGTTGAAGTACAGGTAGTGGAAATACATCCGGTAATAATTGCGCCGGACGTTTCCGAACAGCTCCGTTAGCGTTGCCGGCTGGGCGCGATCCGCATGGTCCTCGCCGTAGACGAGTTCCTTGCGATAGGCTGCCTCGACGCGCTGGTTGCGGAAGTTCAATCCAGGCAGCTTGATGCCGGCGACAGCCAGCAGCACGGTCCCGAAGACAGACCAGAACAAGGCCAGCCAGAATAGCGAATTTGGCACCTTGCCGATGAACGGCAGATCGGTGACGTAGTTCGACAATGCGAGCAGGATAGGCAGGAACACCACCAGCGTCATGACGGAATTGATGAGCGTGATGCCGAGCCCTTCGAGCGTGCTCGAAAAACGCATCGTGTCTTCCTGAACACGCTGCGATGCACCTTCGATGTGACGCAACTTTTCCCACTTCGACGCATAGAAATTGTTCATCGCCGTGCGCCAGCGGAAAATGTAGTGGCTGGTGAAGAAGTCGGTGACGATCGAGACGAACATGCTGAGAAAGGCGATCTGCGCGAACACGATCATCAGGTCGTAGAAATTCTCGACCGATATGCCGGGTTTCTTGGACAACGCATTCTGCAGCAGGTCGCCGAACGGCCGGCGCCAGTTATTGACGACGACGCTGATCTGGACACCGAAATAGGTAACGAAGATGATCAGCGCGGAGCCCCAGACGGACCACAGCTTCCATGGGTGATTGATCGCCTTCAGATGCCAGAAACCGCAGAAGATGATGCCCGACAGGAAGAAGTATCCGTAGAACCAGAGATTCTCGCGCAGCAGGAAGAACGACAGGTCGATCGGCTGCTGATCTTCCGGAACGGGTCCGAAGCCTAACGTCACACCGAGATGCGCGGCACCGAGGTACCAGCCAAAGATCGCAACCAGCGTCCAGACGATGAGGGAGGTGAAGAACACCTTGGGCTGCGGAAAGAAGGAATGAAACACAGAGATCGCTTTCCTGAACGGGAAGATGGGAAGCATCAGCCGATGCTGATTTTGCGGGAACCTAAGGCAGTTCCAAAGCAGCGGCAACGCTCTTCCCGCTTTCTTACACATTTGTAACGGCTTGTTCCCAGGATATCACCCGATTGCTGAGCGCATCGGCGCCACGCACCACCGGGAAGTTGCAGCTGGCTTCCCATGCCCGCGTTTCCGACGCTCATGCCGATCGGGCAGGCGCCTTATTCGTCCGCCAGCGTCAAGATCACCGGCCCGTTGCGGGTGGCGATGACGGTGTGTTCGAACTGTACGGTAGGCGCGCGCGGATCGCTGTAGAGGGTCCAGGCATCGTCGCCGCCCTCGGCCCAACTGGCGCCGAGCGACAGGAAAGGCTCGACGGTGAAGACCAGCCCGTCCTGCATGATCCGCGTCTCGCTCGGATCGGCCCAGGTCGACACCTCGGCCGGCTCCTCGTGCAGCGAACGGCCGATGCCGTGGCTCGCCAGATTGGCGATCAGCGTATAGCGGTGCTTGGCAGCAAAGGCGCCGACGGCCTTGCCGATCTGCAGGAAAGGCACGTCGCTGCGCACCTGGTTGAGGCCGACCCACAGCGCCCGCTTGCCATCGCGGCAGAGACGCTCGATCTTCGGCTTGACCGGCGGCACCGTGAAGGATGCGCCCGTATCGGAAAAGAACCCGTCCTTTTCAGCCGACACATCCAGATTGACGAGATCGCCGGCCGCAATGACGCGCGGGCCGGGAATTCCGTGCGCCACTTCCTCGTTTACGCTGATGCATGTCGCGCCGGGAAAGCGATAGACGGTCTCGGGCGCCGACCGTGCACCGGCGTCTTCAAGCGCCTTGCGGCCGATAGCATCGAGCTCCAGCGTCGTGATCCCCGGCTCGAGAGCGGCCGCCATCACCTTAAGCGCATTGGCGCAGATGCGGCCGATGTCCTTCATCTTGGTGAATTCGTCGTCGCTTGAAATGATCATCGAAACAGGATTCCGGCTCTAGCGGCCCTGTCGGGCCAAACGGATGGAATGCTGGCTTTCGCGCCTCCTCACTCGTCCGTCAATGCCTTTTTCCCTGTGAGCCCGTCATTTGCGGCCTATCCAGCGCTCAGAGCGTCGCCACCAGCGACGCAAGCTGGTCGGCGCACTGGCCCCAGCCCTCGTGAAAACCCATGTTCTCGTGGGTCTCGCGATCTTCCGCGCTCCAGTGCAGCGCCCGAGCGGTGTAGCGCGTCTGGCCGTTGCCGATGTCCTCAAACGTGACGATGGCGGTCATGAACGGCTTGGCGGAGGGTATCCAGGCGCTGGTGAAGGCGTCGGTGAAGACCAGCTTGCGGTTTTCGACGACATCCAGGTAGACGCCGCGGTTGGGATACTCCACGCCATCCGGCCCGAGCATCACGATGAAGCTGGTGCCGCCCGGACGCGGATCGAGCTCGGCGGTCGTTGTCGTGAACGGCAGCGGGGCAAACCATTGCTTCAGCAGTTCCGGCTCCGTCCATGCCCGGAACAGCTTGTCGGGCGTCGCTGCAATGACCCGCGTCAGCGACAACTCGTGGCGGACGACATCGGCTTCGCGGACCGTATCTTCTTCGCTCATGGGACATTCCTCCTCGGTGATTGCCTGGACATATGCAGCAGCGCAAGTCTAGGACAAGTCCGGGATCGCGCCAATGGCTGCATGCCTGGACGCAGTGCTTGCACCTTTCCCCGTCACGCGCGAGAAGAGGCAGAAATCCGATCGGTGAGACGATGACCAGAAAACAGATTGCCATTATTGGCGCCGGCCCCGCAGGTCTCATGGCCGCTGAGGTGCTGGCCAGTTCCGGCCACGCCGTTACCGTCTATGACAGCATGCCGAGTGTCGCGCGCAAATTCCTGCTGGCCGGAAAGTCAGGCCTCAACATTACCCATTCGGAAGACCACGCCGCGTTTGCCAGTCGCTTCGGCGGCTCCAATCCCAGGCTTCGCCCTGCCCTCGACGCCTTTGGCCCGGATGCGGTGCGGCGATGGGCGGCAGATCTGGGCATCGAAACCTTCGTCGGCTCCTCCGGCCGTGTCTTTCCCCGCGCCATGAAAGCCTCGCCCCTACTGCGCGCCTGGCTGAAGCGCCTGCAGGCCGAAGGCGTCACCATCCTTGCGCGACATCGCTGGATCGGCTTTGCCGATAACGGCCATGTTTTCGAGACGCCGGAGGGCAAACGCACGCTACCCTCAGATGCGACCTTGCTGGCATTCGGCGGAGCCAGTTGGCCAATGCTCGGTTCGGACGGCCACTGGACGACAGCGCTCGCAGGTGCAGGTGTCGAGATCGCGCCGTTCCGCCCGGCAAACTGCGGCTTCGATGTCGAATGGAGCGAGGATATCGTCACTCGCTTTGCCGGCGCACCGCTGAAATCCGTGACGGCCACCTCGGACGCCGGCACGTTTCCGGGCGAATTCGTCATCGGCCAGCATGGCATAGAGGGCAGCCTCGTCTACGCCCATGCCGCAGCCCTTCGCGACCGCCTCGAGAGAACCGGCAGCGCCAGCCTCACGATCGACCTTGCACCGGGGCGAAATGCAAACCGGCTGGCAAAGGACCTGGCCCGCCAGGGCGCGAAAGCCAGTCTCTCCAATCGCCTGCGCAAGGCAGCGGGCATCGAGGGCGTCAAGACCGCGCTGCTGCGGGAATTCGTGCCCGCCGCCGATCTTGCCGATCCGGACCGTCTCCCCGGCTGGATCAAGGCGCTGCCGATCCCGGTTCTCCGGCCGAGGCCGATAGCCGAGGCTATCTCCTCTGCCGGCGGCATCGCCTGGGCTGCCATGGACGAGGACCACATGCTGAAGGCCCGACCCGGCACCTTCGTCGCCGGCGAGATGATCGACTGGGAGGCACCCACCGGCGGCTACCTGCTGACGGCGTGCTTTGCTACCGGCCGCGCCGCCGCCAACGGTCTGGATGCCTGGCTCAAGCGCTGAATGAAGCAGTTGAATCGGCCTTCCCGCCGAATGTCGCAAGCGATTCATCCGATTCGGTTTTTTCAGATCCTGCGGGACTGGAGATTCCGGTCTGACTACCCGCCGCTCAGGGTCCGACGAACAGCATCCTTCCAGCCCTTGAGCTTTACCGCGCGCATCGCCTCCTCCATCTCGGGCACGAATTGCCGGTCGACGACCCAGGCCTTGGCGAAGGCCTCGCGCTGTGGCCAAACGCCAGCGCGGCTGCCGGCAAGCCAGGCGGCCCCGAGAGCCGTCGTCTCGAGAATCGTTGGGCGATCTACCGGCGCATCGAGCAGATCGGCCAGCCGCTGCATGGTCCAGTCGGAAGCGACCATGCCGCCATCGACCCTCAGCACCGTCTCGTCCGCGCGCTTCTTCCAGTCCTTGTGCATGGCGTCGAGCAGGTCGCGGGTCTGGTAGCAGACCGCTTCCAGCGCCGCATGGGCGAATTCCGCCGGGCCGGTGTTGCGCGTCAGCCCGAAAATGGCACCGCGCGCATGGGCATCCCAGTGCGGCGCCCCGAGCCCGGTAAAGGCCGGTACCATATAGATCTCCTGCGCAGCGTCGGCCCGAGCCGCAAGCTCGCCCGATTCCGACGCAGAGCCGATCAGCCCCATGCCGTCGCGCAACCACTGGACCGCAGCACCGGCGATGAAGATCGAGCCTTCGAGCGCATAGGTCGTCCTGCCGTCGAGACGGTAGGCGATGGTGGTAAGCAGCCGGTTCTTCGAGCGCACCCTGTCAGTGCCGGTGTTCAGCAGCGCGAAGCAACCGGTGCCATAGGTCGACTTCATCATGCCGGGCTCGAAGCAGGCCTGGCCGATCATGGCCGCATGCTGGTCGCCGGCGACGCCGAGAATGGGGATAGCGGCGCCGAAGATGTCGGGGTCGGTGACACCGAAATCGGCAGCACAATCCTTGACCTCAGGCAGCATCGCAGCCGGCACCCGCAGGATCTCGAGCAGTTCCTCGTCCCAGGCGTTGTCAGCGATATCGTACATCAGCGTCCGCGACGCATTGGTGGCATCGGTAACGAAGCTCTTGCCGCCGGTCAGCCGCCAGATCAGGAACGTATCGATCGTTCCGAAGCACAATTCGCCCTTGGCAGCGCGAGCGCGGGCACCCTTGACGTTGGCCAGCACCCAGGACAGCTTCGTGCCGGAAAAATAGGGATCGAGCAGCAGGCCGGTGCGCTTCGTAAACAGCTTTTCGAGGTCCTGGCGTTTCAGCTTTTCGCAGTAGGCTGCAGTCCGCCGGTCCTGCCAGACGATTGCGTTCTGGATCGGCTTGCCGGTATCGCGCTCCCAGACCACGACCGTCTCGCGCTGGTTGGTGATGCCGATCGCGGCGATCTGGCCGGCCTCGATGCCCGCAGCGGCGATGGCATCGCGCACGGTCGAAAGCACGCTCTGCCAGATATCCTCCGGATCGTGCTCGACCCAGCCGGATTGCGGATAGATCTGCGGGAACTCCATCTGGCCGACGCCTGCCACCTTCATCTTGTCATCGAAGATGATCGCCCGCGTCGAGGTTGTTCCCTGGTCGATTGCCAGAATGTAGCCGCTCATATGATGTCCGTCCTTCTCCCGAGACGACACCAATAGGACAGGCCCGCCCGTCTGAACAGAAAGCAAATGGTAAAATTATTGCCGCCGGCGGCAGATTGTCAGTTGCAGAACTTTGGGACTAACCTCAAATTAAAGTAGCATCGCGCGGACAGAGAGCAGAGCATGGCCAGAACAGTCGTCGTCACCGGCTCCACCAGCGGCATAGGCCTTGCCATCGCCAGCGCCTTTGCCGGCAGGGGCGACAATATCGTCATCAACGGCTTCGGCGAAGCTGACGAGATCGAGGCCATCCGCGCCAGCCTCGAGGCGTGCGGCGGCAGTGTCCTGTACCATCCGGCCGATATGACGAAGCATGCCGAAATCGCCGACCTGATCGCCACCGCTGCCGCAGCCTTTGGCGGGGTCGACGTGCTGGTCAACAATGCCGGCATCCAGCATGTCGCCCCGATCGAGGAGTTTCCGCTCGACCAATGGGACCGGATCATCGCCATCAACCTCTCCAGCGCCTTCCACACCATGCGTGCGGCAATTCCCTTCATGAAAGCTGAGCGCTACGGCCGGATTATCAACATCGCATCGGCCCACGCCCTCGTCGCCTCGCCCTTCAAAAGCGCCTATGTCGCCGCCAAGCACGGCATTCTCGGCCTCACCAAGACGGCGGCGCTGGAGCTTGCCGAATTCGGCGTGACGGTGAATGCCATCTGTCCCGGTTACGTGCTCACACCGCTGGTAGAGCGCCAGATCCCCGATACCGCAAAGGCGCGCGGCATGACGGAGGAGCAGGTGAAGACCGAAGTGCTGCTCAGGGCACAGCCGACGCGCGAGTTCGTCAAAGCAGAGGAGATCGCTGCTTTGACGCTCTATCTGGCCAGCGACGAGGCGCGCCAGGTCACCGGAACGCACGTCTCGATTGACGGAGGATGGACTGCAGCCTAACCATGGCAGGTTGAAAGTTTATGACAAACGGCAAGAGGCTCCATGAACGACACGATCCGGTTCATCCTGAATGGCGAAGACATCGCCCTGTCGAGCCTGCGGCCGACGGAGACCCTGCTGGATTTCCTGCGCATCGGCAGGCACATGACCGGCACCAAGGAAGGATGCGCCGAGGGTGACTGCGGTGCCTGTACCGTGCTGGTCGGGAGGCTGATCGACGGCGGCCTGCATTACGAATCGGTCAACGCCTGCATCCGCTTCGTCGGCTCGCTTCACGGCACCCATGTCGTCACCATCGAGCATCTGGCAGCAAAGGATGGCACGCTCCATCCCGTGCAGCAGGCGATGGTCGACTGCCACGGCTCGCAATGCGGTTTCTGCACACCCGGCTTCGTAATGTCACTCTACGGCCTCTGGCTTGCCAACGAAAAGCCAAGTCGCGCCGCCATCGAGAAGGCCTTGCAGGGTAATCTCTGTCGTTGCACCGGCTACGAGCCGATCGTCAAGGCGGCCGAACAGGTGAGCCTGCTGCGCCCGAGCGCGCTGTTCGATCCTTTGCAAAAGACCCGCGCCGATATCATGGCACGGCTCTGGGCGCTCCAGAGCCGCGAGACGATCACCGTATCTTCGGGCGATGAGCGTGTGATCGTCCCCGGCTCCCTGGACGATCTCGCCCGCATCCTGGCACAGGAGCCGGATGCCACCGTCGTTGCCGGCTCCACCGATGTCGGCCTTTGGGTCACCAAGCAGATGCGGGTGCTGAACCCGGTCGTCTTCATCAACCACCTCACTGAAATGCAGTCGATCACATCGGGTGACGGCGGCTTTACCATCGGCGCCGGCGTCACCTATACGCGCGCCTTCGAGACGATCGCCGCCCGCGTGCCGACACTCGGACGGCTGATCGACCGGATCGGCGGCGACCAGGTGCGCAACATGGGAACCATCGGCGGCAACATCGCCAACGGCTCGCCGATCGGCGACAGCCCGCCGCCGCTGATCGCTCTCGGCGCCACCGTCAAGCTGCGCTCGGCGTCCGGCACCCGCCAGCTGCGGCTGGAAGACTTCTTCATCGCCTACGGCAAGCAGGACAGGCACCCGGACGAGTTCGTCGAAAGCATCTTCGTGCCCTACCCGGCCGACGATGCGCAGTTTGCGGTCTACAAGATCACCAAGCGCCGCGACGAGGACATCACTGCCGTTCTCGGTGCCTTCTATCTGACGCTGGACGCTAACAACGACGTCCACGACATCCGCATCACCTTCGGCGGCATGGCCGGCACCCCGAAGCGGGCCCGCACCGTGGAAGCGGAACTCATCGGCAAGCCCTGGACCGAGGCCACCGTCGCGGCGGCGCGTCACGCCTTCGATGCAGACTTCCAGCCGCTCACCGACTGGCGTGCCACCGCCGAATACCGGCAGCTGACGGCCAAGAACCTGCTGCTGCGCTTTTATCTGGAGACCACTGGCGAACCTCAGGAACTCAGGCGCTTCGAGGAGATGGCGTGATGGACAAATCCACCTTCGAGAAGCGGAAGATTATCAACGGCGCCATGCACGCGTCGCTGAAGCACGATTCGGCGCACAAGCATGTCACCGGCGCTGCCGACTACATCGACGACATCCCGGAGCCCGCCAACCTCCTGCATGGCGCGCTGGGGCTTTCCGACCGGGCCCATGCGGAGATCGAGGGCATTGACCTTTCCGCCGTAGCCGCCGTCCCCGGCGTGATCTGGGTGATGACCGGCGCCGACGTGCCTGGGATTAACGACGTCAGTTCGAACGGCAAGCACGACGAGCCGCTGCTCGCCGAAACAAAGGTCGAATTCCACGGTCAGCCGATCTTCGCCGTCATCGCGACGACGCGGGAGATTGCGCGCCGTGCCGCGCGGCTGGCCAAGATCGACTATCGCGACCTGCCGCACTGGAGCGACATCGATGGCGCGCTGGCCAACGGCGGCCCCGTCGTCTACGAGCCTATGACCCTCAAGCGCGGTGAACCCGAGACCGAGATGGCAAAGGCACCGCAGCGGCTGAAGGGCCAGATGCGGATCGGTGGCCAGGAGCATTTCTATCTCGAAAGCCATATTGCCATGGCTATCCCCGGCGAGGACGACGAGGTGACCGTCTGGTCGTCGACCCAGCATCCGAGCGAAATCCAGCATATCGTCGGCCACGTCCTCAACATCCCGTCCAACGCCGTGACCGTCAACGTCCGCCGGATGGGCGGTGGCTTCGGCGGCAAGGAGACCCAAGGTAACCAGTTTGCAGCGCTCGCCGCCATCGCCGCGAAAAAACTCAACCGCGCCGTCAAGTTCCGCCCAGACCGCGACGAGGACATGATCGCCACCGGCAAGCGCCACGATTTCCTCGTCGATTACGAAGTCGGCTTCGACGACGACGGCCGCATCCACGCACTCGACGCCACCTTTGCCGCTCGCTGCGGCTTCTCCTCCGATCTGTCCGGCCCGGTCACCGACCGTGCGCTTTTCCACGCCGATTCCAGCTATTTCTATCCGCACGTCCATCTGGTCTCGAAGCCGCTGAAGACCCACACCGTCTCGAACACCGCCTTTCGCGGCTTCGGCGGTCCGCAGGGCATCGTCGGCGCCGAGCGCGTCATCGAGGAGATCGCCTATGCTGTTGGCAAGGATCCACTGGATATCCGCAAGCTGAATTTCTACGGTCAGCCGGGCTCCGGCCGGACGCTGACCCCCTATCACCAGGAGGTCGAGGACAACATCATCGGCCGTCTCGTCGACGAACTCGAGACCTCCGCCGACTACCGGGCCCGTCGCAAGGCGATCATCGAATTCAACCGCAGCAGCCGTTACATCCGCAAGGGCATCGCGCTGACGCCTGTCAAGTTCGGCATCTCGTTCACGATGACTGCCTTCAATCAGGCCGGCGCACTCGTGCATGTCTATCAGGATGGCTCGATCCACCTGAACCACGGCGGCACCGAGATGGGCCAGGGCCTCTACACCAAGGTCGCCCAGGTGCTGGCCGAGGCCTTCCAGGTCGATATCGAGCGAGTGAAGATCACCGCGACGACCACGGCCAAGGTGCCGAACACCTCGGCCACGGCCGCCTCCTCCGGTTCCGACCTCAACGGCATGGCAGCCTATGACGCCGCCCGGCAGATCAAGGAGCGGCTGGTCGCCTTCGCTGCCGCCAAGTGGAATGTCGAGCCGGCCGACGTCATATTCCTGCCGAACCGGGTTCGTGTGGGCGAGATCGAGATCCCCTTCCCCGATCTCATCAACCAGGCCTATTTCGCCCGCGTCCAGCTCTCCGCGGCCGGCTTCTACAAGACCCCGAAAATCCACTGGGACCGCAAGGCTGGCCGTGGCACGCCGTTCTACTATTTCTCCTACGGCGCCGCGTGCTCGGAAGTCTCCATCGACACGCTGACCGGCGAATATCTGATCGACCGCACCGATATCCTCCACGATGTCGGCAGGTCGCTGAACCCGGCCATCGACATCGGCCAGATCGAAGGCGCCTTCGTGCAGGGCATGGGCTGGCTGACAACGGAGGAGTTATGGTGGGACGCCAAGGGCCGCCTGCGCACCCACGCACCCTCGACCTACAAGATCCCGCTCGCCTCCGACCGGCCGAAAATCTTCAACGTCAAGCTCGCCGAATGGTCGGAAAATGCCGAGCCGACCATCGGCCGCTCAAAAGCCGTCGGCGAACCCCCCTTCGTGCTCGGCGTTTCCGTGCTCGAAGCCCTCTCCATGGCCATCGCCAGCGTCGCCGACTACCGCCTCTGCCCCAGACTCGACGCTCCCGCTACGCCCGAGCGGGTGCTGATGGCCGTAGAGCGGCTGAAAGGCCTATGAGGACGAAGGACTTGCCGATATCCCGCCCCGGACCGCAACTATGGTGCCGGGACACCCAAGCCACACCGAAAAACCCTCGGCAAATCATCACCTCCCCTCATTCCTGTGCCGGCAACAGGACTCCAGCCACGGCGTGTCTGCGCCTTGAGGGCACGCTTCCAGTAGCAACAGGAGATCTTTCGCGCCCAATGACTTGGGCGCACTGGATTGCTGTGATCCGCACAGGAATGAGGGAGACCGGGGGGACTTCCTTGATGCTCTCCGTCTATCCGGAGGCCATGCCATGATCCCCTCACTTGCCACCTTCCTCGCGCAAAATCCCGCTGCCGTCCTCATTGAGATCACCGGTACGCAAGGCTCTGTTCCGCGAGAGACGGGCACGTTCATGCTGGTTTCGCAACACGACATCTGGGGCACCATCGGTGGTGGGCAGTTTGAGTTTCTGGCGATTGCCAATGCGCGGGCGATGCTCGGCGGCGGTGGCATCGAGGTGATGGATATTCCGCTCGGCCCTGAGATCGGTCAGTGCTGCGGTGGCCGGACGCAGTTGCGCTGCCGTCTCGCCAGTGCAGAGACCCTCGCGGACCTCCACAGGCGGCTGGATAGCGAGGCTGAAGCCTTCCCGCAGGTGACGCTGTTCGGCGCCGGCCATGTCGGGCGAGCGCTGACGGCGGCGCTGAGACCGCTGCCGGTCGCAACCCTCGTCGTCGAGACCCGCAGGGAAGAACTGGATGAGTTGCCTGATGGCACCGCGACACGGCTGCTCGCCATGCCGGAGGCGCTGGTTGCGGAGCTTCCACCCGGCAGCGTGGTGCTGATCCTCACGCATGACCATGCGCTCGATTTCCTGATCGCCCGGGAGGCTCTGGCACGAAACGATCTCGCCTATGTCGGCATGATCGGATCGGCCACCAAGCGCGCCACGTTTGCCCGTTGGCTGGCGCGCGAAGGCGGCGACAAGTCCTTGCTCGGACGCCTGACGCTACCCATTGGCGGCGCCACCGTCAAGGACAAGCGGCCCGAAGTCATCGCCGCCATGACCGCAGCCGAAATCCTGACCGCCCTGGCCTCTTACCGCAGCCATGGGTCCTGATAGCGCGGATCGCGACCGTCGAGGAAACCGAGATCGCGCTTGACGCGGTCCGGCGTGGCATCGAGGTCTAGCTTCCCGCCAGCAGGCAACAGTCTGGTAAAAAAGTGCAGCAATTTTCCACGAATTGATATCCTCCGTCTTGCCATTCCAAGCGGCGAGACTGCATTGCAGGCCATGACTTCACCTTTGTTTAATCGATCTCAGGGATTGCAGTCTGCCGCCGCAAATGCTGCAGTTCCAATCGAACAACCGTCTGCCTGCATAAAGAGAGCTGATCCATGAAGTTATCGAGGCAGTTTCCCCTCAATGCGCTGCGCGTATTCGAAGCGGTGGCGCGGCTGGGCAGCTTCACGAAGGCGGGCGAAGAGATCGGCATGACGCAGACGGCCGTCAGCTACCAGATCAAGCTACTCGAGGAGAATATCGGCGAGGCCCTGTTCCTGCGCAGACCACGGCAGATCAGCCTCACCGAAACCGGGCTAAGGCTGCTGCCAAAGGTGACCGAGGCCTTCGGGATATTGAACGAGGCGATGGCCTCCGTGAGGGAGGCTGCCGAGGAGACGCTGATCATTCACTCGACACCGACATTTGCGTCGCAATGGCTCGCCCGCAATCTGGGCTCGTTTCAAATTCTTCATCCGACGATCGCCGTTCGGCTTAAGACCTCGGATGACCTCATCGATTTCAGCCGCGAGACTGCGGATGTTGCAATCCGAAGCGGTGGCGGAAATTGGCAGGGTCTTGCTGCCAACCGGCTCATCAAGGTCGATTTTACGCCGATGCTCAGCCCACGCCTTGCTGCGGACATTGGCGGGATCCATGCGCCGGAAGACCTTCTGAAGCTCAGGATCATCGATGCCGGCGATCCCTGGTGGGTTATCTGGTTCAAGGCGGCAGGCGTAGAAAACACGGACCTGGAAAGCCGGCCCCGCAGCAGGCTTGGCGCGCAGTCGTTCGAGGCGAGCGCCGCAATTGCAGGCCAGGGGGTGGCTATCCTGACACCCGAATTCTACCGGGACGATCTGACCTCCGGACGGCTGCTGCAGCCCTTTCCACTCGTTTGCGACGAGGGCCACGACTACTGGCTGGCCTATCCCGAAGGCCGGCGCAACACCCCTAAAATCAGAACCTTCCGCAACTGGCTGATGACCGCGATTCACGGCCCGACCGCATGAAATGCATGCGCCATCGGCAATCTCCCCGCACGCATCGCACCGGCAACTGTAACCGAACCGTCACATCCTCCCGCCGCGTGTTCGCAGGCGCAACAAACAGCATGGTATTCGCCGTCGTCCCCTTCCCTCCGCGCTGAAAATTTTCCAATGTGAGGCGACTGCGACAGGGGACGAATATGTACGAATACGCCATCGCGTGGGAATGGCTGGCCTTTGCGGCCCGCTGGTTTCACGTCATCACCGCCATCGCCTGGATCGGTTCGTCCTTCTATTTCATCGCGCTGGATCTCGGCCTCGTGAAGCACGCCAATCTGCCTGCCGGTGCCTATGGCGAGGAGTGGCAGGTGCACGGCGGCGGCTTCTATCACGTGCAGAAATACCTGGTGGCGCCGGCCAGCATGCCGGAACATCTCACCTGGTTCAAATACGAGAGTTATTTCACCTGGCTCTCCGGCTTCCTCATGCTGGCGATCGTCTATTACGGAGGCGCAGACCTCTTTCTGATCGACCGGCATGTGCTCGATGTCAGCGCGCCCGTCGCCATTCTGATCTCGCTTGCGTCGCTCGCCGTCGGCTGGATCGTCTACGACCAGCTCTGTAAATCGCCGCTCGGCCGCAACACCTGGGTGCTCATGGGGTTGCTCTACGTCGTGCTGGTGTTCATGGCCTGGGGCTATACGCACCTGTTCACCGGACGCGCCGCCTTCCTGCATCTCGGCGCCTTCACGGCGACGATCATGTCGGCCAATGTCTTCTTCATCATCATGCCCAACCAGCGCGTCGTCGTCGCCGATCTCATCGCCGGCCGCACGCCGGATGCGAAATACGGCGTCATCGCCAAGCAGCGCTCGTTGCACAACAACTACCTGACCCTGCCGGTCATCTTCTTCATGCTGTCGAACCACTACCCGCTGGCTTTCGGTACCGCCTACAACTGGATCATCGCAGCCCTGGTGTTCCTGATGGGCGTCACCATCCGCCACTGGTTCAACACCACCCATGCCCGCAAGGGGCGCCCGACCTGGACGTGGCTCGTCACCGTCATCCTGTTCATCGTCATCATGTGGCTGTCGACCGCGCCGAAAATTCTCTCCGGAGAGAAGGATGCGGCTGTTGTTGCGCCGGCCTTCCAGCAGTTTGCCGCCGATCCGCATTTCGGGGCAGCAAAGGCAATCGTTTCGACCCGCTGTTCCATGTGCCATGCCGCAGAGCCCGCCTACGAGGGCATCGTGCGGGCGCCGAAGGGCGTGATGTTCGAGACCGATAGCGAGATCGCCATGCATGCCCGCGAAATCTACATCCAAGCCGGCCGCAGCCACGCCATGCCGCCCGGAAACGTGACCGACGTGACAGCCGAGGAACGCAAGGTGTTGGTCGCCTGGTTCGAAAGCTCCGTCAATCAAGGCAAGACGCAATGACCTCCACCCTTCTGCGCGGCCGGCTGCTCTCCTTCACCCGCGCGCCGCATGACCTCTCCGACACCGGCAGCTACGTCTATGACACCGACGGCGGCCTGCTGCTGGCAGATGGCCTTATCGTCGCCAGCGGCCCCTATGCCGAGATCAAGGCGCAGGCTCCGGTGGACGTGGTAGAAATCGACCACCGGCCGCACCTGATCATGCCGGGCTTCATCGACACCCACCTGCATTTTCCGCAAATGCAGGTCATCGCCTCCTATGCCGCCAATCTGCTGGAATGGCTGAACACCTACACATTTCCCGAGGAATGCCGCTTTGTCGAAGGCGCCCATGCCGAACGGATCGCGACGCATTTCTACGATGAACTGATCCGCCACGGCACGACCACGGCTGTCGCCTATTGCTCGGTCCACAAGACCTCAGCCGATGCCTTCTTCCGCGAGGCGCTTCGGCGCAACATGCGCATGGTCGGCGGCAAGGTGATGATGGACCGTAACGCCCCTCAGGGCCTGCTCGATACCGCACAGCTCGGCTACGACGAGACCCGCGCCGTCATCGCGGAGTGGCACGGCAAGGGTCGCAACCACGTCGCCATCACCCCGCGCTTCGCCATCACCTCGACACCACAGCAGATGGAAGCCGCCGGCACCCTTGCCCGCGAATTTCCCGATCTGCACATTCAGACGCACCTGTCGGAAAACCACGACGAGATCAAGTTCACCGGCGAGCTATACCCCGAGGCGCTCGACTATACCGACATCTACGCCCGTTACGGCCTCCTAGGCCACAAGACGCTGTTCGGTCACTGCATCCATCTCTCGGAGCGCGAGGCGGACGCCATGAGCGAGGCCGGCGCCATCGCCGTGCATTGCCCGACGTCCAACCTCTTCCTTGGCTCCGGCCTGTTTCCGCTGAAGGCGCTGGCACGTCGTGAAAAGCCGGTTCGCATCGGTGTTGCCACGGATATCGGAGGCGGATCGAGTTACTCCATGCTGCGCACCATGGACGAGGCCTACAAGATCCAGCAGTTGCTCGGCGAACGGCTGAACCCGCTGGAGAGCTACTATCACATGACGCTCGGAAACGCCGAGGCGCTGTCGCTCACCGACCGCATCGGCACGCTGGAACCCGGCAGCGACGCCGACCTCGTGGTCCTCGATGCCGCCGCAACCCCAGCAATGGCCCTGAAGATGGAAGTGGTGAAAAGCCTGGTCGAGGAACTGTTCCTCCTCCAGACCATGGGTGACGACAGGGCCATTGCCGAGACCTACGTGGCCGGCACGGCGGTGAAGTCAGCGCTCTGAGCGCGTCGCTGATCAAAAAAAACATCTTATAAAGCAAATGAGAATTTACCCTATTTAAAGCAAGCTGACCTATTGATCGGGCTGGCAAAAGATCCCTCGGCGGCCATGATGGCACCTGCCGTTTGTCATTTCACCATCACTTCGCCGGATTTCCGAATTCCCAGTTTCGTCCAGCATGGTAGGTATCACCTTCCGGTGGCGATGCTTGCGGTCTATTCGTCGCCAGCCCATTCCTCCGAGGACCAATGTCAATTCTTAAGAACGCCAGCATCCGCACCAAGATCCTGTCGCTGATTGTCCCGCTTTGCATCGTCGGTGTCAGTGCGACAGTTTTCCTCGCAAGCCGATACAAGGCGGCCGATACGGCCTATTCAAATTTCATTTCGACAGACAATCTTGCGTCCGTCGAAATGGCGCGGGCAAACCGCAATTTAGTCGCGACTGCCTACAATGCCTATCGGACCCTCACCTACACCGCGAAGGATCCTGGATTCGGCGCCGCGGTAAAGCTCTACGAGACCAGCAAGTCGATGCTATACGAAAAGCTGGACTTCGTGAAGACCAATCTCCCGGATCGCGCGCCACAAGTCGACGCCCTGATAGGCAGAATCAAAGAAATCGTTGCCATAACGGACGCGTCGGTGCTCGCGAGCCAATCGGGCCAGATGGATCAGGCCAAGGCTCTGATGGCCAAGGCCGATGGCTTGGTCATACCCGTGACCGTAGATACTGTGGCGCTTAACGAAGACATCATCGGGGCGGTCAACACCAAGAGCGACGAGTTGACAGACCAGACCAACAATACAATCCTAACGTCCTTTACCATTGTCGGGATCACTTTCGCGCTCGGTATTCTGGCTGCTCTTTTGGTCGCCGCGAAAGGCATCACCGCGCCAGTCATTCGCCTCCGTGACCGGATGACGTCGCTGGCCCAAGGCCATACCGAGGCTTCGGTGGAAGGACAGGATCGCCGCGACGAAGTCGGCCAGATGGCCGCAGCTGTCTCCGTTTTCCGCGACAATGCCATCGAGCGCCTTCGCCTTGAAGCCGAGGCGGAGACCAACCGCAGCATGTCGGAGCGCGAGCGGATGGCACGCGAGGCACAGAAGGCGGACGAAGCTGCCAACGTGCAGTTTGCCGTAGAACAGCTGGGCGCAGGGCTCGACCAGCTTGCCAGCGGGGATGTCGCCTATCGCATCGACACGCCATTCGCCAGCCACCTCGATGGCCTTCGCGCCAACTTCAACGGCTCGGTTGCGAACTTGCAGGAAGCGCTGCAGGACGTTGGCCAGAACGCACGCGCCATCGACGCCGGAGCCAACGAAATCCGCTCCGCTGCAGACGATCTGTCGAAGCGAACCGAGCAGCAGGCTGCCTCCGTCGAGCAAACAGCAGCAGCCCTCGAAGAAATCACCACCACGGTGAAGGATTCGAGCCGTCGCGCGGAAGAAGTCGGAAACCTCGTCTCGAAAGCACGCGAAGGAGCTGAAAAATCCGGTGCCGTAGTCCGGGAAGCTGTAATCGCCATGAACGAGATCGAACGATCGTCGGGTGAAATCTCCAACATCATCGGCGTGATCGACGAGATCGCATTCCAGACCAACCTTCTTGCCCTCAATGCCGGCGTCGAAGCTGCTCGCGCCGGAGAAGCAGGCAAGGGCTTCGCCGTCGTTGCCCAGGAAGTCAGGGAACTGGCCCAGCGCTCTGCCAAGGCTGCCAAGGAGATCAAGGCCTTGATCACGACTTCCGGCGAGCATGTGCGCTCCGGCGTCAATCTCGTCGGCCAGACCGGCCAGGCGCTCGAAGTCATCGTCACCGAGGTCCAAGCAATCAACGGGCATATCCACGCGATGGTCGAGTCCGCACGCGAGCAATCCGTCGGGCTTCAGGAGATCAACACTGCCGTCAACACGATGGATCAGGGCACGCAGCAGAATGCCGCCATGGTCGAGCAATCGACCGCCGCAAGCCACAGCCTGGCACGCGAGGCCGCATCGCTGAACATGCTCCTGGCACGCTTCAATGTCGGCGGCGAGGCTGTCAGCGCCAAGCCTGCTGTTCGCAGCGTCTCCGCCTCATCCCGCCCCGCCCCCTCGCCCGCGCGAGCCCTGGGCCGCAAGGTCGCGAATGCCTTTGGCGGACGCGCATCGGCTGCCGCTGAGAGCGCCTCCTGGGAAGAGTTCTGAGCCGTCATGGCGAAACGTGAAAGCGGGCAAACCTTGCCCGCTTTCACGGGGACTACCCCTACGAAAACTTCTTTTCCCGAAGACAACCCTGATGTCGGCACCAAAGCTCGCATTTGCCCTTGACCCGGAGAGCGCAGCGGAAGAAATTCTGCCAGCAAAATCGCCGGAATATGCATAGGCGAAGCCACCTTTTACCCATGAAGGCAGTTTTGATGTCCACACCGCTCACGATCGCCGATCTCAAGGCCCTGGCGAAGCGCCGCGTTCCCAAGATGTTTTTCGACTATGCAGATTCCGGCGCCTGGACGCAGTCGACCTACGACGCGAATGAGAGCGATTTCCAGAAGATCAAGCTGCGCCAGCGAGTGCTCGTAGACATGACGAACCGGTCGCTGCAGACCACCATGGTCGGTCAGACGGTGTCGATGCCGGTAGCACTGGCGCCAACCGGGCTCACGGGCATGCAGCATGCAGACGGAGAGATGCTGGCGGCGCGCGCGGCAGAAGAGTTCGGCGTGCCCTTCACCCTGTCCACCATGAGCATCTGCTCGATCGAGGATGTCGCTTCGGTGACGACGAAGCCCTTCTGGTTCCAGCTCTACGTGATGCGGGACAAGGACTTCGTCATGAACCTGATCAACCGCGCCAAGGCCGCAAATTGTTCGGCGCTGGTGCTGACGGCAGACCTGCAGATCCTCGGCCAGCGCCACAAGGACCTGCGCAACGGCCTGTCCGCACCGCCGAAATTCACCCCGAAGCACATCTACCAGATGGCGACGCGGCCGATATGGTGCCTGCGCATGGCCGGCACCAAGCGCCGTTCCTTCGGAAACATCGTCGGTCACGCCAAGAACGTATCGGACCTCTCCTCCCTGTCATCCTGGACGGCCGAACAGTTCGACCCCAAGCTCTCCTGGGACGATGTCGCCTGGATCAAGAAGCAATGGGGCGGCAAGCTTATCCTCAAGGGCATCCTGGACGTCGAAGATGCCAAGGCTGCGGCGGACACCGGCGCAGATGCCATCGTCGTTTCCAACCACGGCGGCCGCCAGCTCGATGGCGCCCCTTCGTCGATCTCGATGCTGCCACGGATCGTCGATGCCGTCGGCGACAAGATCGAGGTCCACCTCGACAGCGGCATCCGCTCTGGCCAGGACGTGCTGAAGGCCGTCGCACTGGGCGCCAAGGGCACCTACATCGGCCGCCCCTTCCTCTATGGCCTCGGGGCGATGGGCAAGGAAGGCGTAACGCTGGCTCTCAGCATCCTGCGCAAGGAAATGGACGTCACCATGGCACTCTGCGGCAAGCGTGACATCAATGATGTCGATAGGTCGATCATCTCGGAGTTGTCGCAAATCTGAGGCTTCGGCCCAACTGCTACCTCAGCCAGCCCGTGGCAAGGCCGCTCGCCCAATCCGGCCGTCCGTTGGCGAGCGCGAGCCCTGCAGCGGCCACGTGGTCGTAGGCAACGTTGCGGAAGGTCGCCGTCCATCCGGCTCCGAGCTTTTCGAGGATCGCGTAGGACGCCAACGGATGACCGGCCTCCACGTTGTGCGGATAAGGCGCGTCATCGTCATAGGCCGGGCAGCCGACACTGCCGGGATTGACGATCAGGCGACCATCGCGCAGGCGCACCATGCGCGGAATGTGGCTGTGGGCGGCAAGTATAAGAGGCTGCGGGATATCGGCGGCCAGGGCTTCGATGGCCTCGATCGGCTTCAGGGAAACCCTGCCATCAGGCGACACCTGCTCCAGCCAGTAGAGATTGTCGTCCTCGGGCGTCGCATGGCAGAGATAGGCCTCGCCCTTGTAGACGAGGCTCGTCGGCAGGGCACGGATCCACTCGAGATGGGCCGGCGACATCTGGCGATAGGCGACGCTGTCGGAGATCTCCATCGCGGATACGGCACGGTCGATCAGATAGCGATCATGATTACCACGCACGGTGACCATGTGCCTCGCCAGTAGCAGGTCGCCAACCTTGCCGGCGTCCAGCGGCCCGCTGAAGCAGTCGCCGAGATTGACGATATCGTAAACACCCAATGCTGCGATGTCGGCAAGCACGGCCTCGAGCGCAAGGAAGTTTCCGTGGATATCGGCGATGGCGGCAAATCTCATTCTCAGCTTCCCCGATAGGTCGAATAGCCGTAGGGCGAGATCAGCAGCGGCACGTGATAATGCGCAGTCGTATCGGCGATGCCGAAGCGGATCGGCACGACATCGAGAAACGCAGGCTCGGGCAACTGGCAGCCCGTGCGGCGCAGATAGTCGCCGGCGTGAAACTGCAGTTCGTAGGTGCCCGCTACGAAACTGTCGCCAACCAGCATCGGTCCGCCATCGACCCGGCCATCTGCGTTGGTGACGAGCGTCTTCAACACCGTCCGCGCCTCCCCGTCGATCCGGGAAAGAACGATCTGCAGGCCTTCTGCAGGCTTGCCGAGCGCCGTGTCGAGCACGTGGGTCGTCAGTCCGGTCATGGCGTCGGTGCTCCGATAATATAGGGGGTGTCGAAAAAGAATTCCTGCAGATTGTTGCCCGGCCCGTCGCGGTCGACCACGAGAAAATCGCTGGCCTCTCCGAGCGTCATCAGCGGATGATGCCAGACATTTCTGGCATAGTTCACACCCTGGTCACCTCGGGCGAGAAACACGCGCGGCCGGCCGGGCCTCCCATCCTCGTCATCGGAAACCACGACCAGGAATGGCCTGCCGGACAGCGGCGAAAAGCTCTGGCTGCCGAACGGATGTCGCTCCATCATGTCGACTGCGTAGGGAAAGGCACGAGGCTGGCCCCGAAACAGGCTGATAATGACAACCGCGCCATCCCCCTCGACCTCCGCCGTGGCAAGCGCATGGAACCTCTCCGTGGTGCCGCCATTGATGAGGCGCATCGTGGCCGGATCGGCTTCAATGACGTCGCCATAGGGTGCAAAGGCGGATCGGGTGAGAGGCTGAATGTCGAGAGATCGGGAAGAAGTCATTATTCGCCTTGTGCGCGCCAGTGGCGCATGGAATCGATCATGTCGACCAGTATGACAGCGTCGGTTTGCGACATGCTCCACACCTTTTCCAGATCGATGTCGAAATAGCCGTGGGCGATCCTATTGCGCATCCCACGCATGGAACTCCAGGGAAAATCCGGGTGCTCGTCGGCGAATTCCGGATACTTGGCCATCAGCTGAAGCGCCAGCTCCGATGCCATTAAAAGGCTCATGCCGACGGCGCGCTGGAGGATGACGTCTTGCATGAATGCTGCCTTTTCGACACCCTGGACAAAGCGGTTGGCGTCGGAGGCGGCATCGCGCATACGGTCGAGCAAGAGAGCGATGCGCACTTCACTCATATCGGCTTTGCTTCTGCGAGAACCCGGACACGCACGCTTTCCGGGAAATCACCCGGTGTCAGCAGATGCACGGACGTGCCCAGCAGCATCTGCTCGAGCGCGTCCTGAAGCCCTCCGAGTGACAGGAGAGTGCTGCCTGGAAGCGCATCCACCAGAATATCGAGATCGCTGTCCAGACGATCCTCGCCGCGTGCCACGGAGCCGAAGACGCGCGGGTTCGCCGCATTGAAGCGCCCTGCGACGTCACGGATCGCCTGCCTATTTTTCTCCAGCACTTCCGATGGCTTCATGGCCAAACTCGCTCCAGATGCCGCCACCATACCGCAACAAGAAAGAAAAAAGAACTCAAGCCTTCGTCCCGAACAACCGCAGCCGCATGATACCGCCGTCCGGGTGCATCGCCAGCCTGACGTGGGTGACCGGGCCGATGTCGGCCAGTGCCTCGCTGCCGAATGGATGGATGTGATCCATCTGCAGCTTGGTGCGTGGCAGGAGCGGCTTCCACTGTTCGGAGGCGGCGATATCGGCCTCCGTCAGGCTATCGCCGAGGTCGGGCAGATAGGCGCCGAGGATCTCGCACGTATCGGGGAAATTGCCCTTGTAGAATGCCGTGTCAACGATGGCGCGATGGATTCTTCCGGCATGGCCGAGGCGGATGATTGCCCAGTCATGGCCGGGCCCGCGGCGACGCTTGGTTTCCCAGCCATCGCCCATATTGACACCGCGGCCCGGGCCGAGGAGCTTGTCCGGATGGCCGTAATGGGCGTCGGACCAGGCCAGTGCCTTGGCACCGTGGAAGACATAGGCAAGATCGATTTCCTCGGAAGCACCCACCTTCGACCAATCGAAATAGGCTGTGCCGTAGACCCGCAGCCGGGCAATGCCGCCGTCCGGATAGATGTGCAGCCGCAGATGCGTCCAGACCCTCTGCTTGTCGTCTGTCTCGAAGAAGTGGTGGGCGCTCGGGCCGAGCGGCGATTTTGCCAGCAGTTCCGTCCACGCGGTCGTTGCATCGGGCTCGCCTGCCTCGACGAAGGCCGCCTCGATGGAGCAATGGGGCGGATAGTTGCCGGTGAAGTAGCCGGTATCGACGTCGAAGCCGAAGATCTTGCCCGGCATGGCAAGGCGAATGATCGCCCAGTCGTGGCCAGCAACGCGCTTGCGGCGACTTTCCCAGCCATCCATCCACTTGCCGTTGTCGTCATAAGCCGTCGCATCCCAATGGGGCGACTCGTCCTGGAGCATGCGGCTGAGCGGCGCGAAGAATTCGTCGGAGACATCGATACCCTTGGCACCGAGGCGGGCGGAGGCAAGGTTGATGGCACCCTCGGTGAAGGATGGCATGTCGGGCAGGTCGATGTAGGTCATTCAAGTCTCCGGAAGCATGGTTTTAAGGCGCAGCAGGGCAATTTTCTCCACCTGCACGCAAGCGGTCGCGAACTCCGTGTCGCGGTCGTTGTTGATACGCATCTCGAACGCATCGAGTATGTCGTCCCTGGTCAGCCCCTTGACGGCGATGATGAAGGGAAAGCCGAATTTCGAAACGTAGGCCTTGTTCAGTTCGGAAAAGCGGGCGTGTTCCTCCGGGCTCAGCCGGTCGAGCCCCGCCCCCGCCTGTTCCTGCCGGCTCTCCATCGTCAGCTTGCCGGCAATGGCCAGCTTGCCGGCGAGATCGGGATGCGCCCGCAGCACCGCCAGACGCTCGGCATCGGTGGCGTCACGAAACACCGATACCATGGCGCCATGAATACCGGTGGCCGTCAGCGGCTCCTTGATGATGCCGGCATCGACCGCACGCTCGGCGATGTAGGGCGAATGCTCGAAAACGCCGCCGAAGCGCGTCACGAAGTCGTAGCGCATGATCATCTACAGCGTTCCCGGCTGGTGGTGCGCGTGCCAATGGCGGGCGATCTCGATACGCTGCGGGATCCAGACCTTCTCATGGCCGAGGACATATTCGATGAACCGCTTCAGGGCCGCGGCACGCGCCGGACGGCCAACGAGGCGACAGTGCAGCCCGACAGAGAGCATCTTCGCGCTACCGACCTTGCCTTCCTGATAGAGCGTGTCGAAGGCATCCTTCAGATAGGAGAAGAACTGGTCGCCCGAGTTGAAGCCCTGCGGGGTCGCAAAACGCATGTCGTTGGTATCGAGCGTGTAGGGGATGACAAGGAAGGGCTTCTGGTCGATGCCTTTCACCCAGTAGGGCAGATCGTCCGCATAGCTGTCGGAAGAGTAAAGGAAACCGCCCTCCTCCATGACCAGCCGCAGCGTGTTGTCGGACGGTTTGCCCTGGTACATTCCGTATGGCCGCTCGCCGGTCAGTTCCGTATGCAGTCGCACAGCTTCGACGATGTGCTTGCGCTCGACCTCCTCCGGAAAATCCTTGTATTCGAGCCACCTGTAGCCGTGGCTGGCAATTTCCCAGCCCGCCTCCTTCATCGCTGCTACGGCCTCCGGGTTACGCGCCATGGCCATCGTCACGCCGTAAACGGTCGCCTGGACATTGAGATCGGTAAACATCCGCCACAACCGCCAGAATCCGGCCCTCGAGCCGTATTCGTAGATCGATTCCATGTTCAGATTGCGCTGGTTGGGCCAGGCTGCCGCGCCGACGATTTCCGAGAGAAGATTTTCCGAGGCCGGATCACCGTCGAGAATGGAGCTTTCACCGCCTTCCTCGTAGTTGATGACGAACTGGACCGCGATATGCGCGTCACCCGGCCATTTCGGATCCGGCGTTGTCCGGCCATAGCCTATCAGATCGCGCGGATAGATATCGGATACCATCGAACCACCTCATGAAGTCCGGCTGACGGTAAGCATCGAAAGCGGAGTTGTCGAGACGGAAAGTGAGCGCCTGCAGCATGTCAGACGACGGTTTGTCAGGCGGATTTCCGCGCACTGACCTTGCCCATCGGATGCAGCGAGTGGACGCGGAACGGACCGTCGTTGCTCTCTTCCATCATCAGCGCGATATTGGAGACGAGAATCGGTTCAGCCAGAACAGGCTCGAAGAGATCGCGCAGGACCCGTTCCATACGCGGCATGTCTGCTGAATGCACTGGTCCCGTCAGCGCCATCCTGAAACGGAATTCATCCATCACGTCGGCGCATCCCCAACGATGGAGGTTGGCGAACTGCGTCGCCGACAGCAGGTCGGGATCGCATCGATCGATTTCCGCCTCGGTCAGCGGTGCGCGGAAATGATCGAACTCCTGCGTCAGCGCCGAAGCGAGATAATTCAGCGCACTGAGCGGATAAGACGGCACGAGGCCAAAGGCATTGCCGAGCCGTGCGACTTCGAGGCGCGGGATTTGAAACGGCTCGAATGTCCCTGAATAGCGCATGAGGTCGCGCAGCAAAGCGGCTTCAGCCGTTGGCTCGGCCAGTCGGAACGGTGCTTTCAGCGCTGCATGGAATCCATAGCGACGCGGCAGGGCGGTCTGAAAGGCGACCTCGCGCAGGCCGAGACCGCCGATCTCCGGCTCCTCGACCCGTTCGCCCGTATAGACGTTCCGACCAAGCCAGCTCGCAGCAACCATCGTCAGCGGATCGCGCGGAGGCGGTGTAAATCCAATGATATAGCGCATGATCCCTCCTCCGGGCCGCGGCCACACGGATAGGTCCATGCGCAACGATGCAGATAAGCGATTTGCGTGACAGAATGACGAAGCGCGGCCGGCAAACTTCACGCAGTGCGCGAAGCCACGCGAATATGATTCACCAAGGTGAAGCTTTCGGGCATTTCAGATGCGAAAGCCGGAGCACCGGAGATCTCGCCGATGGCAATGGCAGCAAGCCGGTGTGCCAATCCGAAGGTGATCTTGAAGCCGCCGGTCAAAGCGATCAATGAAGGGTGATCCGGATGCGGCCCTACCATCGGATCGCGATCGATGGCTTTCGGGCGTAAGCCTGCCCATCGCTCCACGAGTTCCGCTTGCGCTAGCAGCGGCACCATGGCTCGCACGGATGCCAGCAGGGTGTCGAGCAGCGCATCGGTCGACAGGGGATCGTCGAACTGGTTTTCGCTTGTGCTGCCCACTGCCACATGACCGCCCTCGTGCGGCACGATGTAAAGACCGTCGCGAAAGATGACAGGGAGATTGGGGTCGACATCCACCTTCAAAAGCGCTGCCTGTCCCTTGACGGCCTGCCCCAGCGGCTTTTGCAGATGCGCAGTCAACTGTCCCAGCAGCGGAAAGGCAGCATGCCCGGCCGACAGGATGCAATGTCCGAAGCGAATTTCGCCTGCCGTGGTATGCGCCAAGCCGCGGACAGGATCGAGGCCCTCGACTGCCACGCCCTCGAGGATGCGGACATGCCGCCCGCGTCGCAGGAAGGCCGACAAAACCGCGATCAGCCCACGCGGCGCGACCCGCGCGGCCAGCGTGTCATGCACAAAGCCGCTTTCCCCCGATGCCGGATCGATCCAGCCTTCGCCGGGATCGTCGATGACATTCCAGTGGAATTGCCGGCCACCCTCGCGCCAGTTGGCATCGGCGTCTCGCGAATGTCCTTCGGCGATCTTGCGCAAGTGTGGCTTCGGCAAGGGGATGAAACGACCGGAGCGGCGATAGCCGGCTGACAGGCCGGTTTGGAACTCTAGTTCGGAGATATCGCCTTCGAGCGCCACGAGCGAGGCCAGCTGGAACTGCTTCTTGTTGTCCCAGCGATCCGGCATGTAGGGCATCAATGCGCCGAGCACGCCACCGCTGGCTCCGGAGCCGAGAAGACCGCTATCGACCAGCAGCGTCTCGATGCCCTGGCGTTCCGCATGGACCGCAGCCCAGAGGCCCATGATGCCGCCGCCGACGATCAGCAGTGCGTTAGACGATTGACCGGCAGGCTTTGCCGGATTAACGGCTCTTGGCATGACAGATCCAGTTTCCGATGACGCGTCGCAGACGATGAGCCAGCCGCTCGAATGGCGCGACGGCGATATGCCTTATTCGTCTGCCTTTGGCGATCATTTTTATTGCCAGACCGATGGTCGCCTCGAATGCGGCCACGTCTTTCTCGACGGCAACGGCCTGCCGGCGCGCTGGCGCGACCGGTCTGAATTCCGCATCGGCGAACTCGGCTTCGGCACCGCCCTCAATTTTTGCGAGACATGGCGGCAATGGAAAACCGAACGCGCGCCCGGCTCGACCCTGCATTTCATGTCCTTCGAACTGTACCCGATGCGTGCTCAGGAGATCGACCGGGCTTTGTCCCGCTGGACGGAAATCGATGACGAACGAAAGGCGCTGGTGACCTGCTGGCCCGAGACGCCGGAAGGCATCGTCTCGTTGCAACTCGACGGGCAAACGCGGCTGAGTGTCGTCTGCGGCCCCGCGCTAGCTGGAGTAGATGCCGCGGAAACGGGTTTCGACGCATGGTTCCTCGATGGCTTCGCGCCGTCCCGCAACGGCGATATGTGGTCGCCTGAACTGATGCAACTGGTCCACGACAAGACATCGCCAGGCGGGACGTTCGCGACCTACGCCGCCGCTGGTTTCGTACGCCGCAATCTGCAGGCTGCGGGTTTCGCAGTCGAACGACGCAAGGGCTTCGCCGGAAAGCGCGAAATGCTCTGCGGCGTCAGGGGCCCATCAGACGCTTGATTGCTGCTCGGAGCCTTTGGCGTTTTTCATCCACAGCCCGATCTTCGCTTCCAGCAGTTCCGGACTTATCGGCTTCGACATGTAATCGTCCATCCCCGAGGCCATGCACAGTTCACGGTCGCTTTCGAGCGCATGGGCGGTGACGCCGATGATCGGCACGTGACGTCCGGCACGATCCTCCGCTTCGATCTCGCGGATGGCACGGGTCGCCTGCAGCCCGTTCATGATCGGCATCGAGACATCCATCATGATCAGCGACGGAGTGCACCGGCGATAGGCGGCGACCGCTTCCTCGCCGTTCCTGACAATCAGGAAGTGAGCGCCGGCCGCCTGCAGGATTTGCGTGAAGACGATCTGGTTGACCTCGTTATCCTCTGCCACAAGGATATCGATACTCTCCGCCGGCCGGTCGCTCACGAAAACCGCAGCAGCGGACACGGACCGCCCGGCGACGGCCGCGGGGGCCTCGGACACCAATGGGTGCGGCGCCTCGCTGGTAGAGCGACGCTGACGGGCGGTGCGCACGACCTCGATCACCGTGTTGCGGAGCACGTTTGCACGCGCCGGCTTCATCAGGTGAGCGTCGCCGCTCAGCGCCGCATATTCCCTGTCATCGCCTGCAACATCCATCGAGGTGAGGAAAATCAGCGGCACGCCGTCGAGACGTCGGTCCTCCCGCATGGTGCGCGCGATGTCGGCTCCGGTCATGCCCGGCATGTTGTAGTCGAGAATGACGGCATCGACCGCAACCCCGATGTCGGCGGCCTCCGAGAGGATGGCGAGACCCGTCGGACCATCGGCAACGGCGACGCTCTGGAAGCCCCATTCGGCAAGCTGTTCGGTGAGGATCTGGCGATTGATGGCGTGATCGTCGATGACGAGGATCTGGGCACCCTTGACGTTCACCGGAACCTGCCCTTTTCCGCGAGAACCGGTCGCAGTCGGCAATGGCAGGTGGATCTTGAACGTCGAGCCGCTGCCAAGGGCACTTTCGACTTCCAGATAACCCCCGAAAAGATCCACGAGCCCAGCCGTGATCGCAAGGCCGAGGCCGGTGCCCTCATGGCGGCGTGTAGACGACGAGTCGACCTGCGAGAATTTGTCGAATATCGAGCCCAGGCGATCCTTCGAGATGCCGATGCCGGTGTCGGTCACACGGATGGTGACCATGGTCGCCCTGCCCGGCACAGGGCCCGCTTCGACATCGACAAGCACATGACCGTGCTCGGTGAACTTGACAGCGTTTCCGACGATGTTGGTGAGGATCTGGCGGAAGCGCCCGGCGTCGCCGATCACCATCGACGGCAGGCGCGGTGAGACGCGCACCAGTAGCTCTACATTCTTTTCGCCGGCCTGAGACGAGAGCAGCGTCGCAACATCCTCTACCGCTTCCGCCGGATCGAAGCTCGTCTGGCGCAACTGCATCTGCCCGGCATCGATCTTGGAGAAATCGAGGATGTCGTTGATGATTGTCAGCAGTGCATTGCCGGATTTGGAGATGATGTCGACGAAGGTCGTTTGGCGGGCATCGAGCCCGGTCTTGCCCAGCAATTCAGCCATTCCCAGCACGCCGTTCATCGGGGTCCGGATCTCATGGCTCATATTGGCCAGAAATTCTGACTTTGCCCGGTCCGCGGCTTCGCTGCGGGCAAGCAGGCTCTGCAATTCCGTCTCGCGGTCTTTCATGTCCGTGACATCGGTGAACACCACCAGCCATCGGCCGGAAGGACCCATGGAAGCGTTCATATGTAGCCAGGTCGTACCCCGGATCTTGAAATTGGTGGAAATCGGCTGGTGACTACGGATGTTCTCCGCCCATCCAGCGAGTGCCGCTTGTGGCGCGGGTCCAAGGTCGCCCCGCGAGGCACAATGGCGGAAGATCTTCAGCCATCGCCTGCCCACGGACAGCGATCCCGGCTCGATCTGCAACATACCGGGCAACGCATCGTTGGAGAGCATGATGATCCCGTCCTCGACGATCATCAGCCCTTGCGACATGGCATGTGTCGCATCGGTCATCAGTTCACCGAGGCGCTCCAGTGCCTCGCGCCCTTCCGATAACTCCCTTTCCTTACGGCACAGCGACGAAACGTCAGCGTAGCAGAGCAAGGTCCGGTTGCCGGATAGCTTGCGACCATCCACCAGCACCCGGCGGTCCACACCAAAACTGATTTCGGACTGGAGACTGCCGTCGGGGCCGGAGATCGCCTCTATCCGTGCCTTGTAGAGCGTTTCCCAATTCGGGGCGTCCGGGCCGAAATAGCCGCGCGCATGATTTCGGCGCATCACCTCGCTAAGCGACGTCGCCTCCCGGCGATCCTCCTCGGACATTCCCCATATCTCGTAGAAGGCATCGTTGGCATATTCGAGGTCGAAATTCTGATCGAAGATCAGCACGCCTGTCGGCAGCGAACCGATGATATTTTCCAAATCCTGACTGAGCTGATCGGCGCGCGCGCGCGTCTCCGTCAGTTGCCTCTCGCCCTGCTTCAGCGTCGATACGTCATCCATCGAGCCGACGACATAGTGATTGCCAGTGGAGGTCGAAATGCCCTTGAGCCGCGTAACGACCGCATGCTGACGTCCCGGGGCGTATGCGACCTCGTGCTCGAATTCGAGATGCTGCTGGCTGCGCAACATGGCTTCGTTTTCCGCGAAGAAGGCCGTTCCCTCTTCGCCGAACATTTCCACTTCTGTTTTGCCGAGCGACGCCTCCGCTGTCAGGCCGGTCATCCGGAAATATGCCTCGTTGCCGTAGATGAGCCGGTGATCGGCACCGCGCACGAAGGCAGAGACGGGAAGATCGTGCAGGAGAGTACGGTAGAGCGTCGCCTCGTCGATCTGGCGGCGCAACAGCGCCTCACCTTCCTTGATCGCCGTCACGTCGATGCGCAGCGCGACGATGGATCCATCCGGCAGGCGCTTGTGGATACAACGCAGCCATTCGCCATCCGGCGTCCGCTCGACGAGATCGCTATGCTCTGCGCGAAGGATCGACAGTCGCTTTTCGATCCAGCCCTGCTTGTCCGCAGTGATCGAATCGGGGCTCCTCCCCGACCAGAAATCGAAGACGGACGAATAGACGTCACGGGCGTTCATGCCGAGCGTCGGACCGCCCACCAAGCGCAGATAGAGGTCGTTCCAGCGTCCGTTGCAGTAGGCAAGCTGCAGATCGGCAGTGTAGATGCCCACTCCCATGTCGAGGAGACCGAAGATGTCCTCGACCACACCCGAACGAAGCAGCGACGTGTCGGCGGCGGCGATTAACCCGGTTCCCAGAGCAACCGTAGGGTCTGCGAGCTGCATTTTCGATGTCGCGACATCACCGGGCGAAACACGTTCTACCGAGCGGCTGGCACCGATCGGGGGCGGCGCTTCGGTAAAGATGCCGAAGATATAAGCCCGGTCTTCCGCCGGCATGAAGCTTTCGATTTGCACCTCGAACGCCGACAGGCGATCCCGACCGAAGCAGATCGACGTTTCTTCCGTTCCGAAGACGATGGCGCGGCGCTCTTTATCCTCGCGGTCTGCATCTTCGACACGATGGGAGAGCTCGTGACTGCGACAACCGATGAAATCCGAGATTTCGCGGCCGAAAAATGCCGCATAGGCCTCGTTTACAGCGATATATCGAAGATCGCTGTTTTTGACATAGGCAGGCCGGTCGGTCTCTGTGATCCGATGACAGGCAATATCCAACAGTTCACCACGGCTCTTCAAGAAAGCCTCGCTCGTTCGACGCATACAGTCTGTCTTTTTACCAAGCAGGCCGCTAACAATGCGTTAACCATACGCCTTTCCGGTCTTTGCGGCCGCATCGGGCTGCGACACAAAGTGCTGCTGGCGACAGCTGCTTTATCGAAGCGGACGGTTGACTTCAGCGACGAATAGGGCCATATCCCCCTCAGCTTTCACCTTCCCGGCCGCCGCGTGAGCGTGCCCTGCGAAAAAAGACGACCCGCAAGAGAAGGACAAAAGCGCTCGAAAAACGACTGCCGAATGGCGGCAGTCCCATGCGCTGGAAAGCTATTTTCCAACTTACAAGTTCCCACTTCACGCGGGGTTCTTGACGCCAGAGACCGACCGGACCGCAAGACGCGTTCCGGCGAACTCGTTTTTGGCGCCTCGAAAGGCAATTGAATTGACCACTTTTAGCGATCTTGGCTTGTCCGAACAGATTGTGACGTCTCTGACCCAACAGGGATATTCGACCCCTACCCCGATCCAGGCGGAAGCCATTCCGCTCGTTCTCCAGGGCCGTGACCTCGTCGGCCTCGCCCAGACCGGCACCGGCAAGACGGCCGCTTTCGGCCTGCCGATCATTGAAATGCTGATGAAGGACGGCAAGCGTCCCGAACACCGCAGCACCCGTACGCTGATCCTCGCGCCGACCCGCGAACTGGTGAACCAGATCGCTGCCAGCCTGAAGGAATACACCCGCAAGACGCAGCTGAAGATCGGCCTCGTCGTTGGCGGCGCTTCGATCAACAAGCAGCAGATGCAGATGGAACGCGGTGTCGACATTCTCGTTGCAACGCCTGGCCGCCTGCTCGACCTGATCGCCCGTCGCGCCCTGACGCTCGGCCATGTGTCCTACCTCGTCCTCGACGAAGCCGACCAGATGCTCGACCTCGGCTTCGTACACGACCTGCGCAAGATCTCGAAGATGGTCCCGGCCAAGCGCCAGACGCTGCTGTTCTCGGCCACCATGCCGAAGGCCATCGCCGATCTCGCTGCCGACTTCCTGAGCAACCCGGCCCGTGTCGAAGTTTCGCCTCCCGGCAAGGCTGCGGACAAGGTCGAACAGTTCGTTCACTTCGTTTCCGGCCAGAACCACAAGACCGAACTCCTCAAGGAATCGATGAACGCCAACCCGGACGGCCGCGCCATGGTCTTCCTGCGCACCAAGCACGGCGCCGAGAAGCTGATGAAGCATCTCGAGCACGTCGGCTTCGCGGCAGCCTCGATCCACGGCAACAAGAGCCAGGGCCAGCGCGAGCGTGCTCTGAAGTCCTTCAAGGATGGTGAAACCCGCGTTCTCGTCGCCACCGACGTCGCTGCCCGTGGCATCGACATCCCCGGCGTCAGCCACGTCTACAACTACGACCTGCCGGAAGTACCGGATGCCTACGTTCACCGCATCGGCCGTACGGCCCGTGCCGGTCGCGACGGCATTGCCATCGCCTTCTGCGCTCCGGATGAAATCCGTCTTCTGCGCGACATCGAACGCCTGATGTCCATCGACATCCAGGTTGCCAGCGGCGAAGCCCCGGCAGACCGTGCTCGTCCTGCACGTGGTGGCGGCGGCGGCAATCGCTCGGGCGCCGGTGGCAACCGTGGTGGTGGCCAGGGCCAGGGTCGTGGCGCCGGATCGGGCGCTCCCCGCTCCGACGGCCGTCCAGCCCGTCGTCCGCGTCCAGACGGTGATTTCCGCAGCGAAACTCGCGGCGATCGCCCGGCAGTTGCTCGCGAAAACAACCGCAACGCCGACTTCCGTGGCCAGCGCACCGCAGAACGCGCGCCACGCGAGATCGACAACGATCTGGCTTCGACCTCGGATTTCCGCCCAGCCAAGGCGCCGCAGCGTCCTCGGCCCGCCGGCGACAACGGCGCACCACGCAGCCGTCCGCCGCACGGCCGCCCAGCTCACAAGGCTGGCGAAACCCGCGGTCGTCCTGACGGCAACAACGGCCAGGCCCGCAAGCCAGCCGGCGGTCGTCCAGGTCCTCGTCGCGAACAGGCGTAAACCAAACCATCTGACATAGCGAAGCGGCGGGAGCAATTCCGCCGCTTTTTCTTTGCGCGCCGCACCGTCCCTCGGCTCCCGCCGCAAGGCATACTGCAGCAAAAATAGCCAGCTGCGTAAAGGATGCGCAGAGCGAGCATGCGAACCGGAGAGCTTGGCATATTAGCTATTGTGTCTATGCCAGCTTTTTCAGCGCCTGCCGGGCTTCCCCATCGGTTCCAAAATTCTATCTTCAATTGCGCATGCTTCTTGCATTGCTTCCGCCATTGTATTCAAATGAGAAAAAACGGGGACCGCAGCTTTGGCATTTGACGAAATGATAACGGCCGGTGAAAGCCCGCGCGCGCCTTATCAAACTTATTCGGAATGGTTCAACAACCAAGATCGCGCCCATCTGATTGCCAAGTCCCGCGACGCCGAAAACATCTTTCGCAAGACAGGCATAACCTTCGCGGTCTATGGACACGAAGATTCATCGGAAAAGCTGATCCCCTTCGATATTATTCCGCGCATCATCTCCGGCCGGGAATGGCGAAAGCTGGCGCAGGGCATCGAACAGCGCGTCATTGCATTGAATGCCTTCCTCGACGACATCTACCATAAGCAGGAGATCATCCGCGCCGGCCGTGTGCCGCGTGAGTTGATCGAGAAGAACATCGCCTTCATTCCCGAGATGATCGGCTTCCGGCCGCCGGGCGGCGTCTATACCCACATCGTCGGCACCGACATCGTGCGCACCGGCGAAGACCAGTTCTATGTGCTTGAAGACAATGCCCGTACGCCGTCGGGTGTCAGCTACATGCTGGAAAACCGCGAAACCATGATGCAGATGTTTCCAGAGCTGTTCCACCAGAACAAGGTGCGACCGGTCGAGGACTATCCGAACCTGTTGCGCCAGAGCCTTGCGTCGCTGGCACCTCCCGGTTGCTCCGGGAAGCCGCGCGTCGCCGTTCTGACGCCGGGCATCTTCAACTCCGCCTACTACGAGCACTCGTTTCTCGCCGACATGATGGGCGTCGAGCTGGTCGAAGGTTCAGACCTCCGCGTCATCGACGGCAAGGTGAAGATGCGCACGACGCGCGGCTACGAGGCGATCGACGTTCTCTACCGCCGCGTCGATGACGAATACCTCGATCCCCTGACCTTCCGGGCGGACTCGGCGCTCGGCATTCCCGGCATCATGGATGTCTATCGCGCCGGCCACATCACCATCGCCAATGCACCCGGCACCGGCATTTCCGATGACAAGGCGATATACTCCTACATGCCGGAAATCGTCGAATTCTACACCGGCCGCAAGCCGCTTCTGGAGAACGTGCCGACCTGGCGCTGTTCCGAACCTGACAGCCTCAAATATGTGCTCGAACATCTGTCCGAACTGGTGGTCAAGGAAGTCCATGGATCCGGCGGCTACGGCATGCTGGTCGGCCCGACCTCCTCCAAGAAGGAATGCGCCGAGTTCGCCGAGAAGCTGAAAGCCCGGCCCAACAACTATATTGCCCAGCCGACGCTGTCGTTGTCGACCGTTCCAATCATGGTCAACAAGGGAATTGCCCCACGCCACGTCGACCTCCGACCCTACGTGCTGGTGTCCGACAAGGTGCAGATCATTCCCGGCGGACTGACCCGCGTGGCGCTGAAGGAAGGTTCGCTGGTCGTCAACTCCAGCCAGGGCGGCGGCACCAAGGATACCTGGGTATTGGAGGACTGATACGGACATGCTTGGAAGAACCGCCAATGGCCTCTACTGGATGTTCCGTTACATCGAGCGCGCCGAAAACATTGCCCGGCTCGTCGATGCCGGAATGCGCATGTCGCTGACCCGCACGGGCGCGGTCGAAGACGATTGGGACGGCGTGCTGCAAAGCGCCGGCGTCCGCGAAACCTACAACGCCGGTCATTCCAAACTCACCGGTGCTGATGCCATCGACTACCTGTTGCGCGACCGCAACAATCCGTCGAGCGTCATGTCCTGCATCGATGCCGGCCGCAACAATGCCCGCATGGTGCGAACCGCGCTGACACGCGAGACCTGGGAAGCCACCAACGAGTGCTGGATCGACCTCAAGGCACTGCTCGGCAAACGGCTGAAGGCGGCTGAAATGCCCGAAGTCATCGATGCGATAAAGCGTCGCGCCGGACTGATTCGTGGCGCGTTCCACGGCTCCATGCTGCGCAATGAACTTTACAACTTTGCACGTATCGGCACATTCATAGAGCGTGCGGACAACACGGCGCGCATCCTTGACGTCAAATATTATGTGCTGCTGCCATCCGTCTCGGCAGTCGGTTCTTCGCTCGATAACGTCCAGTGGGAATCGATCCTCCGGTCGGTCTCCGCCCATCGCTCCTACAGCTGGGTCTACGACGCGGAATACAAGCCGTCGAATATTGCCGACTTTCTGATCCTCAATAGCCAGATGCCGCGTTCGCTCGCCTATTGCTACGAGAAAATCGTCAGCAATCTCGGCTATCTCGCCCGGGAGGATGGCGAGCGTCTTGCAGCCCATGACACCGGCGAGAGCATCCGCAAGATGCTGCAGACGCTGCAGATCAAGGATATCATGAACAACGGCCTGCACGAGTTTCTCGAGAACTTCGTCTGGCGCAATAATCAGCTCGGCCAGGAAATCTCCGACGGTTATCGTTTCAATCAGTAGGCGGGTTTGATCATGAGACTGAAGATTAGTCACGTCACGGAATACCGCTACGACGAACCGTCGCAATTCTCGTTGCAGAGGCTGCGGCTGACCCCGCTCACTGGCCCCGGACAGACGGTGATCGACTGGTCGTTGACCGTCGAAGGTGCCAAGACGGAGGTCGAATACGACGACCAGTTCGGCAATCGCACCAACCTGATGTCGCTCGACGGCGCGCAGGATCGCACCCGTATCGTGGCCACCGGAGAGATCGAGACGCATGAATTGAACGGTGTGATCGGTCTCCATTCCGGCTATTGCCCGCTCTGGCTGTTCCTGCGGGACACGCCGCTCACCAAGGCCGGCAAGCTCACCAAGGAGCTTGTTCGCTCGGCAGCCGGCGAAAGCGAGATCGGTCGCATGCACGCGCTGATGGGCGTCATCAACCAGACAGTCGAGTATATCCAGGGCACCAGCGATACCGAGACGACGGCCGAGCAGGCGCTGGAGAGAAAGAGTGGCGTCTGCCAGGACCACGCTCATATCTTTATCGCCGCCGCCCACGCCATGCGCATCCCTGCACGTTATGTGTCGGGCTACCTGATGATGGAAGGGATCACCGAGCAGACTGCGACCCATGCCTGGGCAGAAGCCTACATGCCTGGCCTCGGGTGGATCGGCTTCGACCCGGCAAACGACATCTGCCCGGACGAACGCTATGTCCGGATTGCGACAGGCCTCAGCTACCGCGACGCCGCTCCCGTCTCCGGAATGCGCATAGGCACCCCCGGCGAGAGCCTGACGGTGAAGGTGACAGTCGAAGCAGAACAGATGCAGAGCCAGTCGCAAAGCTGATACCATACGCCACGACCGAAGGAGCACATTTACCGTTGGTCGTGGCGCATTTTGATAATGTCGCAGACAGGCTTCAGTCGGCCCGCCGCTTGATCTAATGTCGCCCAAAACACGAAGCGGAGTGGCATTCATGGCAGAGTTCCCGAACAAGGCGAAGGTCGTTATCATCGGTCTGGGGGGCATCGTCGGCGCCTCGATTGTCCATCACCTGATTGAGCGCGGCTGGGACGACATCGTCGGGATCGACAAATCGGGCGTACCAACCGACATCGGCTCCACTGCCCATGCCTCCGACTTCTGCTACGCCACCAGCCATGATTTCCTGTCCTGCTGGACAACGCTCTATTCCATCGATTTCTACGAGAAAATGGGCCATTACGCCCGCGTCGGCGGCATCGAGGTCGCGCGTGTCGGCGACGACAGCCGCATGGACGAGATCAAGCGCAAGGTCGCCTCAGGCAAGGCTTTCGGCACCCGCGCCGAACTGATCGGGCCGGCTGAGATCAAGGCAAAATTCCCGCTGATCGAAGAAGACCTGGTTCAGGGCGGCCTTTGGGATCCCGATGCCGGCCTCGTCATTCCACGTTCGCAGACCGTCGCCGGCAAGCTGGTCGATCAGGCCGAAGCCTCCGGCAAGCTCAAGGTGTTCGCCAACACTTCCGCGCGTTCACTGGTGGTGGAGAATGGCAGCATCAAGGCCGTCGTCACCGACCGGGGCACCGTTGAGGCCGATTACGTCGTCGTTTGCGCCGGCATCTGGGGTCGCCTGATCGCCGAGATGGTTGGCGAGGATCTGCCGGTCATGCCAATCGACCACCCGCTGACCTTCTTTGGCCCCTATACGGAGTTTGCCGGCACCGGCAAGGAGATCGGCTGGCCGCTGATGCGCGACCAGGGCAACTCCGCCTACATGCGCGACACTGGCGACCCGAAGACAGCCGAAGGTGGCCAGATCGAGTGGGGCTATTACGAGGAAACCAATCCGCGGCTCTGTCATCCCCGCGAGCTGCTCGAAAAGCACCAGACCCGCCAGTCGCCGTCACAGCGCGATCTCGACCTCGAGCAGGTGCTGGCGCCGCTCGAACGCGCCATGGAACTGACGCCGATCCTGGCCGAACTCGGCTACAACGAAAGCCATTCGTTCAACGGCCTGCTGCAGGTGACATCCGATGGCGGTCCGTCCATGGGCGAGAGCCAGAAAGTGCGTGGCCTCTGGTATGCCGTCGCCATCTGGGTCAAGGACGGCCCCGGCATGGGCAAGCTGATCGCCGACTGGATGACTGACGGTCGCACCTCCATCGACCATCACGCCATCGACTATTCGCGCTTCTATCCGCACCAGATGGAAGAGCAGATGATCTGGGATCGCTGCTCGGAAACCGCCACCAAGGTTTACAATCCCGCCGTCCACCCGCGCGAGCCCTTCTCCAAGGGCCGCAATGTCCGCCGTTCGCCCTTCTGGGAGCGCGAGAAGGAACTGGGCGGATACTTCATGGAGCTGGGCGGCTGGGAGCGCGCCCATGGCTATGCCGCCAACGAGCATCTGCTGGAAAAATACGCCGACCGCGTGCCCGTGCGCGACAACGAGTGGGACAACCGCCATTTCTGGCGCGTGTCCAACGCCGAGCACCTGGCGATGAGCGAGGATTGCGGCATCGTCAACCTGTCGCATTTCGCCATGTTCGATATCGAAGGTCCGGATCACGTCGAAATGATGGAATGGCTCTGCGCTGCCAAGATCGGCGGCGATGGCAATATCGGCAAGGGCATTTACACCCACTTCCTCGACGAGGAGGGCATGGTACGCGCCGACTTTACGGTGATCCGCATGACCGATCGCTGCCGGATGATCGACGGCGCCGATGCCGGCCCGCGCGATTTCCACTACATGCGTCGCGTCGCCGAGGACAAGGGTTTCGACGTCACCATTACAGACGTCACCGAAAAGTACATCACCATCGGCATCTGGGGACCGAATGCCCGGGAGACGCTGCAGAAGGTAGTCGAAGATCCTGCCGCCCTCGCCCCGGAAAACTTCCCCTTCGCAGCCATCAAACCGCTGAAGATCGGCGGCAAGAACGTCACGGCGTTCCGCATCTCCTACGTCGGCGAACAGGGCTGGGAGTTGCACATGGCCTATGACGACGGCCTTGCCGTCTGGGATGCCCTGCGCGCAACCGGCGTGATGGCCTTCGGCGTCGAGACCTATGCCAACTCCCGCCGCATGGAGAAAAGCCTGCGCCTGCAGAATGCCGATCTTCTGACGGAGTACAATCTTCTCGAGGCGGACCTTGCTCGCCCGAAGGTCAAGGAAGCCGGTTTCGTCGGCAAGGCGAAGCACCTCGAATACCGCGCCCGAGACCATCAGCCGGCCATGCTCTGCACACTGGTGATGACGGATAACGTCGATGCCAACGGTGTCGCCCGTTACCCGGTCGGCATCCTGCCGGTCATGGATCCGGAAACCGGCGAGACGCTGGTCGATGAACTCGGTCGCCGCTCATTCACCAGTTCCATCGCCTACGGCCCGACAATCGGCAAGAATATCGCGCTTGCCTATCTGCCATGGTCCTATGCCGAGATGGGTCGCAAACTGAGTGTCGAGTATTTTGCCGAGACCTACCCCGTCGAGGTAGCCGCCGTCGGCTATAAGCCGCTTTACGATCCAGACAACCTCAAGCCACGAAGCTGATGCGCAATCGGGCACTCCGCAACCGGAGTGCCCGATCCACTACCGCCGGCCGGCGAACAGCTCGCGTTCTTCCACTTCGAAATGCTCGAGAAGGAGCTGGACGTTGCGCCGGTTGGACTTGAAGTAGACGTCAAAGAGATCGCCGATCAAGGGCACGCTCCCGGCGACAGTATCGAGCCCGATATTGCCCAGCATCTTCAGAAGCAGCTGGTTCGAAACGCCCAGCCGCCTCGCCTCGTTGACAATCACCAGGCCGATCAGCGCGCCGCCGGCGTCGCCGATGCCCGGGATAAGCCCCATAACCGAGTCGGCACCGAAGCTGATCCCGGTGCCGGGTATGCGGATGGCGCTGTCCATCAGCCGGGCAATGCCGTGGGTGCGGCGCAGCCGGCTGACCAACTCGTGACGTTGCATCGCCTGGCCCGTGTCAGTTCTTGTCATGAATACCTCTGTCAGCCGCCAGCACGGCGGCAATTTGTAGGAGCCTCAATGGGCGCCGGCGTTCGGCGCCGGCTCTTCCGTGGAGATCGCATCCGTCGTCCGCCCCGGCTTCTCTCCCGACCCGTCCGCATGCTCGATAGTGATCTCCACCGGACCGGGCTCCATTTTGCCGAAGGGAGAAGCAAAGGCGATTTCAGCCGCATCGCGCCCCACACCGATACGCACGAGACCATCGAGATTGGCCTGGCGGGTGGCATCGAACAGCCACCAGCGGCCATCCATATAGGCCTCGAAAACAGCATGGAAATCGCGAGGCTCGAGCCCATAGGCATAGCAGGACAGGAAGCGGGCCGGGATATTCAGCGCGCGGCAGAAGGCGATGCCGATATGCGCGAAATCGCGACACACGCCGGCCCGCAGCAGCAGGCTTTCGTCCGCCGTCGTCCGCTCGTTCGACGCACCCCGGCGGTAATCGATATTCTCATGGATCCAGTTGCAGATCGCTGTCACACGTCTGTGCCCACCGGGCATCGCCCCGAACTCGCGGCTGGCGAAGGCGGAGAGCCGGTCGGAGGGCACGAACCGGGACGGTAGCAGGAACGGCACGATATCGAGCGGCAATTCGGACAGCGGCATCTCGTTGATGGTGTCCGGGTCGGCGCGGAAGACATTGAGCGTCACCTCAGCCTCGTAGGAGAGGTGAAGCGGACCCGGCGACGCGTCGATGCTGAGATAGCGGTTGTTGATATCGGGAACCACATACGTCCGACGCTTCAGATCCGGGGTGATGGTCAAGCGTTCCTTGAGCTGCTGATGACGCATCAGTCTCGCAACCTCGAGATTGAAGATGAACGTCGTCGGCTCGAGAACCTCGTACGACAAGTCGCAGCCGAGCGTGTAGCGTACGGTCATATCCAATCCCTGATCGCGTGTGTTGTACAACGCTTCCCAACAGTTCACCCGCTATTTTGTTCCAGCCGATGTCAGCGCATGAGCTGCAATTACCAGGGCTCAGCGAGTGGCCTCCTTATATTAGACACTTATCGGCGGATTGAAGGAAAGCGATTTAAAACAACGCGCTATGGAACAACATTCACGTTCGGGAATTTCTCATCCGCACTGGCCGACACGCCGTCGGCCTACATAATCCTAGGGAGTCCTTTATGAAATTCCGTTCGCTCGTTGCCGGTCTGACGCTCACACTTATCAGTGGTGCAGCCTTTGCTCAGACGTCGGCAGCTACCGGGGCAGATGCCACGATGGCAGGCCCAGGCATCACAATGGGCAAGATGGCTAGCGGCCCCCTGAAGTACGTCAACATTCAGGACACCGACATCGTCACTTCGAAGCTGATCGGCGTCGACATCTACAACAAGCAGAATGACAAGATCGGTGAAGTCTCCGACATCGTCATCGGTGGCGGCAAGTCCGTCATCGGCATCGTCGCCAGCGTCGGGGGCTTCCTCGGCCTCGGCGAAAGCTATGTCGTGCTCGACCCGTCGTCCGTCGCACTTGCCGATGATAACGGCACCTGGAAGGCCTATGTCGACACTTCCAAGGATGATCTGACGAAGGCGCCTAAGCTCGACTACTCCAAGTTCAAGAAATAATCGCCGACAACCGGATTGGGCCAGCCACACGCTGGCCCTTTTCGCATCTCCCGACCCACCTGAAACGCAGCGGAAAGATTAAGCCCATGACCTACAAGACATTGATCCTCGCCACCGTCGCCGCTGCCGTTCTGGTGACACCCGCGCTCGCCCAGACCAAGGAAGATCCTGCAGTGACCGCATGCAAGGCCACCGGCCTGATCGCCCTGCAGGCAAAATCGCCCGACATCACCGACATCGTTTTTGACATGGAGAGCCTGGCCGTGAGCGCCGCGGATACCAAGGTCGAGGATGTTTCGGTGAAAACGGTGGTGCTCGGCGAGGCCTATCTCTCGCGCAAGGGCGTGACTGGTAAATCCGACCGCTTCGTCTGTCTTCTCGGCGACAAGGGCAAGGTCCTGCTGACGTTCTTCACCGCGCAGTAAGGTTTCAGGCCAACCGGACCAACGGCCCGGCAGCCATTTTTAAACGTCTGAATGGCATCGACTGCAAAACTGCAAGCGGTGCCATTTTCTGTTGCGCCGCAATATCGAGTCTGGCTATAAGAGCTTATTCGACTGGACCCGGTGAAAATCCGGGTGGCTATTCCGGCCGCCGATCCGCCGGACCACGCAAATATGTGCATGCCAGGATACGACCGCATTTTCAGCGGCGATCGCCATGCTTTGCGAGAATTCATCCCATGATCCTATCGTCCTTCAGCCGGGACTGGTCTGCCCGTCCCACGCGTGAAATGCTGGCCGGTGCAGTTGCCACCTTTGCCCTCATCCCGGAAGTCATCGCCTTTTCCTTCGCAGCGGGCGTCGATCCGCAGGTCGGCCTGTTTGCCTCCTTCGTCATCGGCATCGTCATTGCCTTTACCGGCGGCCGCCCCGCGATGATCTCGGCTGCGGCAGGCTCCGTCGCCCTCGTGGCGGCTCCGCTGGTCCACAGCCACGGTCTTCCCTACCTTCTCGCCGCCGGACTGCTCGCCGGCGTAATCCAGATCCTCTTCGGCCTTCTCCGCCTTGGCGTGCTCATGCGCTTCGTCTCGAAGTCTGTTCGGACGGGCTTTGTCAACGCCCTTGCGATCCTGATATTCTCGGCGCAGATGCCGCAGGTCATCGGTGCCGGATGGGCAACCTATTCGGTGCTTGCCGCAGGCCTTGCGCTCATCTACCTGCTGCCCCGCATAACCACGGCTATCCCCTCGCCGCTGATCTGCATCGTCGTTTTGACAGTCGCGTCGGTGATGCTGCACCTGCCGGTGAAGACCGTCGCCGATCTCGGACAACTGCCCGACAGCCTCCCGATCTTTGCCTGGCCCTCCGTCCCGTTGACGTTCGAAACCCTCGGCATCATCGCCGGCCCGGCGCTTGCCATTGCCATGGTCGGGCTGCTGGAATCGATGATGACCGCCAGCGTTGTCGATGACCTCACCAATACGCCGAGTTCCAAGAACCGTGAAGCCACCGGTCTCGGCCTGGCCAACGCGGCCGCCAGCCTGTTTGGCGGCATCGCCGGCTGCGGCATGATCGGCCAGACGGTGAGCAACATAAAATATGGCGGACGTGGCCGCCTGTCGACGCTGTTTGCAGGCGCATTCCTGCTCATACTCATGGTGCTGCTGAAGCCATGGGTATCGCAGGTACCGGTTGCCGCGCTGGTGGCGATCATGGTCATGGTCTCGATCGACACATTCGACTGGTCCTCGCTCAGGGCCATCGTCATCCATCCGAAAATGTCGAGCACAGTGATGCTGGCAACCGTTGCCGTGACTGTCGCCACGTCGAACCTGGCGATGGGCGTCGCAGTCGGCGTGCTCCTCAGCGGCGTGTTCTTCGCCTTCAAAGTGGCGCGACTGATGGACGTGACGCTGGAACCGGAAGCGGCTGACGGTCAATCCACCTTCCGTGTGACGGGACAGGTGTTCTTCGCCTCGGCCGACCTTTTCGTCGACGCCTTCGACGTCGCGGAGTTTGCCGGCAAGTCGGTCGTCATAGACGTGTCGCGAGCACATTTCTGGGACATCACCGCCGTCGCGGCGCTGGACCGGGTGGTTGCCCGCTTCAGGGCGCAAGGCGCGAACGTCGATGTCCGCGGCATGAACAAGGCCAGTTCGACGCTGGTCGAAACGCTCGACCGACCATCGACCGACAACGCCTCGTGAGCTGCGCATCAAAGGGAAAAAGGGCCCGCTGGCTGATGCCAGCGGGCCCTTTGACATAAGTCCTAAGCTCAGGCGGCCTGCGTCCGGCGCGGCAACTTCCAGTTCGGGCGGATGAAATGGCAGGTATAGCCATTCGGGATCCGCTCCAGATAATCCTGGTGCTCGGGCTCTGCCTCCCAGAAATCGCCGACCGGCGAGACTTCGGTGACGACCTTGCCCGGCCAAAGCTTGGACGCGTCGACATCCGCAATCGTATCTTCGGCGATCCGCTTCTGCTCGTCGTTGGCATAGAAGATAGCAGACCGGTAGCCCGGGCCGAGATCGTTACCCTGCCGGTTCGGAGTCGACGGATCGTGGATCTGGAAGAAGAACTCCAGAAGATCGCGATAGCCGATTTTGGAAGGATCGAAGTTGATCTCGATGGCTTCGGCATGGTTTCCGTGATTGCGGTAGGTCGCATTGCGCACCTCGCCGCCGGAATATCCGACGCGTGTCGAGACGACGCCAGGCATCTTGCGGATCAGATCCTGCATGCCCCAGAAGCAGCCCCCGGCAAGAACAGCACGTTCGGTCATTGGACTTCCTCCGTCTGGTTGATATAGGCGCCGTAGCCTTCAGCCTCCATCTTGTCACGATGGATGAAGCGCAGCGACGCGGAATTGATGCAATAGCGAAGACCGCCGCGATCTTGCGGCCCATCGGGAAAGACGTGGCCCAAATGGCTGTCGCCATTCTTGGAGCGCACCTCGATGCGGACCATGCCATGCGACGAATCATGTACCTCGTTCACATAGGCAGGCTCGATGGGCTTGGTGAAGCTGGGCCAGCCGCAATGCGAATCGAACTTGTCGGACGAGGCAAACAGCGGTTCACCGGAGACGATGTCCACATAGATCCCGGGATCCTTGTTATTCAGCAAGGGGCCGCTGCCCGGACGTTCCGTTCCGCTTTGCTGCGTCACCCGGTACTGTTCCGGCGTCAGCTTGGCCACTGCTTCCGCCGTTTTCCTATATTCCGTCATTGTAACCTCCAACGGTTTCTTCTGACCAGAGATGGCGATGCCAAGCCGATTTTTCAATCGCCGGCAGCGGCAGGATAATGGAAATTGCTTATATGCAGACGCAGTTGTTGGGTTGGATAGAAGATGCAATTGCCCCGGTGACCTCCTGCCAACGTGAAACCGATCGATCAAGAAATTCGGCTCAGTTCAATTGAACGGCTGGCAGAGGACTGAAAAGTAGATCGATGGCCTAATCCGAACCTCTTACGGTTATGCCATTCAGGAACAAGTCCACCAGATGGCCGATACGCGATTTCGATGAATCGTCATTTTCGATGGCAATGGAGATGGCAGTTACAACGTAGATGAAATCCTCGTAAGTGACATCGCGGCGGATGGTGCCTGCTTCTTGTCCACGCTGCAGCAGCCGACGCCCTTCCGCGGTAGTCGCAATACATCCGGGCGTCCCGCATTGGATAACAGTCCCGATCGAAACAGCAAGGCTTTGATACGTGCTCGTGTTCCTAGCAAGATCTTCAAGATAAGCTCGCACCGCATCGCCTGGAGTTAGATCTGGGTCGCGCGTACGGCTGGTCTCCGCCAGCGACAGGAAACGCTCGTTGCTGGTAGCGGCCAAAAGTGCCTCACGCGTGGGAAAGCGACGATAAAGCGTGCCGATACCGACGCCTGCGCGCTTGGCAACCTCTTCCAGCGGAACACCCGCTCCTTTTTCCAGGAAGAGCTCCTCTGCGGCAGAAAGGATAAGTTCGCGGTTTTTTTTCGCGTCAGCCCGGAGGGCAGGTTCATCACTCAACTTATTTTCCTTGATCGCTTGCCAAGTGGAGATTACCTCCATATTGTAAGTGGAGCAATCCTCCACTTGTCAAAAAAGGGCAAATGAGAAATGAAGAAACGTTTCGAAAACAAAGTCGTGGTGATAACGGGAGGTAGCGACGGCATCGGCCTCGCAACGGCAAAACTTTTCGCCATCGAAGGTGCGCATGTTTACATTACAGGGCGCCGGCAAGAACTACTGGCCGAGGCCGTGAAAGAGATCGGCCACAGGGCGGTCGGCGTGCAAGGTGACGTCACCAAGTCTGCCGACGTCGTTCGGCTTTACGAACAGATCCAAAGCGACCACCAAAGGGTCGATGTCGTCTTCGCCAATGCGGGAATTTACGAGGTCGTTCCGCTCGATGCGATCGACGAAACGCATTTCGACTCGATCTTCAACGTCAATGTGAAAGGTATGGTGTTCACAGTGCAGAAAGCACTGCCGCTGATGACTGCAGGAAGTGCCGTCGTCCTCAACGGCTCAATTGCTGGCAGTAAAGGCCTGCCAAACCAGTCTCTTTATAACGCCAGCAAGGCAGCGGTGCGCTCGTTCGCCCGAAGCTGGACAAATGAGCTTAAGGAGCGAGGCATCCGCGTCAACGTCGTCTCGCCTGGCGGAACAGAAACACGGCTGATACGCAGCTACCTTGATACACAGCCAGAAGTAGAAGAAGCGCTCAATAGAAGCGTGCCCCTTGGGAGATTGGGAGAACCGGACGAGGTGGCACGCGCAGTCCTCTTCCTGGCATCAAGCGAGAGTAGCTTTGTCGCTGGACATGAACTCTTTGTCGATGGCGGTGTCGCCGCGGTTTAGGCCTCGGGCATCGCAATGCCATTGCAATCCGGGCCTCACCGTAACTACCTGTGGTTGACCTAGTCCGCCTTGCGGTTCCGCAATGCCTCGGCCTGGGCGTAGAACTTCTTTTCCCATTCCTTGTGATTGTCGAGACCTTCGCGGATGAATGGGGTGAAGATCGCCAGGTTCATCAGCATCCAGTTGACGAAATTGGCCGGGAAACGGGTTGGCTTGTTGAAGTCGACGAACAGCACGACGCGGGTCTTGTCAGTATGGTTCCAGGCCTCGTGCTCGTAGGCGTCGTCGAAAATGAGGACTTTGCCTTCCTGCCAGTGGCAAATCTGGTCCTTGACGCGGATCGCCAGTTTGTCAGCCGGTTCAGGCACGATCAGCCCCAGATGAAGGCGCAACACGCCATTATAGGGGCCGCGATGGGCCGGCAGGTGCTTGCCCGGTTCGAAGATCGAAAACATCGCCGTTTTCATGCCGGGAATTTTCTGCACGACCCGCCACGTATCCGGGCAGGCCTGGATGTTCTGCTCGGATTTCAGCCCGAAGCCGGCGAGGAAGAATGTCCTCCAGTGGCTGTCCGTCGAGATCGTCTTCACATCCGTGGAAATTTCCTGGAAGGTCGGCAATTCGCTTTGGCGCAGCAACACGCGATCGAGTTCGGCGCGGATCAGCGGCCAGTCCTTCTCGATCTCGGCGACCCAGGGAAAGATCGCATTGTCGTAGACGGGGGGATTGCCGAGCTTGGCGTATTTCAGGTTCAGCCGTTCGGCCCAGGCGACGATGCCCATGAAGAAGCGTGTCATGGCTCCCGGGCGCTCCATCGGCGCGATTCCGGTCGTGGCGAAAGTCTGGTCGGAAGGCTTTGGCTCTACGGAAGAGGAATTGGTCAGGGTATCGGTCATATCTATCAATTTCTGCTGGAAAGACGATCGTCGAGCGTCCGGAGTTGGGCTTATCGAGCCATTCGGTTTGGGGCTAGTATGTATGCAATCGCCTATGATGCGCAAGCATCGCCTCCCGCGATGCCGGCACACATCACCGCATTCTGATCGCCTTACACTTTCAATTCGCGGCGCTCGAGTTCCGTCACAAGCGCCAGATCCAGAACCTTCTGCAGATTGGCGGCATGGCGGAAATTCGGATCCTGAGGCACACCGGTGCGCACAGCCTCTGCAAAGCGCTGGTAGTTGGTCGGCACCGCGGGGACGTCGATGACTTTCCACTCCGCCGTTTCCACATCGTCTCCGACGCAGGCGCGCAGTTCCGAACCGTCCGGACGGTGGATGACTTCTAGCCCGCCGCGCTCGCCATAGACCCGCAACTTCAGTTCGTTGAGATGCCCCGTCGCCCAGCGCGTCGCATGCACGACGCCGAGGGCGCCGTTGGCAAAATCCACCGACATCGCAAAGCTGTCATTGGCATCCAGGCGGTATTCGCCGATCTGGCCGCCCGGGGCCTTGTTGAAGGTCTTCAGCCGCGCAAACACGTGATCGATATCGGTCGCTGCGCCATAGGCGGCAAAATCGAGAATGTGGATGCCGATATCGCCCAGCACGCCGTTCGAGCCATGGCCGGTCGACAGCCGCCAGAGCCAGGTGGATTCGCTGCGCCAATCTCCCCAGGCCTTGGAAACGAGCCAGCTCTGCAGGTAGGACGCCTCGACGTGCTTGACTGTGCCGATCTCACCGGCGATCACCATCTCGCGGGCCCGCTGCAGCTGTGCGACGTTGCGATAGGTCAGGTTGACCATGTTGATGACGCCGGCCCGTTCGGCCGCCTCCGTCATCTCGAGAGCCTTTTCATAGTTCTCGGCGAGCGGCTTTTCACAAAGCACATGCTTTCCGGCCGCCAGCAGGGCGAGCGTCGTCGGGTGGTGCATGCGATCCGGCGTGACGTTCGTCGCCGCGTCGAATTTTCCCCAGGCGATCGCCTCCTCCAGCGACGTGAACCGGGTCTTGATATTGAAGCGGTCGGCAAAGGTGGCGAGTCTGGTGGCATCGCTGTCGACAGCCGCGACCACCTCCACGCCGTCAATGCGCGCGAAATGATCGAGCTGGTTCTTGCCCATGACGCCGGTGCCAACGATGATGAGACGCATATTCACCTCAGCGGTAACCGGCTTCGCCAGCCTGGTGCAGTTTCGGGCCACGTTCGGTAATCGGCTCCAGCGCCTGCTCGACGGGAACGTTCGGCGCGTCATGGATGCCGGTCAATGCGGCCTGCGGATTATGGGCCCAGGCAACGGCGTTGATCAGCACGGTCTTGATATTCGGATCGTAGTAAGTCGGATAGGTCTCATGACCCGGGCGGAAATAGAAGATGTTGCCGGCGCCACGCTTCCAGGTCATGCCCGACCGGAAAACCTCCCCGCCTTGGAACCATGATATGAACACCGTTTCGAGGGGTTCCGGCACCGAGAAAGCCTCGCCGTACATTTCCTCGTTTTCGAGCACGAAATTGTCCGGCAGACCGGCAGCGATGGGATGGCTTGGATTGACGACCCAGACCCGCTCCCGCTCGCCGGCCTCGCGCCATTTCAACGCACAGGGGGTGCCCATCATCCGCTTGAAGATCTTGGCGAAATGGCCGGAATGCAGGACGATTAGCCCCATGCCCTCCCAGACGCGCTTGGCGACGCGCTCGACGACCGCGTCATCGACGGCTCCATGGTCGGCATGGCCCCACCAGACGAGGACATCGGTGTCGCGAAGCCGATCCTCGCTCAATCCGTGTTCCGGCTGCTGCAAGGTGGCGGTCGTTGCCTCGATGCGCGCATCGCTGTTCAGCGCTGCGGCAATCGCCGTGTGCATGCCATCCGGATAGACCTTTCGAACCACATCGCTGGTCTGCTCGTGGATATTCTCGCCCCAAACTACTGTTCGAATTGTTTTTGCCATAGCATCTCTCCCGTGAGTCTCTGTTGTATTGCGGCATTCCCGCCTTTTTCGGGGCACGCCGCCGGCTCGGATATGATGTTGATGCACATAGAGCGGCCATAGGAGTCGAGAAAGGGCTCCGCGCCTTCCGCTCAATGCGAAATCGATTTGGAAAACAGGTTGACGACGAGCACTCCGGCGATGATCAGCGCAAGGCCGATGACGGCCGGCAGATCAAGCCGCTGACGGAAGAACACCAGCCCGACGACCGAAATCAGCACGATGCCGAGCGCGCTCCAGATTGCATAGGCAACGCCCACGGGTATGGCCTTGAGCGTGATCGACAGGCAGTAGAACGAGGCTGTGTAGCACGCTACGAGGACGACGATCGGCCAGGGTCGCGTGAACTGCTGCGACAGTTGCAGCGCCGTCGTGCCGATCACCTCCAGCACGATTGCGACCAGCAGCAGGCCATAAACGGATGCATTCGCCATAGGGCCTTCTTCTTTCTATTTGCGCGTGAGACTGACAAGCCGTTCGACGAGCGCCTGCCGGGATGCGGGTGATGCATCGCCACTGCCGAGAACCTCGGCAAGCCAGATCCCGTCTGTGGCAAACCGTACGATCCGGGCATCGACGGACGAATCCGTACCGACGAAATTCTCGCTCTGCTTTTCCACCCAGTCCCGCCAGCGCTGTCGCAGAGCCGGGTCGGTCAGCAGCGTCAGCGTCGCCTGCCCCCAGTCCCCGGGGGCGTCGGTACGCTCTCTGAGATCGACGACCGCACGCAAATAGCCACGGGTGAAACGGCCATAAGGCACTGGGTCGTTGCGCATCTGACCATCGATAGCCGCATCAAGCTGGTCCAGCAGGCTGTCGAGCATGCCTTCGAGCAAGCTGGCCTTGGTCGGGAAGTGATGCAGGAGCCCTCCCTTGCTGACGCCGGACGCAGCCGCCACGGCATCCAGCGTGACGGCGCCGACCCCGCGCTCAGCCGCCAGACGCGCGGCAACCGCGAGCAGTTGCTGGCGGATAAGCAACGGTTGCTTTTTTCTGTGATGTGCGTCGGACATTCCGCATGACATACCGTCCAGACGGTATTGTCAATCACTAGAAGTTATCAGCTTACCCGCCTCGATACGCCTTTCCGTTGCCACATCGAACAAATGCACCTGCGTTGGGTCAATGGACAGGCCGATGCGATCTCCTGGCCGCACGCCCCGGCGCGAGGTCTCGACGATGGTCAGCTCCGGAACCGTGACTGTCGTCAGGAACGTCGAGGAACCCGTCGATTCGACCGTGTCTATGCGGATATCGAATGTACCCTGCCCTTCGGGCGCGGTGATGAGATGTTCCGGCCGCAGCCCGGCAAGCACCGGCTGTCCGGATTGCAACTGGCCGGAGATCGGCAGCGTCCGCTGACCCTCTGCGAAATCGAGCACCAGGCTACGTCCGTCGGCAGCAGCGCGCGCCGGCACGAAATTCATCGCCGGTGAGCCGATGAAACCGGCCACGAAACGATTGACCGGCCGGTCGTAGAGATCGAGCGGCGCACCCTGCTGCTCGATAACCCCGTCCTTCATGACAACGACATGGTCGGCCATCGTCATGGCCTCGATCTGGTCATGGGTCACGTAGACGAAGGTCGCTTTCAGCCGCTCGTGCAGCATGCGGATTTCCTTGCGCATGTGGACGCGCAACGCCGCGTCGAGGTTCGACAGGGGCTCGTCGAACAGGAAGGCTTTCGGATGGCGGACGATGGCGCGGCTCATGGCAACACGCTGCCGCTGGCCGCCGGAGAGCTCGCGCGGGTAGCGTTTCATCAACGGCGTCAGCCCGGTCGTGGCGGCAACATCTGCAGCGGCCTTGCGGGCCTCGGCTTTCTTCACGCCACGGATGCGAAGGCTGTAAGTGAGGTTTTGCTCGACCGTCATGTGGGGATAGAGCGCATAGGACTGGAACACCATGGCGATGTCGCGCTTGCGCGGCGGTACGTTGGTCATCAACTCGCCGGCAATGCGCATGTCTCCCGCAGAGATCTTCTCCAGACCCGCCAGCGACCGCAGAAGCGTGGACTTGCCGCAGCCGGACGGCCCGACCAGCGCGACGAACGTGCCGTCCTCGATGGCCAAGTTGATATCCTTCAATGCGTGGAAGGCACCGTAGTACTTGTTGACGCCGCTAAGTTCGATTTGAAGGGTCATTTGAGGGCTCCCGATGTGAGGCCGGAAACGATGCGGCGCTGCAGAAGAACGAAGATGGCAAGGATGGGCGTCACATAGATCGTCGAATAGGCCATGATCTTGTTCCAGTCGGTGGTGTTGGGGCCCATGAAACTGTTGAGCCCGACGCTGGCCGGCTGCAGATCCGCCGCCTGGATCATCGACTTCGAGTAGACGAACTCGCCAAAGGCCTGCATGAAGATGAGGATGGCACTGACGAGGATACCGTTGCGGGCCAGCGGCAGAACGATGTTGAAGAAGGCACCGATGCGCGAATTGCCATCCACCAGCGCAGCCTCTTCCAGTTCCATCGGCACGCTCATGAACGTGGCGCGCACGAGCACCACGAAGAACGGCATCTTGTTGGCGGCGATGGCGATGATGACGGACAGACGCGGGTAATCGAGCAGTCCGATCTGCGAGAAACCGACGAAAATCGGCGTGATCATCAACGACGGCGGCAGCACCTGCAAAAGCAGGATCAGGAACAGCCCGACATCAATCCAGCGGTTGCGGTACCGCGCGAGCACATAGGCGCATCCGCAGCCGAATATCGAGATCAGCACGACGGCACCGACGGCGATGACCAGCGAGTTCCAGAGATAGCGGGCCATGTTGCGGCTCGCCCAGACCTCGCCATAGATGCTCCATTGCGGATCGTGCGGCCAGAAGCTGGGCGGCGTGACATACATCGCAGACCCGCTTTTGAGGCTGGTCACATACATCCAGTAGAGCGGGAAGAGGTAGATGACGGCAAGCACGATGGCGGCAAACAGCATCAGCCTGTTGCGGAAAGTGTCACTCATCCCCGCACCTCATGGCGTGTTGACCGGACATAAATCACCGAAGCGACAATGACGAAGACCAGCATGATGACCGAAATTGCGGCTCCCTTGGCGAAGTCGTACTGGCGGAACGACAGGTCCCAGGCCCAGAATTGCGCGACGTTGGACGAGTTGTTCGGCCCCCCGTCGGTAATCGCCGCAAACAGGTCGAATTGCTGCAGCGTGAAGATCAGCCCGAGCGAGACGACGGCACCGATGGTCGAGCGCATCATCGGCAGCGTGATCGTCCAGAAGCGCTGGAAGACATTGGCGCCATCGAGTTCGGACGCCTCGAACAGATCCTTCGGAATAGCGGCAAGGCCGACCGATAGGAGGATCATGTTGAACGCCGCGCCCAGCCAGATGTTGGCGAGAATGACCGCCCACAGAGAGAAGTTGGGGTCCGAACGCCAGAAGATGTTGCTGCTGATGATGCCGGTTTCGCGGAGCATGAAGTTGAAGATGCCGAAGTCGCCGGACAGCATCCAGTTCCAGACAGCGCCGACAACAAGACCGGGCATCACCCACGATACCAGGAACAGCCCGCGCAGCCAGGAGGCACCCGGAAAATTCACCCAGAAAAACAATGCAAGGCCAAAGCCGATGGCAAACTGGCCGGCAATCGATGCCACGACGAAGATCGCCGTGTTGAAAAGGATGCTGCGCGTCTGCGGCAGCTGGAACAGGTCGATATAGTTCTGAAGACCGGCAAACGGCCTGATGACGGTGCCCATGCTGAACATGTCGACCTGCTGGAAGCTCATCAGCACATTGTAGATCAGCGGCAGTCCGGACAGCAGGAACAGGAAGGACAGCGGAAAGACGACAAGGGTGATGTCGAAACCGCGACCGTCGGTAAGACTGGATAGGATTTTGCGCATGGTCTCCCTGTGGGTCAGCACGGCGGTGCTGCCTTGCAATCTCGAAATGGGGCCATCTCTACATTCGCGACGAGACGGCCCCTTCCGGGAGGAAACTGTGGGGATGGCGGCTTCGCACCGCCATCCGGCTAGAGTGCTGGTATCAGCCGAGCGCCTTGATTTTCTGGGCAGCCTGATCCAGCGCATCCTTCGGCGACATCTGGCCGCTCAAGGCTGCCTGGATGGCATCCTGGATCGCCTTAGAGATCTTTGCCCATTGTGGCGACGGACCGCGCGGCTTGGCATATTTCAGCTGTTCTACGAAGGTCTTCAGAGCCGCGTCTTTCAGAGCATTGCCGGTCGGCGGAACGGTGATGTCAGAGCGGGCCGGCAACTGGCCGAAATCCTTGAACATCGTCGGGTCCTGGGACACGAAATATTCCACCACCTTGAAGGCCTCTTCCGGGTGCTTGCTCTTCGAGAAGATCGCCCAGTTGTAGTCGCCCATGGCCGACGAGCGTTGCGCGCCTTCCTCAGGAACCGGCAGGAGAGCGGTGCCCCAGTCGAACTTGGCATCCTTCAGCATGCGATCGATTTCCCACGGACCGGAAATGACCATGGCGGCATTGCCGGAGTTGAAGGTGGCGGTCGAATCCCATTGCCCGCGTGTCAGCGAATCGCGCGAGGCAAGCTTTTCGTCGATGATCTGCTTCCAGATGGTCAGTGCCTTTACAGCGCCATCCGTATTGATGTGGTCGTAGGTGGCGCCGCCCATTTGTGCCCAGGGAAGGAACTGGAACGTCCCTTCCTCACCGGCCTTGGCGGAAAAAGCCAGGCCATAGACGTTCTTTGCCGGATCGGTCAGCTTCTTGGCATCCGCAACCAGCTCGTCCCAAGTCTGCGGCGGCTTGGCAGGATCGAGCCCGGCGGCCTTGAACATGTCCTTGTTGTAGTAGAGGGCGATGGTGTTCGTCGCTTTCGGAACCCCGTAGTATTTGCCGTCCCACATCACCGACTTCAGCGGACCGGGGAAGTAATTGGCGGGCTTGACGACCGTCGACTTGGAAATCATGTCGGTGAGATCGAGAAAAGCGCCATGCGAGGCGAACAGTGCATGGTCCGGATTGTCTATGGCAATGATGTCGGGCGCCTTGCCGGTCGAATAGGCGCGCATCGCCTCGCTGACCACGTCGTCGAACTGGATTTCGCGATATTCGATCTTGATGCCGTTGTTGAGCGCATTGAACCGCTTCGCAAGATCGGGGGCCGGTTGCCCATCCTTGTCCAGCGACCAGACGGTGATGACCGTGTCCTCTGCCCTCGCCGACAGGCCGAATGCGGAGACGCTGGCCAGAGCCAGGACGCCAAGCAACATGATTTTACGGATACCCATGGTTCTCCTCCTTCTTGGTTATCCATTGGACCGGCGTCCTCCCGCCGGCCTTATGCACGTCTTCAGTATCCTGCCAACCTCAGGCGGCGATCGCGACGAAATCGCCACCGCGGCTCTTCTTCAGGTAATTCAGACCGTGGACCTGGCCGGTCATCTCCAGCTCGTTGCGGTAGACCGGATCATGCCAGCCTTCGATGTCGATCGAGCCGGACCAACCAGCCATCCGCAGCTCGGAGATGATGTCGGTCCAGTTGCTGTCGCCAAAACCTGGCGTGCGCATGAGGACGAATTCTTCCTTACCGAAAATGCCATGCTCCTTGATGACATCCCAGCGGATCGTCGCGTCTTTGCCGTGGACATGAAAAATCTTCGACGCCCACTTGCGGATCTGCGGCAGCGGCTCGATCAGGTAGACCATCTGGTGGCAGGGTTCCCATTCCAGCCCGATGTTGTCATCCGGAGTCTCGTTGAACATAAGCTCCCAGGCATCCGGATTGTGGGCGATGTTCCAGTCGCCGGTTGCCCAGTTGCCTTCCATGGCGCAGTTCTCGAAGGCGATCTTGACGCCCTTGTCGGCGGCGCGCTTGGCAAGCTCGCTCCAGATCTGCTTGTAGCGCGGCAGGCTGTCGGTCAACGGCTTGTTGCGGACGCGGCCGGTAAAGCCGGCAACGCAAGTGGCGCCAAAATGATGGGCATTGTCGATACAATCCTTCCAGCCCTGCAGCGTCTGCAGGTCCATGTCGCCCTCCTCAAGCGGATTGCCGAACATGCCGAGCGTCGACATCGTGATATCGCGATTGCCGATGGCATCAATGCAGCGTTTGCCGAGCTCGGCAAGGTTCTGGCCGTTTGTCGTTTGCCAGAAGAACGGCTCGAAACTTTCAAAACCGAGATCGGCGATCTTGGAAATGCGCGCGGCAGCGTCCTCGTCGGAGGCCTTGACCATGGTGCCGATGCGGATGGAATTGGCTGGATTGTTCACGATCTCTGTCCTTGTACTGAAGGTCTTCAGGCTGAAATGTCGATGCGTTGGCCGGACCTAGCGCTCTCAATGGCGCCAAGCACCATGGCAAGGCTGCGGATATTGTCGCTGCTCACCGTCTCAGGAGGCCGCCCGGTCTTCACGGCCTCGAGGAAGCTGGCGATGACGCTGGCATGACCGTGGGTCTCCACCTCATGTTCAGGTCCGGGCACCTCGATCGGGGTAAAGCCATGCAGCAGCCCCTCCTCATTGCCGGCGACCGTCGCCTCGAAGGCGTCCTCGCCATCCCAGGTCAGCATGCCCTTCGAGCCTGTCAGCCGCCATTGGCTTTCCCAGCTCGTCCGCCGCCCCTCGGCACACCAGGAGCCGCGATAGGTGAAGGTCACGTTATCCGAAAATTCGAAGATGGCGTGGGCAGATGCACCGTCGCGGTACCATGAGCCCTTCGGATTGGTCTCGACGCAATAGACGGTCAGCGGCTTGCGGTCGGCAACGAACCGCGCCGCATCGAAGGTGTGGATTGCCATGTCGAGCAGCAGCACATGGTCCATCTCATCGCGGAAACCGCCGAAATGCGGCCCGAGGAAGAAATCGCAGTGGATGCCGGTCAGTTCGCCGATGGCACCGCTTTCCACAAAGCGCCGCAGGCGCCGGATGCCGGCGATATAGCGGCGGTTCTGGATGATGGCGTGCACCTTGCCGGTCTCCGCGGCCAGTTCGATCAGTGCCGCACCTTCCGCCAGCGATGTCGCCATCGGCTTTTCCGAGAGCACATGGCAGCCGGCTTTCAGCGCCGTCGACACGACGCCGAAGCGCGCAGCCGGAATGACGACGTCGAAAACCATGTCCGCCTTTGTCCGGGCGATGACATCGCCGAGATCGGAGCCGATGACGGCACCCTCGAGACCGAACTCCTTGGCGAGGTTCTCAGCCGTCTCGCGGTTGAGATCGACGAGGCCGACAATTTTTATGGCAGCGGCTACCGCCGGGTCAGATGCGATGGCGCGCAACCAGCCTTTGGACATAGCTCCGCACCCGCACAAAATGGCATTGAATGTCAAAATCTTTTCCTCCGCCGGAGCGCGTCATCTCCCATGACAATGGCTCCGTAAACGTTTACGAGACTAGTCGGAAATGTTTTGCTGTGTCAAGAGAGGGAAAAACGGAATTTGCCGACCGAAGGAAAAACGCCGCCGATGAAGGGTATCCGACAGCTCGCCAAACACCTCGATATTTCGATCGGCACGGTCTCGCGCGCCCTCAATGGCAAGGCCGATGTCAATGCCGAGACGCGTCAGCGTGTGCTCGCAGCAGCCGTCGAACTCGGCTACGTCGCCAACCAATCCGGCAGAAGCCTGCGCCAGGGAACGACCAACGTCATCGGCCTGATGATGGAATCGAGCAAGGAAACCAACGAGAACGGTGACAACTTCTTCCTCGGCCTGACCAGCGGGCTGCAGAGCGTACTATCGCGCCATAAGCTTGACCTTATCATGCTGCCCTGCCCCAGCGAGGAGGATCCGACCGAATACCTGCAGCGCATGGTCGCCCGCGGCATCGTCGACGGCATGATCATCTCGGCAACGCAGCGAATCGACCACCGTCTGGACTTACTGTCGCGCACCAAGATCCCTTTCGTCACACTTGGCCGCAGCCGGTCTGGCGGCGAATATTCCTGGGTCGATCTCGATTTCGACGGCGTCGCAAACCGCTCCGTCGATAGGTTGATCGCCAAGGGCCACCGCCGCATTGCTGTCGCGGCACCATCCAACGACGTCAATCTCGGTTATATCTTTATCGACGCCTATCGGAATGCCCTTAAGCGCCACGGCATCGCGTATGATGCGTCGCTGGTTTTCAGGGTCAAATCCAGCGAGCAAGGCGGCTACCAGGCGGCACACGAGATGCTGTTGCTCGACGACCGGCCAACGGCGATCATCCTCATCTACGAACTGATGGCGATCGGCCTTTACCGCCGGCTGACAGAGGCAGGCGTCATTCCCGGCCGCGACCTCGCCGTCATCGGCTTTCGCGAGGAGCCCCGCGCAAAATTCCTGCAGCCGACGCTGACCTGCTTTCGCATGTCCGTGCGCGATCTCGGTGTGGAGCTGGCCGAGACCCTGCTGGCCACCATGCCCGCCTACGCGTCCTTCTATCCGAAAGGCGCCTGCAACACGATCTGGCCGCTGGAACTGGTGCCGGGCGAAAGCGATGGCTTCGAGCGGAAATCCTGACGGCAGCGCCGAAACGCCGCAGCCAGCCATCGAAGCTTGCGGGATTGTCGACCGCGCGGCATTTAGGATGCAAAGCAGGAGCCGGCCGTGAGCGAAGAGACGACCACATTGTATGAAGCCATCGGTGGCGCGCCAACGGTGCAGGCGCTGACCGATCGCTTCTATGCGCTGATGGATACGCTTCCCGAGGCCGCCCGCTGCCGCGCCATCCACCCGCCGAGCCTCGACGGCAGCCGGGAGAAATTCTACGAATACCTGACCGGCTATCTCGGCGGCCCTCCGCTCTACACAGACAAGCGCGGCCATCCCCGCCTGCGCAGCCGCCACTTGCCCGCAGCTATCGGACCACTTGAGCGCGACGAATGGCTGCTCTGTTTTCGCCGCGCACTGGATGAGACGATTGCCAGCGAGCAACTCAGGGGCATCATCTGGGAACCAGTCGAGCGCCTTGCCCACCATATGCAGAACAAGGAATAGCAGCCCGATGAACGCCTATGTCCGCCCTACCCTTCTGCTTATGTCCGGTATCTTCGGCTGCGCAGGCGTTGCCTTGGCCGCAGCCTCCGCGCATGCCGGCGGCGATACGCACCTGTTGGCGTCGGCGTCGGCGATGTGCCTTGCCCACGCGCCGGCCCTGCTGGCGCTCTACGTCGGGTATCGCAGCCTTCCCACCGCGCCGCTTGGCGGCCTGATGATGGGGCTCGGCACACTGCTGTTCACAGCCGATCTAATGGCGCTTTACGCACGGGGCGTCGGCCTGTTTCCGATGGCGGCCCCCATCGGCGGCTTCGCCATGATGGGCGGGTGGCTGGTCGTGGCGGCAGGCGCCTTCTTGCGGACAACACCGACGCCCGATTGAGATCAGCCAGACGGCTCAGATGCCTTGGACAACGTTAAAACCCTCGAACACGGGATGGCCGATATAGACCGCCTTGTGATCGCCGGCATTGCGGTGCGACTTTCGAAAGCTCTCGGACTTCGTCCAGTTGATGAAATCCGCCTCGTTGGCCCAGGTCGTGTGCGAGGAAAACAGCGTATAGCCCTCGTCTTCGTTGGTCTTGCTGCGCAACAGCCGGAACTCGACGAAGCCCGGAACTTCCGGCAGGCTGGAATCGCGATTTCTCCAGATGGATTCGAATTCCGCCTCCGAGCCGACGGCTACCTTGAAGCGGTTCATGGCGATATACATGGTCACCCCTTTCGACCCCTACGGGCCTTTCAAGCCTTGGAAGAATATCGCCGATGTTTGCCCGATGCGCCGGCAAAGGCAACCACATTTCTGCCCGTCGCTGCATCGCGGCCGAAAGCTGCAACTGGCACCTCGCCCGGCGGACGGGCGGCCTCGCGTGGAAAGACAATGACATCAGGCGCATGGGGTGCTGTCGCCCGCTTTGACATCAGCGCGGAAATCTCCGGCACTGCAGCGCCACCCTCACCCGGCGCCAGCCTGTGAAGGCCGATCATATTCACGCTGTCGGAGCTATCGGTCATTGCGTCGCAACCCGGTCGTTCATGGTATGAAGGGCGCGCTCGAGGCTGGATTTGCTGCCGTTGCGCAAGGGGATAAAGATCTTTCCGTAGCGCTTGCAGCCGGTCTTGACCCTGAGGCAGGCATCGTGGCTGATACAGTCGATAGGGCAGAAGACGCAATCGACCGACTGCAGTGCGGTGTCGATGCGGGATACCGCTTCCCGCAGTCCGCCGTCATGGTGCAGCAGTTCTGCGCCGAAATTGCTGGCAATCTGGCGGAGATGGGCAACCTGGCAATCGCGGCCGCCGACATAGAGAAAGCTGCGGCCGTCCAGGCGGGATTTGCCCGTAGCCACTGGCGCAGCCTCGGCGATCGCTACCTCGCGGATATCCCTCTTGCCCTTGCGCGCCATGCCATCACTCCGTTTTTCTGGTTTCATCCCTGCCCGATTTCGGCGGGCCTGGAGCGACCTTATTAAACTGGAGTATTCGAGTAAAGTATAAACTTGATTATTTTACTCATCTTATTTTCCCGTTAGTTGCCGGTGACCTGCACCTCCTGCGTGAAGGTCCAGCTGGGCTTTCCCCACTCCGGCGGCAGCGATGGAAACGGTGCGGCACGGCGAACGCCGTCGAGCACGGCGGCATCCAGATCGGGGACGCCGGAACTGCGGGCGAGCGACACGGCACTCAGTTCGCCGCTGGCGCCGACCGTCAGCCGAACGCGTACGGTCATCGCTGCCGTCATTCGCCGGTATTCGGAGGGCACGCGCACCGAGCGGCGGATGCGCGACTGTACCTTGCCGGGATAATTCGCGACGGCAGCGCTGCCTGATCCCTGGCGATTGCCGACTGCCGCCGAATTGCTGTCAGAGCGGGCCGTTTCAGTGCCTTCCGATGACCCTCGCTTGGAATCCTGCTCGTTTTCGCCCTTCGAGCCAGACTTCAGCTTCGCAGCTTTCGGCGGCGGCTTTTTCACCACTTCCTTCGGCTTCTGCACCTTCGGCGGTGGCGTCGGCTTCTCGATCGGCTTCACAGTCTCCTCTGGCGGAATGATTTCCGCTGGAGACGCGGGCACCGGCGGGACAGGCGTGGTCGCCGCATCGCTCGGAGGTGCCGCCGGGGGCTTCGTCTCCTCGAGCGGGACCTCGGTCGCTTGCGGCTGGATAACAGTCGGTTCGGCCGGCACTTGCGCCGCAAGCACCTCCGGTTCCGGAGAAACGACGGTCTCGGGAGAGACCTGGCTCAACGCCTGAGTCGGCTGCGCCGGATCGGGCTGGATAGCCTCAGGCACCGGTTCAGACGGCTGGACAGCGGGTGCGGGTTCGGTCTGTTGCGGCTCGACCGGCGTGACTTCGGCCGTTTCAGTCTTGCTCGGCTGGACGGCCTCGGCAACGATCTCGTCGGGCTTGGGAGGTTCCTTGTTCTCTTCGCCCGAGGCCTGCTGGTCTGCGTCGCCGTTTCCAAGCATGACGACACTGACGCTGTCGCCGGCATCCTCGACAGGATTTTCCGGCAACGTCACGACGGCCGTCATCAGCGCCGAAAACACCGCTACGTGAAAAAGCAGCGAGCAAAGGCTTGCCGCAAGACTAGCCGTCCTCGTTCCCGCGCGGACCGACCTTGGCACGTCCGGCAGCGGATCGATCGGCGGCGCTGCGGTGCCGGCTTCTGCGGCCGCGTCGGGATGCGCCGGATAGGACGCGATGCGGGTAAGGCGCGCATAGTGGACGACCGCCTCGGCAGCGGGCGGACGCGGGAGCTCGTCCAGTCCCAACAGCTCGTGGGCCGGAAAGGTCGGCGGCGTGTTGTCGTTGACAACGGCTCCCATGCGCGGATCGATGCCGGCAAATGGTCTGGATCGGGACTTGGCTGGACTGGTCATGCGCTGCATCCGCCGTTCGGGGAGTAGGCGGGCGGCCGGGATCAACCCCGACGCCCGGGATTTCAACCCTCGAAGGGGATTGACGTCTGCGACCGGGTCGTCAGCGCTGCCTTGCATTCTCCGGCGGCCGGCCCGTCACAAACCGGCGTGTCGTTGACGATGACCCGGGTGACCGCCTCGCACTTGAGGTTCGGCATATCGAATTGCCGCACCCGCTTCTTGCCGACCGGCAGATCGCGGAAATCGAGCACGGTACCTTTGTCGACGGCGTTCTTTTCGTTGAAAAATGCCAGTTCAAAGGAGATCTTCGCAATCGGCGTCGCCATGTCGTTTTCGGCGACGAAGGTCATCATGCACCCCTTGGCCGATGGCGTAAGGGCATTGAGCTCGACATTCAGGCGAGCGGCAACCGGTGTCTGTTGCTGGGCCGACGCGGAACCCGCGATGACAGCATTGCAGACAAATAAACAGACGATCGTCTTCAAGCGCATAGGGCTCTCCTGCACCGGTTCAGGGCGGCAACGACCTTGAGGTGCGTCGCCTGCAAATTTAAACTTGACTCAGTTAGTATCCTATTGCGTCTTTAGGAAACCATGACTATGAGAGTCAAGATAAAACTCCGGGTAGACCGGCCCGATCCCATGATTTTGCAGGCAAAAATAAGCCAGATGATTGCTGATAAGACGCCAGCGACCCCACCGCCGCATACGGTGCAGACGGTCAGGACGATCGAGAGCGCGGAGATCTTTCGCGGTCAGAACGAGATCGTCATTCGGCATGAAGATTTCACTTACCGACTGAAAATCACCCGACAGGGCAAACTGATACTCAACAAATAGGGCATTTGACGATGACGACCCCCACCCGACCAAGCCCCGCCGAAATCCGCAGCTTCCGCGCCGAGAACCCGAAGATGCGCGAACGCGATATCGCAGCCCGCCTCGGCATCTCCGAGGCCGCCCTCGTGGCCGCCGAAGTAGGCCTCACGGCCATCCGTATCGACGCCAGCGCCAATCGCTTTCTGGAGCATGTGGAAAGTCTCGGCGAAGTGCTCGCCCTGTCGCGAAACGAAAGCGCCGTGCACGAAAAGATCGGCATCTACGAGAACATCAAGACCGGCAAGCATTCCGCCATCGTGCTGGGCGAAAACATCGATCTCCGGATTTTCCCGTCCCGCTGGGTGCACGGCTTTGCAGTCACCAAGACGGACGGTACCGACGTCAAGCTGAGCCTGCAGTTCTTCGACAAGGCCGGCAGCGCCGTCCACAAGGTCCATCTGCGCCCCGCCTCCGATGTTGCCGCCTATCATGCGATGGTGGCGGCACTCCGTATCGAGGACCAGTCCCAGGAACTCGTCGAGGACATGTCCGGCTATGACAAGGGAAGCATCGACGGCGAGGTCAGCCGCGACGAATTGCGCGACCACTGGGGCCAGATGAGGGATACCCATGAGTTCATCGGCCTGCTGAAGAAGCTGAAGATTGGCCGCCAGTCTGCCCTCCGGACAGTCGGCGATGATTACGCCTGGAAGCTAGACGGCAGCGCCGTCGAAACCATGCTGGAGGCTGCCGCCGCAGATGGCCTGCCCATCATGTGCTTCGTCGGCAATGACGGCATCATCCAGATCCATTCCGGCCCGGTCGCCAGCATCAAGACGATGGGTCCGTGGATCAACGTGATGGACCCCACCTTCCATCTTCACCTGCGTCTCGACCACATCGCCGAGGCATGGGCGGTGCGCAAGCCGACCGCCGACGGCCATGTGAGCTCGCTTGAGGCCTATGGCGCCGATGGCGAGATGATCATCCAGTTCTTCGGCAAGCGCAAGGAAGGCTCCGACGAGCGTCCAGAATGGCGCAATATCATCGAGGCCTTGCCGAAAATGGCAGCCGAAAGCGTTGCAGCCTGAGGATCAGACGATGAAGTCCATTCGGAATTTGCACCGGATCAAGACCTGGCAGGCAGCCCTCACCCTAAGCGTCATGCTGATGCCGATCGTCCCTGAAGCGACGACGTTCTACCAGTTCGCTGGTGAGGCCCGTGCCGAGGAAGCACGCAAGCTGGACACATCGCGGCTGGTGTCGATCGGCGGCGACATCACCGAAATCGTGTATGCGCTTGGCGAGGAACATCGGCTGATCGCCCGTGATTCCACCAGCGTCTACCCGGAAGCAGCCACGAAGCTTCCGAATGTCGGCTACATGCGGGCACTGTCGCCGGAGGGCATCCTCGCGGTCAATCCCACTGCCATCATCGCCGTCGAAGGCTCCGGCCCGCCGGAGGCCGTCGCCGTGTTGCGCAATGCCAGCCTGCCATTCGAAACCGTGCCGCAGGGCTACGACCGGGATGGCATCCTGAAAAAGATCGCTGCTGTCGGCACGCTTCTCGGCGTTCCAGACAAGGCCCGTGCGCTGGATGAGAAGGTTGCCGCCGATCTCGACGCCGCCATAGCGGCATCGGAAAAGCGACCACTTACGGAGCGCAAGCGGGTCCTGTTCATCCTCAATGCGCAGGGCGGCAAGATCATGGCATCGGGCACCGGGACCGCCGCCGACGGCATCATCACGCTCGCCGGCGCTATCAACGCCGTCGGCGTCTTTCCCGGCTACAAACCGCTGACAGACGAGGCGATCATCGAAGCCAAGCCCGACGTGATCCTGATCATGAACGGCGGCGGCGGACACGCTTTGAGCGACGAGGACCTGCTGAAGCAGCCGGCACTCGCCCTGACCCCGGCCGCCGAACACAAGGCGATCGTCCACATGGACGGCCTGCACCTTCTCGGTTTCGGTCCGCGGACGGCCAGCGCGATCCGCGACCTCAACCGCGCAATCTACGGAGGCTGAACCATGGCGATCAGCGATACCGCCGGACACTCCCTGGGGATCGCGGCACGGGGTCGTGATTGCCTGGCCCGTTATCGTGCCGGCGATCGGTCGCAGATCGCCATCGTGGTCATCGCCACGCTGGCCATCCTTTCCGTCTTCGCGCTGCTGTTCTCGATCACGACCGGCGCATCCGATGCCTCCGCATTCGATGTGGTCCACGATCTCTTTCGCGGGACCGGAGCCGCCACCGCGCTCAGCATGCGCGACCACATCATCGTCTTTGATATCCGCCTCCCACGCGCCATCCTGGGCTTTCTGATCGGCGCCTCCCTTGCCGTCTCCGGTGCCATCATGCAGGGCCTGTTTCGCAATCCGCTGGCAGACCCGGGCCTCGTCGGCGTGTCCTCCGGCGCAAGTTTCGGGGCGGTGGTGATGATCGTTCTCGGTGGTACGCTGGCGGCACCGATCTATGCCGTGCTCGGCATCTACGCCCTGCCGCTCGCAGCCTTTGCCGGCGGCCTTGTTACCACCCTGTTTCTCTACCGCATCGCCACCCGGGACGGTCAGACATCCGTTGCAACCATGCTGCTTGCCGGCATCGCGCTTGGCGCGCTGGCGATGGCGGCCACCGGCGTGCTTGTCTACATGGCCGACGACAGGCAACTGCGCGACCTCACCTTCTGGAGCATGGGCTCGCTTGCCGGCGCCACCTGGACGAAGATCGCTGCCGCCGGCCCGATCATCTTACTGTCGCTTCTCGCCATCCCTGTGATCGCCAGGGGACTCAATGCGATTACGCTGGGAGAAGCCGCAGCCTTTCACATGGGCGTGCCGGTGCAGCGGCTGAAGACGGTCGCCATCCTCGTCGTCGCTGCGGCAACCGGCGCATCCGTCGCCGTCAGCGGTGGCATCGGCTTCGTCGGCATCGTCGTGCCCCATGCCCTGCGCATGGTGATTGGCCCCGACCACCGCTACCTGCTTCCAGCCTCCGCACTGCTTGGCGGAACCTTGCTGATTTTCGCCGACATGCTCGCCCGCACCATCGTCTCGCCGGCGGAAATGCCGATCGGCATCATCACTGCAGCTGTCGGCGGTCCCTTCTTCCTGTGGATCCTGCTGCGCAATCGCACCCGGCTCAGCCTGTAAGGACAACATGGCCATCGATGTTTCCAACCTCTCCGTCCGGCTTGCGGGCAAATGCGTGGTCGATGGCATGAGCTTCACCGCCCACCCGGGCCAGCTGACGGCAATCTGTGGGCCGAACGGCTCCGGCAAGACGACGGTGATGAAAGCGATCTCCGGCGAGCTTGCCTATGGCGGTTCGATCCGGCTTGGCGAGCACGAGGTCAAGACGATGAAGCCCTGGGCGCTCGCTCTCTCACGGGGCGTCCTGCCGCAGGCGAGCACTCTCTCCTTCGCCTTCTCGGTGCGCGAAATCGTCCTGATGGGCCTTACTGCAGGCGCCAACAGCAAGCCGCAGCACGCGGAGAGGATCGCCATGGAGGCTCTTCGCGCCGTCGATCTCGCCGGTTTTGAGGGGCGGCTCTACGAACAGCTGTCCGGCGGCGAGCAACAGCGCGTACAGTTTGCCCGCGTGCTCTGTCAGATCCCGCAGCCGGTCGTTGACGGCAAGCCCTGCTGGCTGCTGCTCGATGAACCTGTGTCCAGTCTCGATATCAGCCACCAGTTGGCGATCATGCAGCTGTCGCGCGCCTTCTGTGCGGCCGGAGGTGGCGTCATCGCGATCATGCACGATCTCAATCTGACGGCCCTGTTTGCCGACCGGATCGTACTTCTGAAGGCAGGCCGGCTGGCTGCCACCGGCGCGGTCTCATCGGTTCTTACCGACGAAAACCTGCATGCCGTGTTCGGCTGCGAGCTCCGCGTGAACCGGGTGCCTGAGAAGGCGATCCCGTTTGTCCTGCCTCACAGTGTGTTCGCCGCGGCAGGCGTCTGAGATGGAACTTTTCGACCATCGTCGCGTTCAGCTGTCAACGACACAGGTAAATGCCGACACCTCAGTTTTACCGTTGGTATTGACCTCCACAAAAAGACGCATTGGCGCGTTGACAATAAGGAGAACAAAAATGGCAAACTCCCTCCTCGACACCATCCGCAGCAAGCGCAACGGTGCTATGAGCGACATAGAAGACACCATCGAAGATCAGATGGATAACCTGCGCGGCGAGATCGCTGCGCTCACAAAGCTCATCAGCAAGAACGGTGCAAGCCAAAGCAAGCGCATCCGCGCTCAGGCAGAATCCGGCTATGAAGACCTGCTTGCCCGCAGCGAAGATCTGATGCAGCAGCTGCAGGATGGATACGCTCGCAGCGCCAAGGAAGTCCGTGCGACCGTACGCGCGCACCCGACGGCCTCGATCGGCGCAGTGGCTGCCATCGGCCTGCTGTTCGTCTTGCTCGCACGCCGCTAAGGAGCATCAATGCTGGGTCCCATCCTTGGCTTGCTGCTATCTGGCTCCGTGAAGAACACCGTTGCGCGAACCAAGCGCAACGGTATTTTCATTGCTATCGCAGCGGTCTTTATCCTCACCACATACGTGTTCGGCCTGTCTGCCCTGGCGCTCTGGCTCGGTACGATTTACGGCGCGCTCCACGCATCGTTGATCATAGGCGGCGGCTGCCTGCTGATCGCAGTTGCCATCCTCATCGTGATGGCCAGCATCAATGCGCAGGAAGCCCGCCGTGTGCGCGAAAAGCGACTGGCCGCGCAATCCATGGCAACTGTTGGCCTCGGACTGTTGCGCTCGCAGCCGATGCTCGCCGCCGCTGTTGCCGGCGCGTTCCTGCTCAGCACCGTGATGGGCTCGCGCGACGACGATTGAGCGGATTGGTTCTGCAAAGCGCTCTAGACAATAAAACCCGCCGCACTTTTTAAAGTGCGGCGGGTTTCTTTTGTAGCATGTAGACGCTGGTCGGACGATTAAAACGCGAACGCCCTTGAGGTCAGCGGCGAAGACGTTGCATCCGGCCCGAAGTCGGCCTCGCCGGTAATCTGCAACAGTTCCTGCAGACGCTGGCGGGCACGATTGACGCGGCTCTTGATGGTGCCGACTGCGCATTCGCATATCTCGGCGGCTTCTTCATAGGAAAAGCCGGAGGCGCCGACCAGAATGATTGCTTCGCGCTGATCTGCAGGAAGCTGTTCTAGAGCCTTCCGGAAGTCCTGAAGATCTAATGCACCGTACTGCGACGGATGGGTGGCCATCGATTCCGTGAACAGGCCGTCGCTGTCTTGGATTTCCCGACCACTTTTGCGCATCTGGCTGTAAAGCTCATTACGCAGGATGGTGAAGAGCCAGGCCTTCATGTTGGTGCCCATCTCGAAGTGGTCCTGCTTGGCCCACGCCTTCATGATGGTGTCCTGCACCAGGTCGTCTGCACGGTCATGGCGACCGATGAGCGAGATCGCAAATGCACGCAGGCTGGGCAGCGCGGACAGCATCTCGCGTTTGAAACTTGGTTGGACCTTATCCATAAGCCTACTCCCGCTCGACCGACTTTGCGGACGCCATTTCAACCTGGTCGAGCTTCTCAAGCAAATCGAGGAAGCGGTTCGGGATGGCTTCGTCTTGTGCAGCGGCATAAAGGCTGCGGAGACGGCTGCCTATCTGGCTGTTTGGATCGAGGAGGTCCGCAACTCTAACATCGGGCCTTGGCTGTTCCGTGTCTTCCTGATGGGACGCTGTCATATAAATTTCACTCTCGGACGTGTTGGCGTTAGGCTTGTTTCCGGGCGACACCGGAAACGCGGATTGGGGTTGTCAAGGACCGCATTTACGTTGTCATCGAGGCTGGACATGCTAGATCCAATAACACGTGGACGCATAATGCATGCAGCGAAAAAAAGTTCCAGCACCTCGGAACATTTCTGGTTGCCGCCTGTTATAATCCTATTAAAGACGGTTAAACATGCCATGGCACTGACGGGAGCTATTTTATGACACTTTCCACTCGAATCGCTCCGCATCTCCCTTACTTGCGTCGCTATTCCCGGGCACTTACAGGCACTCAGACCTCCGGCGACGCTTACGTAGCAGCCGTTCTGGAAGCCATTATCGCCGATATCTCCATCTTTCCAGACACTTCGAACGACCGAGTGGCGCTCTATAAGCTTTTCACCACCCTGTTCGGTTCCAGCTCGGTGCAGGTTCCTGAACCGACTTCGCCTTACGCCTGGGAAAAACGCGCCTCCGCAAACTTGTCGAAGGTCTCCCCGGTAGCCCGGCAGGCCTTCATCCTGGCATCCGTCGAAAATTTCCGCATGCCGGAGATCGCTGAAATTCTTAGCCTCGACGAAGCGGAAACGGCCGGTCTGCTCGACAGGGCGTCTACCGAGATCTCCCGTCAGGTCGCCACCGACATCATGATCATCGAGGATGAGCCGCTCATCGCCATGGACATCGAGCAGATGGTAGAAAGCCTCGGTCATCGCGTGACCGGGATCGCTCGCACCCACGCAGAAGCCGTCGCGCTCTATAATGCGACCAAGCCGAGCATGGTTCTTGCCGACATCCAGCTGGCTGACGGCAGCTCTGGAATTGATGCCGTCAACGACATTCTGAAGAACGCCAGTGTGCCCGTCATCTTTATCACCGCTTTCCCGGAACGTCTGCTGACAGGCGAACGCCCGGAACCAACATTCCTGGTGACGAAGCCATTCAACCCGGACATGGTGAAGGCACTGATCAGTCAGGCGCTGTTCTTCAACGAATCGACGAAAGTCGCGGCCTGATATTCGAGCCACGGAACAATAGAAAAGTGAAAGCGTTCCGTCAGCCCGGAGCGCTTTCATAAAGCGACTTGCGATTTGGCTGATGTGACCGCCTTGTCGGACACCCCGGGTTTTAATCCGGTTAGGCGAAGGAAAGGCATCTTGGTGAATAACGTTGATCCATCGTCCAGCTCACCGCTCGGGTTCGAGGGTAAGGCTGCTATGATGGAACGCGCACTTGGAAGTGCGGGCGTTTCGATCATCCATCAGGACGCCTGGCTTCTGGTGTCCTATTTCGAGAATCTCCCCGAACATCTGACCGGCATTGCAGCCCTCGGTATGGACGACATAGCGTTGTTCGGCGAGAAGGATGGCAATCACATCCTCGAACTGAAGCGCGACGTGCTTAGCAGCGGCAAACAGGCCAAGGCGGAAATCTCCATTCCCTCGGCCGAAGGCGTAAAGATCTATGAAATCAAGATGGAGCGGACCGATGGTGCCAGCCACGGTATCCTCTCCGTGATCTTCGAGGTGACCGAAAGCCGTCATCGCGAAAAGGTTCTGAAATCGCTACTGCGCGAACTATCGCATCGCTCCAAGAACCTGCTTGCCATCATCCAGGGTATCGCGACCCAGACTGCGCGCAACACCCTGTCGCTCGATAACTTCCTGATCAAGTTCCGGGGACGCCTGCAGTCGCTGTCGAACTCTCAGGACCTTATCACCGATTCGAGCTGGCGCGGCGCCTACCTCTTCGAACTCGCCCAGAAGCAGTTTGCGCCCTACTGGCCGGATGCGAGCATCCCTGTTCCGATCCATGGCATTAATGCCCACCTGACGCCGAACGCCGCCGTGCATCTCGGATTGGCGCTGCACGAACTCATCGTCAATTCCGCCACCCATGGCGCGATCGCCGCCGGCACGACCAGCATTACGCTCGACTGTCGGGCCGTTGAATGGGAGGGCAAGCAGGCCGTCGAAATCGTCTGGTCGGAAACGATCGTGACACCTGGCGCTGCGAATGATTTTGAAGACAACAGTTTCAGCAAGACGGTGCTGGAGCGCGTCGTACCGACGTCGATGAATGGCCGCGCCAAGCTCGGCGTCAGCCCTGAGCATCTCGACTACCGTTTGACCATTCCGGAAACGGAATACGAGATCCTGAAGCAATCGTGATCTCACCGACCCCTTCGAAATACGGCCTCGGAAGACGCAAAAAATCAGCCGTTGCGAGGGCGCGCAACGGCTGATTTATAACTCACCGGGAGGGGGACCGTGAGTAGACGTCCGACGACGCTTTGAAGGGGCGCGCACCTGGGTGGGTGCATTCATCATCAGGACACACCGATAACTGCCCAACGTCCCGCCGGTTCCACGGTGTTCGAAATAATTCTGTCTTTTTGACAAGAACCGCCTCAGCGTGTCTTCCGTGGGGGAGCCACGCTTGCGCGCCGGCAGTGCAACGCAGAAAATATTCAAAATATAGTCCAATAAAATCATATATTTAGAGAGACCCCCCCCCTACCGGCAGCCTGAACAGAAGCTCCAAAAATTTACCGTTTGATAAATTTTTTTTCCTGAGTTAGCTTTTGCAGACTGGCCGTAGATAAGAGGGAACTTAAAATGGGACGACTGGAAGCTGGGATCAAAAGTGGCCGACTGACCGCGGCGGAGTACGGTCAAAACTTTTCCGACCTTCATCCGCGGCTCGGCAACCACGAGGCGCTCGTCGAATCCGATCGCTGTTATTTTTGTTACGATGCGCCCTGCATGACAGCCTGTCCCACCTCGATCGATATTCCCCTGTTTATCCGGCAGATATCGACGGGCAACCCGATCGGCTCTGCCAAAACCATCTTCGACCAGAATATTTTGGGCGGCATGTGCGCCCGCGTCTGTCCCACCGAGCAACTCTGCGAGGACGTGTGCGTCCGCAACACGGCCGAGGAACGGCCTGTGGCAATCGGCCGGCTGCAGCGCTATGCGACCGATGCGGCGATGGCGGCTGAAAAACAGTTCTACACGCGCGCCGAGCCCACCGGCAAAACCATCGCCGTGGTCGGTGCGGGCCCCGCCGGTCTCGCCTGCGCCCACCGACTTGCGGTCAACGGCCATGCTGTCGTGATCTTTGATGGCCGCGAGAAGGCTGGCGGCCTCAATGAATACGGCATAGCCACCTACAAGGCTGTCGATGATTTCGCCCAGCAGGAGGTCGATTACGTCCTGTCGATCGGCGGCATAGAAGTCCGCAACGGCCAGATGCTCGGCCGCGATTTCACGCTCGGCGAACTCAGCGCCAAATACGACGCCGTCTTCCTGGGCCTCGGCCTCACCGGCGTCAATGCCTTGAGGGCTGAAGGCGAAGACCTCGAGGGCGTGACGGACGCCATTTCCTATATCTCGGACCTCCGCCAGATCGCCGACAAGGCCGACATCGCCATCGGGCGCCGTGTCGTCGTCATCGGCGGCGGCATGACGGCGATCGACGTTGCGGTACAGGCCAAGCTGCTCGGCGCCGAAGAGGTGACGATCTGCTATCGGCGCGGCAAGGAACACATGAATGCGTCCGAGTGGGAGCAGGATCTCGCAGCCTCGAAGGGCGTCATGATCCGCCATTGGCTGGCACCAAAGCGCATCATCGAAAAGGACGGCAAGGTCGCCGGGATCGAAGTTGAATATACCGAGCTTCGCGATGGTCGCCTCTCCGGCACCGGCGATACCGGCGTCATCGCTGCCGACCAGATTTTCAAGGCCATCGGCCAGACGCTTGTGGCGTCCGGCATCGACACGCTGCAAATGGAAGCCGGACGCATTGCCACCGACGCTGACGGAAAAACCTCGGTCGACGGCATCTGGGCCGGCGGCGACTGCATTGTTGGGGGAGACGACCTGACGGTGTCAGCCGTGGCACAGGGCCGCGACGCTGCCGAATCCATCAACCGCACGCTGGCTGCCGTTGTGCACCCCGCCGCTGCCGTCGCCTAAGGGGAGAGTGAACAATGGCTGATTTGCGCAACAATTTCGTCGGCATCAAATCCCCCAACCCGTTTTGGCTGGCCTCTGCGCCACCGACGGACAAGGCCTATAATGTCAACCGCGCCTTCGAGGCCGGCTGGGGTGGAGTCGTCTGGAAGACACTCGGCGAAGACGGCCCACCGGTGGTCAACGTCAACGGACCGCGCTACGGCGCCATCTGGGGCGCCGACCGCCGCCTGCTCGGGCTCAACAACATCGAACTCATCACAGACCGCGACCTCCATACCAACCTGCGGGAGATGAAGGAGATCAAGATGAAATGGCCGGATCGGGCGCTGATCGCCTCGATCATGGTTCCCTGCGAGGAGCAGGCCTGGAAGGCGATATTGCCGCTTGTCGAGGAAACCGGCTCCGACGGCATCGAGCTCAACTTCGGCTGTCCGCACGGGATGTCGGAGCGCGGCATGGGTGCAGCGGTCGGACAGGTGCCGGAATATATCGAGATGGTCGTTCGCTGGTGCAAGCAGTACACCCGCATGCCGGTCATCACCAAGCTGACGCCGAATATCACCGATATCCGCAACCCCGCCCGCGCCGCCAAATCCGGCGGAACCGACGCGGTATCGCTGATCAACACCATCAACTCCATCGCCTCGGTAGATCTGGACAATTTCGCGCCGAACCCGACTGTCGGCGGCAAGGGCAGCCACGGCGGCTATTGCGGCCCGGCGGTCAAACCGATTGCGCTCAACATGGTGGCTGAGATCGCCCGCGATCCGCAGACCCACGGCCTGCCGATTTCCGGCATCGGCGGCATTACCACATGGCGCGACGCTGCAGAATTTCTGGCACTTGGCGCCGGCAACGTCCAGGTCTGCACCGCCGTCATGACCTACGGCTTCAAGATCGTGCAGGAAATGATTACCGGCCTCTCAGACTGGATGGACGAAAAGGGCCACCGTACGCTCGACGATGTCATCGGCCGTGCCGTTCCGAATGTCTCCGACTGGCAGTATCTCAACCTCAACTACATCGCCAAGGCCAAGATCGATCAGGATGCCTGTATCAAGTGCGGCCGCTGCTACATCGCCTGCGAAGATACCTCCCACCAGGCGATCACCAACATCGTCGATGGCATCAGGCATTTCGAGGTGAAAAACGAGGAATGCGTTGGCTGCAATCTCTGCGTCAGCGTCTGTCCGGTCGAAAATTGCATCACCATGGAAGAGCTCCCGGCTGGCGCTCTCGACACGCGGACCGGCAGGATTGTCGACCCGAACTATGCCAACTGGACGACGCATCCAAACAACCCGATGGCACGCCAAGCCGCCGAATAGGCTTCGGTCGCCAGCCAGTTGCCATCGATCTTCGCCCTGGCCCCGCCACATCGTTCTACAAGGTGGCGGGGCACTCGCTATCGGGTCGCCCCACATGGGAATGCCAAGCCGCCGATCGAGACCGGTAAGGCCGGCGTAATAAAATTGGCGACTCATGAAAAATAAAAGAAACTCGGCTTTCAACTGGCAATATTTCAACCCTGAGGTATACCGGGCTCTTGGTGCTCTCGCTGGGCAGTAAAAATACTGTTCGGGCCGACTGAATGACCTTTCGAAATGCCCTCCGTGCCGGCACTGCCGAGTACCATGATGTTGTCGACCATCTGTTTGGTCGCTTCGACATGACTGATCGTGTTCAATATACAGCATTTCTGGCAGGCCACGCGCGTGCCCTGCCCGCAGCCGAGCAAGCCCTCGAGGCCGCCGGCATTGCCCGCATCTTCCCGGACTGGCCAGAGCGTCGCCGCAGCCATCTCTTGCGCGCCGACATGGCGACACTCGACCTAGTCATGCCGCCGCCCGTCGCCATTGTCGCTTTCGCCTCCGACGATGAGGTCTGGGGTGCAGCTTATGTCATCGAAGGTTCGAAATTGGGCGGCGCCATGCTTGCAAAGCGCGTACCGGGCCATTTCCCATCCGCATATCTTTCTTACCAGGGACCCAAAGGCGCGATGAAAGCGTTTATGGATAGGCTTGATGCCGCGGCACCCATTGACAGCGATCGCGCGATAGCGGCGGCTAGATCGGTATTTGCCGCCTTCCGGGCCGCAGCCGAACTCGAATTGGAGAAATCCGCCTTTTGACCGATGAATTGCAGCGTATCGATCTCACCAATTGCGACCGTGAGCCGATCCACCAGCTCGGCACGATACAACCCTTCGGCTTCCTCCTCGCATTGTCGTCCGACTGGTTGATTGCACGAGCCTCTGTCAATCTCGGAAAGTTCACCGGCGTCGAACACGAGCAGATCCTAGGCCGCCCGCTGACGGAATTGTTTACGCCGGACGCCGTGCACACGTTGCGCAACCGGACCGCTGTGATCCGCGGACAGGATACAGTCGAACGCGTTTTCGGCGTCGTGTTGCGTGAAGGCGGCGCCCTCTTCGACATCGCCCTGCACATTTCAGACGGACAGATCGTCATCGAGGCTGAGCCATCTCCTGCAGCGGACGAGAGCACTGCGATATCCATACGCAGCATGACCGCACGCCTCGACCAGACGGACACACAGCAGGCCTTCTTCCGCGAGGGCGCCCGGCAGGCGCGCGCACTGACTGGCTTCGACCGCGTCATGATCTATCGTTTCGACGAAACAGGCGCAGGTGAGGTCGTGGCGGAGGCGGCACGATCGGGCATCGGATCATTTCTAGGACTGCACTATCCGGCCTCCGACATTCCAGTGCAGGCGCGGGCACTCTATCTCCGCAATCTTTTCCGGATCATCTCCGACGTCGATGCTGTTCCCGTGTCGATCGCACCGCAACTCACGGAACACGGGCAACCGCTGGATCTTTCAATGTCGGTTCTGCGCTCGGTGTCGCCGGTCCATATCGAATATCTGAAGAATATGGGTGTGGAAGCATCGATGTCGATTTCCATCGTGGTCGAAGGCGCCCTGTGGGGCTTGTTTGCCTGCCACCACTACAGCCCTCGCCTGCCCTCGCTGGAACGCCGCGCCAATGCCGAGTTGTTCGGACAGATGTTCGCTTCGCGCCTGGAAAGCCGTGAAAGACGTATCGCCCTCGAATACGAGCGCAAGGCAAAGCAGATCGGCGATCGCCTGCTGACATCCGTTGCCGGCAATACAAGCTTGCTCGATGACCCAGCTTGGCTGATCGACGCTCTCGCCGATGTCATTCCGGCAGACGGGGTCGGCGTCTGGATCGACGGGCGCATGGCATTGAGCGGCGCCACCGTCTCGGAAGAGCAGGTTTTGGAACTGAAGTCTCTTCTCAATCGAAATGCGGCAGGGAGGGTCTTTGCGACGGACAGCATTCGCAGCTGGTATCCCGATTGGGACGAGAGCACGCATGTCTGCGGCCTTTTGGCTATCCCGATTTCCCGCTCTCCGCGCGACTACGTCATCCTTTTCCGTCAAGAGATAATTCGCTCCGTGCGCTGGGCAGGCGACCCAAACAAACCTGCCGAGTATGGTCCGGGTGGCCTACACCTGTCACCGCGCAAGAGCTTCGAGAGCTGGTCGGAAATGGTGCGGGGCCACTCCCTCGCCTTCACACCTCCGCAACTGCGTGTCGCCGAGACGATCAGGGTGGCCCTGATCGAGGTCATCCTGCGCCTCTCCGAGGAGGCAAACGCGGAACGGCGTGCTGCAAGCGAGCGTCAGGAACTGCTGATTGCCGAGCTCAACCACCGTGTCCGAAACATTCTCAGCCTGATCGGCGGGTTGATTCGTCACTCGAAATCCGCCGATTTGTCCGTCGATGGCTACATCGAGCAGCTTCAGGGACGTGTGCAATCGCTTGGCCGCGCCCATGACCAGCTGACGCAAGACCAGTGGGCGCCGGCTTCATTCAGGCAGTTGCTGGAAGCAGAAAGTGCCGCGTATCTCGGCAAGACCTCCGGCCGGCTGGATATCAGCGGCCAGGAGGTGCTGCTGGACCCGAAGGCCTTCACGACATCGTCGCTGGTCTTCCACGAACTCGTTACCAACAGCGTCAAATACGGCAGCCTTTCGGCTGCAGGCGTTGTGGCGATCAACTGGGAGCGGAACGCCGAAGGTAATCTGCACATCCAGTGGCGTGAACGCGGCGGCCCTGCCGTGACGACACCCACACGCGTCGGTTTCGGCTCGACAATCATCCGACGCTCGTTCATCTACGATCTGGACGGAGAGACCGACATCCGCTTTGCCGAAGGCGGACTGGAAGCCGATTTTGTCATTCCGGCGAAATTCGTAACCTTCGTCAGAGCAGCCGTCCTCACGGCTCCTCAGAAGGAAATGATCGACAGCCAGATTGCCTCGGCGCCGCTCGGCCAGCAACCGCTGGCCGGAATGTCGGTGCTGCTGGTGGAAGACAATCTGATCATCGCCATGAACGGGGAGGATATTCTGAAAAGCCTCGGCGCTGCGGAGGTCATTGCCGTCCCCAACGTGTCGCAGGGGCTTGCGGCCATCGAGCAGCAGCCGCTTCAGATGGCGCTGCTGGACGTCAATCTCGGCGTGGAGACGAGCTTTCCCATCGCCGACCGGTTGATCAGCATGAACATCCCGTTCGGCTTCGTGACCGGCTACGGAGACAGCATTCCCCAGGGCGACAGCTACGCGGACATCTCCGTCTTGCAGAAGCCCTACACCTGGGAAAGCATCGAGGCCTTCCTGCCGGTTGTCCTCAGGCCGCGCGACGAGTAATTGACCGTCATTGCGCCTTCTTCTGCGCGATCATCAGCCCGTTGACGAAAAGCTGCTCGAGATAGCGGGCGGCATCCTCGAACCGGCCCTCGCCGGAACTCGCCTGTCCGAGGACGGCGCGCACCTGGACATCAAAGTCGGCATAGTGCTGTGTGGTTGACCAGATGGAGAAAATCAGGTGGTAGGGGTCGCATTTGGCGATCTTGCCGGCCTTCGCCCAGGCGCGGATCACAGCCGCCTTCTCGTCGACAAGGCTCTTGAGTGGCCCCCTCAATTCGTCCTCGACATGCGGTGCACCCTGCAGCATCTCGTTGGCAAACAGCCGGCTCTCGCGCGGAAAATCCCGGGCCATTTCAAGCTTGCGGCGGATATAGCTGCGGATCTCGCTTTCGGGGTTTCCCTCCGGGTTGAAGACGCGCAGCGGCTCGAGCCAGGTGGACAATACGCGGTCGATGAGTGCCCGGTGGATCGCCTCCTTGGTGCGGAAATAATAGAGCAGATTGGGCTTCGACATGCCGGCCACCTCGGCAATCTGGTCGATGGTGGAACCGCGAAAACCATGAACTGAAAAGACATCGAGAGCCGCCTCGAGAATGACCTCTTCTTTCACTTCCTGGATGCGGGTGCGACGCTGCGTCTTCGCCGCTCTGGGGGTCGTCATGTCGATTTCGCTTCTCCTTGAAACCCGCGCAGTTGTCACATGTGCTATGCGCCGGCACCAAATCGGATCGCCCGGGTATCTGCCTGTATTTTGTCGCCGCTTTTCGCGATTTTCATCTTGAGCACCGGCGTGGAAGCTGTAATGTTTACCAATCGGTCAAATTATCGATGAGTTGCTACGCAAAGGCAACCGCCGATTTTCCGGAGCAAGAAAAACAAAAAACGCTCCGCAGCAAGACCAAGGGAACCACCGGTCATGCCATCAGCATGGCCGCGACAAAACGGGCGAGGATTATCTTATGGTGGCCGCACCAGGCGAAAACATGCGTATCAATGGCGACCGCCTTTGGGATGCGCTGATGGATATGGCGAAGGTCGGACCAGGCATTGCCGGCGGCAACAACCGCCAGACGCTGACCGATTCCGATGGCGAAGGCCGCCATCTCTTCCAGCAATGGTGCGAAGCAGCTGGAATGACTGTCAGCGTAGACCGCATGGGCACGATGTTTGCCACCCGGCCAGGCACCGATCCGGACGCACTTCCGGTCTATGTCGGCTCGCATCTCGACACCCAACCGACCGGCGGCAAATACGACGGCGTTCTCGGCGTGTTGGCTGGTCTCGAAGTCGTGCGCACCATGAACGACCTCGGCATCAGGACAAAGCATCCAATCGTCGTCACCAACTGGGCGAACGAAGAAGGCGCCCGCTTTGCTCCGGCGATGCTGGCCTCTGGCGTTTTTGCCGGCGTCCACGATCTCGACTACGCCTACAGCCGCAAGGATCCGGACGGAAAGACCTATGGCGACGAACTGAAGCGCATTGGATGGCTCGGCGCCGAGGAAGTCGGCGCCCGCAAGATGCACGCCTACTTCGAATACCATATTGAGCAAGGCCCGATCCTCGAAGCCGAAAAAAAGGCGATCGGCGTTGTCACCCACTGTCAGGGCCTGTGGTGGCTGGAGATCACCCTCACTGGCCGCGAAGCCCATACGGGCTCGACACCGATGGCGCTGCGCGTCAACGCCGGCCTTGCCATGTCGCGAATCATCGAGATGGTCCAGGCCGTCGCGATGGAAAGCCAGCCCGGCGCTGTCGGCGGCATCGGCCAGGTATTCTTCTCTCCCAATTCCCGGAACGTGCTGCCCGGCAAGGTCGTCTTCACCGTCGACATCCGCACACCGGATCTGGCCAAACTCGACCGGATGCGCGAAAGGATCGAGGCCGAGGCGGCAGGCATCGCCGAAGCCCTCGGCGTCGGCTGCTCGATAGAGGCCGTCGGTCATTTCGATCCGGTCACCTTCGACGCGACACTGGTATCGGCCGTCCGCAACGCCGCCGAAAGGCTTGGCCTCAGCCACATGAACATCATCTCTGGCGCCGGCCACGACGCCTGCTGGGCCGCAAAGGTGGCCCCGGCCACGATGATCATGTGCCCCTGCGTCGGCGGCCTCAGCCACAACGAGGCGGAAGAGATTTCCAAGGAATGGGCATCAGCCGGCGCCGACGTACTGTTCCACGCGGTGGTGGAGACGGCGGGGATCGTGGAGTAGAATAGCTCAAGTACCTCGGAGACAGGGAAACGGACGATGGGAAGGCCTAGAGAGATTTCACCCGAAGAGCGCGCCGAGCTGGTCAGTCAGGGATATCGTCCAGTGGAAATCTGGGTTCCCGATTTGAGCAATGAGATCTTCAGGAGGCAGGTTCAGAAAGAGATGCAGTCCATTGCGGCAGCGGCCGAGACGGATGATGTCTCCCAATGGACTGTCGCCGTCGGCCCCACGGATTGGGACAAGCCGTGAAGATAAGTCGAGGAGATGTGGTGGTGGCAGTTTTCCCTGGAGAGCTTGGCAAGCCGCGACCGGCCGTCGTCCTCCAGGCGAATGAACTCCTCGATATCTACACGACGGTACTCGCCTGTCCTCTTACCACGCATTTGCTCGACGCCCCTCTCCTCCGACCCACGATCGAACCCAGTATGGAAAACGGACTTCAGCAGAGGTCTCAAGCCATGGTTGAAAAGATCACGCCGGTGAGGAAGGACGTCATCGGTCAGCTGATCGGCCGTCTGACGGATGAAGATCTTGCTCGGATCGAAGTAGCTTTGGTTCAGGTCATCGGTCTTCATCACACCATAGCGCCTCCAAGAATAACGCCAGATAGGGAACGAAAGCCATGAGCACAGTCATCAAGAACGGCACCGTTGTCACGGCGGACCTGACCTACAAGGCCGACGTCAAGATCGCGGACGGTGTGATCGTCGAGATCGGGCCGAACCTTTTGGGCAACGAAGTGCTCGACGCCACCGGCTGTTATGTCATGCCGGGCGGCATCGACCCGCATGTGCATCTCGAGATGCCGTTCATGGGCACCTACTCGGCCGACAATTTCGAAAGCGGCACGCGCGCGGCGCTCGCGGGGGGCACGACGATGGTCGTTGATTTCTGCCTGCCGGAGCCCGGCCAGTCACTGCTCGATGCGCTGAACCGCTGGGACAATAAGTCCGCCAGCGCCAATTGCGACTATGCTTTCCACATGGCGGTGACCTGGTGGGGCGAGCAGGTCTTCAACGAGATGGAGACTGTCGTCAAGGACAGGGGCATCAACTCCTTCAAGCACTTCATGGCATACAAGGGTGCCCTGATGGTCGACGACGACGAGATGTTCCACTCGTTCTCGCGCTGCGCCGAGCTTGGCGCCTTGCCGATGGTGCATGCCGAAAACGGCGATATTGTCGCCCAGATGCAGGCTAAGCTGATGGCGGCAGGTAACAATGGCCCCGAGGCCCACGCCTATTCGCGGCCTGCCGCTGTCGAGGGCGAAGCGACCAACCGCGCTATCATCATCGCCGATATGGCCGGCGCCCCGCTCTATGTCGTCCACACCTCCTGCGAGCAGGCACACGAGGCGATCCGCCGCGCCCGCCAGAATGGCATGCGCGTCTATGGCGAGCCGCTGATCCAGCACCTGACGCTCGACGAAACAGAGTATTTCGACAAGGATTGGGACCACGCCGCCCGTCGCGTCATGTCGCCACCGTTCCGCTCGAAGCTGCATCAGGACAGCCTGTGGGCGGGTCTGCAGTCAGGCTCGCTGCAATGCGTCGCGACCGACCACTGCGCCTTCACCACCGAGCAGAAACGCTTCGGCGTCGGCGACTTCACCAAGATCCCCAACGGCACGGGCGGCCTCGAAGACCGTCTGCCGATGCTGTGGACCCATGGCGTCGCCACTGGTCGCCTGACGATGAACGAGTTCGTCGCGGTCACCTCTACCAACATTGCCAAGATCCTGAACATGTATCCGAAAAAGGGCGCGATCCTGGTCGGTGCGGACGCCGATATCGTCGTCTGGGATCCCACCCGCGCCAAGACGATCTCGGCTGGAAACCAGCAGTCGGCCATCGACTACAACGTCTTCGAGGGCAAGCAGGTCATCGGCCTGCCGCGCTATACGCTGACCCGCGGTGTCGTTGCCATCGAGGAGACGACGGTGAAAACCCAGGAAGGCCACGGCAAGTTTGTGAAGCGCGAACCCTTCGCCGCCGTCAACAAGGCCCTCTCCACCTGGAAAGACGTCGTCGCGCCCCGCAAGGTCCAGCGTACCGGCATCCCGGCAAGCGGGGTGTAACTGTGCGCGCCCGCCACCTTCTGGTCACCACCATTCTGCTCGTCCCGACCTATGCCGATGCCGATGGCCTGGGACTGGCCATCGGCGGCAACTATGGCAGCAAGGAAGGATGCATCTATGCAAAGACCGGAGAATCGAGCGGCGCCGATACATTCCTGCTACTGACGCCGGATGCCGTAACGACGTCCGTTTCCAGTTGCGAGTTCAAGAAGATCGTCAAGACCAGCAGCGACGGATTCACCGTCACGGCAGCCTGCCAGGCAGAAGGTGAAGACAGCGCTGGAGACGAGAGGATTGATATCATCCGTATCGACAAGAGCAGTTACCGCATCCTTTTCGAGGACGGGACAAAATTGGGACCCGTGAAGAAATGTCGGTAATCGCATCCAACCCCGAACAGAAGATTGCGGCATCCGTCGTGTCTGCCCGCAATCTCTGTCTCACCTACCAGACGAGCGATGGTCCGGTGCATGCGCTGAGCAACGTCGATCTCGATGTCCGCAAGGGCGATTTCATCTCCTTTATCGGTCCTTCCGGCTGCGGCAAGACGACCTTTCTGCGCTGCATCGCCGATCTCGAAAAGAAGACCTCCGGCGAAATCGACGTCAACGGCATGACGCCTGAAGAAGCCCGAAAGGCGCGTGCCTATGGCTATGTCTTCCAGGCTCCAGCGCTCTATCCGTGGCGCACCATCGAGAAGAATATCTCCCTGCCGCTGGAGATCATGGGATACGCCAAGGACGAGCGCGACAAGCGCATCGCCCGGACGCTGGACCTCGTCAACCTCACCGGCTTCGAGAAGAAGCATCCCTGGCAACTGTCGGGCGGCATGCAGCAGCGCGCCTCGATCGCGCGCGCACTCGCCTTCGACGCCGACCTCCTGCTGATGGACGAGCCTTTCGGCGCACTCGACGAGATCGTTCGCGATCATCTGAACGAGCAACTGCTGAAACTCTGGGCCCGCACCAACAAGACGATCTGCTTCGTCACTCACTCGATCCCCGAAGCGGTCTACCTGTCGACGAGGATCGTCGTGATGTCGCCCCGCCCCGGCCGGGTGACCGATATCATCGAGTCCACCCTGCCGGCGGAGCGCCCGCTCGGCATTCGCGAAACCCCGGAATTCCTGGCCATCGCCCATCGCGTCCGCGAAGGCCTGCGCGCCGGCCACTCCTATGAGGAATAGGCCATGAACGGCACCTTCCTCCTCTGGCTCGGCGGCGCCATGGTGATCTTCCTCGGCGGCGCCACCGCATCGCGGGCCTATATCGCCACCAGCAATGTCCTGATCCTCGTGCTGTCGCTCGGGCTTTACTGCGTCGGCAACCTGATGATGGTGAGGCTGATGCGCGAGGGCGGCCTCGGGCTTGCAATATCGGCCTCGGCCATCGTGCAACTGGTCATGGTCAACATCATCGCCTTTGTGGTCTTCGGCGAACGCCTCAGCTTGGCGCAGATGGCAGGCGTCGGGCTCGGCGTCGTCTCGATGGCGCTGATGCTGCTACCTTTGCAGGGAAAGGCGTGAGCATGGAGAACGAACAGTTCTTCCGGCACAAGTTCATTCCGGTGACGACGGTTCTCCTCGCCATCGTGGCGATCTGGTATATTGCCACCGTTATCATGAACGCCCCTTTCCAGATCGACCTCGACAGCCGCGCCGGCGTCTCCACAGGTACGCTTGAGTTCATCGGAAGGACTATGGCGCAGCCGAAGCCGACGCTTCCGGCGCCGCACCAGGTGGCAATTGCGGTTTTCGACAACACCTTCCTGCGTGCCATCGATAGCAACCGCAGCCTCGTCTACAACGCCTGGATCACGCTGACATCCACCGCCGTCGGCTTCGTCTTCGGCACGCTCCTCGGTATCCTCATCGCCATCGGCATCGTCCACGTCATGACGCTCGACCGCAGCCTGATGCCCTGGGTCATCGCCTCCCAGACCGTGCCGGTGCTCGCCATCGCACCGATGGTCATCGTCGTGCTCGCTGCCGTTGACATCACCGGGCTGATCCCGAAGGCACTGATTTCGACCTACCTGTCGTTTTTCCCGGTGACGGTCGGCATGGTCAAGGGCCTGCGCTCGCCCGAAGCCATGCACCTCGACCTCATGCGCACCTACAAGGCGACAGCCAGCCAGACCTTCTGGAAGCTGCGCCTGCCAGCCTCCGTGCCTTACCTGTTCACCTCGATGAAGGTCGGTATTGCGGCGAGCCTGGTCGGCGCCATCGTCGCAGAATTGCCGACCGGCGCGGTCGCCGGCATCGGCGCAAAGCTGCTTGCGGGCTCCTATTACAGCCAGACGATCGACATCTGGGCCGCGCTCGTTGCGGGCTCGGTGCTGGCGGCCCTGCTCGTCGGGATCGTCAGCATTGCCGCCCGCATCGTCGACCGTGCGATGGGGACGCGACGGTCATGAAGAATGTGCAGTATTCCTGGCAAAGCCTGATAGCGATCCTGCTTTGCATCGGCGCCGCTCTCACCTTCCCGCTGATCGAGCCGAGCAGCGGAGATCCTATCCTGCCCGGTATCAGCGCCCTGATCTTCTTCATGATCATCATCTCCTGCTTTTTGTCGCAGCTGACCCTGCCGCCGGCGATCAGCGCCGCCATCCTGTTTCTAGCCGCCCATGAAGTGGCCTGGCTGCTGTTGACCGCAATCGGCGGCAATGAGGGCGCCGCCCGCCCGGCGTTCTTCCTGTTGCTGGCATCGGCATGGCTGCTCGCCTGGCGCTGCGTCAGCATCCTGTCGGATATCCGGCCCCACTCCCGCTTTTCCGGGACGGTCCTGCGGATGCTGATCCCGGCGATTTTCGGTGCCTGGATCCTGATCATCTGGGAGGCCGCCACCCGTGGCGCCGGTGTGCCGTTCATCATCCTGCCACCGCCGAGCGCCATCGCCGTCCGAATTGCCGGCTCCCTGCCGATCCTTGCCGCCGACGTCCGCCAGACGATCTTCAAGGCAGTGATCGCCGGCTATGCGATCGGCTGCATCAGCGGATTTCTTGTGGCGATCCTCGCCGACCGCTTCGCGTTCCTGAGGCGCGGCCTGATGCCGATTGCCAACCTCGCCTCCGCCCTGCCGATCATCGGCGTCGCGCCGATCATGGTCATGTGGTTCGGCTTCGACTGGCAGTCGAAGGCTGCCGTGGTCGTCATCATGACGTTTTTCCCGATGCTGGTGAACACGGTCGCCGGCCTTGCCGCATCGGGCGCAATGGAGCGCGACCTGATGCGCACCTACGCCTCGAGCTACACCCAGACCCTGTGGAAGCTCCGGCTTCCGGCAGCGGCACCCTTCATCTTCAACGCATTGAAGATCAACTCGACGCTGGCGCTGATCGGTGCCATCGTCGCGGAATTCTTCGGCACCCCCATCGTCGGCATGGGCTTTCGCATCTCGACCGAAATCGGCCGGATGAACGTCGACATGGTGTGGGCGGAAATCACGGTGGCGGCGATTGCCGGCTCCGTCTTCTATGGCGTCGTGGCCCTCCTCGAAAGGGCGACGACTTTCTGGCATCCGTCGAGCCGTGGTGGCTAGGCGGCCTGATATCCCGGCCAGGGATTGCAGGTTGAACTTCAGAGGGAAAAGGGAAGAAAATGAAAAAAATAATCATGACATTGATGGCCAGCACCATCGCACTTGCCGCAGCCCAATCGGCACTGGCTGCCGACAAGGTGACGCTGCAGCTGAAATGGGTCGCACAGGCCCAGTTCGGCGGCTATTACGTCGCCAAGGACAAGGGTTTCTACAAGGCGGAAGGCCTCGACGTCGACATCAAACCGGGCGGCCCTGACGTCGCCCCTGAGCAGATCATCGCCGGCGGCGGCGCCGACGTCATCGTCGACTGGATGGGCGGTGCCCTGGTTGCCCGCGAAAAGGGCGTGCCGCTGATCAACATCGCCCAGCCCTTCGAGAAGTCCGGCCTTGAAATGGTCTGCCGCAAGGACGGCCCGGTCAAGACCGAAGCCGACTTCAAGGGCCACACGCTCGGCGTCTGGTTCTACGGCAACGAATATCCGTTCTTTGCCTGGATGAACAAGCTGAAGATCCCGACATCGGGCGGCACGGACGGCGTCACCGTCCTGAAGCAGAGTTTCGACGTCCAGCCGCTGATCCAGAAGCAGGCCGACTGCATCTCGGTCATGACCTACAACGAATACGGCCAGGTACTCGACGCAGGCTTCAAGCCGGAAGACCTCACCGTCTTCAATTACACCAAACTCGGCGTCAACCTGCTGGAAGACGGCCTCTACGCCAGCGAGACGAAGCTGAAGGACGCCGCCTTCAAGGAGAAGATGGTCAAGTTCGTCCGCGCCTCCATGAAGGGCTGGAAATATGCCGTCGAGCATCCTGACGAAGCCGCTGAAATCGTCGTCGACAACGGTGGGCAGGACGAAGCCCACCAGAAGTTCATGGCCGGCGAAGTCGCCAAGCTGATCGGCTCCGGCAAGCTCGACAAGGCACTCTACGAACGCACCGAAAAGGCCCTGCTGGATCAGAAGATCATCACGAAGGAGCCCAAGGACGCCTGGACGCACGCCATCACCGATGCCGCGCTGAAGTAGTTTTGACGCTCGAATAGTCCTGAAACGCGCGGGCTCTCATGCCTGCGCGTTTCTGCGTTTGAGGGGGCAGTGAAATTGTCGAGTCAGATCCGAAGACGACCGATATCCCGCGATCCAAGACGAAAAAAAGGCTCCGGACCGATCGGGTCGTCACCACTTTCGCCCAAACCTGCCAAAATAAAAGCGTACGGGCTGTAAACTGATTGTCACCCGCAGCAGCTATCGTGGCGATATCTGGGTCCTTCGACCTGCAGATTTTCAGCTCGCGTTGGAGCGTCCGCGCGGTAGCGGACTGCGTGTTGCCAGCCGCGCTATTTCCAGCGACACTCGCTTTGATCGCAGCCGAACGAGGAGAACGATATGAACACCATCTCCAGTGAAAACGACCCGGATTTCCACCCGGCGTCCGCCTGCACGCTCTCAGCGATCTTCGACAGGAGGAGCGAAGCAGCGTCTGCAGTCGCCCGCCTGCAAGACGCAGGCATTCCGTCCGAAGCAGTCCATTTCCTCCCTAGTATCGCCAGCGAAGGCGACAAGCCGGCGACTGCAGCGGAGCCGGTGGACTTCTGGCACCAGCTCGAAAAGTGGTTCTTCGCCGATCACGAGCGGGCCGCCTATTCCGAAGGCCTTCGACGCGGCGGTTTCCTGGTGTCGGTGATCGACGTCGACAAGGCGCAGTACGACATCGCCCGCAATATCCTCGACGACGAAGGCTCCATCGACATCGACGAGCGTGCGGACCAGTGGCGTCGGGAAGGCTGGAGCGGCAAGCCTTAACACTTGAGGGCTATGGCGTGTTGCAACCTGGAGAATGACATTTGACACGCGAAATCGAACTGAAGCTGGAATTATCGCAGGAAGCCAAGGACAGGCTTCTGAACTCGCCATTGCTGGGCGAGCCATCGGCGGTCTTCCAGCAGCGCGCGCTCTACTTCGACACTGCTGACCAGACGCTCCGCAAGGCCGGTTTCTCGCTTCGCATCCGGCAGGCAGGCGATGTCCGCACCCAGACGATCAAGGCAACGCACCAGAGCACTGCCGGCCTGTTTGCAAGGCCCGAATGGGAATCGATCGTCCAGACGGACATCCCTGTTCTCGATCATACAGCGCCCATATCCACCGACCTATGGCCCGATCTCGATGCCGATGAACTGGTGGTCCAGTTCATCGTGCAGGTGCAGCGAAAGAAGTGGCTGCACAGGGAGGACAGCTCCGAAATCGAAATCGTCGTCGACGAGGGCATCGTCATCGCCGGAGACCGTCGCAGCCCAGTGTGCGAGGTCGAACTGGAATTGAAGGACGGCCACACCCTCGATCTCTTCCGCGCCGCGCGCAAGATCCAGGATATCGACGCCTTGCGCCTCGGAGTGCTTTCCAAATCCGAACGCGGCTACGCCCTGATCGCGCCGTTGCAGAATTTCTTTAAAGCCGAGCCCGTGCAACTCGACCGAACCGCCAACGCCGTGACGGCCTTCCAAACCATTGCCCAATCGTGCTTCCGCCAATTTCGCCTGAACGAGACGGTGCTTGCCGATCGACGAAATCCGGAAGCGCTGCATCAGGGCCGCGTCGCACTGCGAAGGCTCCGTTCGGCCGTGTCCATCTTCAAGCCGATCCTCGTCGATCCCGAAGCAGGCAGAATTGCCGCAGAGCTGAAATGGCTGGCCTCGATCATGGGCGACGCCCGCAACTTCGACATCCTCGTATCGACTGCGGACAACGGCGAGCTTCGCGACCGCCTGAAGGTTCTGCGCACCGAAAAATACGATCTCGCAATAGAGGCGATGGCATCTCTGCGCGCACGGCAGATGGCCATGGATTTCATGGAGTGGCTATGGTGCGGAGCCTATCTGGAGACGGAGGAAACCCGGGAAGCGCGCCACGCGCCGGCCTCGGAGTTCGCCTCCCATGCCCTCGACCGCCTGCGCAAGACCATCAGGCGAAATGCGAAACTTCTGGCTGATGGCACCGACACGGAGCGCCATGAGGTCAGAAAGGATGCGAAGAAACTCCGATACGGAGCCGAGTTTTTCGCGTCCTTGTTCAGCGACAAGCAGGGACGAAGGCGCCACAGGGAGTTCGTCAAAGCTCTGGAGAAAGTTCAGGAACACCTGGGCGACGTCAACGATCTCGCTACCGCGCCATCTGTCCTTCGTGATCACGGCCTGGAAGGCCACCCGGATGCCGGCAGGCTATCGCCGACGGGAAAGAAGACCAAGTTGCTCCAAGCCTCCGCGGATGCGCTGGACGATCTGCTCGATGTCAAAAGGTTCTGGCGATGACGTCATCATCGGTGTGTGCCCCGCTGAAGGCTCCAGGAGCGCGCTGCCATGGATGAGCCGACGGTGAAGCTGCAGACGGGCGGGCCTGCCCTGAAGCAGACCGCGCAGCCGCTGTTTGAGCAGGCGGGCGCGATATGCTATCGCCGGATTTCGCGCGAGGTGCTGCTGATCACCAGTCGTCGGAGCGGGCGATGGGGTATCCCCAAAGGCAATATAGAAGCTGGCGAGACAACCGCACAGGCGGCGGAACGTGAAGCGTTCGAGGAGGCCGGCATACGAGGCACATGCGCGCCCGAGATACTTGGAGCCTTCGCCTACCGCAAGGAGGGAGCAAGCGCGTCTTACCGTGTGTCGGTCCACCTTCTCGACGTCCGCCTTGCCGTTACGGAGTTTCCGGAGAAAGGTCAGCGCATAATGAGATGGGTGCCCTTTCCGGAGGCGATTGAAGCCGTGCATCAGCCCGGATTGAAAATGCTGCTCGGTGTCCTCGGAAAGACCAGTCTTTTCGGCGAAAATTCGTAGAACCGGAACAGCATCCGATGCCTTGAGGAAGTCCAACGGAGTGTCGTCACTTCCGATTCGGAAGGCGATCGCAGGAACTTTGAAACAAGGCGCTTTTAAAACTTATTTTTGCTAGTATTGAACTTCATGATCCGAAGCTCGGAACGGGTCGTAACCTCGGACACAGGTCTACGGCGTGCCTTCACAGGTGAGAGCGCTATTGTAGATGGCGAATAAACCGAGCATCGAGAACTGCCGCATTTTCCAAACGCCTGAACATTGATCGCAACATTCGAAAGAACAGTATGTTCCGCACGCCGCTCAAAGCCCAGACCGCCGCATTCCTGCTCTTGAGCTTGCTGCCCGCCTTTGCCGCACGCGCGGAGGAAACTGCTGTCGCGGCTCCCAAGCAGAACCTTCCGGCCATCGTCGTTACGCAGGCCGTGAAGCGCAACATGGTCGAAAAGATCGTCGCCACCGGAACGGTCAAGGCAGTCGAGGAAGTCTATATCCAGCCGCTCGTGGATGGCCTGCCGATCAAGACGTTGCATGCCGACGTCGGCGACAAGGTGACGGCCGACAGCACGCTGGCGACGCTGAGTGACGATGCGCTGGTGCTCCAGAAGGCCGAGACGCAGGCAACGCGCGCCAAGGGTCAGGCGACGCTTGCCCAGTTGCACGCCCAGCTGATCGAGGCGCAGGCCAACGACGCCCAGACCGAATTGCAGCGCGCACGCTCCGTCGCCATGGGTGAAAAGGGCACAGTCTCGGTATCCACCGTCGAGCAGGCAACGGCGTCTGCAGCAGCCAACAAGGCAAGGGTAACATCGGCCGAACAGGCGATCGCCGTCGAGGAGGCCGATCTCAAGGTGGTCGACAGCCAGATCGCCGACATCGACCTCAAGCTTGCCCGCACCGGCGTCAAGACGCCTGTCAGCGGTACCGTCGCGTCGCGCAATGCCCGCGTCGGCGCCATTGCCAACGGCTCCGGCGATCCGCTGTTCACCATCATCCGGGACAGCGCCCTCGAGTTGGTCACCGACGTCTCCGAGAGCGACATCATCAAGATCCAGGCGGGGCAGAAGGCCACCGTCTCGCTCTCCGGCGGTCGCGAAAAGCTGACCGGCTCGGTGCGCCTCGTTTCCCCGACCGTCGATGCCGTCACCCGGCTCGGCGCGGTCCACATTTATATCGACGACGGCAGCAAGGCACGCGCCGGCATGTACGGCAGCACCGAGATCGTCATCAACCAGACGGACGGCATTGCCTTGCCGCTGACGGCTGTCAACAACGAACCCCAGGGATCGTCCGCCCGCAGGGTCGAGAACGGGATCGTCAAGTTCGTCAGCGTTGAAACCGGCATCCAGGACGGCGCCTACATCCAGATCGTCAAGGGCCTGAATGCCGGCGACCAGGTGGTGGCCAAGGCGGGTGCCTACGTGCGCGACGGCGACCACATCACGCCGGTGCACGATATGCCCGCTGCAACGAACTGAACGAGGCTCAGATGAATTTCTCCGCCTGGTCCATCCGCAATCCCGTCGCACCGCTGCTGGCGTTCGTTCTGCTGCTGTTCGTCGGCGTGCAAGCTTTCAACAAGCTGCCGATCACCCGTTTTCCGAACATCGACGTGCCCGTCGTCAACATCACCGTCACCCAGAACGGCGCCTCTCCGGCCGAACTGGAAATGCAGGTGACCAAGGAGATCGAGGACGCCGTCGCCAGCATCAATGGCATCGACGAAATCCAATCGACGATCAATGACGGCGTTTCCCAGACGGTCGTGGTATTCCGTCTCGAAGTGCCGACCCAGCAGGCCGTCCAGGACACCAAGGACGCCGTCGACCGTATCCGCGGCAACCTGCCGGGCAACGTGGACGAACCGATCGTATCCAAGGTCGATGTCGAAGGCCAGGCGATCCAGACCTTTGCGGTCTCCTCTCCCAATATGACGCTCGAGGAACTCTCGTGGTTCGTCGACGACACCGTGAAGCGTTCGCTTCAGGGCCAGAAGGGCATCGGCCGCGTCGACCGATACGGCGGTGCGAACCGCGAGGTGCGGATCGAGCTCGATCCCGACAAGCTGAACGCCCATGGCATCACCGCGCTCAGCGTCAACCAGCAACTGCGCGGCACCAACATCGATCTCGGCTCAGGCCGTGGCCAAGTGGCCGGATCAGAGCAGGCAATCCGCGTGCTCGGCGATGCCCGCGACGTGGCCCAGCTTGCGGATACCACGATTGCGCTTTCAAACGGGCGCTTCGTCAAGCTGTCCGACCTCGGCGCGATCAAGGATACCTATGAGGAGCCGAAATCCTTCTCGCGCTTCAACAACAATCCGGTGGTCACGTTCGGCGTCTTCCGCGCCAAGGGTGCCAGCGAAGTCAGCGTCGCCAAGACCGTGTCCGAAAGCCTTGCCAAGGTCAGGACGGAAAACCCGAACGTCAGCATCGAGCTGATCGACGATTCGGTCTACTTCACCTTTGGCAACTACGAGGCGGCCATCGACACGTTGATGGAAGGCGCGCTGCTCGCCGTCATCGTCGTGTTCCTGTTCCTGAAGAACTGGCGCGCAACGCTGATCTCGGCCATCGCCCTCCCCCTGTCGGCCATTCCCACCTTCTGGATCATGGACCTGATGGGCTTCTCGCTCAATCTGGTGAGCTTCCTCGCACTGACGCTGGCGACCGGTATCCTCGTCGACGACGCCATCGTCGAGATCGAAAATATTGCCCGCCACATCAAGATGGGCAAGACACCATATCGTGCGGCTATCGAGGCGGCCGATGAAATTGGCCTGGCGGTCATTGCCACCACCTTCACCATCATCGCCGTGTTTGTGCCCGTCTCCTTCATGCCGGGGATCCCCGGCCAGTATTTCATCCAGTTCGGCCTCACCGTCGCCTTCTCCGTGTTCTTCTCGCTGCTGGTCGCCCGGCTCATCACGCCGATGATGGCGGCCTACCTGATGCGTGCCGAAGACGGCATGGACGATCATCACGACAATGACGGGCGCATGATGCGCGGCTACACGCGGATGATCCGGGTTACGACGCGCTGGCGCTACACGACGCTGCTGGCGGCCATCGCCTTCCTGATCGGGTCCGTCTATTTTCTCTTCCAGGTGCCGGGCAGCTTCCTGCCGCCGGACGATGCCTCGCGGATCGTGCTCTCCGTCGAACTGCCACCGAATGCCCGCCTCGACGACACCGACAAGGCAACCGACGCCGTCTACAAGCGGGTCAAGGACATCGCCGGCGTCGAAAGTGTCTTCGTGCTCGGCGGAGCGTCTCCGAAGGGCGACCTGGAACTGCGCCGCGCGACCGTGACGCTCGGGCTTTTCAAGCGCGACCAGTCGCTGGTAACGAGGCTGGTCAACGACGTCGTCGGCTCCATACCGGTTATCGGCCCGCATTTGCCAAAGGTAACACCAAAGGGCCGCGTCCGTCCGCAGTGGGATATCGAGAAGGAAGTCTTTGCCAAGCTGCGCGATATCCCGGATGTCCGGATCACCAAGCTGAACGACCGCGGCGAACGCGACCTGTCGTTCAACTTCCTATCACGCAGCGCAACCGATCTCAACGGCGCCATCGCCACGCTGGAATCGAAGCTGCGCGCCGATCCGCTTTTGGCAAACGTCAGCCCCGATGGCGCCTTGCCGCGTCCGGAACTGCAGATCCATCCGCGCAAGGACGAGGCTGCCCGGCTCGGCATCACGCCGCAGGCGATATCCGACACCTTGCGGGTAGCGACCATCGGTGACAGCGATTCGCTGCTTGCGAAGATCTCGCTCGACGACCGCCAGATTCCGATCCGCGTCCAGGCATCTCTCGACATGCGGCGCGATCTCGCCGCCATCCGCGCACTCAGGATCCAGACGGCAACCGGTGGCACAGTGCCGCTATCGACCGTGGCCGACATCGACTATTCCGAAGGCCTGAGCTCGATCAAGCGCAACAACCGTTACCGCGTCGTCTCCATCGGCGCCGACCTGCCGCAGGGGGTCGCGCTGAACAGTGCGTCAGACCGTTTCCGTCAGATTGTCGCCGACGCGAAAATTCCGGCAAGTGTCCATCTCGCCGAAAGCGGCGACGCGAAGGTACAGAACGAAATGCAGCAAGGCTTCATCAATGCCATGCTGCTCGGGCTGCTGCTGGTGCTTTCTGTGCTGATCCTGCTGTTCAAGGATGTCATCCAGCCCTTCACCATCCTGTTCTCGCTGCCGCTCGCCATCGGCGGCGTCGCAGCCGCGCTGATCGTCACCCACAACCCGCTGTCGATGCCGGTGCTGATCGGTATTCTCATGCTGATGGGCATCGTCACCAAAAACGCCATCCTGCTCGTCGATTTCGCCATTGAGATGATGCACAAGGGCATGCCCCGCGTCGAAGCCATGGTCGAAGCCGGACGCAAGCGCGCGCGGCCGATCATCATGACCTCGATTGCCATGTCGGCCGGCATGCTGCCCTCGGCGTTGGGCGTCGGCGAAGGCGGCTCGTTCCGCGCACCGATGGCGATTGCCGTCATCGGCGGCATCATCGTCTCGACCGTGCTGAGCCTGATCGTCGTCCCGTCCTTCTTCCTGATCATGGACGATCTGTCGCGCCTGCTCGGCTGGATCTTCGGACGGCTGGTTGGTCGCAGGGACGCCGATGACGTGGTCGTTACCCAGGAAAGCCTCGCAGCTGACATGGCGGCGAACCGGGCGGAACTCACCGATCTGGAGCGGCGTTTCGAGCGGCTGGAGCAGAAGGATCGCTCCCACCGGGCGGGCGACGATAAACGGAATATCCTGAACTTACCGCCTCACGCCGCTGAATAATGTGCGATAGTGACAGGCTGCTGCGAAAGCAGCCGTGATGACTGGCCGACAAGGGCATCCTTGATCCAGGTCAAGTTGGCGACACCCACGGGTGGCTATGATGAACATGATATTGTTGGAGGGCTTCGTGCATGAGCAGTCTGCTGCCGATGGGCGAGCGGGAGAAGTCGCTTCTCCGAACAATGCCGTTTATCAGTTCACTGATCGGAGAGGCCTCGGACCAGATGGTCGAGAGCGCCTCCGGCGTCCACTGTGAAGCGCGCGATATCATATTCCGCCAAGACGAACCGTCTGACTTCTTCTACTGTGTGCTGAGCGGCTATGTTCGCCTCTACCGCCTGAATAGGGACGGCAGGGAGGCGGATATCCGTCTATGCGGCCCCGAAGACACATTTGCAGAGTGCGTGCTCTATGCGGAAGGCGGCTACCGCTACAATGCGCAGGCGACCGACACGACGCTCCTCTGCCGGTTCGAGACGCGCTCTGTGCGGCGTCTTGCAGAGCGGTATGGCGCGATCGACAAGGCGATGGTGGGCGTTATCTCGGGCCACTTTCTCGAAAGCATGGATTGCATCGCCAATGATAGGCTGCAGACCGCCCCGCAGAGGGTCGCCAACTACCTCCTTAATGCCTGTGAAGGCAGTGTAGAAACCGCACAGCTCCGCCTGCCTTTCCCGAAAAGCCTGCTTGCCGGGAAACTCGGCCTGGCGCCGGAAGCCTTGTCGCGGGCGTTCTCGACACTGCGGGGCTCCGGCGTAACGGTCCACGGCCGCCTGATCGAGATCAGCGACCCGGAGGCGCTCAGAAACGTCTGAGCCTCAAAGGCCACCGTGGAGCTTGAGGAAATCAACGATCGTACCGACGCCGTCGCCGCGCTTCATGTCGGCGAACACAAAGGGCAGATCGGCCCGCATGCGGGTCGCGTCCCGGCCCATGACCTCGAGATCGGCACCGACATGCGGCGCAAGGTCCTTCTTGTTGATGACCAGCATGTCCGATTTCGTGATGCCGGGCCCACCCTTGCGCGGGATTTCCTCCCCCTGGCAGACCGAGATCACATAGATGGTGATGTCGGCAAGATCCGGCGAAAATGTTGCGGCGAGGTTGTCGCCACCGGATTCAATGAAGACGATGTCGAGATCCGGAATTCGAGCATTCAGCCCGGCTATCGCCTGAAGGTTGATTGTCGCATCCTCGCGGATGGCGGTGTGCGGACAACCGCCGGTCTCGACGCCGACAATTCGATCCGACGGCAGCGCCTGCATCCGCACCAGCGCCTCGGCATCTTCCGTCGTGTAGATGTCGTTGGTGACGACGGCGACGGAATACTCGTCGCGCAGCGCCTTGCACAGCTTCTCAGTCAGCGCCGTCTTGCCGGAGCCAACAGGACCGCCGATACCGACGCGCAAGGGACCGTTTCTGGATTTCATGGTTCGAACTCCGATAAAACAACAGGATAGTGAAACGCGACGATGGCGGATAGAGGCAAATGACGTAGTCGCGGCCCGCCCCGCCGGGATGGAAGTGGCCGAGCAGCGATCACGACCGGAACAGCCTCACTCGTTGCGTCTCATGCCTGAGCGCGACGATGTCCGCCTGGACAGCGGCCGAACCAAGATCGTCCAGGGTGGAGGATGCTGCTTTTCCAGCGGTAGTCGCAACCAGCGTTTCAAGCCCTGCAAGCACCCCGACGCCGTCGCTCTGGCCACAGACACTCAGCCGGATGGACGCCGAAACGCCCTGCGACACGAACGCGTGCAGGTAGGCAGCAATCGCCTCCCCGGCTCCGATCCCATGAGCTGCTGCCACCGCGCCGACGGCAACGGGATAGGCAAGCTTTTCTGGAACAGACACCGGCATCTGCGGCCATGCGCCGGCAGTCGCCAGGAAAGCTTCCCCCAGTAGCATTGTTTCCTGATGCCGCTCCCGCGAACCGGCCAAAGCTTCTGCGAGTTCGGCGCAGGCAGCAAGCCGCTCGGGATCAGATGCCGAAGTATGCGCCTCCGCCATCAACACCGCATCGTTCCAGACAGCGCCATGGGTAAGGACCGAGGACAACCATGCATCGAGATCCCGGGCATTGGTCACCAGTCCGTCATGCACCGCTTTTTCGAGGCCTCCGGAATAAGCAAACGAACCAATCGGGAAGGCCGGCGACAGCCAGGCCATCAGCCGTAGCGAGGCGATTGTTTCACTCACGTCACCCATGACGGTCAGTCGTGTGCCGGATGGCCGTGGCCGTGACCATGCGAATGGTAGGCGCCTCGCGCCGGCTGGAAAGGCTCGGTGACATCGGCAACATCAGCACCCAGGCCTTCGAGCATCGAGCGAATGACGTGATCGCGCAGGATGAGGATACGGTCCTCCTCGATCTGTGCCGGCAGATGCCGGTTACCGAGGTGCCAGGCGAGCTCGATCAGATGCAGCCGGTTACGCGGCTTGATCTCGAACAGCTTTTCGGGCGCAGCAACGATCTCGATGAGTTCGCCGTCCTCGCGCACCAGAAGATCACCGTGGGCCAGCAGAACCGCTTCCTTGAGGTCGAGCATGACCATGTCGCCGCTCTCCAGATGCAGAAGCTTGCGGCGCAAATGGCGCAGATCATGCGGCAGGACGACCTTTTCGATCGGATGGGAAGATGGGGTGCCAGCCGGAAGATAGGAGGTGATGCGTTGCATGGAAGGTTCCGTTTCTGTGAAGCGTGACCATGCAAAATAGTCATCGTCTATGCAACAGGAATGCGACCGCGACGTTTGGTTTCCCAGGCGCCAAACCCGCGCTGGGGCATCGCGGCGAGGAAAGTCATGTCAGCCTCAGGCAGACTGGAACAGTGCACAGCGTTCTGAGATTGGTCGTTTTCATGCACGACCCGGTTCCGGCCCAGCGCTTTTGCCAGATAAAGCGCGTTGTCGGCAGCTGCATAGACAGCCTCCGGGCTGCGTCCAGTGGTGAAGTCGGCAATGCCGGCCGAGATGGTGACTGCAATTCCGCCAGATTCGATCAGGATGCTGGTGTTGCAGACTATTGCCTTCGCCGCCTCGATCCGCGCGATACGATCCGCGACGCTGCCTCCTGACAACAAGACACCGAACTCCTCCCCGCCGAGACGACCGACCACGGCCTGCTCGCTGAAAATTGTCGACAGGACCCCTGAGATGGCGACGATCACCGCGTCGCCGGCTGCATGGCCAAAGCGGTCGTTGACGGACTTGAAGCGATCGACATCGAAGATGACCAGTGACGCTTCGGTATCCGCACCCGCCATGAATTCGGCAAAGGCGCGGCGGTTGAATAATCCTGAAAGAGTGTCGGTGCGACTTAAGCGCTCGAACTCGGCGCGCGAAACCGAAATTTCGTGGATGGAGTAGCCCGTCAGCATCGCAAGAATGGCGGACACCGTTCCCCCGATCAGCCAGGAAAGCATGATGCCGAGCCGGATGGAGTCAGCCAGCGGCAGGGTCACGATCCCGAGCCACGACATGACCGGCAAGGCCGTCACGACCACCATGAGAGAAAGGAGAACCGACAGAAAACTCGCCTTTAAGGCGAAGATATAGATCGTTCGGCGTTGATGAAAGTTACCGAGCTCGACCTGTAGCGGTATCCATTTAGACATGCGAACCGCCCTCCCAACCCCCGGAACACCCGCATTTGGGATAGCCGCCGTTCTCATTCCAGAGGGTTAAGGAAATCGATAAAATGCGACGTATGGAGAAGTTGTGAACGATGAAATAACAAACCATAAGCAATTGATTACAATCGTCTAATTTAGATAGCTTCGTTGTGGTCGACAACGGGAATGCGTAACGAAATCGCTGCCGGATTTCTGTCTCTATACGGCACGCAATCGTATCAAAACCAGGCAGGGGCGTTCCCGCTGCCACGGCGACGCTAACAAATTGAGCCCCGAAATCGGGGCTCAACCAATGCCGCACTTTTGGTGTTAGGCAGCGACCTGGAGCGACTTCAGGTTCTCCAGGATATTCTGCGGCGAGGATATCCCGTAGGGATCGTTCTCGGCGTTGTCCGAATAGCCCTCTTCTTCAAACCACTGCTCGACGACGCCGTCGTTGATGACGGCAGCGTAGCGCCAGGAGCGCATGCCGAAGCCGACATTGTCCTTGCAGACGAGCATGCCCATCTTGCGGGTGAATTCGCCGGAACCGTCTGGAATGAGCTTGATATTGACGAGGTTCTGCGACTTGCCCCAAGCATTCATGACGAAGGCGTCGTTGACCGAGATACAGTAGATATCGTCGATGCCCGCGGCCTTGAACTCACCGTACAGCTTTTCGAAATCAGGGAGCTGGAAGGTCGAGCAGGTCGGTGTGAACGCACCCGGCAGTGAAAACACGATGACGCGCTTGCCGGCGAAATAGTCGGCCGATGTCATGTCCTGCCAGCGGAAGGGGTTGGAGCCACCAACAGATTCATCGCGAACGCGGGTGCGGAAGGTGACGGAGGGTACTTTTTTCCCGATCATCATAATCATGTCTCCTTGGAAGGATGGGTCAGCAGCAAGTCTTGGGAGAAAATCTACTGGCCCGATTGAATACCCTTCCGTAGCGAAGAAATTGCGGCAGTGCAGCATAAAAATGGGCGTCCACCGGCCCGCACGACAGTCATGCGGGAAGCGCATGGCATGCTTGTCAATGGATAGGCTGTGACGGCTTCAGGACGTCTGGAGCGACTGCCATTCCCTTAGATCGTCCGTCTGAATCCAGATCGTATCGTCCTCGCCGGCGCGGCCATGCTCCAGCTTGAAGGCTGCAACCTCGAGAAACAGGGACTGATATTCAAGCAACCGCGAAAGGGACGCATCCGCAGGCTCGGCGACATCCTCGAGCGCCTCGTGGGTGACAATTACCAGCCAGTTCTGGCTTTCGTCGCACACCGAGATATGGCCGTTCTCATCCGACAGAAAGGGTGGGAAACCGTCCCTCATCGACAGCGTCATGACTTCTCCTCCCTCTTGGCCGGCAGTTCCCGGGTACTATTATTGGCGATTGGGTTTGCCGCCCGCGCCGTGCAGCTTGATATCGCCATTGTCGGGGAAGAACTGTGGACCGACCACACGCACCACCCTGCTAGGACGGACTTCGTCGCTGGACACGCTCGTGTCGGCCTGGCCTGTCGTCGGCCGCTCCAGTACAGCACTGCCGCCCGCGGAAGCCCCGTAAACGCCGACAGAGGTTACAGCCGCGAGAAGCCCCAGGATGATGACGGTTGTTTTCGGAAAAGTTTTCATGTGAACCTCGCCAGGGTTGGTGTGTTGCTGGCGAAATGGTTGAGCGCTCCATAAGTTCCCGCGAAGAGCGACTTAAGCGAGAGACAGCCAGGCGCATGCGGAAATACTTAGCGAAGCAGCCGAAATTCGCGTCGTTATTGCACTGTCCACCCAGCCCCGCCCGCGTTTGCAATCGTCAACCCACGCATTTTGCATAGCTGCAGTGAAATATGAAGGTATTGTGACAAGGCTCCACGGGGCGTACACGCGGCCTCCTCGGAACAAAAGTACACGCAAATCACATGCTCAACATCAAAACTTTTTTAAGCGCCAAGATAGTCAGGCGCGCGATCTGTCGTGCAAACGTCGTTGGCAGACGCCGTCGACGCGCTGAACTGCTGGCGAAGAACGCCGTGCATCCATCGATGTTCGGAGACAGCCTCGGCTGATAGCGGCACGCGTCCGCCTGCCGATACGCTTTCGTTGAAAATCAAGGCCCGCCAGCATTTGCGATGCTGGCGGGCCGATTTGTTTGTAGCCTAGAACAGGAAGTAGCGCTGCGCCATCGGCAGCACCGTCGCCGGCTCGCAGGTGAGAAGCTCGCCGTCCGCCCGCACCTCGTAGGTTTCCGGATCGACCTCGATATGCGGCAACAGGTCGTTGTGGATCATCGATGCCTTGGAGATGCCGCCGCGGGTGTTCTTGACTGCAACAAGCTTCTTGGCGACACCCAGCCTGTCCTGAAGTCCGGCATCCAGCGACGCCTGCGACACGAATGTCACCGAGGAATTCGTCAGGCTCTTGCCGAAGGCGCCGAACATCGGTCGGTAGTGGACCGGCTGCGGGGTCGGGATCGAGGCATTCGGATCGCCCATCGGAGCAGCCGCAATCGTGCCGCCGATGATGACCATGTCCGGCTTGACGCCGAAAAACGCCGGGCTCCACATGACGAGATCGGCGCGCTTGCCGACTTCGATAGAGCCGATCTCGTGGCTCAACCCCTGCGCAATCGCCGGATTGATGGTATATTTGGCAATGTAGCGCTTGACCCTGAAATTGTCGTTTTCGCCGATTTCCTGCGCCAGCCTGCCGCGCTGGCGCTTCATCTTGTCGGCTGTCTGCCAGGTGCGGATGGCCACCTCCCCGACGCGACCCATGGCCTGGCTGTCCGAAGAGATGATCGAAAAGGCGCCGATGTCGTGCAGGATATCTTCCGCCGCAATGGTTTCCTTGCGGATGCGGCTCTCGGCAAAGGCAATGTCTTCCGGGATCGACGACGACAGGTGATGGCAGACCATCAGCATGTCGAGGTGCTCGGCAATCGTGTTGACCGTGTAGGGCCGCGTCGGGTTCGTCGACGACGGAATGACATTCGGCTGGCCGCAGATCTTGATGATGTCTGGCGCATGCCCGCCACCCGCACCCTCGGTATGGAAGGCGTGGATCGTCCGGCCCTTGATCGATCCGATGGTATCCTCGACAAAGCCGCTTTCGTTCAGCGTGTCCGTGTGGATCATCACCTGCACGTCGTACTCGTCGGCAACCGTCAGGCAGCAGTCGATGGCCGCCGGCGTCGTACCCCAGTCTTCGTGCAGCTTCAGCGCACAGGCGCCGCCCAGCACCATTTCCTCGAGCGCGCCCGGCAGCGAGGCATTGCCCTTGCCGGCAAAGGCGAGGTTCATCGGAAACGCGTCGGCAGCCTCGATCATCCGCGCGATATGCCAGGGACCGGGCGTGCAGGTGGTGGCGAGCGTGCCGTGCGCCGGGCCGGTACCGCCGCCCAGCATGCAGGTGATGCCGGACATCAGCGCTTCTTCGATCTGCTGCGGCGCGATGAAGTGGATGTGGCTGTCCATGCCGCCGGCGGTGATGATCTTGCCTTCGGCGGCAATCGCCTCCGTGCCCGGTCCGACAATGATGTTGACGCCAGGCTGCATGTCGGGATTACCGGCCTTGCCGATGGCCACGATGCGTCCATCCTTAAGGCCGATATCTGCCTTGACGATGCCCCAGGTGTCGATGATCAGCGCATTGGTGATGACCGTATCGACGGCACCGTCGGCGCGCGTCACCTGGCTCTGCCCCATGCCGTCGCGGATGACTTTGCCACCGCCGAACTTCACCTCTTCGCCATAGGTGGTGAAATCCTTCTCGACCTCGATGAACAGTTCGGTGTCGGCAAGCCGCACCTTGTCGCCGGTGGTCGGCCCGAACATGTTGGCATAGGCGGCGCGGGAGATCTTGTAGGCCATCGTCTTTTTACCTCTGGAGCTCGGATAGTTGCGTGTCTCTGGCTTATGCTTTGTCTAGGTCGTCGCTGTCGGTCGATGTGTTACCGTGCCATCCGGGGAACGAATCCGGGATATCGGCGGCTTGCTTTGCTGGAAGAAGGAGCCGAGGCGTGGTCACCAGCGGGGCCGGCGGCATCGTTCGACGAAGCTCAATTTCCCGACCCTTCCGCCATTTCCTTCAGTTCCTTTGTCCGCAGCCGGGTCATCGTCGCCTTGCAACTTGAGACGAGCATTGGCTCCATCGATCCGCCGCGCGCCTGGAAGCCCTCTGCCTCGCATTGACCGTCCCGGTAGGCGATCCAGCCGCGCTGTCCGGCAAGCAGTGCCTTCTCAGCGCCCTTCATCTCTCCTTCGAGATCGGCATCGACTGCCTGCAGGGCCGCCCGGGTCTTCTTGTATTGCGCGTTCAGCTCGGCATCCGCCGTATCGAAATCCTGTTCCGCGCAGATGTTCATATCCATTTGCGTTTCGGCCTTGCTGCAGTCGGGCGTTTCGTCGGCCAAGGCTAGACCGTGGGCCATCGCCATCATCATGCCTGCCGCAGCCATCATCAGGTTCAAACGCATCAGCTGTCCTCAGTGGGGTGGGATCAGAGCTTGCCCATGACCAGCTGGCGAAAACCGTAGACCTCGCGCTTGCCGGAAAGGGGAATGAGCGTCACAGAGCGGGTCTGGCCTGGCTCGAACCTAACGGCCGTCCCGGCTGGAATATCGAGCCGCATGCCCCTCGCCTGCTCGCGGTCGAAGGCGAGCCCGCCGTTTGTCTCAGCGAAATGGTAGTGGCTGCCGACCTGCACCGGCCTGTCGCCGGTATTGGACACGTCGATGGAGATCGTCGGGGCGCCGGCGTTCAATTCGATATCGCCGCTGGCGGCAATGATTTCACCGGGGATCATCGGATGCTCCTCTTCATGCGGCCTCGGCGGGCGGGCAGCCCCCGGCCTTCAATATACGTTTCGTCGAGGCCGGATTGGCCGCAAGTTTTGCTGCCGGCCGTACCGGACGACGGACCAGCTCACCACCGCAGTTCGGGCATATGCCGGAAAGCGTGCCGGAGGCGCAATCGGCACAATAGGTGCATTCGAAGCTGCACATCATCGCCTCGCGGCTATCCGCCGGCAGGTCGCGATCGCAGCATTCGCAATTGGGCCTGAGCTCGAGCATGACAGGTTACCGGATAGGTTCGTGGACGGTGACAAGCTTGGTGCCATCCGGGAAGGTCGCCTCGACCTGCACATCGTGGATCATCTCGGCAATGCCTTCCATCACCTGGTCGCGACCGATGACATGGGCGCCGGCGGACATGAGGTCGGCAACGGATCGGCCGTCGCGTGCGCCCTCGACGACAAAGTCGCTGATCAGCGCGATGGCCTCGGGATAATTGAGCTTGACGCCGCGCTCAAGCCGCCGGCGCGCCACCATCGCCGCCATGGAAATCAACAGCTTGTCTTTTTCTCTCGGAGTGAGGTTCATCGTCTGCCTATCGCTTGAACTAGAGATTCCAGACTTTCGGCACTGGCGCGCCATTGCGCAAGGCCGAAATGATCGGGATAAGGATTTTTCTGAGCGCAAAGCCATCTGCCGCCGCAAGCCGGATCACCAGCTTGCCGTTCCAGTGGCTGACGCCCCCGTTGCGCCCCTCCAGCATCGGCCGAACGGTCGAGAGATAGCGCTCCGCCGAGGGGCCTGCGTAGAGAACCGTGACGAAGGCAACCTGCCCGCCCAGCACCGCCCGCTCGGCAGTCAGCGCCGCCACATCGCCGTCGAGCCGCAAGTCCTCGGCATGGATCAGCCGGCCGGCCCGGCGAATACGCCAGCGGTCGCGAAAAAGCCCGGTCAGCATCGCCTCGCCCATCGCCTTGCGGCCCAGCAATACGGCTTCGACAGCGAGGAATTCTGCCGTCCCGTCGAGGTCGACATCGAGCGTGCGCGACAGCGCAGCACGGTCGAAGAGGATCGTTTCCTGCGGCAACCAGTCCACCCGCGCTCCGGCACCGACCTCGATCCGCGTCCTGATTTCGGCAATACCGGCGGATGCCTTGTAGATCTTCTCGCAGGCCTGCGTTGTCACGTCGATGCGTGTCTGCGCCGCCGCCGTGACGCTCCAGTCCATGCGGTCTCCACCGGTCAGCCCGCCGGCCGTGTTGATGATGACGGCTTCCATCGAGTTGTCGAAGGTGTCGGGCAGGCGGATCTTGGCAGCCCCTTCCTGGAAGAATTCGGCCAGCCGGGTACGTCCGTCGAGCCACTTCGCTGCCAGGTGGCCGCGTCCCTCGGCCCTTTGCGGCCTGGTGCTCGCTGCCATCGTCGTCATCATGCGATCCTTGCGATAAACTTACACAATAGCCGCCATTCAACCTCGCAAGCGTCTGAATGCAAGCTCTTTTTCGTTTCGCCGTATTTCTGCGAAGTGTCCATCATACCGTCAGGTGGCGGCGGGCTTCCGGCGTATCCAGCGTTTCGGCCAGCCCTTCATGAACGATCTCGCCGCGGTCCATGATGTAGACATAGTCGGCAAGCTCCCGGCAGAAATCGAGATATTGCTCGACCAACAGGATCGCCATGCCGGTGGAATCCCGCAAGTACTGGATGGCGCGGCCAATGTCCTTGATGATCGAGGGCTGGATACCTTCCGTCGGCTCGTCGAGCACGAGGATCTTCGGCCGCGTCACCAGCGCCCGGCCGATGGCTAACTGCTGCTGCTGCCCGCCCGAGAGATCGCCGCCCCGCCGCGACAGCATGGATTTCAGCACCGGAAACAATTGGAAGATATCCTCCGGCACCGTCCGGTCGCGGCGCGCCAGCGGCGCAAAGCCGGTCTCGAGATTTTCCTTCACCGTCAGCAGCGGAAAAATCTCGCGCCCCTGCGGCACATAGCCGATACCCTGCTTTGCCCGCGCATAGGGCGCCAGGCCGTCAAGCTTATGATCGTTGAAGCTGATACTGCCGGCACTCAGCGCATGCTGGCCGGTGACAGCCCGCAGCAGCGAGCTCTTGCCGACGCCGTTGCGCCCCAGTACGCAGGTGATCTTCCCCATCTCCGCCTTGATCGAAATGCCCCGGAGTGCTTGGGCGGCGCCGTAATGGAGATTTGCGTTTTCGACGGTCAGCATGGTGCGGGTTCCTCATTCATCGGGGCGGGCACCCCCCTCTGTCCCTCCGGGACATCTCCCCCACAAGGGGGGAGATCAGCCGAGACCTTTTGGCCAGAAAGGGAAAAGAAGGATCTCCCCCCTTGTGGGGGAGATGTCAGCGAAGCTGACAGAGGGGGGTAAGCCCACCCCAAGCTGTGGATCATCCCGTTCATCATCGCCCCAGATAATTCTCGATCACCTTCGGATCGCTGCTGACGAAATCGATCGAGCCTTCGGCCAGCACGGAGCCTTCAGCGAGACACGTCACCTTGACGCCGAGATCGCGGATGAAGCCCATGTCGTGCTCGACGACAACCACCGAGCGGGTCTTGGCGATTTCCTTTAGCAGGATCGCCGTTTCCGCCGTCTCCGCGTCCGTCATCCCGGCCACCGGCTCGTCGACCAGCAGCAGCTTCGGCTCCTGCGCCAGCAGCATGCCGATCTCAAGCCACTGCTTCTGGCCATGGCTGAGGTTGGCCGCCAGCTCGTCGCGCCGATGGTGCAGCCGGACGGTATCGAGGATCTCGTCGATGCGGGCGCGGTCGGTCGGGGTCATCCTGTAGAACAGCGTCGCGAACACGCCGCGACTGCGGTTCAGTGCCAGTTCCAGATTGTCCCAGACCGTATGGCTCTCGAACACCGTCGGCTTCTGGAATTTACGTCCGATGCCGAGAAGCGCAATGTCGGCCTCGTCCTTCTTGGTGAGATCGACGGCGCCGTTGAAGAACACCTCGCCCGAATCCGGCTTGGTCTTGCCGGTGATGATGTCCATCATCGTCGTCTTGCCGGCACCGTTCGGGCCGATGATCGCCCTGAGTTCGCCGGGCTCGATGACCATCGACAGCGAATTCAGCGCCTTGAACCCGTCAAAGGAGACAGACACGTTGTTGAGGTAGAGCATGCTTGTGGGTTTGCCGTCCGTGATCATGCTCTTACTCCGCCGCCTGAATGGGTTCGTCGCTCTCGCCTTTTTCCGCCGCCGCGGACGCCCGCCGCGACCTGCCGCCGCCGGTGCCGTAATGGGCAATCGTGCCGACCACGCCACGTGGCAGGAACAGCGTCACGGCGACGAATAGCCCGCCGAGCGCAAACAACCACACTTCGGGAAACAGGCCGGTAAAGATCGTCTTGCTGCCGTTGACGAGGATCGCCCCGATGATCGGACCGATCAGCGTGCCTCGCCCGCCGACAGCCGTCCAGATGACCACTTCGATGGAGTTGGCCGGTGCGAATTCGCCGGGGTTGATGATGCCGACCTGCGGCACGTAGAGTGCACCGGCAATGCCAGCCATCATCGCCGAGACCACGAAGGTGAACAGCTTGATGTTCTCGACACGGTAGCCGAGGAAGCGGGTCCGGCTTTCGGCATCGCGAACACCGACCAGCACCTTGCCGAACTTGGAGCGCACGATACCCGACGCGATCAGCAGGGCCAGCGCCAGAAACAGCGCGGTCAGCGCGAACAGCGCCGCACGGGTGCCGTCGGCCTGAATGTTGTAGCCGAGGATCTCCTTGAAGTCGGTGAGGCCGTTGTTGCCGCCGAAACCCATGTCGTTGCGGAAGAAGGCCAGCAGCAGCGCGTAGGTCATCGCCTGGGTGATGATCGAGAGATAGACGCCGTTGACGCGCGAGCGGAAGGCTAACCAGCCGAATACATAGGCGAGCAGCCCCGGCACCAGCAGCACCATCAGTGCTGCAAACCAGAAATGGTCGAACCCGTACCAGAACCACGGCAGCGCCTTGTAGTTCAGGAACACCATGAAATCGGGCAGGATCGCGTTGCCGTAGGAGCCGCGGGCACCGATCTGGCGCATCAGGTACATGCCCATGGCATAGCCGCCGAGCGCGAAGAAGGCGCCGTGGCCGAGCGACAGGATGCCGCAAAAACCCCAAACGAGATCGAGCGCCAGCGCCAGTAGCGCGTAGGTCAGGTATTTGCCGAACAGCGACATGATGTAGGTCGGCACATGCAATGCGCTCTGCGGGCTGGTCAGGAGGTTGGACGCCGGGACGAGGATTGCCACTGCAATCAGCAGCAGGATTGCAATGATGATCTTGCGGTCGAGAGACCGGAGCAGGAAGGCCGTTATCATGCTTCCACCGCCCTTCCTTTGAGTGCGAAGAGCCCACGCGGTCGCTTCTGGATGAACAGGATGATGAGGACGAGCACCAGGATCTTGCCGAGCACGGCGCCGGCATAGGGCTCGAGGAACTTGTTGAGGATGCCGAGCGACATGGCGCCGACCAGCGTCCCCCAGAGACTGCCGACACCGCCGAAGACGACGACCATGAAGCTGTCGATAATGTAGGCCTGGCCGAGATTGGGCGAGACATTATCGATCTGACTGAGCGCGACGCCAGCCATGCCGGCAACGCCCGAGCCAAGCGCGAAGGTGAAGGCATCGACCCAGGCGGTGCGGATACCCATCGAGGACGCCATACGCCGGTTCTGGGTTACCGCCCGCATCTGCAGCCCGAACGACGAGCGCTTCAACAGCAGCAACAGGGCGACAAAGACGACCAGCGCAAAAGCGATGATCCAGAGCCGGTTCCAGGTGATATCGAGGCCGCCAAGGTCGAACGAGCCGGACATCCAAGAGGGATTGCGGACTTCCCGGTTGGTCGGGCCGAAGATCGATCGCACCGTCTGCTGCAGGATGAGCGAGATACCCCAGGTGGCGAGCAGCGTTTCGAGCGGCCGCTTGTAGAGGAAGCGGATGACCGTGCGCTCGATCAGGAAGCCGACGGCGCCAGTGAACAGGAAGGCGGCGGGCACTGCAAAGGCCAGGGAGTAGTCCGCAAGTCCCGGCGCATATCGGGTGATGGACTCCTGCACGACATAGGTCGTGTAGGCGCCGAGCATCACCATTTCGCCATGCGCCATGTTGACGACGCCCATGACGCCAAAAGTGATGGAGAGGCCGATGGCGGCCAGCATCAGCACCGAGCTCAGCGACAGGCCGTACCAGATATTTTGCGCCACATCCCAGAGCGCCAGATTGTCCTTGATCGCATCCATATCCTTCTGGATGGCAGGCTGCAGCTCGGCGGATGCCGTCTGCATGGCTGCCGTCAGGATTGTCAGCGCATCGCGGTCGCCACGGGCCGCGATCATGTCGATGGCAGCCTTCTTGTCGGCCGGGCTGGCATCGGTCTTCAAAAGCACGACAGCGCGCGCCGCTTCCATGGTTTTCTTGACCTGCGGATCTTTTTCCTCGGCCAGCGCGGAATTAAGCAGATCTATATTGCTGGGGTCGGCATCCTTCAGCATGCCCTCGGCTGCCGCCAGGCGGGCGCCGCGATCCGGGCTCAGCAATGTCAGTTGGCCGATTGAGGCGCTGATTACGCCGCGCAGAGAATTGTTGACCTTGACCTTAGTCATCGTGTCCGGATCGATGTCGGCCACCGCCTCGCCGGTGACCGGATCGGCAAAGGTCGGCGCATCGTCGGTGCCGCCCTGCAGCAACACCGGACCGCCGTCCTGGTTGACGAACAGCAGGCCGTCGCTCAGTTCCTGCAGAATCTTGCCGACATGCGGGTCCTTGGAGGCAACCAGCGCCTTGATCGCCGCTTCGCGTTCCGGAAAATCGCCGACGCCGAGTGCATCGACCAGCGGGTGAATGGTGTCTTCGGCCTTCAGCACCGGCGCAAAAGCCGGCATGGCGAGGCAGAGGGTCACAAGGAAAATCTTGATGGCGCGATACATCGGCTCTTTCGCCTCGGTTATCGTAAAGCTGCGGGCCGGTTTGGCCAGGCGAAGGTTTGTTTTCTGGTGTCGTTGCATCGTGTCTGCCGTCTCCTCGGGCCAGCGTCGCTGCTGTCATCCTTGGGGCATCGTCTCTGTCGTCATCCTCGGGCTTGACCCGAGGATCCAACCCAGTCGTGCGATCGCAGATGCTCGGGACAAGCCCGAGCATGACGCCGGAGAGGCTTAGGCAAAGTCTTGGCGGATGATGCCCGGGAATGTGACCTCCCGGGCATCGATCGAATTACATGCCCTTGCCGCCGCACTTGCCGGTGGCAACGTTGAAGTTGCCGCAGGACATCGGCTTGCGCCAATCGGAGATCAGGTCCTTGGAGTCGGGCAGGTAGTCCGACCATTCGTCGCCAACGACAGCAGGCGTCTGCTGGACAATGTCGAACTGGCCGTTGCCCTGGATTTCGCCGATCAGTACAGGCTTGGTGATGTGGTGGTTCGGCATGACGGTCGCATAGCCGCCTGACAGGTTTGGAACGGTAGTGCCGATGATCGAGTCCAGCACCTTGTCGGTATCGGTCGAACCGGCAGCCTGGACAGCCTTAACCCAGGCGTTGAAGCCGATATAGGCAGCTTCCATCGGGTCGTTGGTGACGCGCTTGTCATTCTTGGTGTAGGCGTGCCACTGCTTGATAAAGGCCTTGTTGGCAGGCGTTTCAACGGATTCGAAGTAGTTCCAGGCAGCGAGATGGCCGACCAGTGGCTTGGTGTCGAGACCGGCAAGCTCTTCCTCGCCGACCGAGAAGGCGATGACCGGGATGTCGGTGGCCTTGATGCCCTTGTTGCCGAGTTCCTTGTAGAACGGCACGTTGGCGTCGCCGTTGATTGTCGAGACGACGGCGGTCTTCTTGCCGGCCGAACCGAAATCCTTGATCTTCGACACTTCCGTCTGCCAATCGGAGAAGCCGAAAGGCGTATAGTTGGTGATGATGTCTTCCTTCGGAATACCCTTGGAAATCAGGTAGGCCTCAAGGATCTTGTTGGTGGTGCGCGGATAGACGTAGTCGGTGCCTTCGAGAACGAAGCGCTTCACGCCTTCCTTCTGCATCAGGTAGTCGACGGCAGGGATCGCCTGCTGGTTCGGCGCTGCGCCGGTGTAGATGATGTTACGCGAAGATTCTTCGCCTTCATACTGGACCGGGTAGAACAGCAGCGAGTTCAGCTCTTCGAATACCGGCAGGACAGACTTGCGCGACGAGGACGTCCAGCAACCGAAGACGGCGGCAACCTTGTCCTTCTGGATCAGCTCGCGGGCCTTTTCGGCAAACAGCGGCCAATCGGAGGCGGGATCGACGACGACGGCCTCGAGCTTCTTGCCGAGAAGGCCGCCCTTCTTGTTCTGCTCGTCGATGAGCATCAGCATGGCATCCTTGAGAGTAGTCTCGGAGATGGCCATGGTGCCGGAAAGCGAATGAAGAATGCCGACCTTGATCGTGTCGTCCGCAGCATAGGCGGCGCCGTTGAACAAAGCCGACGTCGACAGGACGGTACCGATAACGGCACCCGTGACGTAGTTCTTGAAATTCATTGTTTTATCCCCTCTTCGAATTCGACAACACTGGCGAAAACCCGCCGTTAACTGTTGCTTGAGGGACTATGGTTTGGCGCGGGAGAAAACCGTATACGCAATTTGACGTAGGCGGTGGGCGAAACGTGCATCCTTTGCGTCGCGCCGCTTTAAGGCCGGCGATGAACCGTGTTAGCTATCCTCACAGCAAATCGCAGAGGACGTCGACAAAGGCATGGCCGCACGCCAACGCATCATTCCCGTCAGGCGGGAGTATAATCGCTGGGTCGCCAACCAGACGCTCGAAGACTACGCGCTGCGCTTTACCGCCAAGAGCGCCCGGCAGTTTTCATCGCAGCGCATTTCGCAGACAGCCATCGGCGCCATCTCGTTCCTGGCGCTGGAGGCAATCGGCGGCGCCATCACGCTGTCATACGGCACCACCAACGCGTTCTATGCGATCATCGTCGCCAGTCTGGTGATGCTGGGCGTCGGGCTGCCGATCAGTCGCTACGCCATCCGCCACGGCGTCGATATCGACCTCCTGACCCGTGGTGCCAGCTTCGGATACATCGGGTCGACCGTGACCTCGCTGATCTATGCCAGCTTCACCTTCATGCTGTTTGCCATCGAGGCGTCGATCATGTCCGGTGCGCTGGAGCTGACGCTCGGGATACCGCTGTGGATCGGCTATATCATCAGCGCCTGCATGGTCATTCCGCTGGTGACCCACGGGGTCCGCCTGATCAGCCGTTTCCAGCTGCTCACCCAGCCCTTCTGGATCGTCCTCAATGTCCTGCCCTTCGTGTTCATTGCCTTTTCCGACTGGGAAAAATTCGATATCTGGCGGGCCTTTGCCGGCCTCGACCGGCCATCCTCTTCCGGCACCCTTGCTCCCTTCAACCTCATCGATTTCGGCGCCGCCTCGGCTGTCATCCTCGCCTTGATCTCGCAGATCGGCGAGCAGGCCGACTTCCTGCGCTTTCTGCCGCCGGAAGGCCATCGCAAGCTTCGCCACCGGCTGGCGATCTTTCTGGCCGGTCCCGGCTGGGTGATCATCGGCGCGCCGAAGCTGCTGGCCGGTTCGTTCCTCGTCGTGCTGACGCTGAGCGCCGGCGTTCCGGCCGACCGTGCCGCCGACCCGGCACAGATGTATCTCACAGCATTTGGCTACATGATCCCCTGGCACAATGCAGCGTTGCTGCTGATGGTCGCCTTCGTGATGGTCTCGCAGCTGAAGATCAACGTCATGAACGCCTATGCCGGCTCGCTGGCGTGGTCGAATTTCTTCTCGCGCCTGACCCATAGCCATCCCGGCCGCGTCATCTGGCTGGTGTTCAACGTCGCCATCGCGCTGCTACTGATGGAGCTTGGCATTTACCGGCTGCTGGAAGAGACGCTTGGCATCTTCTCGATCATCTCCATGGCCTGGCTCTGCACGATTTCGGCGGACCTGTTCATCAACAAGCCGCTCGGCCTCGCCCCAGAAGGCATCGAGTTCAAGCGCGCCCATCTCTACGACATTAACCCAGTCGGCCTTGGCGCCATGACCCTGTCGGCCGGCATCGCACTGACGGCGCATTTCGGCCTGTTCGGCGCGGTTGCCGCATCTCTTGCGCCCTACATCACCCTGATCGTAGCGCTGGTCGCCTCGCCTGCCATCGCCTGGGCCACCAAGGGCAAGTTCTACCTCGCACGCAAGCCGCGTCAGAGCTGGAAGAACCTCACCGATATCACCTGCTCGATCTGCGAGCACCCGTTCGAGCCGGAGGACATGGCCTGGTGCCCCGCCTATGCGGCGCCGATCTGTTCGCTTTGCTGCTCGCTCGACAGCCGCTGTCACGACATGTGCAAGCCGAACGCCAATCTCAACGCCCAGATCGGCACCGTCGCCCGCGCCGTGCTGCCGGCGACGGTCATCGCCAAGCTCACCACGAGGCTTGGGCGCTACGGCATCGCGGTCGTACTGGCGCTCAGCGCCGTCGGCGTCATCCTCGCCCTCATCGCCCACCAGGTATCCTCCGCCTCGCCGGAGACGGCCGAAGTGGTCAACCGCACCATCCTGATCGTCTTCTTCGTCTTCGCCGTCATCGCTGGCATCGTCTGCTGGTTCTACGTGCTCGCCCATGACAGCCGCGTCGTTGCTGAAGAAGAGTCCTCTCGGCAGAATACCCTGCTGCTGAAGGAAATCGCCGCCCACAAGAAGACCGACGCTGCGCTGCAGACCGCCAAGGAAACAGCTGAAAGCGCCAACCGCGCCAAGAGCCGCTATGTCGTCGGCCTCAGCCACGAATTGCGCACCCCGCTCAACGCCGTGCTCGGCTACGCCCAGATCCTCGAGCGCGACGAAACGATACCCGCGCCGCGCCAATCCTCGATCCGCGTGATACGGCGCAGCGCCGAGCACCTGTCGGGGCTGATCGACGGCCTGCTCGATATTTCGAAAATCGAGGCCGGTCGCCTGCAGGTCTATTCGAACGAGATCAACATCCGCGATTTCCTCGACCAGATCATCGACATGTTTCGGCCGCAGGCACAGGCAAAAGGCCTCACCTTCATCCATGAGCGCGCCGCCTCCCTGCCGGATTACGTCCGCACCGACGAGAAGCGGCTGCGGCAGATCCTCGTCAACCTGCTGTCCAACGCCATAAAGTTCACCGACCGGGGAACGGTGCGCTTCGACGTCGGCTATCGTAGCCAGGTGGCCACATTCTCGCTTTCCGACACGGGACGCGGCATCGCCGAGAAGGATCTCGGACGCATCTACGAGCCGTTCCAGCGTGGCGAGGCAGAAACCGTCCGGCCGATGCCAGGCCTCGGCCTAGGCCTGACCATCACCCAGCTCCTCACCAACACGCTGGGCGGCGAAATTTCCGTGACCAGCGAAAAGGATGTCGGATCGACCTTCAAGGTGCGGCTGATGCTGTCCGCCGTGCAGCGGCAGATGAAGCCCGTGCCGCAGGAGCGAAAGATCGTCGGCTATGACGGCTCGCGGCGGACGATCGTTGTCGTCGATGACAACGAGGATCACCGGGAGATGATGCGCGAGATTTTGGTGCCGCTCGATTTCGTTGTCCTGACCGCCGTCAGCGGCCCGGATTGCCTGACACTGATCGAAGGCATCAAGCCCGATCTTTTCCTTGTCGACATCTCGATGCCCGGCATGAACGGCTGGCAACTGGTGGCAAGGCTGCGCGAAAGCGGACAGGCGGGACCGATCCTTATGCTCTCGGCCAATATAGGCGATGGAACCGCCGGCAGGGAAAACAGCAGCGGCCACGACGACGCCATCAGCAAGCCGGTCGATATCCGGCAATTGCGCGACCGGCTGGCGCTGCATCTCGGCCTCAAATGGATCTATGCCGACACCGTTGCAGCCCCTGCCATCAAGGCACCGCTGCCAATGAAGAGCCCCGGCCTCGATCATATCGGAGAGTTGATAAGCCTTGCCGAAATCGGCTATATCAGAGGCATTGAGGCAAAGCTTGCAGATCTCGCCAGGCTGCCCGAGAACCAGCCTTTCATCGATGCGCTGCGGGTCTATGTCCAGGCCTTCGATCTGACCGGCTTTCTGGCATTCCTGCGTGAATTCGACATCGAAAAGGTAGAACCGATTGGCTGAACCCGCCCTGCCACGCGACATCGTTCTGCTCGTGGATGACTCGCCGGAAGCCCTCGGATTTCTGACCGACGCCCTCGAACAATCGGGCTTTTCCGTCCTGATCGCCACTTCCGGTCCGGCGGCGCTCGCCATCGTCGAGCGCATCACGCCCGACCTTATCCTGCTCGATGCCGTGATGCCCGATATGGACGGTTTCGAAACCTGCCGCCGGCTAAAGGCGAATTCCGGCATTTCGCAGGTGCCGGTGATCTTCATGACGGGGCTGACCGAGACCGAGCACGTCGTCCACGCGCTGGAATCCGGTGGCGTCGATTACCTTACCAAGCCGATCAATATCGACGAGCTGCGGGCCCGCATCCGCGTTCATCTGCGCAATGCCCGCTCGGCGCAAAGTGCCAGGGTGGCGCTCGATGCCGCCGGCCGGCACCTGCTCGCCGTCAGAGGCGATGGCAGCATCCACTGGTCGACGCCGCAGGCAACGCGATTGGTCAATGCCGCCACCGGCAGCGACGATGGCCTTGAGCTTGTCGTGGCTGAAATCAGCAGCTTCATGCGAAAAGGCGGGCGCACCCTTCCCACTCGCGACAACGTTCTGTCCATCAGCCCCAACGGCCATGCAGCGCTGCAACTGGCCTTTCTCGGCACGATTGGTCCCGACGAGCACCTGTTCCGGCTGACCGCTGCACGGCAACATGCCGACGACAGCGTGCTGCGCCAGCATTTTTCCCTCACCCAGCGCGAATCCGAAGTGCTGCTGTGGATCGCCAAGGGCAAGGCCAACCGCGACATCGGCGAAATCCTCGGCCTTTCCGCCCGCACGGTGAACAAGCATCTGGAGCAGATCTACGTCAAGCTCGGCGTCGAGAACCGCGCCTCGGCAGCCGTCAAGGCGGCCCATGTGCTGCGCGAGATGTAGCGACGTAGTCGATCGACCGCCGCTCATCCCTCGAAATCGTTGCTCGTGTAAAACGAAAGAAGCCCGGCCAATGGCCGGGCTCCCAACTGATTGCCTACAACTTACAAGCTTACTTCACGTCCTGCGGGAAGTAGCTGATTTTGCCGTCAGGACCCTTCTTCCATTCGTACATGATGTAGCCTGGGATCTTCGGGTCGCCCTTGGCGTCGAACGAGATGTCGCCGAGAACGGTCGAGAACGGACCCTTTTCGTGCATGGCCTTGGCAACGGTTTCAGCGTCGACCGAGGCAGCAGCCTTGGCAGCGGCAGCGATCGTCTGAACGGCAGCATAGGAGTACAGCGTGTATGCTTCAGGGTTGAAGCCGGCAGCCTTGAACTTCGCAACGAGGTCCTTGTTGGCCGGGTTCAGTGTCGGATCGGGACCGAAGGTGTTCAGCGTGCCGATGACGGCGTCGCCAGCGATCGAAGCCAGTTCGTTCGAAACGATACCGTCGCCCGAAACGAGTGTGGCCTTGACGCCCTGGTCGGCAGCCTGGCGGATGATCAGGCCAGCTTCCGTGTGCAGCCCACCCCAATAGATGATCGAGACGCCGGCTTCCTTCATCTTGGCGATGAGGGCCGAGAAGTCCTTGTCGCCGACGTTGATGCCTTCGTACATGACTTCCGTCATACCGGCTGTGTTCAACGCCTTCTTGGTTTCATCGGCGAGACCCTGACCGTATGGGGTCTTGTCGTGAATGATGGCGATCTTCTTGTCCTTGAAATGGGCAGCAAGATAGGCGCCGGCAACGCCGCCCTGCTGGTCGTCGCGACCGCAGGTACGGAAGGTGTTCCACAGGCCGCGTTCCGTGAAGGTCGGGTTGGTCGCGGCAGGCGTGATTTCGAGAATTCCGTTTTCAGCATAGACCTCCGATGCCGGGATGGAAACGCCCGAGTTGAAGTGACCAACGACGTACTTGACGCCATCGGCAACGAACTTGTTGGCAACCGAGATGCCCTGCTTCGGGTCGGAAACGTCGTCGCCGAGTTCGATCTTGATCTTTTCGCCATTGATGCCGCCGGCAGCATTGATGTCTGCTGCGGCCTGTTCGGCACCCTTCTGGAGCTGTGCACCGAAGGCTGCGTTCGGACCGGTCAGGGGACCGCCGACGCCAATGATGATATCGGCCCATGCAGTACCGCTGAAAGCGACGAGCGCCGTCAGAGCCACTGCCGAAAGAAGAGATTTCTTCATATTATTACTCCCAATTTTTGGGCGGGGACCGGTCAAGAACCCAACGCATTACCCACCATTGTCCGCGTCGGGGAAGCTGTTCCACTCCAGGCAATTCATGCCCAGTTTCAACGGGCTGTCAATGTTTGTCCTTCCACGAAAACGCGGAAGTCCGTTCGTACAGCCAGTAATAGTTGTTGACCATCTGATTGGTGCGGCGATAGCGGAAACCGGCCATCGAAACGATCAGAAGGACAACGAAATCGATGCCGAAATACAAGGCGCTGAGCATGGGCCCATCGAAGAGCGCATGGTGCAGGAACTGCATCACCCACGCCAGGAGAAACGTATAGGCGATGACCAGGCCGTAGCCATCCCAGTTCTCGGCAACAGCCCTGCCGGCCCGCGACGCGGTCCACAGGCCGAGCAGCAAGACGAGGCCCCGGATGATCATCCGCACGCCGGTGTCGGGCTCGAAGAAAAGTCCCTGCATATTAAAGCTCCCCTTCTGTCGGCCTAATGCCGGCCGCCTTCGAGATAGGCCGCACGGACTTCCGGATTGGCAAGCAGTTCCCTGCCGGAACCGCTCATAGTCACCTTGCCGTTGACCATCACATAGGCCCGATGCGAAAGCTTCAGGGCTGCGAATGCGTTCTGTTCGACGAGGAAAACCGTCAGGCCTTCCTTCTCGTTCAGCTGTTTGATCGTCTCGAATATGCCCTTTACGATCAGCGGCGCGAGACCGAGCGACGGTTCGTCCAGCAACAGCAGCTTAGGGCGGGCCATCAGCGCGCGGCCGATCGACAGCATCTGCTGCTCGCCACCCGACAGTGTCCCGCCGCGCTGCGCATGCCGCTCCTTGAGGCGTGGAAACATCGTGAAAATCTTCTCGACGTCTTCCTTGAAGTATTTGAGATCGTCCAGGCCCGCGCCCATCTGGAGGTTTTCCATGACGGTCATGCGCGGAAAGATGCGACGACCTTCCGGTGACTGGGCGATGCGCAGCCGGGCGATCTCGTGCATCGGCAGCTTGGTGATGTCGCGGCCTTCGTAGATGATCGAGCCGGAGCGCGCCTGCGGACTGCCGCAGATGGTCATCATCAGCGTCGATTTGCCGGCACCGTTGGCACCGATCAGGCTGACGATTTCGCCGCTGTTGACGTGAACGTCGACGCCGGCGAGCGCGCGGATATTGCCGTAGTAGGTTTCGACGTTCTGGACGTGAAGCAAGGGTTGGGTTGTCATGTTACTGGGCGCCCCCTTCGAGGTGCTCGACTTCGGCGATCACGTCTTCCAATTCGTCGTCCTCGACGCCGAGATAGGCGGCAATCACCCTCGGGTCGTTCTTGACGTGGTCAGGCGTACCGTCGGAAATCTTCTGGCCATATTCGAGAACGATGACGTGGTCGGAAATCTCCATCACCACGGACATGTCATGCTCGATCAGCAGGATTGACGTCCCGGTTTCGGCGCGGATGGCGCGCAGCAATGCGTTCAGCACCGCCGATTCCCGCGGGTTCAGACCGGCGGCAGGTTCATCGAGGCAGAGTAGCTCCGGCTCGGTGCACATGGCACGGGCGATTTCCAGACGACGCTGGGCGCCGTAGGGCAGATCGCCTGCGGGATCGTCGGCACGTTCGATCAGATCGGCCTTCTCCAGCCAGAAGCGGGCCAGTTCGATGGCCTTCTTGGCTTCCCGGCTGTATCCGCCGATGCCGAGCAGGCCGAGGATTGTGTAGCCGGAAGCCTTCATCAGCTTGTTGTGTTGCGCCACCAGAAGGTTTTCCAGCACCGTCAGGCCGGAAAACAACCTGATATTCTGGAACGTGCGGGCGACCTTGGCTTCGCGGGTGATGCGGAAATCCGGCAGCCGCTCGAGCTGGAAGGTCTTCCCGCTCTTCTGGTTCATGGTGATCATCCCCATCGTCGGCTTGTAGAAGCCGGTGATGCAGTTGAACACGGTGGTCTTGCCGGCACCGTTAGGGCCGATGAGAGCTGTGATATTGCCGCGCTTGGCCTCGAAGGAGAAGTCGTTGATGGCCATCAGGCCGCCGAACTTCATCGAAAGGTGCTCGACCTTGAGAAGCGTGTCGCTGGACAGGGTGTTCATCAGCCGTGTCCCTCCTTGGTAAAGCTGCCGGAAACTGACTTGCTTTCCTTCAGGAAAGCCGTCGGCGAGCGAGACCCGACAAAACCACGCGGCTTGAAGAGCATCACGATCACCATGGCCAGCCCGAACAGCAGCATGCGGTAGAGTTCAGGGGTGAAATCGGGGCCGAAGATCGCTTTCAGGAAGTCCAGTTCGCGCAGGATTTCCGTGCCGCCGACCATAACGACGGCAGCGATGGCAATCCCGGTCAGCGATCCCATGCCGCCAAGGACGACGATGGCAAGGATGACGGCCGATTCCAGGAACACGAAGGATTCCGGCGAGACGAAGCCCTGGCGCGCGGCGAAGAAAGATCCGGCGAAGCCACCGAACATCGCACCTGTCGCAAATGCCGTCAGCTTGGTCGTCACGGTGTTGATACCGAGCGAGCGGCAGGCGATTTCGTCTTCGCGCAGCGCTTCCCAGGCACGGCCGATCGGCATGCGACGCAGGCGTATGGTGACATAGGCGGTCAGCATGCAGAGCGCCAGGATCAGGTAGAACAGGAAGATCTTGTAGTAAGCCGACGACATCGGCAGGTCGAACATCTTGGCAAAACCGGTCGACGTCGCGTCGAACTTGATGCCGAATAGCGTCGCCTTCGGGATACCGGAGATACCGAACGTTCCCTTGGTCACCTCGGTCCAGTTGATCAGCACCAGGCGAATGATTTCACCGAAGGCAAGCGTCACGATTGCGAGGTAATCGCCACGCAAGCGCAGAACCGGGAAACCCAGGATGACGCCCCACAAGGCGGCGAAGATACCCGACAGTGGCAGCAGCAGCCAGAAGGACAGGCCGAAATGGGTCGAGAGCAGAGCGTAGGAGTAGGCCCCGACGGCGTAGAATGCCACGTAGCCAAGGTCCAGCAGACCGGCAAGGCCGACAACGATGTTGAGACCCCAGGCAAGCATGACGTAGATGAGGATCTGGATGCCGAAGTTGTCGACGTAGAGCAGCGAGCCCTGCGCGCCCACGAGGCCGACGACGATCATCGGATAGAGGATCATCAGAACGAGGGCAGCCTTGAGAAAGTGCTTTTGAAGAAAGGTCTTTTCCGTCGATATCGCGAGTTCGCCGGCGCGCGCCTTGCTGAGCTTGCGCTCGTCCAGGTGTGGGCGGAGGAAGACGATAACGGCGAAGCGGCCGACGGCGGCGATGGCGACGAATATCGCCAGCAAGCCCCAACGCTGGACGATGATCAGCTCGTTGTGGATGTTCTGGTCGGTCTTCAGGCCGATATAGAGAACGAACATGCCGAACGAGATGAGGGCAGCAAAAAAGGCTTCGATGAGGCCTCTCCGGATCAGGCCCGAGGAGGTCTTGCCGGTATCGGTGATCGCATTTGCCATATTATTAAACCTTCTCGACTTCAGGCCGTCCGAGGATACCAGTCGGCTTGAAGATCAGCACGAAGGCCAGGATCGCAAAGGTTGCAACGTCTTTGTATGCGATGGTGAAGTAGGCAGACCATAGCGACTCGATGAGGCCGATGAGCACCCCACCGAGCACAGCGCCGGGAAGGGAACCGATACCGCCGAGAACCGCCGCGGTGAAAGCCTTGACACCGGGGGTGAAGCCATCGGTGAACGAGGCCACGCCATAGTACATCAGGTACATGGTGCCGGCGACGGCAGCGAGCGCTGCGCCCATGATAAAGGTAATCGAAATCGTCTGGTCGACGTTGATGCCGAGCAGCGCCGCCATTTTTCGGTCTTGTTCGGTGGCGCGCTGGGCACGCCCGAGCGCTGTGAACTTGACGATGTACCAGAACACAGCCAGCAGCACCGCAGTGATGATCAGGATGATGATCTGCTTCAGCGAGACGGAGATGCCACCAATGGTATAGACGTCACGTACCAGCGAGGGGATCGGCTTGTTGCGCGGGCCCTGAGCAACCTGGATGAAATTCGACAAAGTAATGGACATGCCGATCGCGGTAATCAGCGGCGCCAGCCGGAACGATCCGCGCAGTGGCCTGTATGCGACACGCTCGATCACCCAGTTCCAAAGGCTGACGACCAGCATGGCGACAACCATCATGATCAGCAAAATAACCGCCACCGGCAGGCCGATGAAGATGGATGTCAGCACTAGATAGACTATGAGGGCAGCAAACCCGCCGAGCATGAAAACGTCGCCATGGGCAAAATTGATCATGCCGACAATGCCGTAAACCATCGTATAGCCGATGGCGATGAGGCCATAGATGGACCCAAGAGTCAGCCCGTTAAGGAGCTGCTGGATAAAGTACTCCATATATCTCTTTCCCCTGGACGCGAATTTTTCTCGCGTCTCTTATTGGTTAACGTTTGCCTCCAAAAGAGGCATCCATTCCCCAAAATCCATAGCGCTTTCGGCGCGAATGTGAAGACAAAAATACAGTACGTTGATAATTTCTTTTCAGAAAATGAGTGATTGACGCATTTTAATCCACAGGATGATCAAAAAAAGCACGCTCGGGCTGAAAAATAATCGATAATGCGCGTAAAAACATTTTAGGCTGAAAATATTCAAACAGAAACGGGCCCCGCGAGGCCCGTTCGATAACAAAGGTCATTGGGGATCAGGAGCGCATGCGGGAGCCGTCAACGTCGAACAGCGGCTCGGCCTGAAGGCTCGCCGGCAGCAGTTCGCCGAGCAATTCGATTGACCAGCCCACTGCCTCATCGGCGATTTCCTTGGGAACGTAGCCAAGTGCAACCGAGACACCGGAGCCATGGGCAAACCCGCCCGATGTCACCCAACCCTTCACCTCCCCCTGGTAATAGATCGGCTCGTCGCCGATGACGTCAGCGTCCTTGGCCGAAAGAATGAAGGTTTTCAGCCGCATAGAGCCGCCCTCCGCCTTTTCCCTGGCCGCCGCCTGCTTGCCGACGAAATCGGCGCCCTTCGACAGAGCCACGAAGCGACCGAGGCCTGCCTCGTAAGGTCCGTAGAGCGGCCGGTATTCTCGCGACCAGCTTCCATAGGATTTTTCGAGACGCAGCGCATTGAGGGCGCGAAGTCCGAACAGCCTGATGCCGTATTCTTCTCCGGCCTGCATGATGAGATCGAAAAGATAGCTCTGGTACTCCGGCTTCATCCAGAGCTCGAAGCCGAGATCGCCGGTATACGAGACGCGACCGACGATCGCCGGCGCCATTCCGATATCCATCCGTCGTGTTTGCATGAACGGGAACGCCGCATCGGAAAGATCCTGGTGGGTGAGCTTTTCCAGAAGCTTGCGAGCATTGGGACCGGCAATCGACAATCCGAGCAGGGAAAGGCCGAGCGCCTTCAGTTCGACGGAGCCATCCTTCGGCAGGTGATCCTCGAACCAGCGCATATGGTAGGATTCGGCAACGCCGGAGCCTATCAGCAGGAAATCCCCCTCCCCGAGCTTGGCAAGCGTGAAATCGCCGATCAGCTTGCCGTCGTCCTTCAGCATCGGCGCCAGCGTCATGCGGCCGATAGCGGGTATGCGGCAGGTGAGCAGCCCGTCTAGCCAGCCTTCGGCACCCGCTCCAGTGACCGTATACTTGGCAAATCCCGAGGTCTCCATCAGGCCGACGCTTTCGCGCACCGCCTTGGCCTCGGCGCCGACCACGTCGAAATCGTTGGAGCGGCGCCAGGAAAAAGCGTCCTCCTCGCCTGCAGGCGCAAACCACAGTGCCTGTTCAAGTCCATAGTAAGCACCGAACACGCCGCCGGCAGCTTTCAGCTTGTCGTAGATCGGCGTCGTCAGCAGCGGCCGGCCGGCGGGCAACTCTTCGTTCGGATAGCGGATCGAGAAGCGGCGTTGGTAGTTTTCGCGCACCTTGGCATTGGTATAGGCAAGCGTCGCGTAATCGCCGTAGCGAGAGACATCCATGGCAAAGACATCAAAACCCGGATCGCCGTAGATCATCCAGTTGGCAAGCGCCAGACCGACGCCGCCCCCTTGGCTGAAGCCGGCCATCACGGCGCAGGCCGACCAGTAGTTGGTCATGCCGCGCACCGGACCGACCAGCGGATTGCCATCCGGCGAGAAGGTGAAGGGACCGTTGATGATCTTCTTGATGCCGGCATTGTTGAAGGCCGGGAAATGCCGGAAGCCGACTTCAAGCTCGGGCGTGATCCGCTCGATGTCCTCGGCCAGCAGCTCATGGCCGAAATCCCAGGGCGTATTCAGCGGCGACCACGGCCGACAGGCTTTTTCATAAGTGCCCATCAGCATCCCCTGCCGCTCCTGGCGGAGATAGATCTCGCCATCGAAATCGACGCAGTGCATCAGCTCCTTGCCGGTCGCGGCATTGAAGTCGGTGACTTCCTTCATGTCCTCGGTAATGAGGTACATGTGCTCCATGGCGAGAACCGGCAGCTCGATGCCAACCATGCGCCCGACTTCACGAGCCCAGAGGCCACCGCAATTGACGACATGCTCGGCGATGATCTCGCCCTGGTTTGTAATCACTCGCCAGCAGCCGTCCTCGCGCTGAACGAGATCTTCCACCTTGGTGTGCAGGTAGATGTCAGCCCCATTTTTCTTGGCCGATTTGGCATAGGCATGCGTCGTGCCGTAGGGGTCCAGATGACCTTCGACCGGATCGTAGAGCGCACCGACGAACTGGTCGGGGTCGAGAAGCGGCATCATCTCGTGCGCCTCTTTCGGCGACAGCAATGTCGCCTCGAGCCCGTTGTAGCGACCCTTGGCAAGGATGGACTTCAGCCAGTCGAACCGCTGCGGCGTTGCCGCCAGCATCAGGCCGGAGGTCATATGCAGGCCGATGTCCTGGCCGGAATACTCCTGGATTTCCTTGTAGAGTTCGACCGTGTATTTCTGCAACTTGGCGACATTCGGATCACCGTTGATCGTGTGCATGCCGCCGGCCGCATGCCAGGTCGAGCCGGATGTCAGCTCCGAGCGCTCCAGCAGAACCACGTCGGTCCAGCCGAATTTCGTCAGATGGTAGAGGACCGAACATCCGACGACACCGCCGCCGATGACGACGACCTTCGTATGGCTTTTCATGGATAATCTCCGGTTGCATGCGCCTGCGGGTAGCGCAATCGAAACAGTCTGGAATGGGTTGGCGTTCGATGCCGGGGAAAGGGTGTTCGGCAAGGCAATCCCCGCCGAAAAACTCCCTTCGATCCGTCGAATTGACGATCAGCCTAGAGGCAAAATTTCAGGCCACATAGCCCGAACTGCGAAGCAGATACTTCCATTTGCGACATGCAGATTGTCCTCATCGCGCCATGATCCTAGTCTGCGAAACCAGCCGTCAGGTTGAATTCGCGACCCATCTCCAGCACCTCGTCGAAGACCGTTCCCGCGAAGGAGCGCATCACCGCAATCTCGAACGTATCGGCCCCGGTACGGGCCAAGTTGGCGCTGACATGGCAGCAGAGCATGGCGCCCGACTGGCCGTCGGCAAAGACGTCGCGATGCAGATCGACCGGCACGCATTTGGCGAGGATAGCGCGGACATTCGGCCCCGAGAGACGCAGCAGCGTCCGTCCGTCGCTCTGCTCGAAAAACGACAGCCGTGCCGCGTCGAGCATGGAGAGATCCCGCGCCAGGCTTTCGGCACCCAGTGCCTCGGAAATCACCAGCCATTCGCCCGGCCCGACGCTGCGCACCGACACATCCTGCATTGCGCGCAGCGCCGCCAGCGCCCAGGCCTCATGGCCTGTATGCGCGAGAACGGAAAAGATGGCTGCGTGGCGGATGATCGACAGGTGATCGGCGCTTGGCTGCGAATGGAAGCCGGCAATCCGATCTTCCAGGATATGGCGGTTGGTGAATGCGACGCTCATGGCCCGCTCCTCAAACATGCAGTTTCTGGGCGTCCGGATCGACGAATACCGGACTGCAGACCTCGGCCAGGAACTCCTCTCCGCGCAGCCGATCCCACACCAGCACCTTTTCCCCAATCCGCTCGCGCCCTGATTTGAGCATGGCAAGCGCGATGGAATGACCGAGCACCGGTGAGAAGCAGGCCGATGAGACATGCCCCTGGTCGTGGGCTGTCGACGGCGCAGCGCCTTCCTTGAGGATATGCGCGCCGGCCTTGATTTCCTTGTCATGGTCGATCGGCTTCAGGCCAACGAGCTGGCCACGGTCCGCTGCCGTCAGCCCGAAGCGGGTCGACAGTCGCTTGCCGATGAAGTCTGCCTTTTGCGTCGACAGCATCCGCCCGAGACCGACGTCGTCGGGCGTAGTACGGCCATCGAGTTCATTGTGGGTGACATGCCCCTTCTCTATGCGCAGCACATTCAGAGCCTCGACGCCGTAGGCGCAGATATCGTGTGCCTTGCCCGCTTCCATCACCGCATCCGCCACCGCCTCGCCGAAACCTGCCGGCACAGCCAGCTCGAAGGCGAGTTCGCCGGAAAACGAAATCCGGAACAGCCGCCCCTTCAGTCCGCCTTTGAGCGTCACGCTGGCTGCGGCCAGGAACGGAAATGCCTCGTTGGAAATATCGTCCTCGATCACTTGCTCCAGCACCATTCGGGCTTTCGGACCTGCAACCGACATCTGCGCCCACTGGTCCGACGAAGACACGAAGCGCACGTCGAGATCTGGCCAGAGAACCTGCGCACAGAATTCCATGTGGGTCATAACTTCGCCGGCATAGGCCGTCGTCGTGGTGACGAAGAAGTGGTTTTCGGCGAGCCGGCTGGTCGTGCCATCGTCGTAGACAAAACCGTCTTCGCGCAGCATCAGACCATAGCGCGCCTTGCCGACCGGAAGCTTGAGAAAGGCGTTGCTGTAGATCCGGTTCAGGAACTCTGCCGCATCCTTGCCGAACACCTCGATCTTGCCGAGCGTCGAGACATCGCAGATGCCGACATTGGCGCGAACGTTGAGCACTTCGCGATCGACGCTTTCACGCCAGGTCTTTTCGTCGCCCCTCGGAAACCAAGATGAGCGGTACCAGGCACCAGCCTCGACAAAGATTGCGCCGTTCTTCTTCGCCCAGCCGTGCAGCGGCGATTGCCGCACGGGCCGCGCATGTTTTGCACGCGCAGTCCCCGCCATGGCACCGAAGGAAACCGGTGTGTAGAACGGCCGGAAGGTCGTCGTTCCAACCGCTGCCGGGCTGACGCCGCGCATTCCGGCGATGATGCCGACCGCGTTGACGTTACCGAGCTTGCCCTGATCGGTCGCCATGCCGTTGGTGGTGTAGCGCTTTGCATGCTCGACATGGCCAAAACCTTCGCGGAGCGCGAGGCCCATATCCTTGGCATGCACATCGTTCTGGAAGTCGATGAATGCCTTGTCCCGGGCGCCGGGCACATGCCAGGCGGCGGCGAAAGACGGATCGTACTCGCCCTCAACCTCGGGCAAGTCATGGCCCTGAACGCTGAAGCCCAGACTTGCTATGACGGCGGCAGCCTTCGCCGCACCGTCGGAGAGGCAACCGGCGACGCTGTCGATACCGCCGGCAGATCCGGCCACCACTAGCCCACCTGTATCCTCCGGCGCCATGAATGCCTGTCGCTCGTCAGACCAGACGGGCTTGGCGCCGCGCTGGCAGGCGAGATGGATGATCGGCGACCAGCCGCCGGACATCGCCAGCGCATCGCAGCCGATGAACTCGTCCAGTCCACCACGATCGGCAAGCAGACCCTCGATCCGGTATTTGCCCTTGGTGGCAACGACCGTGCCACCATGGATAACGCGCACGCCGTTCGGCGCGACATCCGATGTCCCCGGGCGGGTGTCAATGATCGCGGCGATCTCGACTCCTGCGGCGATCAGGTCGTGCGCCGTGCGATAACCGGAGCCACCATTGGTGAACACGGCGACCTTCTGGCCGATGGCAACACCGTAGCGGTTGAGATAACTGCGCGCAGCCCCAGCCATCATCACCCCCGGCCGGTCGTTGCCGCCGAAAACCAGCGGCCGCTCCTCGGCGCCGGTGGCGACGATGGCGCGCTTGGCAATAATTCGCCACAGCCGCTCCACCGGCCGATCCGTCGATGGCATGGCGATGTGCTTCTGCACCTTCTCGACTGCGCCGAAAACATTGTCGTCGTACCAGCCGAAAACCGTCGTGCGCGGCATCAGCGTGACGTTGGGGAAGCCTGCTAGTTCGTCGAGCACGGTCTTGGCAAAAGCATCGGCGCTGATCCCGCCGATGGCGAGCTTTTCCGACAGCAGCGAGCCGCCGAGACGAAAGCCTTCGTCGGCAAGGATGACCCGCAGTCCGGCGCGGGCCGCAGTACGGGCCGCCATCAGGCCAGTCGGCCCGGCGCCGACCACCAGCAGGTCGCAATGGGCCCAGGATTTCTCGTATCGATCTGGATCGGCCTGCATTACGGCGCGGCCGAGGCCTGCGGCCTTGCGGATGATTGGCTCGTAGACCTTTTCCCAGAAGGCCGCCGGCCACATGAAGGTCTTGTAGTAGAAACCAGCCCCGAGGAAGGGCGACAGCAAGCTGTTGAGCGAGCCGATATCGTGCTTCAGCGACGGCCAGCGATTCTGGCTGACCGCATCGAGCCCCTGGTAGAGTTCGGCAACCGTAGCGCGCGTATTGGGCTCGGTGCGGCCACCCTTGCCAATGGTCACCAGCGCGTTCGGCTCGGCCGATCCCGCCGTGACGATGCCGCGAGGACGATGATATTTGAAACTGCGGCCGACCAGCATCTGGTCGTTGGCCAGCAGTGCGGAGGCGAGCGTATCGCCACCCAGCCCCTGCAGGCGCTTGCCGTCGAAGGTGAAACCGAGGGAGGTGCCGCGATCGACAAGACCGCCGGTGGAAACGCGATAGGCCGTCATTCCACGCCCTCCCGCACAGCATCGGCGACATCCGTCACGGAAAACACCTCGTGCGTGACGTTGCTGCGCTCGACCACCAGCCAGCGGCGGCAGCCGGAGGCGTGGTGCCAGTGTTCGCGGTAGCGACCGCGTGGATTGTCGCGAATATAGACGTAGCGGTGCCACGCGTCGTCGGATGCCGTGGGCGATGGGCGCGACACCGATGCGTCGCCGCGGATCGCAAATTCTTCCTTCGGGCGGATGCCGCAATGCGGGCAGTGTATCAAGCTTGCCATTATCTCATGCCCTCAATGCAGGTTCGGCTGCGGGCCCTTGCCGCCTTCGTCGATCTCGAAACCATGGGCGAAGCGGTCGAGCCGCAAAAACCGGCTGACGTCGTGGGTCTCGTTCCGGGCGATCAGATGCGCAAAGCAGAAGCCGGAAGCCGGCGTCGCCTTGAACCCACCGTAGCACCAGCCGCAGTTCAGATAGAGATTGTCGATCGGCGTCCGATCGATGATCGGCGAACCGTCCATGCTCATGTCCATGATCCCGCCCCAGGCGCGCAGCACCCGCACGCGCGACAGCCCGGGGATGAGAGAGACCCCCTCCTCCAGCGTGTGCTCGACCGTCGCCAGGTTGCCACGCTGGGCATAGGAACTGTAGCCGTCGATATCGGCGCCGAACACCAGCCCGCCCTTATCCGACTGCGAGATATAGAAGTGACCCGCACCATAGGTGATGACATTGTCGATCACCGGCTTCAGCCCCTCGGTCACGAAAGCCTGCAGCACATGGCTTTCGATCGGCAGGTCGAGATCGGCCATGCGACCGAGCGTCGAGGTATTGCCGGCAGCAGCCAGTGCCAGCTTGTTGCAGCCGATGAAGCCGCGCGTCGTTTCGACCCCGGTGACCTGACCGTTTTCCCGCCGGATGCCGGTCACTTCGCATTGCTGGATCAGATCGACCCCGCGCGTATCGGCGCCCCGCGCATAGCCCCAGGCAACCGCGTCATGGCGGGCCGTTCCGCCACGCTTCTGCAGCAGACCACCGAGGATGGGGAAGCGGGCATGATCGTAGTTCAGGTATGGCATCATCTTGCGGACCTGCTCGCGGTCGAGCAACTCTGCATCGACGCCGTGCATCCGCATCGCATTGCCGCGCCGCGCATAGGCGTCGCGCTGGCCGTCCGAATGGAACAGGTTGACGATGCCGCGTTGGGAGACCATGGCATTGTAGTTGAAGTCCTGCTCCAGACCTTCCCACAACTTCATGGAAAGCTCATAAAACGGCTCGTTGCCTGGCAGCAGGTAGTTCGAACGGATGATGGTCGTGTTGCGACCGACATTGCCGGAGCCGATATAGCTCTTCTCCAGCACGGCGACATTGGTGATGCCATGCTCCTTGGCGAGATAATAGGCCGTCGCCAGCCCATGCCCGCCACCGCCGACGATGATCACGTCGTAATGCGGCTTCGGCTCTGGCGTCCGCCAGACCGGCTTCCAGTCACGGTTGCCGGTAAATGCCTGCTTCAAGATGTTGAGTGCTGAATAACGCATGCGATGTCCCAAACTCGATCCCGTCAGACATTCGCACATGCAGCAAAAACAACAAGCCTCCGAAGGACCTAAAATTCGCTGATAAGGACCTCGCACCTTTTCCAGTGGCACATGCGAGAAGTGCGTTGGTCAGGTCGCTTTCGCGGAACACCTTAGACCTCACCCCGCCCGCCGGAATTCGAAGATTTCAACAGTAAGATATTGCGCAGGCAACCGCGCCGCACTTGTGGAAAATCAGCATTGTGACGCGAATTTCACATTACCGCTTACCAATCCCCAGCGCCTTGAAGTAAACGACAGATCACTGAAATTGGTATCGTGTCATGAATACTGTCGTAACCGGCGATAAGGCGAGCCATCGGAGCTTCCCGATACTCATGTATCATCATATCGCCGATGCTCCGCCGCGCGGGGTGGGGTCGCGATATATGTTCGTCAGCAAGCGGCGTTTTCGAAGCCAGATGCAGGCTCTGAAACTGCTTGGCTATACCGGCTGCTCGATGGCGGAACTGGGCCTCTACATGTCGGGCGAAAAGAAGGGCAAGGCGGTCGGCATCACCTTCGACGACGGTTACCGCAATGTTCATCACAATGCCCTGCCGGTTCTGGCCGAGTTCGGCTTTACCTCCACCACCTATTTCGTCAGCCGTCAGGTCGGCGGCTACAACAAGTGGGACGAAGGGCGGATGCCCGTCGACCCTTGCATGACGAAAGAGGAACTGCGGGAATGGATGGCTGGCGGCCAGGAGGTAGGTGCCCACACCCTCGATCACGCCCGTTTGGGTGTGCTCGGCGAGGCCGAGGCACGCGAGCAGATGGCAGGCAGCAAGGCCGAGCTCGAGGATATCAGCGGCAGCGCGGTGACGGCTTTCAGCTACCCGTTCGGAAGCCACAATGATCTTGTCGTGGCGATTGCACGAGACAGCGGCTTCCTGACGGCGACGACCACCATCAAAGGCAAGGCAAATGCCATATTGGACCAGATGCGTCTGCCACGCGTCACAGTGCGCCGGAAGGATATCGTTCCTAAATTTCTCTGGAGCCGGATTCTGTAACGAGCCGGATTTCAGGCGCGTCATTCGCCTCGGGCGCGGTGCCGGTCCAATAGGACTGGCCCGCAACCACTTGCTTCACGATATTGCGCTCTTTCCTCCAGCTCCGGCCGATATCTTCGATGTAATAAGCATCTATCTCGCCGACGATAAGGTTGCGATATTGCGCTGCATAGCGTTCCAGCGACCGGTTGACCCCCCGGCAAAATTGCTTTTCCGGATCGAGAGCGAAGTCCATCAGTTCGGCAGACCGGTGAGCGAAGGATCCCCTGAGAAAGGATGGCCCTGTCAGAAACGTCGGCTTCTTCTGGCCGATAGAGCATTTGATGCCAATCAGCCGGAAATGCTTGAGGGCGTAGCAGAACGACCCGTTTTTACGGACATCCCATCGCTTGTTGGCATGATTGAAGCTGATCTGCCCGATCCACGGGTAGTCTACGAAGGCATGCAGGTGATCCGGGCGGACCGGACGATTGAGAAGCCAGTCGTCCTCCAGATGGAGGATGACATCGGTTGAACTGGCCAGCCAATTGCTGGCGACAGCCTTCGCGAAATTCGGCCGCTCTGGAAGAGAGATCAAGGCATTCGGATCGTACTGGCGAATGATGGCAATGCACCTCTCCTGATCCGCCACGCTCCCGAACAGCGGATCGATATTTGCGATGATCCTGCGTATCCTGAAGGCACTGAACAGATTTGCGTGGAAAGACCGAAGTGTCCGCTCCAGCAATTCAGGGCGACGCGTTGCAACAATACAGACGTCGATCCACTTCAATTCTGCCGGCATAAAAGAAGTATTGTACTCTTCCTGCTGATACATTTTTGCATTTCTCGTAAATCGCAATAAAATTTTCTTATTCCATACATCGCAGAGTTGAAACGAGAATTCAGAATTGCGATACAAGACAGTTATATTCTAAAATTTAAAATTACAGAAATCAAATGATGATCTGAAGTTTACTCATATATTCTGTAATTTTTTTTGTCATATTCTTGTAGAAAATCTGAAATTAAGTTTCGCCTCATAAAGTAAAAACAATAAAGTATTACGGGATAGTGAAGTCAACCTGATTTTTACTCATGGTTTCGACGAAGGGATCTCACTCGCCCATAGCGGGTCGATGCTGCTGCCGCCCAAACACTCCCTTGGCACCGAGACGAAGGATGGCATAAAAGAAGATCATGCTTACTGTATTTGAAAAGGCCGCGTTGGAAGCGGGTGAGGCAATTCTGGCCGTCTACCGCTCCGCACATGCGGTGACACAGAAACTCGACCTGTCGCCCGTCACCGTTGCGGATGAGCGGGCGGAGGTCATCATCCTTGCCCATCTTGCAGCGGCTTTTCCGGACATCCCCGTCATCGCAGAGGAGGCAGTCGCTGCCGGCTACAGTCCGGCAACCGGCACGACGCCGTTCTTTTTAGTCGATCCGCTCGACGGCACGCGCGAATTCATCGAGCATCGCGACGAATTCACCGTCAACATCGCCTATATCGTCGATGGTCAACCTGTTGCAGGCATCGTCTATGCCCCTGCCCTCGGCGTCGCCTTTACGGGCGAAGACGGCGTGGCTGAAAAGCTGATGGTGGATGCCGATTTCACGATCGCCAGCCGGGCGCCGATCACCGCGCGCCAAGCTGGTGAAACGCTGACGGGGCTCGCCAGCCGCTGCAACGGCAACGACCGTACCGACGATTTTCTCTCCGACAATGCCGTCAGTGCCTGCACGATGATCGGCTCATCGCTGAAATTCTGCCTGCTCGCCGAAGGCAAGGCCGACGTTTATCCGCGTTTTGCAAGAACTATGGAATGGGACACGGCTGCCGGCGATGCCGTGCTTCGGGCTGCCGGAGGCACGACGGTGACCCTCGACGGCAAACCACTCAGCTATGGCAAGCGAAACCAGCCGACCGACAGCGACTTCGCCAACCCCGACTTCATCTCATGGGGTGCACGGAACACAGTTTCCGGGGGATAAACCGTCAGGAAAATCCAGCAGAAACAACGCCGACTACCGTTTTTCATCCCCGCACTCTCCATCGGCTTTAAACTCGACGGTGAATGACGCCGGCGAGCTGACCTGAAAGCTCCGGCCCACACCGCGGGAGATGCCAATGTCAGACCAGACCGCCAACCTGTCCCTGCCCTATATCCTACCATCCCAGGCTCAAAAGCACGTCACCCATAACGAAACGCTGCAGCGGCTGGATGCCATCGTCCAGCTCGCCATCACCGCAACCCGTTCATCGCCGCCGCCCGACCCCATCAGCGAGGGCGACTGCTATCTCGTCGCCTCGGAGGCGACAGGCATCTGGTCAGGCAAATCGGCACAGCTGGCTTTCAGGCAGGACGGAGCCTGGATTTTCCTGCAGCCGCGCACCGGCTGGCGCGCCTGGTTCAAGGTCGACAACCGACTTCGCGTCCTTGAAGACAGCATCTGGAGCGAGATGAGCCTTCCGTCCGAGGGCACGATGTCGGCGCTCGGCATCAATGCGTCTGCCGATGCCACCAACCGCCTCACCGTCAGCGCAGCTGCGACGCTGTTCAACAATGCCGGCAACGGCCACCAGATCAAGGTCAACAAGAACTCCTCTGGCGACACTGCCTCGCTGCTCTTCCAGACCGGCTGGTCTGGGCGCGCGGAAATGGGACTGGCGGGCAACGACAGTTTCTCCATCAAGGTCAGCCCGGACGGTGGGACATGGCAGACCGGGCTGTCGGTGTCGCCGCAGGGCATCGTCGACATGCCGCAACAACCGGCCGCGCGTGCATCGCTCGCCGTCGGCGCGCTGACACCGTCGAGCGGCAGCCAGACCGGCTTTACCCAGCTGAGCGCCGCACGTGGCGGCTTCGCACTCGGCGCCAGCCTCGGTGGCAGCCTCGGCAATCGCCTCGTGGTGCCGGCCGCAGGTCTCTATCTCCTATCATTGAGCGCAAGCATCCTCACTTCCGGTGAGCATTCCGTCAGCCTTGTCGCCAACGGCACCACCACCCTCGCCACCGCCAGTGCCGCGGCGAGCAGCAATCCCTTTCGCCACAGCGGCGTGGGACTGGCGGGCCTTAATGCCGGCGATCTGCTCACATTGCTTCATTCCGGCACGGCGCAATACGATTTCGGTGCCGGTAAAACGGAGATAGCCATAGTCCGGCTTTGAGAAATTAACGGAGAGGCCGGCAGATCCAAAAACTGCCGGCCGATGGCTCGGCTGGTACCGAACACATGCCTCGACCTCGCCTCCGCACCGGAAAGCAGGCTCAACGATCCACCGGTTTGCGCCAATCTCTGAGAGATCAGCCGGATGCCATTGAAAAAATACAAAATAATTTCGGCTGTTCGCTGCGGCCTAAAACCACAAAATACTGAATTAGCGACTTAAAAGAAATCCCGCGAATCAGCCAGTTTCCGCGCAAACGTAAGGACTTGGCTGCAGTCCGCGGCCATTGGAACGCCGCTGCAAATCACCTGCGAGCCACACTCCGTAAAATTGTTATCAAAGTGTTACTGAGGGCTTAGTCAATTTTTAAATGTGGCGAGATACAGTCCTGGAAGTGGTCTTGAGTGTGTGTAGAGAGTCCAATGACCGAAATGATACGTCCCCGGGTGAAATACGTCATCGGCCCCGATGGCAGCCCCCTTACGATTGCTGACCTGCCACCGCCCAATACGCGGCGCTGGGTCATCCGCCGTAAAGCAGAGGTTGTCGCGGCTGTGCGCGGTGGCCTGTTGAGCCTGGAAGAAGCCTGTGACCGTTATACGCTGACGGTCGAGGAGTTCCTGTCTTGGCAGTCCTCCATCAGCAGCCACGGTCTTGCCGGCCTGCGCACCACGCGCATCCAGCAATATCGCCACTGACGCGATAACCTGATCTTCGCAAAACCTATTTTTTCGGGCCCGATCCATTCCTCAGGAGGAAATGGAGGAGGCCCGAAATTATTGTCGAGCCCGCGTAAAACCAGAGACCGGGCTGCGTGAAAGCGCTCGCGAGACCACTGGTCTTGGCAGCCGCGATAACAACAGCCACCAGCATCACATCCATCATCGACCAGCGCGAAAGTTGCGGGACGACCCGCTCGAAAAATGCTGCGCCTCCGCCCCTGCCATCGCTCGGCAGGGCCTCCATCGCCAGGGCCACGAGCTTCACGATCGGCAACCCGATCGACACCACCGCCACGACCGCCGAAAGCACACCGTTGCCGCTCTGCCAGAGCGATGCGACGATGCCAAGCAACGACGGAGTGTCGCTGAAAAAGTAGAGCCGGTCGAAACGCACCAGCGGCAAGACCAGGCCCAAGGCCAGGAAAAACGGCGCCGCAATCAGGAGAACGGCCCTGACGCTCCTGATATCCATGACCCGATCCCTCCAAGACGATGCTGCGGGTGCAGCGATAGCCTGAAGCCGGCATGGGGCGCAACGGTACCCGAAATGGCGAACGGTCGGAAAACACCAAAAACCGTGCATGGCTGGCCAACAGGCCAGTCATGCACGGCTCTTCGCGGTAACTTTCGCAAACCCCAGCGAAGATGCGATCAGGCGCGGGCTCTCGCCCCACCGTCACGCTCTTCCAGCGCTGCCGCCTTGGCATACTCGGCCTGCATCTCTTCGAGAGTGCTTTCCAAGGCCTCCTCCTGCGTCCGCAGTTCCCGGATCGAGACCTGCAGGTTGTCCGCACGCTGCCGCGCGGCCTTGGCAAAAGTCGGATAGGCAAAGTGGTTCGGGTCCGTAATTCCGGACTTTTTCTCTTCCAAGACGATCTGGCTTTCCAGATCCTTGGTCATCCTGTCGAATTCCGCTGTCATCATTTGCAACTGCTGCAACTGGCGACGTTTTTCGTTTACCTGGAACTCTTTCAGACGGACTAGGCTCTCACGTGACTTCATACGCATTACTCCCGTGATGAGAGACCCCGGATCTCTACACATTACCCGCCCACCTCGATTTGAATCGCAATGGGACAAAAAAATTCCGGCGGCGTTAACAAAAAGCTACCTCTGGTAACCTTTCGTTTACGGGCATCGTTAATGATAGGCCCTATCATTTAAGGGTCGGTAAATACCTCGGACGAAATCGAAACAAAGGCATTATCGATTCAAAAGAATCAGTTGGCTTATTTTCTTAATGTAGAAGTTAAGAAAATCGGAATGCTGATTTACGTGGAAAATCAGGGAAGTGAGAAAAATATTTAATAAAGTCGATACAGCTTGCCAGATGGAATCAGAATTTGTTAACCATTCCGTGGCAGCTTTCAAATCAGGCAGTGGTTGAATCGGTATCGCGTAGGAGGCTTTCGACCTTTCGGCGGCGGTAAAGGGGAATATTATGCGGGTTCTACTCATTGAAGACGACAGCGCGACAGCGCAGAGCATCGAATTGATGCTTAAATCGGAGAGCTTCAACGTCTACACGACCGACCTCGGTGAAGAGGGCGTGGATCTTGGCAAGCTGTATGACTATGATATCATTCTACTCGATTTGAACCTTCCAGACATGTCTGGCTACGAAGTTCTTCGTACGCTGCGTCTGTCGAAGGTCAAGACACCGATCCTCATCCTTTCCGGCATGGCCGGCATCGAGGACAAGGTTCGCGGTCTCGGCTTCGGTGCCGACGATTACATGACAAAGCCTTTTCACAAGGACGAACTGGTTGCTCGCATTCATGCGATCGTCCGTCGCTCCAAGGGTCACGCCCAGTCGGTCATCTCGACGGGCGAACTGATCGTCAACCTCGACGCCAAGACCGTCGAAGTCGGCGGCCAGCGCGTCCACCTGACCGGCAAGGAATACCAGATGCTGGAGCTTCTTTCGCTCCGCAAGGGTACGACGCTTACCAAGGAAATGTTCCTGAACCACCTTTATGGCGGCATGGACGAACCGGAACTGAAGATCATCGACGTTTTCATCTGCAAGCTTCGCAAGAAGCTCGCCAATGCGGCCGGCGGTGCGAACTACATCGAAACAGTCTGGGGCCGCGGCTATGTGCTGCGCGAACCGGAAAGCAGCAGCTACGCCGAAAGCGCCTGAGCTACCCGACGGAACCCGACCACTGCCACCTATCAAAAATCCCGCCTCGGCAACGAAGCGGGATTTTTAGTGGCAATCGTTCGGGCGAAGCAGATCGGAAACTTGCGTGCCTGATCGTCAGGCGGCGATGGCGCGGTTGCCGAACACGGCAGTCAGGATCTTGCGGTCGAATGGCTTCAGCAGGAAATCGGTCGCCCCTGCCCGCTTGCCGGCCATCAGCTTCTTGAGATCGGCTTCGACGACGCAGTAGTAGATCTTGACGTCCTTGCCCTCCGGCATGGCGCGGATCGCGGCGATAAGCTCGAGCGCGCCGTCCATGCCAGCATCGACGATCATATAGTGCGGAATACCGGATTCGAAGCGGCTTAGCGCTTCGTGCGCGTTCGATGCCTCGCTAACGAGGAAATCGAGTTCGGACAGGATGCGCATGCCGACCTTGCGCACGACGTCGGATGTGTCGGCTATCATGAACCGCTGCATGGGCAACTCCTTTGCATCGAACCACTGTCCAAGGAACGCGTCTTCGGGAAAGACGATAGTGGCTCGACGCTAAAGAAATCGTTACTTTCCCCCGTTAGCGCAACGCAGGGTTAAGCGGCCCGCATTTCTACGACGTAGGTTATCTCTTCGGCGGTTGCCGTATAGGTGATGTCCATGCCGCTCTCGTCGGCCAGCAGCACGGTGTAATAGGGCTGCACGGAGTGGGCATCGATCGCTTCCTCGATGACACCATTGCAGATCTCGGCAAATTTTGCCGGAACGCGCATCAGCTTGCCCTTGACGACAAGTGTGAACTTCGCGTCGAATTCGGGATTTTCGAGCGTCACTTCGATCGTACCACCGCGCGGGATGGACGCATAGGCGACCAGGAACAGGTTGAGAAGCAGCTTGACCCGGTTCTTGGCGACAATCGCCCGCGGTCCGTTCCAGACGACAGTTGCCTTCTTCTCGGCCTCGGCAAAGTCCTTGGCGGCGCGCTCGGCTTCGCCCGTATCGATGGAAGCACCGACAGACCCGGATGCACCGAAAGCGATGCGCGCGAACTTCAGCCGTACGGAGGCATTCAGCGCGCTCGTGCGGATGAGATCCATGGCATCCGCATCAGCGCCACCCTCGTCCAGCAGTTCCAGTCCGTTGTTGATGGCGCCGACGGGCGAAATGACATCGTGGCAAACGCGGCTGCACAGGAGCGCGGCCAGATCCGTCCCATTCAAAGTCAGATTCGGATTTCTTGACATTCATTGTCTCCTGTATGCCGGGCGAGGTTTCATGACCTGAGATTGCCACGGCAAGTTTGCACGGGGATTACCAGTTTCGGCATCTGTTGCGCCATAAAGACACCATATTTGGTAAACCGATTGTTAAGAGGATCAACGCAAAATGCGGCCATCGTCGGGCGCATGCTTTGCGCCCACTGAGATGAACGGATGAGCCTATGCGCAATCAAATCCTACGCAGACTATTCGGCCTCGGAATGGTGGCTGCGTTCGCCGCCCTCGTCAGTGTTTCCTTGCCCATGCGCGCGGCGGAAGCAGCGCCCAATAGCGGCCAGTACACCGTTCAGGAGATCATCGACGCCGGCCATTCTTTCTTCGGCTCCACCAGCGGCGGCCTTGCCAAGGTTGTCGAGACCGCCTTTGAGCGCTACGGCCTGCCGAACGGCTATATCCTCGGACAGGAGGGCTCCGGCGCCTTCATCGCCGGCCTGACCTATGGCGAGGGCCAGCTCAACACCAAGAACGCAGGCGAGCACCCGCTGTACTGGCAGGGTCCTTCGCTCGGCTTCGACTATGGCGGCCAGGGCACCCGCGTCATGATGCTGGTCTATAACCTTGCCAATACCGAAGCCATCTACACCCGCTTCGGAGGCATCAGCGGACAGGCATTCGTTATCGCCGGCGTCGGCATGACCGCGCTGAAAAACAACAACATCGTCGTCGTGCCGATCCGCACCGGTATCGGCGCCCGTCTCGGCCTCAACCTCGGCTATCTCAAGGTCACGCCGCAACCGACCTGGAACCCGTTCTGACCGGGCGACCCCTACCGCGATATTGACTGCGCACAGACATGAAGCTTGCCCGATGGCAGGCTTCCTGCTTAATTTCCACCTCCGCTCTATGCCCAAGTACAGGTGATTGCCGCGCCGTGATACAATTTGCGCTACTGTTCGGTTTAGGCTTTCTGACGGCGGTGATCCTCGTATGCATGGTGGCGCCCGCCATCCATCGCCGCATCGTCCACTTCACGGAAAAGCGCCTGCGCGCCACGATGCCCCTGAGCGCCCAGGAAGTACGTGCCCAAAAAGACATGGCACGGGCACTCTATGCCGCAGAAAATGCCAAGACCGAGCAGGCCCTCTCCCGGCAGCGGGAAAAGAGCATCGCTCTTCAAATCGCGCAGGAAGTTGTAAAAAAGGAAGCCGGGCGGCTGGCGACGGAAAACGAACAGCTACACGCCCAGATCAACGATATGAGCGTGGAGGCGAGCGACTTGCGGGCACGCCTGCGCCGCGAGGAGAGCAGCATCAGCCAGTTGCGGTCGTCCTTGCGCATTTCCGAGCTGGCCCATGCAGAGAAGGAAGCGGATCTCGACAGCCTGCGTAAACGCATCGACAGGATGGCGGTCGACGCGGACAACACGAAGATCGACCTTGCCGCGCGCGAAGCAGAGATCGAGAACCTGCGTGTCCGCTTCAATGGTCTTCGCACCGAAAGGGATGCGGCGCGCAGTGAGCTCGAGACCTTTACGAGGCGCGCAACCGAAGCCGAGATGCGTCTCGGCGAGGAGCAGAACAAGGTGACCCGGCTCGAGGAAAAACTAAGCCGCGAAGTCGCATCCAACGCCGACCAGCAAAACCTTATCGCGCGCCGGGTCGAAGAAGTGACGCGCCTCAAACAGAAACTGAAGATGGCAACGATCGACGCCAGGGAAGCCGCGAAGTCGTCGAGAGGTGCTGCAGGACCGGCGAAAGTGACCGCAGCCGATGGGACGAAAACCGTGAAATCCACCAGTAGCGCAACCGCTGACACTGACACCGTTGCTGATGACGCAGAACCCGCTTTGGGAACCGACATCGCGGTGCTCGCCGACGACGCCCGCAATCGCAGCACGGCCCTCTCGGACAGGCTGCTCAAATCCCGCTCGACCGCCCAGGATGGGGCTCTGCGCGAAGAGATCGCCACCATTGCCGCCAGCATGGTAGCGCTTACGGCGCTTACCGAGGGCAAGCAGTCGCCCATCCATGCCTTGCTCGAGAAAAATGGAGAGAGCGACAGCGGCGACCGCAGGAGCCTTGCCGATCGCGCCTCCGAACTGCTCGAGAAACCGTCGCTCTAGATCCGCCCGGCCGACGATGCCATTGCATACAGCGCAATGCCGGTGGCCGTCGCCACATTGAGGCTGTCCAGCCCCGGCGCCTGCGGAATGCGCGCGGTCCGGAAGCGCGACAGGATGGACCGAGGCAATCCCTGCCCTTCCGTACCCACCACCAAGGCCAGCCGCTCCGATGGCGGCACAACGGCAATCGACGTTTCGCCGCGTGGCGAAAGCCCCCAGATGGCAAAGCCACGGGCATCGAGCGCGTCGAGAATGGCAAGATTGGAGCCGGCCCGACAATAGGGCAAGGTCAGCACCGAGCCAACCGAGACCCGCACTGCCTTGCGATAGAGCGGGTCGCAACTCGTCTCGTCCAGAAGAATACCGTCGGCACCGAAGGCCGCAGCATTGCGAAACATCGAACCGACATTGTCATGATTGGAAATGCCGCACCCGACCAGCAGCAGGGTCGATTTCGGCAGACTGTCGATGAAGGCAACCGTATCGTCCGTGAGCACACGGCGCCCGAGCGCCAGGACACCACGATGCAGATGGAAGCCGACGATGGCATCGAGCACCGGCGCCTCCGCCACGTAGACCGGCACATCACGCGGCAGCGCCGCGATCATGTCGGCAAGTCCCGCCGCTCGGTTGCGCAGCAACAGCACCTTTTCAGCGACGAAGCCGCGCTCGGCCCGGTGCGCCTCGGCCAGAAGCCGCAGCACCACGGTTCCCTCGGCAATGAAGCGGCTTTCACGGCCGGTCAGGTCGCGCTCGCGGATATCGCGGAATTCGGCGATGCGCGGATCGTCGGCATCCGCGATGATGGTCAGCCGGTCCTCGCTCATCGGGCTATCCGTCAGGGCGTCGGCAGCGAGACGGTCGAGACGATGCGGCCAACGCCGTAGTCGAACACGATCGCCTGTCGCTGGCCGGCCATGGTCACGCCGTAAAACAGCATCTGGTTGCCGGAGAGACTGACCGACTGCACAGAAAAGCCCGCCGGCAGCGCCACCGAGGACGAAACCGGAGCATCCGAAGGCACGCCGCTCGTCGCAACAGCCTTGGCCGCCGGCCGCATCGCCTTGTAGACAATGGCACCGAACACCGCCATAAGGCTCACCACCATGACGGCACCCGAGACGATCATCAGCCGTACCATCTTGCGCCGCACATTTTCCATTGCCGGATCGAGAGGCTTTTCGTCCTGGTCGTCTGGCTTGAGACTTGTCATGAATACGTCCTGTTCTTGATCTCGCCGGAGAGAAGCGTTTGAACGACCCCTTTAAAGAAGCCGATGCCATTAGCAAAGTGCTGATCGCCGACGAAGCCGCAGAAGGCCGCCTCGATGCCTGGTTGACCGCGCAACTCGGCGACGACATTTCGCGCAGTCGCGTCAAGGTGCTGATCAAGGAAGGGGCTGTGCTGCGCAACGGCGAACCGATGACCGATCCGCAGCGCAAGGTCCGACCGGGCGAGCGTTTCGAGATCACCATGCCGGAACCGGAAGATCCGACACCCCAGGGCGAGGACATTCCGCTCGACGTGCTCTACGAAGACAGCGACCTCATCGTCATCTCCAAGCCCGCTGGCCTCGTCGTTCATCCCGGCGCCGGCAACTGGACCGGGACGCTGGTCAACGCCCTCATCCATCACTGCGGCGACACCCTGTCTGGCATCGGCGGCGTCCGCCGTCCCGGCATCGTCCACCGCCTCGACAAGGACACCACCGGTGTCATGGTCGTCGCCAAGAACGACATCGCGCACCGCCACCTGTCGGCGCAGTTTGCCGATCACGGTCGGACGATGCCGCTTGAACGCGCCTACCGCGCCATCGTTTGGGGCCGGCCGCGCCAGCTCAACGGAACGATCGATGCGCCGCTCGGCCGTTCGACGGGCGACCGCACGAAACGCGCCGTTCAAAAGCCTGACCGCGAGGATTCCGACGAGGCGATCACCCATTACACCGTGCTCGAACGCTTCCACGAGCAGCCGGATGCGACGGCGCTAGCCGCGTTTGTGGATTGCCGCCTCGAAACCGGCCGCACCCACCAGATCCGCGTTCACATGGCCCATATCGGTCATCCGCTGCTCGGCGACACAGTGTATGGCGCCGGTTTCCGCACCAAGGCGAACCTTTTGGCGGATGAACGCAAGGACATCGTCACCCGCTTCCCGCGCCAGGCGCTGCATGCGTACCTGCTCCAGTTCGAACATCCACGCACCGGCGAAATCCTGCATTTCGAAGCCGCTCTGCCCGACGATATGCTGGAGCTGGCCGAGGCTCTCCGCAAATAGTGCATGGATCTGGACATCCGACCGCGCAGAGCTTATAAACGCGTTGATTGTTCAAGATCTTCGCCAGCATGCCGGTTATGCGCTGGATAATTTCGAAATCGCCAATAATAATTGGCCTTTGGTGCATCTCACAGGTCACACATGCGTGACACAGTTCTTGAATCCCAGTTTCGTCATACTTATTTATAACTAGACTTAGTGCGGGGTCTGCCAGAACCGCACGTGCTGGCCCGCTTTTCGCCATGTTGAATGGCGTATCGAAGGGGCTGGTTTCCAACAAGGAGGGTGCTTCATGGCCCGCAATAACTTGCCATCCATTACCGCCGGCGAGACCGGCCTCAATCGCTATCTTGACGAGATCCGCAAGTTCCCGATGCTGGAACCGCAGGAAGAGTACATGCTCGCCAAGCGTTATGCCGAGCACGCCGACCGTCAGGCAGCCCATAGGCTTGTCACAAGCCATCTTCGTCTGGTGGCGAAGATTGCCATGGGCTATCGCGGCTACGGCCTGCCGATCGGCGAAGTCGTGTCCGAAGGCAACGTCGGCCTTATGCAGGCCGTCAAGAAGTTCGATCCGGAACGCGGCTTCCGTCTGGCCACCTACGCCATGTGGTGGATCAAGGCCTCGATCCAGGAGTACATTCTGCGCTCGTGGTCACTTGTGAAGATGGGGACGACCGCCAACCAGAAGCGGCTGTTCTTCAACCTTCGCCGCCTCAAGGGCAAGATCCAGGCGATCGACGAAGGCGACCTAAAGCCTCACCAGGTGACCGAGATTGCCACGACGCTGAAAGTGTCCGAGGAGGAGGTCATCTCGATGAACCGCCGCCTTTCGGGCGACGCATCGCTGAATGCGCCGATCAAGGCTGCGGAAGGCGAAGGCGGCCAGTGGCAGGATTGGCTGGTGGACAACCACGAGAGCCAGGAAGCGGTACTGATCGAACAGGACGAACTCGAGACACGTCGCAACATGTTGGCCCGCGCAATGAGCGTGCTCAACGACCGCGAACGCCGTATCTTCGAGGCTCGCCGCTTGTCCGAAGATGCCGTGACCTTGGAAGACCTGTCGTCCGAATTCGACATCAGCCGCGAACGTGTCCGCCAGATCGAAGTGCGCGCCTTTGAAAAGGTCCAGGAGGCTGTCCGCAAGGACGCCCTCGACCGCGCCAAGGGCCTGCGCGTCGTGGAAGCGACAGCATAACCATCCGGTCCGCAGACCGGATGGTTGAAACTGAAAAAGGCGGGCCCGTTCGGACCCGCCTTTTCTGTATCGCTTGGAAATCCGTTCGTTACTGGCCGCTAGGACCGGCAATGGCGGCCCATTCGCCGATTACCTTGTTGAAGGCGTCCGTGCCGGTCGTGCCCTTGTCCATGGTCAAGAGGGCGCGACGGCCGTTGCGGTAGGTGATCGGAATGTCGATCCAGTTGCGGTTGCGCAAGAGGTCAAGATTGGTCTTGCGGGCATCCGGGAAGTCGTTCAGCGCCACCATGTGGAAATCGTCTGTGATCTTGGCCGGCACACCGATCAGCGCATCGCCACGATCCTGCTCGGTCGCCTTCATCGCCACGCGCTGGACGCTGTCGATGGCGCCGCCTTCGAAGTTCGGCGGCAGCGAGAAGACCAGTTCGATCAGATGGCTGGCCGGCAGCGACGGGTCGCTGTTGCGCTTGAACGTCACCAGCGCGGTCATGCCACGCTCAGGCACGTTGATGCTGCCCTGGACAGTCGGAGATGGCTTGCCATCGTCGCCCTTGTCCTCATGGACGCTCCAAGTCACCGTACCTTCGATCGCGGTCGGCGACGTCTGGCCAAGACGTTCTTCGTACAAGAACATCTTCTCACCCGTGCCGACAGTCGCCGTCTGCGTCGCTGCCGGCGGCGTAGCCGTCGGAACCATCGCGGTCGGCTGTGCGGGGGCCGGCGCAGGCGCAGCAGCTGTCGGCGCAGGCGTCGGAGCCTGTGCCGGCGGCGCGGATGCGGGAGCCGGTACGGATGGATTGGCAGCAGCCGCAGCCGGTGGCGGCGTCGCAGCTGCAACATTCTGCTGGGCGATGGACTTGCCCTCGGCGGCGACCGGTCCACCTGGGACAGGAGGCACGCCTGCATCCACCTCGCTGCCATCCGCCATCAGGCGCTGGGTAAATTTGCTGTTGACGGTGTTGCCGTCGTCAACCGGTGGAGTTTCCGGCGTCGTCGGCTTAGTGGCGACAGGCGTGGTCGCTGCCGGTGTTGCGGTCTTGTCTGCAACCGTTGCATTTTTCGGTGCGGAACTCACCAGTCCGGCGACCATCTCGTTGAGCGCGGTACGGTTCATCCAGGCGGCATAACCCCCGCCGGCGACAACAGCGACACCAGCCAGAGTAAGGAGAATACCTGCGACACCAAAGCGGCGGCGCTTCGGCTCCATGCGGTAGCTCTTGCCCTGAAGCCCAGCGACACTGACCTGCCCCAGATCCGACGGTACCGAATCGCTGAAATCGGTTTCGGCGGCGAATTTCTCGTAACCGGAAAGCTCCTTGATCTCGTTCCAGCCGTCCGACTGCCCGGGTTGAGCGGCAGGTTTGGCCACCTTTCCGTGGACATCGGCAAACAGGTCGACATCGTCAAAATCACCGGCAGGCGTCGGCGGGACCTGCTTGACAGGAGCAGCCTCTGCAACGGGAGCAGATTTTACCGGCGGCAGATCGTCGAACGTCGCAGCTTCCCAGGCGACGTGTTCGGCGGCATCCCGCATGCGGGCGGCGGGATGTTCTTCAGCCGCAAAGCCCACATCCGGCGGATAGTGAACGGGAATAGCCGTTGGTGCCGGCTGTCCGCCCGGAGCCGGCGCTGGCCACTCATGATGCGGCGCGCCAGCGTCCTCTGGTTCCGGGGTTGCGGTTTTCGCCCAGACGTCGTCGAAATGGCCGGCATTGTCCGAATGAGCGGGATCGCTATGGGTCTCGGTGATGCCGTAGCCGGTGTGGTCGGCCGCATCCAGATCCGGCGCCGGCTCGTGGACCTCGCGTGGGACCTCGTCGACGGAAGAGGAGTGATATGCCTCCGGCTCCGGCTGCCATTCGGCATGCACGGGCTCCACGGCAACCGGCTCGACCTGCTCACGATAACGCTCGTGCTCGGGCGCTTCGTAAACGGCCTCCAGCGCTTCCAGAGGCTGCGGCTCTTTATCCGCCTGCCATTCATCTTCGGCGCGCCAATTATCGTCGACGGTCGGAGAGGTGTCCGGATGAGCACTCTCTTCTAAGTGGTGCACCTCGGCAACCGCGACGGGCGCCGGTTCCTCGATATCTACAGGCTCTTCATGTATCGCTGCTGCCGGCTCTGACTGCACCGCCGGTACTGGTACTGGTACTGGCTCTGGCTCTGGAACATGCTCCGCCACCGGTTCCGGCTGCTGATAGGCCTCGGCCGGCTGGGCGTGAAATTCCTCCGCAGCAGCTTCCTCGGCGATTGCAGGCGGCACTCCGGCTTCGGCATGCTCTGCCTCGACGTCGCGAATGGCGGCTTCGAGTTTCTCGAGCTGGCGCTGCAGCATCGTCTCCGGCGGTCGCGGCTTCATGCTTTCCAGCTGGCGCTGTACGGCACCGCGAGCGCGGGCATAAACTTTCACCCGCATTTCGGGTGTATTGTCGGACAAGCCATCTACGGCACGTCGGATGACTGCTACAAAATCCGCCATCAGTACTTTCTCGTGATGTCCAGCAGTAAGGCCGAACAGCGTTTTATCGTTGGCGCGACATTAATCCTCAAACGGATCAGTCACAAGTATGGTGTCGTCGCGCTCCGGGCTGGTCGAAAGAAGCGCTACCGGGGCACCGATCAGCTCTTCAACCTGTCGCACATATTTGATTGCCTGAGCTGGCAGGTCGGCCCATTTGCGGGCGCCGACGGTCGATTCTTTCCAACCCTCGAGCGTAATATAAACCGGCTCGACCCGGGCTTGCGCACCCTGGCTTGCCGGCAGGTGGTCGATCTGCACGCCGTCGAGCATGTAACCGACGCAGATCTTCAGTTCTTCCAGTCCATCCAGCACGTCTAGCTTGGTCAGAGCGATGCCGGTAATGCCGTTGGTGGCGACCGACTGGCGCACCAGCGCCGCGTCGAACCAGCCACATCGACGTTTACGCCCGGTAACTGTGCCGAATTCATGACCTTTCTCACCGAGAAACTGGCCAATCTCGTCTGTCAGCTCCGTCGGGAACGGCCCTTCGCCAACGCGGGTGGTGTAGGCCTTGGTGATGCCGAGGATATAACCGAGCGATCCCGGCCCCATGCCGGAACCGGCCGACGCCTGCCCTGCAACGGTGTTCGACGATGTCACGAAGGGATAGGTGCCGTGGTCGATATCGAGCAGTGACCCCTGTGCGCCCTCGAACAGGATACGCGCACCCCGGCGACGCTCCTTGTCGAGAAGAAGCCAGACGGTCTCGCGGAACGGCAGCACACGGTCGGCGACCGATGTCAGTTCTTCCATGATGGTCTCATGGCTGACCTCGGCAACACCGAGACCGCGACGTAGCGCGTTGTGGTGCGTCAGGATACGGTCGACCTTGGCCGGGAGGCTTTCGAGATCGGCAAGATCCATGAAGCGGATCGACCGGCGGCCGACCTTGTCTTCGTAGGCAGGGCCGATGCCGCGACGTGTGGTCCCGATCTTGGTGCCGCTGTTGCTGGCAGCATCTTCGCGCAGCGCATCGAGTTCGCGGTGCAGCGACAGGATCAATGTGGCATTATCGGCAACGCGCAGGTTTTCAGGGGTGATCTTGACGCCCTGGACCGCGAGCCTGTCGATTTCGGCCAGCAGCGCATGCGGATCGACGACGACGCCATTGCCGATGACGCCCATCTTGCCCGGCCGCACGACGCCGGAAGGCAGCAGCGACAGCTTGTAGCTGATGCCGTCGATGACGAGTGTATGGCCGGCATTGTGGCCGCCCTGGAAGCGGACAACGATGTCCGCGCGCTCCGAAAGCCAGTCGACAATCTTGCCCTTGCCTTCGTCACCCCATTGCGAACCGATCACGACCACGTTCGTCATTTGTCTCTTCCTGCTTCCTGCGCAAAGATGCGCCTTGCCCAAACCCGCGCATCTATAAAGCGTTGCTTTTCGGAAAGCGACCCCGTTGTCGGCGGAGATCGCGCTTTTGCAGGGCAAATCAAGCGGAACGACAACAGCCGGCTAGCGACCTCGCCGTGTCTTTGGCCAGTGAGGGGGATGACGGGACCGACGGAACTCTGGAACAGGGCTTGAAGCTGGGGAACGGTTCCGCTCACGCAACCTTGCGGAACGGACCGGCCTGCGAGGTCTGCAGCCCCAGTGCATGCAGCATTTCGGCAAGTTTTACGGCCGCAGCCACACCGTCGACCACGGGCACGCCGTGTTCGAGGCTAAGCTGCCGGGCAAGATCCGCCATGCCGGCGCAACCAAGCACGATGGCATCGGCATCGTCCGTCGCCAATGCGGTTGCAATCTCGAGGGAGATGGTGCGACAGGCATCGGAGCCTTCACGCTCGAGTTCCAGCACCGGCACTTCGGAAGCCCTCACCCGGGCACATCGGAGACTGAAACCGTAGGCACGAACATTGTCCTCGATGACAGGCACCGACACGGACAGCGTCGTCACGACGCTAAATTTCGACGCAACCAGCGTGGCTGCATGAAAGGCCGCCTCGCCGATGCCGATCACCGGCCGCGCAGTTCGCCTGCGCGCCTCGTAGAGCCCGGTATCGTCGAAGCAGGCGATGATGACGGCGTCGAAATCCTCGACGTTGGACCGCTCGATTTCATAAAGCAGCCCAGGCAAGGCCGCCTCACCGTCCTCCGGTCCCTGAATGCTGACGGGGCCGATGACGGGATTGCGGGCAACGACTTCCGTCCCCGGGCTTGCAACCGCTCGCGCCGCGATGCCGATCTTGTCCGTCATCGAGGCCGTCGTGTTCGGGTTGATCACCAGGATCCGCATGCGCTCAGACCCCCTTGCCGGCATCCGAACCCACGGCAGCGCGCCGCCGGCTGACATACATGCCGATGCCGACGCAGGAGAGGATGATGGTGAAGGAAAACAGCGTCGTCACCGTGCCGAGCGCATAGAGAACCGGCGTGGTGACATTGGTGGTCATCCCATAGATCTCCAGCGGCAGCGTATTGAACGAGCCCGACGTCATCAGCGTCCGGGCAAACTCGTCGTAGGACAGCGAGAAGCCAAACAGCCCGACGCCGATCAGGCTGGGCGCGATCATCGGCAGCACGACATGGCGGAACGTCTGCCAGGAGTTGGCGCCGAGGTCGCGCGCCGCTTCCTCATACGATGGCGAAAAACGGTTGAAGACGGCAAACATGATCAGCACACCGAACGGCAGCGTCCAGGTCAGGTGTGCGCCGAAGGCCGAGGAGTACCAGGCAGGCGCAAATCCGAATTGCTGGAAGACGACGCCGATGCCGAGCGAGATAATGATCGACGGCACCACGAGGCTGGCGACCGTCCCATAGAACACGAGCGAGGCGCCACGGAACTTGCGCCGGAAGGCAAGGCCAGCCAGCAGCGACACTACCACAGTCACAACCATCACCATAAGGCCGAGCAGGAAGGACCGCTGGAAAGCGGCGCCGAAATCGCCGACCGACTGCTTTTCGAACAGGTTTGCAAACCAGTGGAACGACACGCCGTTGAGCGGAAATGTCAGCCCGCCGTCGGGACCCTGAAAGGACAGGATGAAGATTGCCGAAAACGGCCCGTAGAGGAACAACACGAACAGGATGAAGAAGGCGGTGAGCACGTAGAACTCGAGAGGGCGTTTGTCGGCGTTCATCTCAAAGCTCCTTGCGGATATCGACGACGCGCAGGATGGCGGCAACCATCAGCAGCACGAGGACCAGCAGCACCACGGCGTTGGCGGCAGCGGCCGGATACTGCAGCAACGACATCTGGTTCTTCATCATCAGCGCCACCGAGGCGCTCTGGCCGCCGGACATCACCTGCACGGTGGAGAAGTCCGCCATGACCAGCGTCACCACGAAAATCGAGCCGATGGCGATGCCGGGCTTGGCGAGCGGGATCACGACGTTCCAGAGGATCTGCCAGCCGGTCGCCCCGGCATCGCGGGCCGCTTCGAACAGCGAGCGATCGATCCGCATCAGCGTGTTGAAGATCGGCGTCACCATGAACAGCGTGTAGAGATGGACCATGGCGAGCACCACGGCGAAATCGGAATAGAGCAGCCACTCGATGGGCTTTGGAATGATACCGGCACTGATCAGCGCCGAATTGATCAGCCCGTTTCGCCCGAGCACCGGGATCCAGGAGATCATGCGGATGATGTTGGACGTCAGGAACGGTACCGTGCAGATGAGAAACAGCACCATCTGCGTCGATGGCTTGCGTATATGGAACGCGAGGTAATAGGCGACCCAGAACCCGATGAACAGGGTGATCGCCCAGACGATCAGCATGAATTCGATGGTGTGGAGATAGGTCTTCCAGGTGACCCACGATTCAAGACTGTCCGAATAGTTGGTAAGCAACATCGCCGGATAGATGCCGGCAAAATCATAGTCCCAGAAACTGACGACAGCGATCATCAGGATCGGAAGGATGAAAAAGAAGCCGAGAATGGCAAGCAGCGGCAGCGCCTGGAGATAGGACACGAGACCGAGCGGTATCGTCAGGCTGCGTTTCAGCGGTTTGCCCGCCTGTGTCGTTGCTGATGCCATGAAGTGCACTCCGCCAGAGATAGTTTTTTCGTGTTGGTCGCGGCAACCTATCCAACCTCATCCCTGTGCTCGTCACAGGGATCCAGCCACGGCGCGTCTGCGCCGTGAATGACCCTTGCCGTCAAGCGGCGGAGTCCTTCGCGCCCACAGACGTGGTCGCACTGGATTCCTGTGACGAGCACAGGAATGAGGGAGGAGAGTGTAGTGCCAAACCCGCCTTATCAGTTCGAGGGGGCATGGAACCTGAATGCCCCCTCCTTTCATGCAGCCTTCTCCCCCAAGGGGAGGTGAAAAGGTGCCTTACGCAGCGATGAATTCGTTCCAGCGCTTTACCATGTAGCGGTCTTCGTCCATGACCGAGTTCCAGCAGGCGACGTGGCCCATGCGTTCTTCGAACGACCCGCCGTCGCGGACTGCGCCGGCCTTTTCCATGACCTTGCCTTCAGGCGACATGATATCGCCCTGTGCCGGCTTGCCCTCGATCCAGTAGCCCCACTCGTCGGCTGTCATGAAATTCTTGGCGGTATCCATGCAGGCGGAGTAGTAGCCTTGGCGGTTGAGGTAGCCGCCGACCCAGCCGGACGTGTACCAGTTGATGTACTCGTAGGCCGCGTCGAGCTCGGCGCCCTTCAGGTGCTTGGCAAGGCCGAGACCGCCACCCCATGAGCGATAGCCTTCCTTCAGCGGCTGGAACTTGCAGGCGATGCCCTTGGAGCGCACCGCGGCAACGGCCGGCGACCACATCGACTGGATGACGACTTCGCCCGATGCCATCAGGTTGACGCTCTCGTCGAAGGACTTCCAGAAAGCGCGGAACTGGCCGGCCTGCTTGGTCTTGATCAGGAAGTCGATCGTCTTGTCGATCTCCGCCTTGGTCATGTTGCCCTTGTCGGCATATTTCAGCTGGCCGGAGGCTTCCATGATCATGGCAGCGTCCATGATCCCGATCGAGGGGATGTTGAGGATCGCCGTCTTGCCCTTGAAGGCAGGATCGAGGATGTCGGCCCAGGAAGTGATGTCGCGACCGACGAGGTCCGGCCGGATACCGAGCGTGTCGGCATTGTAGATGGTCGGAACCATCGTCATCCATTCCGTCGGCGTCTTCGAGAACTTCTTGGAGTCCTGGCTGTCGACGAAGCCAACCGTGTGCGGCGCCGTGCCCTGGGCGATGACGCTGTCCGGCTTCAGCTTGCCGTCGATGAAGAGCGGTACGATCTTGTCGTAGTACTTCAGCTTCTTGGTGTTCATCGGCTGCATCACGCCGGCCGGGTAGACCTTCTTGGCGATCCAGTATTCGATATCGGCGATGTCGTAGGAGTTCGGCTGGGTGACGGCGCGCTGGGCGGCAGCGTCGGAATCCGTTGCCGTCATCTGCAGCGTGATGCCGAGGTCGGCCTTGCACTTGTCGGCAATGGCGTTGAGGTTCGATACGCCGGTGCCGAACTGGCGCAGCGTGATCGGGTTCTGAGCCCAGATTGTCGGGAAACCGGTAACGAGGCCGGAGCCGACGACGGCGCCGAGCCCGGCAGCGCCGGTCTTCAGGAGATTACGGCGGGAAATACCCTTGGCCGGCTTGGTAGACTTTGTGTCCTTGGTCATGCTCAGTTCCCCTTCAGGTGGTTGATGGATCAGGCGCGGCCGAGGAGGACTGCATCCTCCAGGGCCCAGCTCAGTGACAGTGCATCGCCGACCGAAACCGGCTTGGCGAAATAATCGGTGTCGCGAATGATCGCGGTGAAGTCTTCGCTGCCGGCGCCGATAACGGTGATTTTCACGGTTGCGCCGCGATATTCGACGTTGGAAACGATGCCATTGAAGCCAAGCCCCTTTTGCGATGGCTCTGCGAGGCGAACCCGGTCCGTGCGGATACCGATATCCACAGGCGCGCCGACTTCCGTCTGGCCGCGAACGGAAAATGTCTGGCCCTCAGGCGCTTCCAGCGTCACGACGCCGTCCTGGCTATGGGTTGCGCGACCTGAGAGAACATTGTGATCGCCCATAAAGCGAGCAACGAAGGCGGTGGCGGGCCGCTCGAAGACCTCGCGCGCAGAGGCTGCCTGCTCGATGCGGCCGTTGTTCATCACCACGATCAGGTCCGAGAGGGCCATCGCCTCTTCCTGGCTATGGGTGACATGGACGAAGGTGATGCCCAGCGTCTTCTGCAGCTTCTTTAACTCGGCACGCATGCGAATTTTCAGGAACGGATCGAGCGCCGACAACGGCTCGTCGAGCAGCAACGCTTCCGGATCGGTGATCAATGCGCGAGCCAGCGCCACACGCTGCTGCTGGCCGCCGGAGAGTTGCGCCGGACGCCGGGTAGCGTAAGGCTCCATCTGCATCAGCGTCAGCATCTCGAGCGCCTTGGCCTGACGCGCCTGCTTGTCGACGCCCTTCATCTTCAGGCTGAAAGCGACGTTGTCGATGAGATCGAGATGCGGAAATAGCGCGTAGCTCTGGAACATCATCGCCGTGCCGCGCTCGGCCGGACGGGCGTGGGTGATCTGGCTTTCGGAAAGAACGACATCGCCGCCGGAAACACTTTCATGGCCGGCCGCCATGCGAAGAGTCGAAGACTTGCCGCAGCCCGACGGACCCAGCAGGCAGCAATAGGTGCCAGCCGGCACTTTCAGATCGATCGCGTCGACGGCAACCGTGCCACCGTAACGCTTGGTCAGCCTGATAAGTTCTAGATCGCCCTTAGCCATCGGCCCCTCTTCCACTTCTTCACAGAAAAAGGGATTGCAAGGCCCATGCCAAATCTTAAATATTGATTAACATATTGAAATCATTGAATTCGAAGATAAGCAGCCAAGCGTAGCATCGGGAATCTGCCCATTTATTAGATGCGGCAGATTCAGCAGATGCACACAACGTAAGCAAATATTGTATACAAAACTCACATGGTATTGGACGCAATAATCAGTTATGCTCTCGGCCAAGATCAATACTCGGATTTCGGCACCGCGCCATGTTTGAAAGATCCATCAGGGCCAGAGCGGCGGGGCAACCGCCCGTGCAACAGTCGCCGGTTTATCTCGGCATTCGCAGTGCCATTCTCGGCCACAGCGTGGCGCCCGGAATGAAGCTGCCGGAAGACGAGTTGGCCGAGATCTACTCTGTCAGCCGCACCGTGATACGCGCAGCCCTGCAGGCACTGGCGCTCGACCATCTCGTGACGCTCGAAGTCAATCGCGGCGCTTTCGTCGCCAAGCCGACACGGCTGGAGGCCCGGGAGGTTTTCGAGGCCCGTGCGTTGCTGGAGCCGAAAGTCGCCGCCATGGCTGCCGAGATCGCCAAGCCGGCCGACATCGTCCTGCTGCAGCGCCACATCGCCGAGGAACATGCGGCGGTCGCCGCCGGGCGGGACGGCGAAGCGGTCCAGCTCTCCGGCCAGTTCCATGTGGCCATCGCCGAAATTGCCAATCATTCTATCTACATAGACTTCGTCCGCAGGCTTTGCTCACGCTCATCGCTGATCGTCGCCCTCTACTGGCGCCGCCGCGACGCCATCTGCGAGCACCACGCTCACCATGCGCTGGTCAATGCGATCGCCAGCAACAAGCCAAAGGACGCGTCCGAGTTGATGGTCAGCCATCTCGTCGACCTGTTTTCGGGCCTCGATTTGTCAGAGCGCGAGCCCGGTTCCCGCCGCCTCGCGGAGATCCTTAAGGCGTGACCGACACTGCTTCGCTTCAATGCTCGCTGGCAACCGGCGCGTAGGCAGCAGGATCGACGAAATCGGGCCGCCCGTCGAGCGACACCCTCGCGCCTCTCGCGGGCGTCTCGCTGATCACCTTGCCACGACGCACGACGAACAAACGCGTTGCGCGCAGCCGGATTGCCTCGATCGGGTCTTTCGCCTGCAGCACCACCAGATCGCCGTTGCAGCCGACATCGAGACCATAGCCTTCCAGCCCCATCAGTTTGGCGGGATTTCTGGTGACCGCGTCGAAACAGAACCGCATTGCCTCGCGAGCCGACAGCTGCCCGACATGCAGGCCCATATGCGCGACATCGAGCATGTCGCCGCTGCCGAGCGAATACCACGGGTCCATGCAGCAATCCTGGCCGAAGGCGATGTTGATGCCGTGCTCGCGCATCTCCTTCACCCGTGTCATGCCACGCCGCTTCGGGTAGCTGTCGTGGCGCCCCTGCAGCATTATGTTGATCAGCGGGTTGGCGACCACCTGAACATCCGCCTCGGCTATCAGCGGCAGCAGCTTCGACACGTAATAATTGTCCATCGAATGCATCGAAGTCAGGTGTGAGCCGGTCGCGCGGCCTTGCAGTCCCAGCCGCTGCGTCTCACAGGCAAGCGTCTCGATATGCCGCGAAAGCGGATCGTCCGTTTCGTCGCAATGCAGGTCGACGCGCAGGCCCCGCCTCGCAGCAATCTCGCAAAGCGCCCGCACCGAACGCGCGCCGTCTTCCATCGTCCGCTCGAAATGCGGAATGCCTCCAACGAGGTCGACACCGAGATCCAGCGCCCGCTCAAGATTGGCGGCAGCCGTCGGCGAACGGTAATATCCATCCTGCGGAAAGGCGACGAGTTGCAAATCGAGATAGGGCGCGACCGCCTTCTTCACATGTAGCAGCGCCTCGACAGCCAGAAGCCGGTCGTCGCAGATATCGACATGGGTCCGCACCGCGAGCAGCCCTTGCGATACAGCGAGGTCGCAATAGCGCAATGCCCGCTCGACCACCGCCTCCTGCGTCAGCAACGGCTTCAGTTCGCCCCACAGCGCGATGCCTTCGAGGAGTGTACCGGACGTATTCAAGCGCGGCAGGCCGAGCGACAGGGTGGCATCCATGTGAAAATGGCAATCCACGAAAGGGCTCGAGACCAGCTGGCCTCCGGCATCGATTTCGCGCCTGGCGTTCGCAGCGATCTTCGGTTCGATTGCAGCGATCCTGCCGCCGGCGATGCCGATGTCGATTTCCGTGCGGCCATCCGCAAGCGTTGCGTTTCGGATGAGTAGATCGAACGTCATGAACCGGCCCCTTGCTCGACAGGCGCTGCGCCTGCGCGTGACGGATTTTTAGCATGCCGACACCACATGCCAACCGCTGAATGCGCGGAACAACATGGACGGGCTGTATTTTTTTCACACGAGAGTCAAAGCCAAGCGACGCCTCCGAGCTATAGGCGGCGGCGGAAACGCTGTGTATAAGCGCAGGCAATCAACTGCTCCTGAAAGCCGGGACCGCTCTAGCACGCTCCCGAAGCGTTGACCGGGTGCGCCCGGCGCCATCACGAAGGACCTGACATGCGCTACCTGATCACCGGCACCGGTGGCTTCATCGGATTCCATCTCGCCAAGCGACTGCTTGACGAAGGCAATTTCGTTGTCGGCTTCGACGGCATGACTCCGTATTACGATGTCGCGTTGAAGGAAAAGCGGCACGCTATCCTCGCGCGCTCGAACGGCTTCAAGCCGGTCATCGCCATGCTGGAGGACAAGGCGGCGCTTGATCGGGCTGCCGAGCTGGCAGAGCCTGACGTCATCGTCCACCTCGCCGCCCAGGCCGGTGTTCGCTACAGCCTCGAAAATCCGAAATCCTATGTCGATTCCAACGTCACCGGCTCGTTCAACATTCTCGAACTCGCCCGCGCCATCAAGCCGAAGCATGTCCTGCTTGCCTCGACCTCATCGGTCTACGGCGCCAACGAGAAGATGCCGTTTGCCGAAAGCGACAAGGCCGACGAGCAGATGACGATCTACGCCGCGACGAAGAAAAGCATGGAGCTGATGGCCCACAGCTACGCCCATCTCTTCGACATCCCGACAACAGCATTCCGCTTCTTCACCGTCTACGGCCCCTGGGGCCGGCCGGACATGGCGCTGTTCAAGTTCGTCGACGCCATTAGGAACGATCGCCCGCTCGATATCTATGGCGAAGGCCGGATGAGCCGCGACTTCACCTATATCGACGACCTCGTCGAAGGCATCGTCCGCCTGATCGCGGTACCACCAGCGGAGGCGAACCGCATCGTCTCCGATACCGTCATCGATTCGCTGTCGAGCACCGCTCCCTTCCGGATCGTCAACATCGGCGGCGGCGCACCGGTCGAGCTGATGCACTACGTCGAGACGATAGAGGCGGCACTTGGCAAGAAGGGCATCCGCAACATGCTGCCGATGCAGCCGGGCGACGTGCATCATACCTACGCAGAACCCGGCCTGCTCGTCGCCCTGACCGGCTACAAGCCGGAGCTGGGCGTCGAGGAAGGTGTCAGGCGGTTCGTCAAATGGTATCTCGAAAACTACTGAGGGTCAGCCGGCCGTGTGATAATTTCGGTCGAAATAGACGAGGCCCTGCCCGCCATCGCGCCGACGGATCGCCTCGACTTCGCACATCAGCACTTCGTGGGTACCGACCTCTGCGCGCTGGGCGATCCGGCAGTCGAACGACACGAGCGCGTCCTCGAGCGCCGGCGAGCCGGTGACCAGTTCCGACCACTCGGCAGCTGCAAAGCGCTCGGCAACCGGCGTCTTGCCGCCGAAGAGGCGCGACAGATCCTGATGGCTTTCCGACAGGACATTGACGCAGAGCACGCCATTGGCAGCGACAGCCGGATAGACGGAGGCATTGCGGTTCAGGCACACCAGAAGCGTCGGCGGGCTGTCCGTGACGCTGCAAACTGCAGTCGCGGCAAATCCGGCGAGACCTCCCGGACCGTTGCTGGTGACGATATTGACGGCTGCCGCCATGCGCGCCATGGCATCGCGGAAAGTGAGCCGCAGCGCTTCGGCATCAGCCACGGGTATCTTCTGGTCGGTGGCTGCAGACGTTTTCATGTTCATCCCCATAATTTCATGCGGCAGGTGCTGTCCCGGGCCGCAAACTAGACGCCGGACCAGTGCGTCTCAAGCAAAAGCATTTCGCCCGACGGCGGGCAAGAGACAATACATTCCCCCAAATCGGCTATCGTCAACCGCCTACTTCGAAAAATGTTGCGATGCACAATGTCGATGACGGCTTTGACGCCTTCCAGTTCTCAGCCTGGATTGACGACCATCGGCACCCGGTTGCGCCGGACCTCCGTGAAAATATGGCCGAACAATGCGACAAGCACGATCGGTCCGCCGATCATCGTCGCGCTCGATGGCGTCTCGCTGAAGAATATCCACACCCACAGCGGCGTCAACGGCACCTCGAGCGCGGTCAGCAGGCTGGCATCGGCAGCGGGAATAAGACGGGATCCGAATGTATAGAGGCTTAGCCCGAGCGCATTCTGGAGCAATCCGAAGGCGACGATCAACCCGGCATCGCTCGCCGAGACAGACGATGGCGATGCGAACCAGAAACACACCAGCGAGCACAGCCACCCGGATGCAGCCATGGCCGGCAACATCGGCACGTCGCGGTGGCGGCGCATGACGACTGCAAGTCCGGCCACCATCAGCGTCATGATCGCCGCAAGGGCGCGCCCGAACCAGCCTCCGCCACCGGCGCTATTGCCCGTCAGCATCACCAGGACCCCGGCCAGCGCCACTCCGGCAGCAACCATCGTCGCGACACTGGGGCGCTCGTGGATATACAGGAAGGCGACGCCGGCGGTGATGAAGGGCACCGTGGCGTAGATCACCATCGAATCGGCGACGGAGGTGTAATAGATGGAGCCGATGCCGCTAATCATCGCGGCAGTCGACAAAAACATTGCGGCAAACGACGGTCCGCGCATGGCCCCGATGATCCGCCAGGCGCCACCACGTTCGATGAACAGGAAAAGCAGGAATACCCCGCCGCCCGAGACGATGCCACGATAGAAAAGGATGGTCATCAGATCGGCGTGGATTGCCCGCATGAACAGCCCTGCCGACGACCAGGCCAGCGCAGAAAGCGCCACATAGAGGACGCCCAGGCGATATTGGCTCTGCTCGGCAAGCGTCACGACGATTCCCCCTGGACTTGAAGGCTGACCATTAGCGAGCTAGGCAACCACCTGCAAGCAGGCGTTGCGCCCTTTGGGATAACGGAACACATAACGGCGATTGGTGGCCCAACCGCCACTGGTGGCCGCCGTTCTCCTCCATGTCCACGCAAGGCTTTTCATGGTCTTATCGGCAGCGATTCGGGAGATTGGTATGAATGCTTTGATGGCTGGGCTTTTGGCATGTGGCTGCGTCAGCCTGATCGACGCTCCCCTCTGGCCGCCTGCCAGCGACTACATCAACGCCGCCGTCGATTGCCGCCAGAGCAGCAATGCGACAGGGTGTGAAAGCGCACGCAAAAGCTGGACCGGCGATTTCAACGATGCAATTGCCGGCAAAAATGAGGCGCAAACCACTATCGCCACGTGCTTCAGCACCGGTTGCGATGGCGCGATCAGGCCCGACCCAATGCTCGGCTGCGCCTGGCGGAAGGTGGCGATGAGGGCAGCCCACGGGCAGGCCGACGCACGCGACGCAGCAGGCCTGAAGCAATATTGCAGCCAGCCCTATCTAGACGTGGCCGGCCAGCACGCGGCCGACGAAGAGGCCCTCGCCCTCCAGCAAATGTTGAGCGCAAAGTAGACGTGGCTCGCGCCGGCGCAACGTCCTCGGACGGCCGCGCCGGATCGCAGACCTCATTCAGGCATAGGCTGCAAGCAGCGTCCGCACCGCTTCGATCTCGTTTGGCCGGATATCGTGACCGCCCAGATGCCATTCGAGCGTCACATCCGCCTTCTGGCGGGCAAAGTAATCCGCAAGCGCCTTCGTCAGGGAGACCGGTGCAATCGGGTCTCGCTCGCCGGCCGTGATCAGTACCTTCGAGCCCGCCAGACCGGTATTGTCGCGCGGTTCGAACGGCATCAGTGGATGCATCAGAATAGAGGCGTCGAAAAGGTCGCCTTCCTCGATCAGGACATTGGCAAGGATATTGGCCCCATTCGAAAAGCCGAGGCCGATAACCGCCGACGCCTTGTGCTCATCCGCCAGGCTTTTGACGAAGCCAACCATCTTCGCCGTCGCCCGGGCAAGATCGTCCATGTCGTAGACGCCCTCGCCGGTGCGGCGAAAAAAGCGGGCAGCGCCATGTTCGGCGACGTCGCCGCGCGGCGAGACGATGGTCGCCTCCGGCAGCAACTGGCTGGCAAAGTCGAAAAACTGGTTCTCATCGCCGCCTGTACCGTGAAAGACGAAGAATATCGGCTTCCCCGGCGCACCGGCTCGCAGCCGGTGCACATATGTCGATGTCATAATGACCTCCTGCCTCAAGCGTCGAGTGGCTCGAGATGTTCTTCAAGCAATGAGCGCAGATGGGCATGCTGCGGTGGCAGCTTCAGTGCCTCGCCGAGATGTGCAGTATCCTCGTCACGATCGAAGCCAGGTTCGTTGGTGGCAATCTCGAACAGGACGCCGCCCGGCGTGCGGAAGTAGATCGCCCAGAAGTAGTCGCGATCGATGACCGGCGTCACCTGATGGCCGGTATCCATCAGCAGTTTGCGCACTTCGAGTTGCTTGGCGCGGTTTTCGACCGAAAAGGCTACGTGGTGGACCGACCCTGCCCCCGGCAGCGAACGGGCGATGTTCGGCATGGTTTCGAGATCGATGAAATCGGCACCGTTGCCGCCCGGGATGACCAGCCGCTTTGTGCCCTCATGGGTATCGGCAACCTGATAACCCATGTATCGCAGCAGTTCGTCCGTCGCACCGTCGTCGTGCAGGCGCATCGACACCGAGTGAAAGCCGCGAATGGCATGATCGGCCTCGATGCCTCCATGCAGCCATGGCTGGCGAAGATCGTCCCGGACCTCGACAAGCGCAAGGTCGTCACCATCGGGACCTGCAAAGTGCAGGCGCTTCTGGCCGAAGGATTCATCGGCCTTCAGACCGCCGATGCCCTGCGCTGCGAGACGATCCGTCCAGAAACCGAGCGAACCTTCGGGAACCGAGAACACCGTGGTACCGACCTCGCCTGTACCGGGACGGCCTCGCGCCATCTTCGGGAACGGAAAATAGGTCATTACGGAGCCGGGCGCGCCGACTTCATCACCGTAGTAAAGATGATACACATCCGGCGCGTCGAAATTGACAGTCTTCTTGACGCGGCGAAGGCCCAGCGTCTGCGTGAAGAACTTGTTGTTGGTGCGGGCATCCTCTGCCATCGATGTGACGTGGTGGAGGCCTTTGATCTGGTCAAGCATGTCAAACCCCTTTGTTCTGCCCGGTCGTATCGACCGGTTCCATGGGGTGAAGATGGTCGCTGTCAGGCTTTTGCGATAGACCGCAAGACCCGGACGGATTGTCTCCAGATCGTGAACGATCTATCGATGTCGTTCACGTAAGCGATTGAGGGCAAATCCAAACCGCAGTCTGCGACAGTGTCCTTCAATGAAACGCTTGCATCTCGAGACCCGCAGCTTCTGATGATCGAGGCGCTCCGCTCTCGCCTATTTCCCCTCGACCTCTTTATCGCGCTGGCAACAGATTTCGGCGATGGTTTTCACCATCTGGACTGTGTGCGGACATGTGAGCGAGTAGCGGACGTTCTTGCCGCAGCGGTGGCTGCGAACGATGTTGTTGTCGCGAAGGATCGTCAGGTGACGCGAGACGCCAACCGGAGTTTCATTCAGCTCACGCATCAGATCGCGGACGGAATGCTCGCTTTCGAGCAACAAAAACAGGATGTGCAGACGATGGCGGTTTGCCATGATCCCGAGAAAATCGGATTGCGCTGCAGCCGCCCGCTGCACGTCTTCACCGTATATGCCGAAATCCTCGCCCCCCGACGCTACCACCAAGAAATTCGCCCCCAAATTCCGCCCCCGGAATTTCAAACTATTGCTGCCGTTCCACTTCTATTCTCTATGATTACAGGAAAAAGGGAAATTGGCCGTAAAATAATAATATTTTGATTTATATCTATGTTTTATATTTGCATGAAAGTACTTGGCTGCATATCGGGACACGTGCGCACACAATCCAGCCAAAGGAATACAGAACTGTAGCAGCCATGCCGGCTACACTTCCATCAAATCCCTAGGCCTGAGCGACACCTGGATTTTCGGGAAGTGCCCAGTCGATGGGCGTGCGACCGTATTTCTCAATATAGGCGTTGGCTTGCGAGAACGGCCTCGATCCGAGAAATCCGCTATGGGCCGACAGCGGCGACGGATGGGCGGACTTCAGCACCAGATGGCGAGATGTGTCGACGAATGCGGCTTTCTTCTGCGCATAGGCACCCCACAGAATGAAGACGACATGCTCGCATTGATCGTTGACGGCCCGGATCACGGCATCGGAAAACCGCTCCCACCCCTTGCCCTGATGGGACGCGGCGCGCGCTTCCTCGACGGTCAGCACGCTGTTCAGCAAAAGCACGCCCTGCTGTGCCCAGCTTTCGAGAAATCCGTGGCGGGCCGGTGGAATGCCGAGGTCGGCCTGCATCTCCTTGTAGATGTTAACCAGCGACGGCGGGGTGCGGACGCCCGGACGGACGCTGAAGCAGAGCCCGTGCGCCTGCCCGAGGCCGTGGTATGGATCCTGACCGAGGATCACCACCTTGACATCATGCAGGGGCGTAAGATCGAGCGCGCGGAAATATTCGGGCCCGCGCGGAAAGATCGTCTTTCCGCTTTGCTTTTCCTCGAGCAGGAAGGCCTTGAGCTTCTCCATGTAGGGGCTGGAAAACTCCGCCGACAGCGCATTTTTCCAGCTTTCCTCCAGCTTCACTCCCGTCTCCGGCATTCACCCTGCTCCTGCTTCGGCATTCACCGTGATGGCCAAAAGCTGCCCAAGTCAACAAAATGAAGCCGGAGATGTCCGTAAAGCCACAGCCTTTACGCCTTGATGCGAGCCATGTGGGGGTCGTAGAGCGGCTTCAGCGAGACAGCACAGGGAACGCGCCGCATCGCGACGTCGAGCGTATAGCGCCCCGACATGACAAAATCGGCGCTGACCCCGGCAGCGTTGCGGACATAACCGTAGCCGATCGGCCGGTCGATGGTATATCCGAAGCCGCCGCTCGACAGCCACCCGACGCGTTCGCCATCGCGATAGATGGTTTCCCGTCCGAGCAGCACCGTATCGCGGTCCTCCGGCACGAAACAGGCTAGCATCTTCTTGACGCCGGACCCGCGCTGCGCTTCGATGGCCGCCCGTCCCCTGAAATCTGCGTTTTTCTTTACGGCCCAGCCGAGCCCGGCTTCGATCGGCGTGTGGTCGGGGCCGATATCGGCACCCCAGGCTCTATAACCCTTTTCCAGCCGGCAGCTTTCGATCGCCCGGTATCCGGCGTTGACCAGATGATGCGCGGCACCTGCCGTCATCAGTGCATCGTAGACCGCCCCGGCATTTTCCACTGGCACATGCAACTCGAAGCCGAGTTCACCGACATAGGTGATGCGCAGCGCCCGCACAGGTGCACCGGCGATACCGATGGTACGCACCTGGCCAAACGGAAATGCCGCATTCGAGACATCGGCGCGGGTCACCTGCTCGAGCACGGCGCGCGATTGCGGCCCCATCAGCGACAGCACGGAATAGCCCGATGTCACCTCCACGAGTTCTGCCTGCAGACCCTTGGGGATATTGCGGCTGATCCAGTCGAAGTCGTGAGTGGCGAAGCCGGTACCGGTGGTGATGTAGTATTCGTCGTCTGCCAGGCGAGCGACCGTCAGATCGCATTCGATGCCGCCCCGGTCGTTGAGCATCTGGGTGTAGATCAGCGATCCGACCGGCCTCGCCACGTCGTTGGAGGCGATCCAGGTGAGCGCCGCTTCGGCATCCCTCCCCTTCAGCACGAATTTCGCAAACGACGTCTGGTCGAAGATGACGACGGATTCGCGCACGGCCTTGTGTTCGCGGCCAACGGCATGAAACCAGTTCTGCCGACCGTAGGTGTAGATATCGCGGGGCTCCTCCCCGGCAAAAAGGTCGGCAAACCAGTTCGGCCGCTCCCAGCCGAGCTTTTCTCCGAAGCAGGCCCCTTGCGCCTTCAGGCGATCATAGAGCGGCGATTTGCGACAGGGACGTCCGCTCGCATGTTCCTCGAATGGCCAGGCCATGGTGTAGTGCTTGCCATAGGCCTCCAGCGTCCGGCTGCGCACCCAGTCGGTGTCGAAATGCGGGCGACCGAAGCGGCGGATGTCGACAGGCCATAGGTCGTAGGGAGGCTGCCCCTTCGAGACCCATTCCGCCAGAGCCATGCCGGCACCACCGGCAGATGCAATGCCGAAAGCATTGAAGCCGGCGCCGACGAAGAAGTTACGCAGCTCAGGCGCCTCACCGAGGATGAAGTTGCCATCCGGCGTAAAACTTTCCGGGCCATTTAAAAGTTGCTTGATACCAGCCGTTTCCAGCGCCGGAACGCGGGCGAGTGCCTGCTCCATGATCGGCCCGAAATGATCGAAATTGGAATCGAGCAGCGAGAAATGGAAATCCTTCGGTATGCCGTCGACTGCCCAGGCGATCGGGTTGGGCTCGTAGCCACCCATGACGAGACCGCCGACCTCCTCCTTGTAGTAGGTGAGCCTGTCCGGGTCGCGTAGCGTCGGCAGGTTCGAGGGCACACCGAAGGATTCGGTGATGACATATTGGTGCTCGACCGAGACAAGGGGCACGTTGACCCCGAAGCGCGCCGCGAAATCCCGCGTCCACTGGCCAGCGCAGACGACGACCCGCTCGCACTCGATCCGCCCGCGATCGGTGAGGACGGCGCGGATCCGCCCCTTGTCGATCTCGATGTCGAGGACTTCCGTATCCTCGAAGATCGCAGCGCCCGCCATGCGCGCGCCCCGCGCCAGCGCCTGGGTGATATCGGATGGGTTCGCCTGGCCGTCGGTTGGAAGGTAGGCTGCACCGATGAGGTCGTCGACCTGCATCAGCGGCCAGAGCGACAGCGCCTCCGATGGCGTCAGCAACTGCATGTCGAGACCGAACGACTGGGCGGTCGTTGCCTGGCGCTTGACTTCGATCCAGCGCTCTTCGTTGCAGGCAAGGCGAAGGCCGCCATTCATCTTCCAGCCGGTCGCAAGACCCGTCTCCGACTCCAGCCGCTTGTATAGATCGACGGAATAGCCGAGCAGCTGGGTGATGTTGGCGCTGGAGCGCAACTGGCCGACCAACCCAGCCGCATGAAACGTCGTCCCGGACGTCAGCTTGCGGCGCTCGAGAAGAACGGTATCCGTCCAGCCGAGCTTGGCGAGGTGATAGGCGGTCGAGCAGCCGATAATGCCGCCGCCGATGACGACTGCTTTTGCTGTCCTGGGCAGTTCCTTCATCGACGTTCCTCGATATCAAACAGGTCGTAGGCGCGCTCGAACCGCGCCATGTTTTCGGCGGTATAGGCGACGTAGTCGAACTCTATCGTGGAATAGGTTTCGGACACCATGCTCCAGAGCGTTTCGCGCAACAGGGACGCACATTTCATCGCCTCGTAGCGGCGCTTCAATCCTCTTTCACCGACGCCGTCGTGGTAGATGTCCAGCATGGCGGCCTCCTGATCGGCAGAAAATCCGGCATTGGAGGCAAGCCCGCCCAGATCGAACAACGGCGTGTTGAAGCCGGCATAGTCCCAGTCGATAAGCCAAAGCCGATGACCGTCGTCGAGAAAATTGCTGGCCAGCAGGTCGTTATGGCAGAAGACGATGTCAAACGGTCCCGCCGCCTTCTCCAGCCTCCCCATCTTTTCCAGCAATCCCGGCAGCAGGGGCTCGTAACGGCTCCCGATATCCCGGAGCGTCGATGCGTAGTCGGCAATGATATGAAACGACCAGAACATCCCGGCAGCACCACGCAGGTGGCCGCCGACCCTGCGATGGGCATCACGCACCAGCAGCACGACACGCTCCAGCATATCCGGCCGCCCGAGCGCCTCGGCCGACAGCGCCGGCGCGTCGATGTAGTCGAGCACGAGAATGCCGGGCTCATGATAGACGACATCGGGAGACAAGCTGGCAGCATGGGCAGCCCGGCTGGCCGCCAGTTCGTTGGCACGGACGATATGATGAACCGGAATATCGGAGCCGAGACGCACGACGCGGCGCCGCGAACCGTCCCGTACGAGATAGTTGCGGTTGGTGATGCCGCCGGTCAGGGCAGCGATCTCGATTGGCCCATGCCAGATATCGAGCGCGCGAATACGATCCTCGGGCTTGTCGATAGTGCCGGTTCTCCCATTGCAGAAGATCTGACCCGAAATTTCGTCACAATTGCCGGACTGTCAAGGATAATGCCGGAAAATCAAGCATTCCGGCCAATTTGGAGCCGCACCGCACGCGTCTCAAGATGCGCTGGCTCGAGGTGTAACAACGCTGCACATCTGTTCCAGCGCGATGGACGCCTTGCTGGCGTGCCGCTCCTTGTGGCGCAGCAGGCGAAAACTGCGGGCCGGTAGCTCGAAGCCCGCCTTCACCAAAAGCCCCTGTTGCAGATAGAGACTGGCCGAGACGCTGGAAATCGCCGCCGCGCAGGCGCCTGCCTGCACGGCCGATAGAACCGCTTCGTTGGATGGGAAGACCAGCGCGACCTGCATGTCCTGCGGCGAAATTCCGAAACCCCGCATTGCCTCCTCGAAGGCCGAGCGGGTGCCCGACCCTTTCTCGCGCATCACCCAGAGACTGTCGGCCACGAGGTTGGCTGCTGACAGCGTCCGGCCATCCGCCCACGGGTGGTCCGGCGCCACCACCACCGATAGCGCATCGCTTGCAACAACGACGGACGACAGTTCCGGTGCGTCGATTTCGCCCTCCACCAGCCCGAGTTCCGCCTCGCCGGCGATGACTGCATCCGCGACGGTGCGGGTATTGCCGATGGTCAGGCTGAGATCGATGCCGGGATAGGCCTGGTGGAAGCGCATCATGACCGGCGGCAACCAGTAGCTGGCGATGGTCTGGCTAGCGTAGAGATCGAGTTGGCCGCGCTGCAGTCCGCCGAGCTCCGACAGCATCAGTTCGGCCGCGCGCACGCGCGCCAGTGTCGCCCGCGCCTCGTTCAAAAACACCCGTCCCGTCTGCGTCAGCTCGATCCGTCGCCCGACGCGATGAAACAGTTCCACGCCGTAGAACGCCTCGAGGTTCTTGATCGAGGCGCTGACGGCTGAGGGCGTCAGACGTATGGCTTGCGCGGCCCGGGTGAGGTGCTCCCGCTCGGCAACGGCAACGAAGATGGCAAGCTGTTCAAACGTCATTGGCCAACCGTTCGTTTTCATCGAACGAAACATGCCATAATATTCGATAGAAATCTACAACGCGCTGTAGGACACTTCGGGCACCAAACCAGAAGGTGACCCATGTCTATAGCCTTGCGCTCACGTCACATTTTGCCAGGATTGGCACTTTGTCTTGCCGTCGCACTGGCTGCAGTGGCGGTCGAAAAGCTTGAGGTTGTGATGCTTGGTGGCCGATGGATCGAAGGTCTCATCCTGGCGATCGGCTTCGGCATCGCCGTTCGAACCGCATTGCCGCAGATGCCCTCGATGCGCGCGGGTATTGATTTCAGCGCCAAGATCCTGCTGGAAGTGGCGATCGTGCTGCTGGGCGCATCGATCAGCCTGTCGGCGATCCGGGGTGCTGGGTTACCGTTGATCGGCGCGATTGCCGGGGTGGTCCTGCTGTCGATAGCCATCAGCTACGCCATCGGTCGCCTGCTGGGCCTTCCGGGCAAGCTGGCGACGTTGATCGCCTGCGGCAATGCCATCTGTGGCAACTCCGCCATCGTCGCCGTTGCGCCGGTCATCGAGGCCGATGCCGAGGAAATCACTGCCGCACTGGCCTTCACCGCCGTGCTTGGCGTTTTCGCGGTGTTCCTGCTGCCGGTGCTGTTCGTCAGGGCGGGTCTCAGCCCGTCGCAATACGGCGTCCTTGCCGGCTTGACGGTCTATGCCGTGCCTCAGGTGCTGGCTGCGACGGCACCTGCAGGCTTGCTGGCCGTCCAGACGGGCACGTTGGTCAAGCTCGTGCGCGTGCTGATGCTCGGCCCCGTCATCGTCATGATCGGAACGATGATGAAGGGCGTGAAGACGGAACTCCCGGCACAGCACCACTCCATCGTGCCGTGGTTCATCGTCGGCTTCGTGCTGATGATGGGCTTGCGCTCGTTCGGCCTCATCCCGGAGGTCGCCCTTTTGCCGATGACGTTCGTCGCCAACACGCTGACGGTGGTCGCCATGGCAGCGCTGGGATTGTCGGTGGACATTCGGGTTGTCGGCCACGCCGGTGGCCGGGTGATCGCGGCAGCGACGCTATCGTTGCTTGTTCTCGGCGGGCTGAGCTGGATCGTCATTGCCGTTTTGCAGATCCAGTAGAACGCCTGCGGCTACAGCTGGTCTACGCGCTGTCTGCCGGCATCTGTGACAGCAGCGTGAAGATGTCGGCCGCCGGGCTCGGATAGCCGAGAGCAAAACCCTGCAGCCCGTCGCAGCCGACCTCTCCCAGCACCCGGGCATGCTCCTCGGATTCGACACCCTCGGCAATAACTTCGACATTCAATGTCTTGGCAATCTCCACGATCGACGCCACAAGGCGTCGCTGCTCTTCCGACACGGTAATGTTGGTGACGAGCTGGCGATCGATCTTCAGCCGCTTCGGCCGCAAGCTGACCAGCCCGATCAACGACGCATGCCCCGACCCGAAATCGTCGATCTCGATATCGACACCCAGCGTCTTCAGACCCGCGATATTCGAGACGACGATATCATCGCAATCATCGAGGAAAATCGTTTCAACCAGCTCGAAAACGATAGATTCCGGCGGGATATCGAGCCTGTTCAATTTCTGGATCAGTTGCGGGTCGTTGAGCCGTTTGGCAGACACATTGACCGCAATGCGCGGCGGCACGATACCTTCCGCCCGCCATCGTCCGTAGTCAGCAAGGGCCTGCTCCAGAACCGCGGCATCAATTTCGGCTTCCAGACCGTATTCCTGGGCAACCTTGAGGAAGGTCCCCGGAAGCATCAGGCCATGCACGGGATGCTTCCAGCGCGCCAGGGCCTCGAGGCCAAAGATGCGCCGCGTGCGCGCATCCACCTGCACCTGGTAATAGGGGATGATTTCGTGGCGCTGCAATGCAAGCTTGAGGTCGCCGGCCAATTGCCTTTTGCCCAGCAGATCGGATTGCAGCTTTGCACTGAAAAACTGCACCCTGTTGCGACCAAGTTTCTTCGCCTGGTAAAGCGCCAGATCGGATTCCGCCAGAATATTCCCGGCCTTTGAAGTCATATTCCACGCGATACCGACCGAGGCATTCGTCTGCACGACGCCGGCTGCGAAAGGGACATCGGCGCGCAGCGCAGAGAGGGCGCGGTCGGCCAGCGTCTCCAGCACGCCGGCCTCGGCCACGTTGGTCAGCAGGACTACGAATTCGTCGCCTCCGATGCGGGCAACCATGCTCGCTCCGGAAACGGCGCCGGAAAGACGCGCGGCGGTGGCCTTCAGCATGGCGTCGCCAGCCGCATGCCCGAGCTTGTCGTTGATCTCCTTGAAGCGGTCGAGATCGATATGAATGACGGCGAGGCTCTCGACCGTCGGATCGCCCAACAGCTCGGCAAGCCGGCGGTCAAAATAGCGGCGATTGGGCAAGCCGGTGAGATAATCATGGTTGGCAGCGTGCTCGACCAGCCCTTTGCTGCGCTCCACCGCGACCGCCCTCGCCTCTGCCACAGACTTTTGTTCCGCCAGTTCGCGGGTCAGGATGACGTCGGCGGTGACGTCCCACTCGGCGCCGATGATCGACACAGAGCCCTCGGGCCCCTCGTAGAAACGTGCGCTCGAGCGGATGTGGCGCGTCTGGCCGTCGGCAAGAATGATGCGAAAATGGGAGTTGTATCGGCCTCTGGAGGCCACAGCTAAATCGAATTCGGCAGAGGCTCTGTCTCGGTCGTCGGGATGAAGCGCGTTTAGCCAGATGTCACCGGTTACCCTGCCCAACATGCCGGTCCCGTAGAGCCGGTGCATGGAGAGGTCCCAGACCATGCTGTCATCCCGGAGATCGTGCTCCCACACACCAATTTGCGACGTCTCCAGCGCCAGCTCCAACCTCCTCACGAGATCCTGGAACTCCTGCTCTGTCCGACCCGCATCGATAGATGGTTCTGCGATCTCCGCTCCTCCCGACGCCAAGGCAATGCGACACACCCTGCCAACCTCAGATCACGTCGCCTTGCTTTAGCCAATGTTAATAAACATCAGAAACGCGGGCGTCTACCTTTGTGATGCATTGGATGAGCAAAGCCACGGCATTCCGTGCCTTGGACCTCTTGCGAAGATATATCTTATTCCCGAAACAACAATGGGCGGACCCTTGCGGATCCGCCCATTCCGTCTGTCCGGGGAGGTCAAGCGCCGAACAGGCAACTTCTATTCGGCAGCAATCCGGATGATCTCGGCGTTATGCTCCTCGTGCTGCTTAAGCGGACGGTTGCCCGACAGCTTGCGGATCAGCACGTAGAACACTGGCGTCATGAAGATGCCGAAGAACGTCACGCCGATCATGCCGGAGAACACTGCCACGCCCATGGCCGCGCGCATCTCGGCGCCGGCACCTGTCGAGGTGATCAGAGGGACGACGCCCATGATGAAGGCCATCGATGTCATCAGGATCGGCCGCAGCCGCAAACGGCTGGCTTCCATGGCAGCCTGTACAGGCGTCCTGCCGGCAAACTCGAGTTCGCGGGCAAATTCGACGATCAGGATGGCGTTCTTCGCCGATAGCCCAACCAGCACCATCAACCCGATCTGGGTGAAGATGTTGTTGTCGCCTCCCATCAGCCAGACCCCGGTCAGCGCCGCAAAGACCCCCATAGGGACAATCATGACGATCGCCAGCGGCAGTGCGAGGCTTTCGTACTGTGCGGCCAGCACGAGGTAGACGAGCAGCAAGGCCAGCGGGAAAATGATCAGTCCGGAATTTCCGGCGATGATCTGCTGATAGGTCAGGTCGGTCCACTCGTAGCCGATGCCTTTTGGCAGAGTATCTGCCGCAATCCGCTCGACTGCTGCCTGCGCCTGGCCGGATGAAAACCCGGGTGCCGCGCCGCCGTTGATATCGGCAGCCAGGAAGCCGTTGTAGCGCGTCGTCCGCTCAGGCCCGGTGCTGGCCTCGACCTTCAGCAACGCCGAAAGCGGGATCATCTGCCCTGTCGACGAGCGCACCTTCAACTGCCCGATATCGCCGGGATGAGCCCGAAACTTGGCATCCGCCTGTATTCGGACGCTATAGGTACGTCCGAAAGCGTTGAAGTCGTTGACGTAGAGCGAGCCGAGATAGATCTGCAGCGTATCGAAGACATCCGTCACCGAGACACCCAGCTGCTCTGCCTTGGCGCGATCGAGGTCGGCGTAAAGCTGAGGCACGTTGATCTGGAAGCTCGAGAACAGACCCGCAAGCTCAGGCGCCTGATAGGCCTTGGCCAGAAACGCCTTGTTGGCTTCGTCGAGGGCCTGGTAGCCAAGTCCAGCCTTGTCCTCGAGCTGCAGCTTGAAGCCGCCGGTGGTGCCGAGGCCCTGGACGGGCGGCGGCGGGAACATGGCGATGAACGCTTCCTGGATGCCGCCGAACTTCTTGTTCAGCTGCATGGCGATGGCGCCGCTCGACAGATCGGGTGTCGTACGCTCCTCGAACGGCTTCAGCTTGACGAAGATGACGCCGGCATTCGAGGAGTTGGTGAACCCGTTGATCGACAGGCCGGGGAAAGCGATCGAATGCTCGACGCCCGGCTCCTTCATGGCGATCTCGCTCATCCGCTCGATGACATTCTGCGTCCGGTCAAGGCTGGCGGCATCCGGCAGCTGGGCAAAGCCGATCAGATACTGTTTATCCTGGGCAGGCACGAACCCGCCCGGCACCGCCTGGAACAGAAAGTAGGTGGCGCCGATCAGGGCGAGATAGACGACCATGACGACGCTCTTCATCGACAGGATGCCGCCGACCCCACGGCCATAGCCGTTCGAACCGCGCTGGAAGACAGTATTGAAGCCACGGAAGAACCAGCCAAGGCCCTTGTCCATCACCCGCGTCAGCCAGTCCTTCGGGGCATGGTGGTCCCGCAGCAGCAGCGATGCCAGAGCCGGAGACAGCGTCAGCGAGTTGAAAGCCGAAATGACCGTGGAAATGGCGATTGTCAGCGCGAACTGCCGATAGAATTGGCCGGACAGGCCCGAGATGAAGGCAAGCGGCACGAACACCGCGACCAGCACCAGGGCGATAGCAACGATCGGGCCGGAGACTTCCTTCATCGCCCGGTAGGTAGCGTCCCTCGGAGATAGGCCGTTCTCGATGTTGCGCTCGACGTTTTCTACCACGACGATGGCGTCGTCGACGACGATACCGATGGCCAGCACCAGCCCGAACAGGCTGAGGGCATTGATCGAGAAGCCGAACATGTACATGACGCCGAAGGTACCGATGATCGACACCGGCACTGCCACCAGCGGAATGATCGACGCACGCCATGTCTGCAGGAACAGGATGACGACAACGACGACCAGCGCGATGGCTTCGAGCAGGGTATGGACGACCTTGTCGATCGAGGTGCGGACAAACTCGGTGGTGTCGTAGACGATCTCGTATTTCACGCCGTCAGGCATCGCCTGCTGCAGCTCGTTCATGGTCTTGTGGACCTCGTCCGAGATGGTAATGGCGTTGGAGCCGGGTGCCTGGAAAACCGGGATGGCGACAGCGGACTTGCCGTCGAGCAGCGAGCGCAGCGAATAATCGGATGCACCGAGCTCGACGCGGGCGACATCGCGCAGGCGGGTGATCTCGCCGTTGGTACCGCTCTTGACGATGATGTTGCCGAATTCCTCCGGCGTCTGCAGGCGGCCCTGCGCATTGACATTGAGCTGCACGTCGATGCCGGTAAGGTTCGGAGACGCGCCGATGACGCCGGCGGCAGCCTGTACGTTCTGCGCCCGGATGGCGTTGGCAATATCGTCGGCCGCAAGCCCGCGTTCAGCGGTCTTCTGCGGGTCGACCCAGACGCGCATGGCATAGTCGCCGGACCCGAAGATCTCGACCTGGCCAACGCCCTGGATGCGCGCCAGCCGATCCTTTACGTTAAGGACCGCATAGTTGCGCAAGTATGTGATGTCGTAGCGATTATCCGGCGACACCAGATGCACGACCATCATCAGGTCGGGCGAACTCTTGACGGTGTTGATACCGAGATCGCGGACGTTCTGCGGCAGCCGCGGCTCGGCCTGCGAAACGCGGTTCTGCACCAGCTGCTGCGCCTTGTCCGGGTCGGTGCCGAGCTTGAAGGTCACTGTCAGCGTCATCAGGCCGTTGGATGTGGCCTGGCTGGACATGTAGAGCATGCCCTCGACGCCGTTGATCTGCTCTTCGATCGGCGTTGCCACCGTCTCGGATATGACCTTCGGATTGGCACCCGGATATTGCGCGGTGACGACAATCGATGGCGGCACGACTTCCGGATATTCCGAAATCGGCAGCAGTCCCATGCCGATCAATCCTCCAACGAGGATCAGGACCGACAGCACGCCGGCAAACACCGGTCGGTCGACGAAAAAGCGAGACATGTTCATGATGTGGCCCTCTCCAGGGATAACGGTGGACGCACTGCGCAGGACCACGCGGCAACTCCGCCGCAGGTCTCATGCCATTTGCAATTTTTAACCGACCGGGAGGCCCCCTCCCGGTCTTGAAGGCGCCTACTTCGAAGCGGCGACCTTCTGCTCGGGCTTCTGTTCAGGCTGCGGATCGACCAGTGCACCCGGGCGCACCCGCTGCAGGCCGTTGACGACGATCCGGTCGCCGACCTTGAGGCCCGATTCGACGATACGCTGGCCGTCATTGAGATCACCGAGCGTCACCTGCCGATAGACGAGCTTGTTGTCGGCGCCGACAAGAAACACGAACTTCTTGTCCTGATCGGTGCCCACGGCCCTGTCGTTGATGACGATCTTGTTTTCAGACTTCGGCTGGCCCATTCGCACCCGAACGAACTGCCCGGGGATGAGATGGCCGCCCGGATTGGCAAAGACGGCGCGCACGCCGATGGTGCCGCTGGCAGTATCGACCTCGTTGCCGATCAGTTGCAGCTTGCCGGTGATCGGCGTGCCGCTGTCGCGTGTCGTACCGATCTCAACCGGGATCTGCTCGACCGGCGGCGCAACGCCGTCATTGGCCGTGAGCTGTCCGAGGGCACTGGTCACGGCCTGCTCGTCTGCATTGAAGCTGGCATAGATCGGATCGACCGAAACCAGCGTCGTCAGCGCCGGAGACGCCGAGCCGGCAGCGACGAGGTTGCCGGCGGTAACCTCAAGCTTGCCGACACGACCAGCTATCGGTGCGCGGACCTGCGTGTAGTCGAGGTTGAGCTGGGCGGTCTGCAGGGCTGCCTGGGCCGCCTGGACATTCGCCTGCGCTTCTGAATAGGCGCTCGCCCTGGTGTCGAGGTCGCTCTGCGAAATCGTCTTGTTGTCGGAAAGGCGACGACCGCGGTCGAGTTCGAGCTTGGCAAGATCGACGCGCGAAGCGGCGGCTTCGACCTGCGCCTTTGCCTGGGCAACGGCTGCCTGATAGGGCGCCGGATCGATGGTCAGCAACAGGTCGCCAGGCTTTACCAGTGCTCCTTCGCGGAAGTTGACCGACTGGATGGCACCCGCGACGCGCGGACGGATGGACACCCGTTCGATCGCTTCAAGCCGTCCGGAAAACTCCTCCCACGCCGTCACGTCTGCAGCTGCAACGGTGGCGACGGTCACGGGAACGGCCGCCGGCGCCGCTGCCTTGGCAGGCTCGCTGGCAACCGCGCCACGTGGCAGGTCTAGATAGAAGGCTGCTCCGGAAACCGATGCAGCAAGGCTTATGCCGGCGCCCCACAGGGCCCAGCGCTTGTCTTTGGTTGTCATTGCATTCTCTCCTTTTCAGCCCCGGCTTGGGATCCCGGGCTGCAGATCACTGGCTTCAATCAGCCAGGCCGAACACGAATATCGTCTATGAAACTCTTGAAACTCTTGCAGATATCACCCTGCCAGGTTTGCTCGTCGGTCGATTGCCCGCCATAAATTCTTGCCCAGCCCATACCGGCGGGCAGGATGCGCTGCTGGACAGAAACACCTGCCTTTTCCAGCAATTTACCGTATTCCACGCTCTCGTCGCGCAACGGATCGTCCTCTGCCGTCAACAGCAAGGTCGGCGCCACGCCCGAGAGCCGCGAACAGAACCGCGGCGCGGCATAGGGATGACACACACCACCGAGGAAACCCAGATAGTGGTTCCAGCCCTCGCTCCAGCGTTCACGCATCCCGCTCCTGTCGGCGCACTGAAACGACTTGCTGCCCATGAACGGGTCTAGCAGAGGCGAGATCAGCACCTGGCCGTCGAGCATCCCAGGCATCTGGTCGCGCGCCTTCAGGGCAACGCCAGCTGCAAGGTTTCCGCCCGACTCTTCGCCGGCAACAAGTAAAAGCGACTTCTTGCCACCTAGCTCGCGCTTGCGGGCAAGATATTCCAATACGCCGTAGGCATATTCGAGCGACTTCGGAAAACCGTTGTCGGTCGGCCCACTGCAATCCGCATCGACGACGATGGCTCCGGCATCTGCCAGGCACTCCGCGACGGGACGACCAACATAGACCGCTTTGTCCAGAAAGGCGCCACCGTGAAGATATAGCACGACCGGCGCTGTCTTGTCGTCAAGCGAGTCACAGAACACACGCGCAGAAACCGGACCTGTGGCCACGCCTTCCAACACAACTTCCTTAAACGGGGCACGCATCGAGGGCTCCCAACTGAGTGGATCGACCAAACGAGATCAATTCCGCCTCATCTCTTGGGTGGAACATATTGTTATTCCGTTTTACAGATAAGTCCCCTATATTCGATCAGACTATTCACGATCTCGAACAATGAGCTGTTTTCCATAAACCGGCTCAGGATGATTACAGGATGGATCAGCTTTCCGCCATGCGCGCTTTCGCCCGTGTTGTCGAAACCGGCAATTTCACGCGCGCAGCCACGACCCTGTCGATGCCGAAGGCGACGGTAACGACACTCATTCAGGGGCTCGAACAGCACCTGCACACGAAATTGCTGAACCGCACGACCCGCCGTGTCATGGTGACTACCGACGGCGCCCTCTATTACGAGCGCGCGATCCAGATCCTTTCGGAAATCGAGGAGCTCGACGGCAGCGTCAGCAATTCGCAAAGCCTGCCGAGCGGCCGGCTGCGAGTCGAAATGGCCGGCGCCTTCGCCGACGAGATTGTCATCCCGGCGCTGTGCGACTTCCACCTGCGGTATCCCGATATCCGCATCGACATGGGTGTCGGCGACCGGCTGGTGGATTATCTCGCCGAAAACGTCGATTGCGCCCTGCGCGCCGGCACCCCTACCGATCAGTCCCTGATTGCCCGGCGCGTCGGCGAAATCCCGATGGTCACCTGCGCCTCACCGCGCTACATCGAAAAATTCGGCACGCTTCAGTCCCCGCAGGACATCGAAACCGGACACTTCGCCGTCAATTACTTTCGCGCCCAGACGGGAAAGACGATACCGTTCGAGTTCTCCAGAGCCAACGAGACGTTCGAAATCAGCCCCACCTACATCCTGTCGGTCAATGATAGCAGAAGCTTCGTCAACGCCGCGCTGAGCGGCCTCGGCATTATCCAGGCTCCCGCCTTCATGATCCGCGAAGCGCTGGCCGATGGGAAGCTTGTGCGAATGCTTCCCGATTGGCACCGCGACCCCCTGCCCCTGCACATCGTCTATCCGCCGAACCGGCATCTCAGCAACAAGGTCCGCGTCTTCGTCGACTGGCTGGCAAAGCTGCTGGTCACCTCGCGCATCGGTGATCTCTGATGCATGGCATCGACAGGGTCATCTCCGGCGCATCTGCGTGGGGCTGCCGCCTGTCAGGCGTCGGAACATGGCAATGAAGGCCGAGGCGCTGCCGTAGCCCAGTTCTTGCGCCACCCGGCGCACTGGCATGTCGGCTTCGAGCATCGCCAGCGCTGCGACCAGCTTCAATCGCTGCCGCCAGTCGTTGAACGACATTCCAAGCTCGTCCTGGCATCGTCTCGAAAGGGTCCGCTCGGTGGTTTTCATCATCCGTGCCCATTCTTCGAGGGACCGGCGATCCCCTGGCGACTCCTGCAAGGCGGACAGCACAGGTCCGAGCAAGGTATCGACGGACAGCGGCAGATAGCTTTCGCAGCGTTCCGCCAGCCGTATCTGGTCGACCAGCACCTGCGCCAGCCGTAGATCCTCCGTCGTTTGCGGCACGCCGACGTCGCGGATCGCAAAGTCCGCCAGAACAGCCTTCAACAGGGGACTGAGGCTGAGCGTCTGCGGAACGGGCGGCAGGTCAGCACACAACTCTCGCGCGACATACACCGTGACGTAGCGAACATCATGCCTGATCCACGCTTCATGCAGAGTGTCGGGCGGTAGCCATATGCCGTAATGTGGTGGGGAGAGATAGCGGATACCTTCGATATCCAGTTCCGCGACGCCGACGAGCGCATAGTTCAGCTCGCCCCACTCCTGGCTTTTGGCCGGAAAGACCGTACCTCCAACATAACTCTCGGTTCGAAAAGAAACCGGGGCTGGCGGCTGTCCGTCAAGGCGTGGCGATCGAAACGACATGGCGGGTTTCCGGGATTGGCTTTCTGGAATTCGCTATATACCACTAATCGGACAACCGCTAAACACACCGCTGCAGCAGACATCTCCATTATTCGTTCTGCGGGAAAATCCATGGCCGACGGAAAATCCATCGAGACAGCCTCGCCGCTGACCCCGGCTTCGGCCTTCGCGCCGTTTGCGACCGTGCTGATCTGGTCCGGCAATGTCATTGTCACGGAGGCGGCATTCGATGTCATCGCTCCGGGATCGATCGCGTTTTACCGCTGGCTGATCGCTCTCCTCGTTTTGCTGCCCTTCGTCGCCAAGGCAGCTTGGCAACAGCGAGCCGTCGCGGCGCGTCACTGGTTGCAACTGGCAGTGCTAGGAGCGCTTGGCATGGTCGTCTACCAGAGCCTTGCCTATGAGGCGGCGAAGACCACGACCGCCGTCAACATGGGCGTTATGCTGGCTCTGATGCCGCTGATGTCGGCGCTGCTTGCAAGCCTGCTTGCCGCGGAAAGACTATCGTTCAACCGTCTCGCCGGCGGCGCCGTATCGCTCGCTGGCCTCGTCTACCTCACGTCGCACGGCCATCCCGCCACGCTCCTGACCGGTGGATTTCACCTCGGCGATGGCCTGATGCTGATCGCGATTGCGGCAAACTCGCTCTACGGCGTTCTGCTGAAGCGCTGGACCATTCCGCTGTCGCTCTGGCTGCAGCTGTTCTGGCAGATCGCCTTTGCGACCTTGATGCTGGTTCCCGTCTGGCTGATGGGGACGATTTCGCCGATCACGATGGCAAACCTGCCGCTCATCCTCTACGCCGCCATCCCCACATCCCTGATTGCGCCACTCTATTGGATGACGGCGATCCGCAGGCTCGGCGCCGCGCGCACGGCCCTCTTCATCAACCTTCTCCCGGTCGTCGTCGCCATTCTCGCCTGGGCGATCCTGAAGGAGGAGCTGCACGCCTACCACGCCATCGGTGGTGCACTTGCGCTAGCAGGCGTCAGCATCGGCCTACGCCAGAGCAAACCCTCTCGCGTAACCGCAAAAGCCGCCACCGACCCTGTTCAACACAGGTCGTGATCTCCCAGCAAATACAATCTTAGGGCGATTTTTCTATCTTGCCCTTCACCACTTCGACTATGACTGAGAGCGTCGGTAGCGAAAGCAGCAGGCACCGTGGCCAGCGGTGCATCGAGGAAGACGGGCCTCCTCGACCCAGGCGAGGGCCTCGTTACCGAAAACGGAGGTGATCTATGTGGTACATACCGCTTAGTTTCACGCTTTTGCTAAGAAAAACCCGCACAGGCTGGTCAATGACCGTGCGGGTCCAATTCTTAGCATAAAAGCAAAACGGTGGGTGGAGTTAGCGCTCCATCCACCACTCCAAGATATGTCGAAACAGCCAATTTTGCAAGCACTGTATCAAGCTCACCGAGCCGATCCCAAGACCACCCTCGAATTTAGTTGAACTATAAAATATCTCGTGATCATATGCTTGCGAGACGGCAGGGGACCCCGCCTCAAGCCGACCAAACGAAACGCGCGCCCGCGAGACTCCCATGAACGCTGCAGCTTCCGACACTACGTTTACCGGCGAAAACGGCTTTCCGGTCGAGGAATTGCGCGGCATGTTTCCGGCACTGCAGAAGGCCGGCGATTTTGTCTTTCTCGACAACGCCGGCGGCGCACAGGTGCCGCAGGCTGTTGTCGATGCGGTCGCAAACCACCTCATCGACTTCAACGTCCAGCGCATGGCCAAATACCAGCACAGCCAAGGGGTCGACCGTAATCTCGATGAGGCACGCGAAACCGTTGGCCTGCTCGTCAACGCCTACCGACCGGAAGAAATCTCCTTCGGCCTGAACGCCACATCTTTCATCCGGCTCGTCAGCCTCGGCATTGCCAGGATGCTGGAAACACGCAACGAGATCATCGTCACCGACATGGACCATGACGCCAACATCGCCACTTGGATGGCGCTGGAGGCCGATGGCGCCAGGATCATCTGGTGGCACATGCGCGAAGACGGTACGCTGCATACGGATGATCTGAAGCCGCTGCTGTCGGAGCGCACCCGCCTCGTCGCCTGCACCGTCACGGCCCATTCGATCGGCACCATCGTCGATGTCAAGACGGTCGGGCAGCTGGCCCATGCTGCCGGCGCCGAAGTCTTTCTCGACAGCGTCCACTACGGCCCGCACGGCCTGATCGACGTGCAGGACTGGAATTGCGACTATCTCGTCTGCTCCGGCTACAAGAATTTCTCGCCACACATGGGTTTTCTCTGGGGCCGCTACGATGCGCTGGTCAAGCTGCCGACATTCAAGGAAGACTTCATTCCGGATGTCCCGCCCTACAAGATCGAGGTCGGCACCTTCGCCTACGAGAACGTGGCCGGCATGAACGCTGCCGTCAAATATCTGGAAACCCTCGGCCGCCGTTTCCTGCCCGCCGGAGAACACTCCCGACGCGCTGCCATAGCCGCCGCCATGGGCGCCATCCGCGCCTACGAAATGACCCTGTCACGCGAATTGCTGGCAATCCTCAAGCGTCACGGCGCGGTGATCTACGGCATCTCCGACGAGACCGACATTGCCGGTCGCGTGCCGACAATATGCTTCAACATCCCCGGCATCACGCCCCAGCAGATTGCCGGTCAGATGGGCGAAGCCGGCATCGGCCTGCGCGACGGACACATGTTCGCCCCGCGCCTGATGAAACGTCTAGGCCTGACCATGGAACAAGGCGCGCTCAGGATTTCCATGGTGCACTACAACACCCTGGCCGAAGCCGCCCGCTTCGACCTGGTCCTCGGCAACATCATCGCCCGCCATCGGTGAAATGCATTCTCACCTCCGATACCCCGCCTGCCGCAGGATCGGCAGCACGCGGTCGCAGAAATATGGCAGTTCCTGCGTGTAGTTGACGAAGGACAGGGCTATGCCGGCATAGCCTTTTTCGCTGATCTCGATCATTTCAGCGGCGATGCTCTCCGGCGTCCCGATCAGCGGATAGCTTCCGGCACCGCCTGCAAAGCGCTGGCGATAGCGATCATAGGCTCCGGCATCATGCGATTGTGAGAACTCCTTCTTGCCTGCCATATGGGCCTCGACCGCCTCGTGATCGGCCATGTTGACGGCGTAGCGCGTGTAATAGTCCTCCGCTTGCCGCCGGCTCTCGCGGCAGACGACATGGCAGACGGTGTAGACGCCGACATCACGGCCTTTGGCCTCCGCCCGCTCGCGGATATCGGCAACCGGCTTTCCGGCATCCGCCATCTCCGTGAACGTGGTGAACAGGTAATCACAATGGGCTGCGGCGAAATCCCGACCCGGACCGCCGAAGGCCGCATTCATGGTGACCGGCCTCGGCATCTGCAGGCTCGCCGGCCGGCTGACGGCATCCTTCAGGCTGTAATAGACCCCGTTGAAATCGAAGGGCTGATCGGGGCCGTAGGCGCGCTCGACAATATCGAGCCACTCGGCTGCCTGATAATAGCCCTTCTCGACCAGGGGCGTGCCGAACATGCCGAATTCCTTTGGGTTCCAGCCGCAGACGATGTTGAGGCCTGCCCTGCCGCCGCTGACATGGTCGACCGTCGCCAGCGATTTTGCGGCGTAGAGCGGATGAACGAGTGGCACGTGAACGGTCATGAACAGGCCAATCTGCTTGGTCGAGGCGGCCAGCGCCGCTGCCCAGGTGAAAGTCTCGAACGACCATTCGCGCACCCGGTTGCGGCCACCGAAACCGCGCCAGCGGGCAATCGGCAGCAGGAATTCCAGCCCGGCGCAGTCGGCGATCTTTGCCGCAGCAAGATTATCCTCCCAGCTTGCCGTCCACCGCTCCGGCACATCGGTGATCGCCAGCCCACCATCGGCATTGGTCGAAAACACGCCGAGCTTCAGCCTGTTCGGCCCCTTGAGCGGATGCTGCATGATCATGGTTTCTCCCTCACCTTTCCAGTCAGGCTACGTCCGGGATAAAATATTTCAAGCCTAAAATAGATTTCCCTTTCGCGAGCTTTGCGTTTAGGTTTATCGATGAACGAACCAATGCCGCCATCCGGGGATCCACCATGACCAGTTTTCGCCAGCGCTGCCTCGACCGCGCTCCGCTGATTGGCACGTTCTCGGCCATCCCCCACCCTGTCGCCGTGGAAGTCGTGGCAATGGCAGGCGTCGATTTTCTCTGCGTCGACTGGGAGCACGCGCAGATCAGCCGCGAGCGCATCGAGGATCTCATTCGCGCCGCCGACGTGCATCGCGTGCCTGCAATTGTCCGTGTGCCCGGCCATGCGCCGGAATCCATCGCCGCCGTTCTCGATGCCGGAGCAGCCGGCGTGCTGGTGCCGCGCATCTCCAATGCCGCCGAGGCCAGGGCCGCAGTGATGGCAACGCGCTACCCGCCGGTCGGCGAGCGAGGCGTTGGCCCAGGTCGTGCCGCAGCCTACGGCTATCGCATCCCGGACTACCTCGCGACAGCCAATGAATCCCTCGTTCTCGCCATCCAGGTAGAGACGGCGGATGGCCTTGCCAATATCGGAGAGATCGCGGCAGTCGAGGGCGTTGATATCATTTTCATCGGCCCCGGCGACCTATCGGTGTCGATCGATGCGCTTGGACCAGATGGCAAGGACAGGCTCGACAAGGCCATTCGTACCATCACGGAAACGGCGCTTGCAGCCGGCCGGACTGTTGGCATTTTCCGCCCCTCGACATCAGATATCGCGACCTGGTCGGCGGCCGGCATCAGTTTCTTTATGCTGGCCAGCGACACGATGTTTCTCGGAGCCGCCATGGCGGAAAACGCTGCAAAAGCGCGCAATTCTTGCGTTCACTAGAAATATATATTTAGGGTAAGGCTATCAAAGACTTGGCGCCTGTTTCTAAGCTCCGGAAATGTGCTTTTTCCCAAGACTTTTTAAGCTTCAAATTTTTTTCTTGAAATGCCCTTCGTTTTGGATAACCATTCGAAATCAAGGGGTGATCCATGCGTCTTCCGAAACTATCGGCGACGTTCCGACATCTGAATTTCAAGGAAAAGACCGTGCCTCTACGAGCATTACCCGCAGCCGACAACGACCGTTACGCTTTCGACGGCATCCGCGCCCAGATCCGCGACCTGCACACCGAGAATATTGCCGAGCTCGCCATGCGCGCCCGCGAACTCGGAGATGTGATCCCGCTCTGGTACGGCGAAGGCGACATGGTAACGCCGGCTTTCATCCGTGATGCCGCCAAGCAGGCGCTCGATGACGGCGCCACCTTCTACATCCCCAATATGCGCGGCTCCGGTCCGCTCAACGAAGCCCTTTCGGCCTATCAGTCGCGGCTGCACGACCGCGACATTCCGATCCAGCGTACGACGATCACGCCAGGCGGCATGCAAGCGCTTTATCTCGCCCTCCAGTTGCTGGTCGATGTCGGCAGCAACGTCGTCTACGTCGCGCCGCAGTGGCCGAACATTCACAATGCCATCCACCTGATCGGCGGCGAGCCGAGGCCGGTACCGCTCGACTTCGACACCGACTGGCACCTCGATCTCGACAAACTGTTTGCCCGCTGCGACTCCCGCACCCGCGCCATTTGCCTGTCGACACCATCCAATCCGACCGGCTGGACGGCTTCGCGCGACGAGATGCAGGCGCTGCTCGAATTCAGCCGCCGGACCGGCATCTGGATCATCTCGGACGAGGTTTACGCGCGGCTCTATTTCGAAGGGATCGTTGCACCCTCGATCCTCCAGGTTGCCGATGACGGCGACCGGGTGATTTCGGTCAACAGCTTTTCGAAAGCCTGGGCGATGACCGGCTGGCGCATTGGCTGGCTCACCCACCCCTCGGGCGTCGCCGACCAATTGGCTGCGATGACACAGTATATCAACAGCGGAACGGCCGGCATGATCCAGGCCGGAGCGCTCGCTGCCGTCAGGGATGGCGAACCGCTGGTCGAGGACGTCAGGCGGAAGATCAAGGCCGGCCTCGACCTTGCCTATGAGAAACTTCCGCAGATCCCGGGCATCGTCCTGCCGGTGAAACCGCGCGGCGGCATGTACGCCTTCTTCGCGCTCGAAGGCGAACGCGATGCCCGCGCTGCCTGCACCCGCATCCTGGAGACCTCGCGCGTCGGCCTGGCACCGGGCTATCTTTTCGGAGACAGCTCCCGCGCCTTCCTGCGCATGTGCATCTTCCGCGACATCGAACAGATCCGCACTGCGCTCGACCGCATGGTTGGCGCCATGACATGACGGCCAGCCCTTGAGGGCGCGCCGATGATACCCGCGTGGGCCAACGATGCCCACGGGTCCATAACCAGAGGGAAACAGACATGAGCCTTACGCGTCGTAATCTATTGGTGCTCGCCGCCGCCATCGGCCTTGCCGGCGGGTCGTCCATTGCCCATGCGGCAGAGACCCTGAATGTCGGTTCCTACCCGAGCAATCCACCGTTTGAATACAAGACCGACTCGGGCGCCTTCGAGGGCTTCGAGGTCGACATCGTCAAGGAAGCCGCCAAGCGCGTCGGAATGACCCCCGAAATCGCCGACTATGGCTTCCAGGCGCTGTTCGCCGGAACCTCATCCAAGCGCATCGACGTTGCGATCTCGTCGATCACCATCACGCCGGAGCGGCTGAAATCGCAGTCCTTCACTCAGCCCTACTACGATTCCGACATGGGCATCGCCGCCAAGGCCGACAGCGCCATAAAGGGCATTGCCGATCTCAAGGGCAAGACAATCGGCGTGCTGTCAGGCTCGACCGGCGCTAAATGGGTCGACGAGCATAAGGCCGCAGATGGCTTCGCAGACGTCAAGGGCTACAATGCCCAGCAGGAAATGTTCCTCGATCTCGGCGCCGGCCGGGTCGACGCCGTGGTCAGCGACGTGCCCGGCATGGAATACCTGTTTGTCAAGATGAAGGGCTTTGCCGTCAAGGAGCGCATCAAGACCGGTGAACAATATGGCCTGATGATGACGAAGGACTCTCCGTTGCTCGGCAAGCTCAACGATGCCCTGACGGCGATGAAAAAAGACGGCAGCCTGCAGGCGATCCACAAGAAGTGGTTCGGCAGCGATGCACCGGCTGGCTCCTCCACCGTCGTCGAAATGCCGATCCCCAAGGCTTGATCGAACCATAACCTGCCATGAGCCATGCCGGTCGCCCAGATGCCGGCATGGATGTGACGGACTGAACGCTTGCAAGACCGGTGGATACCATGTCGCTCGTCGAGACCTTCTTCAACTACGACGTCCTGATGTCGTCCATACCGGCTCTGCTGCGGGGATTGTGGAACACCGTCCTGCTCGGCATGATGAGCATCGTCATCGGCGTTCCCTTCGGCCTCGTTATCAGCCTGGTCAGGCTCTATGCGCCGAAACCATTCCGGCTGCTCGCGGTCGGCTACATCGACATCCTGCGCGCAACGCCGGTCCTCGTCGTCCTCATCCTGATCTATTATGCCCTGCCGTTCCTCGGCATCAGGCTGACGTCCTGGGCATCAGCCGTCATCGCCTTTTCCATCGTCATGGCCGCCTACTCCGCCGAGGTCTTCCGCTCCGGCATCGAGAGTGTCGCGAGGGGCCAGTTCGAGGCCGCCTCGGCCCTCGGCCTGCCCTTCATCGTCACGCTCTACAAAGTGGTCCTGCCGCAGGCGATCCGCATCGTCATCCCGCCGATGACCAGCAATTGCGTGTCGATGTTCAAGGATACCTCGCTCGCCTCGACCGTCGCCCTGCCGGAACTGCTGAAGGAAGCGCAGGACGCCCAGGCCCTCTACGCCAACCCCTCGCCCCTGATCGGCGCAGCCCTCGTCTACATCATCCTGCTATGGCCAATGGTGCGACTGGTGAGCATGCTGGAAAAGCGCTTCAAGACCGAAAAGGCGCATTGAAGGCTGAGGTTGCCTGGACGGCAGACGTGGCCTCTTGGACAGCACCGGCATCAATCATTCCGGAGTGCCTCCGCAAGAAGGCACTCCAGAGCGGAAAACATTCAGCTCCTACGCCGAACCGACTTCTGCCTTGCGGCCAAGTGCGCGTTCAACGACGATCACCAGCAGGCCTGCGGCTGCAAGGCATGCGGCAAGGAAGAACATCGGCACAATCTTGCTTCCGGTGGCATCGCTGATCCACGGCACCACGTTCTGCGCGATGAAGCCGCCGAGATTGCCGACCGAGTTGATGGCAGCGAGGCCTGCTGCGGCGCCGGCACCCCGGAGGAAGCGCGATGGCAGGCTCCAGAACACCGGCTGCCCGGCAAAGATGCCGGCGGCGGCAATGCAGAGGAAGATGAACTGCAGCAGCGGCGAAGTGACAAGGGCGGATAGCGTAAGGGCAATGGCGCCGACGAAAGCAGGTCCGGCAATGTAGGGTGTCTTTGCTTCCGTCTTGTCGGCAGCGGCAGGCACGACCCAGAGGGCAATCGCCACGACCACCCAAGGGATGATGTTGATGAAGCCGTTGACGGTGTTGGTAACGCCGAAGCCCTTGACGATGGTCGGCAGCCAATAGCTCAGCCCGTAGGCTGCCAGCGGGAAGCCGATGTAGCAGATAGCCATCAGCATCACCCGCGGGTTGATAAGGGCCTTGAAACCGTCATCTGCGGTGCCGTCCATGCCCTGGTTTTCCTGCGCCAGCCGCTCTTTCAGCCAAAGCTTTTCAGCGTCATTGAGGAATTTTGCCTCTTCCGGCCTGTCGTCGAGATAGAAGAACGTTACCAGACCGACCAGAACCGCTGGGATACCCGTGGCGAGGAACACCCACTCCCAACCGGCAAGGCCGAGGAAGCCGTGCAGATCCAGCAACATGCCGCCAAGCGGCGCGCCGACAGCATTGGCGATGGCGCTGAAGATCATGAACAGACCGACCATGCGCCCTCTATAGTTCCGGGGAAACCAGAGGGTCAGGAGAAACAGCACGCCCGGGAAGAAACCGGCTTCGGCGACGCCGAGCAGGAAGCGCAGGATGTAGAACATCGTCATATTCTGTGTGAAGGCCAGCGCGATCGTCACCAGACCCCAGCTGACCATGATGCGCGTGAACCAGACACGGGCTCCGAACCGCGTCAGGAACAGGTTTGCCGGGATTTCGAAAATGAAATAGCCGACAAAGAACAGGGATGCACCGAGGCCATAGGCGTATTCGCTCATTCCGAGCGCATCGACCATCTGGAGCTTCGCATAGCTGACATTTTGCCGGTCGATATAGGCGATGAGATAGAGGAGACCCAGAAACGGCATGAGCCGCCAAGTGATCTTCCTGATAAGTGCCTGTTCCGAAACCATGCCGCGTCTCCTCCTCACAAAATAACAATCAGCCTGCCGTCACCTAGTGCCGGCGCAAAGGCTGGCAACCCTGTAAGGGAAACTTATAGTTGTGTCGCGGATTTGGTGGAGCGCCGTTTGATGCATTAGCAGATAGAACTGGTAGTGGCAGCCCAAGTCGAATTCGGGGCAATGTGTTTCATATGTATATAGTCGTGAAATAAAATAACTAAAGCGATTGAGCAAATGTAGACCTGCTCACTTTATGGCCTGCCAGTAAAGATAATCCGTGATGCTCTGCCTCCACCCCTCAGTCAAACTCCCCACCCGAAAGGTGGTTGCTGACGGAGGCCTTGACGGTGCCGATGTCGGTCCAGAGTTCTGCGATGATGGACGGGTCTACGTCTCCCAGCATGTCGCGCAGCCACCCTTCGTGGGCGGCGGCCATGGCGGTGAACAGCTTTTCGCCCTTGGCCGTCAACTTGGCGACGGTCACGCGCCGGTCGCCGTGGGGCGTTTCGCGCAAAACCATGCCGTCGATTTCCAGCCGCTCGACAAGCCCCGTGACGTTGCCGTTGGTGACCATCGTCCGTTTTGAGAGTTCACCGAGCCTCAGCCCGTCGCTTTCACGATAAAGCTGCGCCATCAGGTCGAACTGCGGCAGCGTCGCGCCGAATTCAGCCCGCAGTCGGCGGCGCACTTCCTGCGAGATCAGCTTCGTGGTCGACAGCATGCGCAACCAGAGGCGCAGTTCCTGCTTCTTGCCATCCTGGGCGCCGTGGGCAATCGCCTCCAGGTCGACAGTTTCGCTTTCTGCTTCGGCCATGATCCCCGCTCGAATTCCTGGACCGCAATCCGTGTTCCCATGGCATACGAAGCAATATTTGAAATGTCAAAGGTTTCGGGGCGGCCTGCCTTGCACGCCAGTGGATAGCTTCACTTGGCCAGCATCCGGGCAAGCAGGAAGCCGGAGCCAGCTCCCGTTCCCGCCCCCGGCCAGGTGGACGCGCCGCACATGTAAAGGCCGGCGACCGGCGTCCTGTAGCGCGAATATCCGGCGACGGGACGGAACAGGAAATTCTGGTCCAGGTGATGGCTGCCGGAAAGGCTGTCGCCGCCGATGAGGTTGGGGTTTTCGCGCTCGAGATCCAAAGGCGAGACGACCGTCCGGGCGAGGATCTTGGCTCGCAGGCCCGGCGCATGGGCCTCGATGATATCGATCACCCTGTCGGCATAATCCTCCTTGGCCGCATCCCAGCTGAGCGCGCCGATCTTGCCGGCGGCGTCGCCGAGGATCTCGGCCGGAAGAACCCGCACCTGCACCCAGAGCACATGCTTTCCCATAGGCGCCCGCGATGGATCGATGGCGGTCGGCTGACCGACGACCAGAGCCGGCTCTACCGGCAACAGACCGGCCGCCGCTTCCGCATAGACTTTCGACATCATCTCTAGATCGGGCGCGATATGCACATAGGCAAAGCTCTTCAGTGCCTCTCCCGCCGTCCAGTCCGGCAGGCTGTCTAGCGCCAGATGGATCATCATCGTGCCGGGTCCGGCACGAAACCGGCTGACCTTGCGATCGAAGTCCCGGCGTTTCGGATCGGCATCGAGTAGCTTCCCGAACAGGTTCTTCGGATTGACGTTGGCGATAACGGCGCGGCTCGCCTCCAGCCGACGACCATCGGCCAGCAGCACGCCGGTCGCCTTGCTGCCGGACACCAGCACCTTGTCCACCGCCGTCCCGAGCAGGATCTCGCCCCCGCGTGCAGTCAGCATGCCCGTCATCGCCTTGATGATCGTATCCGCACCGCCTTGGCCGATGACCATGCCAAAGGCCTGATTGGCCATCGATTCCAGATAGGGAAACAGCGCACCGCCTGCGACATCCGGCGCAAAATCGAGGTGTAGCCCCCAGGCGGCCATCATCGTCTTCAGCTTGGCGTGACGAAACCGGGCATCGAGGAAATCGCGCGGAGAGGAAAGCAGCATGCGCACCGTGTCGTAGAGCCAGCCGCTGCCCTTTTGCCGCCATGCCTTCCAGAGGACATTCGCTGCAGCGAGCGAGGGCATGGGTGCGCCGAGCAGCCCGAAAATGTGCGGCGCATCGGTGGTGAATTCGGCAAGCATCGCCCGCCAGGCCGCCGCGTCCTCCGGCGAAAGTGCCTTAATCGCAGCCGCCGTCTTTTCGAGATCGGTGCTGACGCCGAGATACGTGCCGTCGCGGAAGACGCTGGCGAAACAATCGGCGGCCGGCACGAAACCGAGACCGTTTGCGACGAGCTCCTGCCTGTATTGGGCAAGGAAAGCCGAACCCGCAAACATCGATAGGTTCATGGCACAGAGATCGTGCCGAAAACCCGGCAGCGTCACCTCCGCAGTCTTGACTGCGCCGCCGGCGGTCGTGCTGCCCTCGACGACTGCAACCTTCCAGCCTTTGGCGGCCAGATGTACCGCTGCTGCAAGCCCGTTATGCCCCGCCCCCACCACCACCGCGTCGTATGCCATGCTCCACCTTCCGTTCCCTTGTTATTTTATACATCACATGCATACATTCTGCGCCGCCGGCATCAAGGGCAGCGACCTCGAAATCCCGTCATGGACTGCAATACGATGCGAAATTTGGCTGGAATAACCTCACTAGATAGCCTGTTTTATAGGCCATATGTCCGCATTTGCCCAATTGTCGGGCGGCCTGAAGCTTGACGCCCGGGCCGCCCCGCAAATGCTTGCAATATCATATGGTGTGACATAGGCTTGCCCCATTCAGCCGCAGGCCTGGGCGCAAGAAGGGCAGATCAATGCCCCATCCAGCACGGCGGTTTTCGTTCAAGGGGAACATACGAATGACGTCGAACACGCTTGCCAGCCTGGCCACCGCCCTCGTTTCGGGCTCCATCAAGGTCGTCGATCTCACTGCATCGCTCGGGCCCGACACCCCCGTGCTCTACCTGCCGCCGCAGTTCGGCAAGAACACGCCGAAGGTCAAGGTCCACACCATCTCGCAGTATAACGAGGATGGACCGTTCTGGGCCTGGAACTGGCTGGAACTCGGCGAGCATACCGGCACCCATTTCGATGCGCCGAGCCACTGGATCACCGGCAAGGACAACCCCCAGAACACCACCGACACCATCCCACCGCAAAACTTCGTCGCCCCCGTCAATGTCATCGATCGCTCGAAGGAGGCAGCCGCCAATCCGGACTATCTGCTGACCGTCGACAGCATCAAGGAATGGGAGGCGGAGCATGGCGACATCGAAGCCGGATCCTGGGTATTGCTGCGCACCGACTGGTACAAGCGCAACGGTTCGACCGAGACATTCCTGAATGCCGACGAGAACGGCCCGCATTCGCCGGGTCCGACTGCCGAGGCGATTGAATATCTGCTCACCAAGGACATCATCGGCTGGGGCCAGGAAACTATCGGCACAGATGCCGGCTCGGCCGGTGGCATGAACCCGCCCTTCCCGGCCCACAACCTGATGCACAAGAACAACCGTTACGGCCTCGCCAGCCTCTGCCAGCTTGATCTTCTGCCGCCAAAGGGCGCCATTCTCATCGCCGCCCCACTGAAAATCGTCTCCGGCACCGGCTCCCCCGTGCGCGCCCTGGCCCTGATCGCCCAATAGGCGCACCATGGCCTCTTAAATATCCCTTCTCCCCCGCGGGGAGAAGGCATACCATGCAGCGACCGGAGTAGACGATGAGCAGCCATGACTACATAATCGTTGGCAGCGGCATCAATGCGCTGGTTGCGGCGGCCATGCTGGGCAAGAAGGGTCGCAAGGTTCTGATCCTCGAGCGCAACGAGCGCATCGGCGGATGCCTGCGCAGCGAGGAGATCACCGAGCCCGGCTTCGTCCACGACGTCATGGCGACAACGATGGTGCTGTTCCTGACCTCGCCGGCCTACGGGGCGCTCGGCAAGGATCTGGAGGCGCGCGGCCTTGCTTTCTCGCATGCCGAACTGCCAACCGGCGTGCTGCGTCCTGACGGATCGAACGTCATCTTTTCCAGGGATCGCCAGCGCAATATAGCCACCTTCGAAGACCTGTCGGCAGGCGACGGCAAGACTTTCTCCGACGAAATGGACAGGCTCGGAGCCGATGCGCCGTTCCTTTTCTCCCTGCTCGGCGGCGCTCTCTGGTCGGGCAACATCCTGAAGACTGTGTCCCGGCAGGCCTGGGGGCGAGGCATTCGCAACCTTGCTGCCTGGTTCGGCAGCGCGCTGACGCCCGCACGAGGCTACCTGCAGACGGCCTACGGCTCGGACCTCGCCCGCGCACTCTGGGCGCCCTGGGTGCTGCATTGCGGCCTCAGCCCGGAAGATGCCTATTCCGCCGAAATGCTGAAGGTCATCGGATTTGCCATCGAGCTTGCAGGCTGCCCCGTCGCAACTGGGGGCGCCGGCACCCTGGTGACGGCGTTCGAACGGCTGATCGCGGACCAGGGTGGTACCATCCGGACAGGTGCCGATGTTGCAAGCATCCTGCCCGGCCCCGGCAACGTCGCCGGCGGCGTTCGCCTTGCGAGTGGAGAAACCATTACCGCCACCGGCGGCGTCATCTGCTCGACCACCCCGAACCAGCTTTATGAGCGCCTGATGGCCGACTGGCCCGAGCCGCTGCCGGAGCGGATCAGCAAGGATGTGGCCCAGTATCGCTATGGCAAGGGCAACATGCAGATCCACTACGCGCTGTCCGCACCGCCCCGCTGGAGGCATAACCCGGAGCTCGGCCAGGTCGCGTTGCTGCACTTGACTCCTGGCCTCGACGGTGTCTCGCGCGCCTGCAACGAATGCGAACGCGGTCTGCTGCCGGCCGAACCCACCGTTTGCGTTGGCCAGCCGGTATCCTTCGACCCCAGCCGGGCGCCTGAGGGAAAGTCCATCCTCTGGCTGCAATTGCCCGAAGCGCCGCGCGTGCTGAAAGGCGATGCCGCGGCCAAGATCGAGACGCCGGCGGACGGCCGCTGGACGGAGACGGTGCGCGAACAGTATGCGGATCGCATCGAGGCGTTGCTGGAGAGCCACATCGAAAACTTCGCGGAAATCAAGCTTGCCCGCCGCGCCTATTCTCCGGCCGATCTCGAGACGATGAACATGAACCTCGTCGGCGGTGACCCCTATGGGGGCCATTGTGGCCTCGACCAGTTTTTTCTCTGGCGGCCCTTCAAGTCTTCGGTTAATCACCGCACCCACATCAAGGGCCTGTACCACATCGGTGCGTCGTCCCACCCGGGCCCTGGCCTCGGCGGCGGTTCGGGTTTCCTGCTCGCATCCTCGCTGAAATAACAGGAAGACGAGGAGGCATGTGTTCATGGAAGAACGGTTTTCAGGTGTCGTGCTTAGGCGCAAGGACGATGGCTACGATGCCCGCCCGACCATGGGCGAGATCGGCCTGAACCATTTCGCGCCCTATCTGATGAACCGGCTGATGTCCCGCTGGAACGCCAACATGGCCGACGAGCTAAAAGAACTGGACATCTCGACCACCAAGATGCGGGCGCTGGCGGTGCTCAGCGTCTCGACGTCAGTCACCATCAACGAGCTGTCGATCTTCGCCGTGACAGAGCAATCGACAATGAGCCGGACGCTGGATTCGCTGGAAACCCAGGGCTACATCCGTCGGCAACCGCGCGCCGAAGACATGCGCATCCGCGACGTCTCGATCACCGAGGAAGGCCGCGCCGCCTTCGAAAAAGTCTGGCCGACGATGTACGACCTGCTGCTGCAGATGTTCGACGGCGTCGAGGAAGCCGAATACCGCGCCTTCATCGGAACACTCCACAAGGTGCTGCATAATATCCGCAAGCACGAGATTTGAGGACATTGGAGTGGCTGCGGCGCTGCGCGTCGTGACAAGATCCAATAGATGGCAGTGCGCTTGTCTTCATTCATGACAGGCAAATCGGTAGAACGCCCTGCTTCAGTTACAGGGCGCTCGCGTATTAACCGCCGCACCTGTCCGGTTCGGACGTCGGTACGCTATTGGGTCTGTGTGGTCACCGCAGGCTGCGGACGGGTGGATGCGTCGGGGGCATTGGCCTTTCCGACGAAATACATTCCGCCGACAAAGATCACGCAGGCAACCACCGTGATCGCTGCCAGCTTGGCAATCGATCCCACGCTGGTCCGTTCGGTACCAAAACCCATCTCTTCTGAAGTCATCGTTTAAAAACTCCTCCGTTGATGCGAGCGCTTCTCCTCTTCGCCCGCATGTCAAAAGGGTAACACAGCTTTTCCCCGGTTACAGCCCCTAAGATGTAACCAGGCATATCTACACGTATTGCGGTGCAACATTTAGCGCCAGCGAGCTGTCGCAGTGCGGCACGAGATGACGATCATGCAGATCGTAAGCAGGGATAGGGCGCCTAACTTTCCGCAAAAATGACAAAGCAGCCCAGGACAGCGCCTACAGCGTCGCCACCGTCTTTAGCGCGCCATCGAGCGCGATACCGCTTTCGTCGAGCAGGGCTGCCTGTCTCAGGCGCTTCATCCAGGCGGCACCGTCCTCCCGATCTCGCAACAGCGGCAGCGCCGACATGACCCGGTCGAATTTCGACAGGCCACGGGCGTGTGTGTCGGAGTAGCCCTTGACGAGGCGCCGGTTGTTGAGCACCTCGACGGCCAGATCGTAGTTTGCAGCGAGCAGGCCGGTGGCGGTTGCAAGCCACGCGTCACGATGTGCCATCTCGCGGGAATGGCGCAATGTTCCCCGGCGTGTCCCGCGCAAAGCCGAGACGGCATAGAGGCTGAGGAACCAGAACATAGTTCCCGTTTGCACCCTTCGCCCCTTGTTGACGAAGCGATCGAGCCGGGCAAACAACTTCGGCCGGTTTTCGATCCATAGGCCCAGCCGCTTCGGAAGAGTGCCGCAGATCTCCTCCATGCGCGGATGCATGTACTCTGTCATGTAGACGATCTGGTCGGCTTTGGCCCCGACCTCTTTGCGAACCCGGTCGAAGCGGGATGCACGCACCTTCAGGTCGGCGACACGGATGACATCGTCATAGGCCATAGAGATCGCGACGTATTTCGCTGCCTGAACGGTGAACGCGAAGCTTTTTCCCGCGCCGCCATATCTGCGGTCGAGTTCAAGCAGACTTGCCACGCGGCTCAGATATTCGTCGCCATAGGCGGGGTCCTGAAAATCCGTCAGCTTCCTGGCGCCGGCAAAGAGCAGTGGATGCGCCTCTTCCGGAAATTCGGCGCGGATGCGGTGGACGATCCTGTCGAGAGAGGGATGTCCTGCCGTCTCGGGCAGCGCGTCGAAATGCTTGTGCGGCGTCGCCGAGACCACATCGTTGGTCCTCGCCGTTGCCCGCTCGAAGGCGGCGTTGAAAGCCTTGAGGCTTGGCTTGATGCCTTTTCCGCCGCCGCGAATGGTCGCCTCGAATGCCTCCTTGGCAAAGGGCAGCACACCGGCGGCGGCCAGCGCACCGAACATGGACGAGGAAATGACGCTGCCGTTTTTGGCCGCCAGCGTATCCATGTCGAAGGCGATAATCCGCTTGGCGGCAAAATCAGTGGCCTCGACGACGACCTCGGGATTACCGATACCGTCGCCCGGCTTCTCCTTTTCACCGACAGCCAGTGCACGATGGGTCGAGGCAATCAGCGTCGTACGATCCGGCGTCACCAGGCCGCGCAGCACCGAGCGTCCGGCTTCCATCAGTTCGGCAGCAAGCACGATATCGACATCGCCCGGCGTCGGCATCAGCGCGAAGATCGGATGACGGCCCTCGCGGGCGGGCAACAGTTCGAGATAGTAGATAGTGGCGCCGGTACGCTGGGCAACGCCGGGGACAGACGTCGTCTGTGCCATCCAGCCTTGGCTTTCCGCCAGCCCGACGATCCAGTCGGCAAGCACCCCGCCGCCCTGGCCGCCCATGGCGAGAATGGCAATCGAGATCGGCTTGTCCGTCGACAGGCGAATGGCGCCGACGGCCGTTGTAGCAACATGCTCGTTCATGGCGATCCCCTCAATCTGCAAAGACGATACGGCTTGCCTTGCGGCGCGCCTGCAGCCAGCCGATGACGGCACTGCGCATCCTGGCGAGAAAACGGTCCCAGCCGGTGGGATTGTGGATGATATCGGCACGATAGAACGACGGACAGAGGATAGCGGCCTCCGCCACCTCGCCGCAATTGCCGCAACCGACGCAACTGTTGTCGATGGCAGCGACCGGATCGTCCTTCAGCGGATCGTCGGTGTGCTTGACCGACAGCGACGGGCAGCCGGAAAGACGGATGCAGGCGTGGTCGCCGGTGCAGATGTCTTCGTCGACGCCGAAGCGCTCCTTGACCATCCGCTTGCCGTCCTTCACCGCCTTGTTGAACAAAGGCTTAACCCGGCGCTGCTTGTTGAGCATGCATTCCGACGAAGCGACGATGATCTTAGGACCCGGCTCCTTCGTCGTCAGAGCCTCGCGCAAAGTGTCGCGCATCTTGGCGACATCGTAGGTCCGATCGATCTGGCGGACCCATGTGGCGCCGATGCCCTTGACGGCATTGACGATGGAATTGTTGGTCTTGCGCCGCGGGTTTTCGGCGCGCGAGGACAGGATGTCCTGGCCGCCGGTCGCAGCCGAATAGAAATTGTCGACGACGAGAATGACGCCGTCCTGCTTGTTGAACACGGCATTGCCGACCGAGGTCGCCAGCCCGTTGTGCCAGAAACCGCCGTCGCCCATCACAGAGATCGAGCGCTTGTCGGCCTCGACATTGAAGGCCGACGCCGAGGCGGGTCCGAGACCATAGCCCATCGTCGTGCCACCGATGTTGAACGGCGGCAGGATCGAGAACAAATGACATCCAATATCCGCCGCGACATGGTGCTCGCCGAGTTCCTGCTCCACCAGCTTCATCGCCGCAAAGATCGGTCGCTCCGGACAGCCGATGCAGAAACCGGCAGGCCTCGGCGGTACGACCTCGGCCAGCGCTCTGACCTTCGGATCGTTGAGAACGGGCGACGGATCCGGCAGCGGCGGCTGGTTGCCGAGCAGCACGCGGGCATGGGTCTCGAGGAAGGTCTTGATGCCCTTCATCAGCACCTGCGTCGTATATTCGCCGCCCATCGGCAGCGTATCCTTGCCGGCGATCCGGGTCTGGATGTCGCGGCGGCGCAGGATCGTGTTTAGCGACTGCTCGATATATTCCGGCGCGCCCTCCTCGACCATCAGAACGGCCTTTTTGCTGGCGCAGAATTCGGCCAGCTGGTCGTCGATCAGCGGATAGGCGACGTTGAGCACGTATAGAGGCACGGAACAATTTCCGTAGACATCGGCGAGGCCAAGCTGCTGCAGCGAACGCATCACGCCATTATACATGCCGCCCAACAGGATGATGCCGACATCGCCTTCGCTGGGACCGAAATATTCGTTGAGCTTGCGGCGCTTGATGAACTCTACGGCAGCCGGCCAGCGTTGCTCCAGCTTCTGCTTTTCATGGACGAAGGTGGCCGGCGGCAGGACGATGCGGTTGACGTCGCGGACCGGATTTTCCAGCGCCTGGCGCAGCGTGAACTCCGGCCGCTTGTTGTTCTTTGCTTCGAACTGGCCGTGCACATGGCAGCTGCGGATACCGACCTGCAGCATCACGGGTGTATTGGACGCCTCGGAAAGCTCGAAGCCGGTTTCGACAGCATCGACGATCGACGGCAGGTTGGGGCGCGGATTAAGCAACCACATCTGCGACTTCATCGCATAGGCATGGCTGCGCTCCTGCATGATCGACGATCCCTCGCCGTAATCCTCGCCAATGATGATCAGCGCGCCGCCGGTCACGCCGCCGGACGACAGGTTGGAGAGTGCGTCCGAGGCAACATTGGTGCCGGCCGTCGACTTCCAGGTGACGGCGCCGCGCACCGGGTACATCACCGACGCCGACAGCATCGCCGCCGCCGCCGCCTCCGAGGCCGATGTCTCGAAATGGATGCCGAGATCCTCCATGACATCCTTGGCGTCGGCCAGCACGTCCATCAGATGCGAGATCGGCGAGCCCTGGTAGCCGCCGACATAGGAGACGCCGGACTGCAGCAGGGCCTTGGTAATCGCGAGAATTCCCTCGCCGCGGAAGGTGTCGCCCTCCCCCAGCTTCAGGTCCTCGACTTCGCGGGCAAAAGACCGTTCAGCCATTTCAGTTCCCCTTCGCCCTTGTCAGGCGTTTTCTTCAATCATTTGCAAAAGCATATTTTGCGCTTCGACCGACTGTCAATCAGCAAATGGCCTGAAGCCATCAACATACGTTACCGGACGCTCGTTTGATCGAAGTAGAAGCAACCTGAGCCGAATAAATATGCAAAAGCATACATTATGCTCAACTTGATTTTGCGCAGTCTCCGGCCGATTCCGGGAGATGGAGACCGACACCGCAATTTTTCTACAACGCCAGAGAATCCGCTTGCGCTTCCCGATGGTTATTTTAAGATTAAAACATTCCGATAATAAATCGCCAGCGGCAGGCCGGCCACAGGTCATCTACCGCTGAACAGGGGAACGGAGTGACCATGGACCATCTGACACGGCGCCAGGCGTTGAGCCTAGGCGCGGCTACTTTCATCACGGGCATTCTCGCTGGCCGGACGGTCGTCGAGGCGGCCGATGTGAATACGCTGACGATCGCATTCAACGTCAACCTGCCGGCCTTCGACCCGACGACAGGCCCCTCGGCCGTCAACCCGACGATCCAGGCGATCTACCGCTCGGTCTTCGACCAGTTCATCGGCCAGGGCCCGGACCTGAAGTTCCAGCCCGGCCTTCTAACGAAATGGGGTTGGAACGACGACAAGACCAAAGTCTGGATGGACGTCCGCGAGGGCGTTACCTGGCACGATGGCTCGAAGTTCACCCCTGAGGATGTCGTCTGGTCGCTGAACCGCGCGGGCGATCAGAAGGGCGGCAATCCGATCTCCTTCATCTGGTCCACCGCCACCAACTACAAGATCGAGGGCAACCGGATTACCGGGGACGTCGTTCGCTACGAGCCGACGTATTTCATGTGGATGGCCTTCCTGACAGGCTATGTCCTGCCCAAGGACTACTTCACGAAAGTCGGCCCGGAGGGGTTCGAAAAGAAGCCTATCGGTACCGGCCCGTATATGGTCGATGCCTACGAGGGCAATTCCTTCCTGCGCCTCAAGGCCAATCCGAACTATTTCGGCGGCAAGCCAGCCTTCGAGACGGTCATCTACAAATTCGTCCCGGACACGACGAGCCGCGTCGCCGAGATCGAATCCGGCTCCTCCGACGTGACACTGGAAGTGCCCTACGAGGATTTCGACCGTCTCAGGAAGAAGAAGGGCCTTGACGGCGTCGCCACGCCTGTCTCCGACATTGGCATGATCTTCATCTCGAACGTCGGCCCGATGCTCGACAAGAACGTCCGCCTCGCCGCCAACATGGCAATCGACAAGGAAGCCATCATCAAGCGTCTGTTGCGCGGCTACGGCAAACCGCTCTCGACGCTCGAGGCCCCTGAATACTCGGCTTACGATGCTGGGATCAAGACGCCTTACGATCCGGAAGGTGCCAAGAAGCTTCTGGCGGCCAGTGGCTTCTCGCCGGAAAAGCCGGTGAAGTTCGCCATCAAGACCACCCGTGGCTTCAAGCCGAAGGACTACGAGATGATCCAGGCGATCGTCGGCATGTGGCGCAAGGTAGGCATCGAGGCTGAAATCGAAGTCTACGAGATCGCCAAGCACTACGAGCTTCGCGCCGCCCACCAGCTCGGCCCTGCCGCCTTCTACAACTGGGGCAACGCCATCGGTGACCCCACGACCTCGACCGGCTTTGCCATGTACAGCAAGTCCCCGCATTCGGGCTGGAAGACGGACGATGTCGACAACCTCATCAACCCACTCTGGGGCGAGAAGGACGAAGCCAAGCGCATCGCGGGCTGGAAGGCGGTCGACAAGTATATTGCCGAAGAGGGATACGTCATCCCGCTGCTGCAATATGCCCAGCCGATCCTCTACAAATCGAGCGTCAAGGTCACCCCGAACGTCTCGGGCGCCCTACAGGCAGCGCAGGTAGCGAAGGCGTAACTCCAGGCCTGCCGCCATGCGGCGGGCTTATCTCCCCCTTGTGGGGGAGATCGCTGGAGCCGCATTGCCGCGTCAAGCGGTTGGAAATCTGTAACCCATGATAGCCGTCACCATCCTTAACCGCCTCGTCATGGCCATCGTCACACTGTTCGGCGTGGCGCTGGTCGTCTTCGTGCTTTTGCGCGTTGTCCCCGGCGATCCGATTGCAATGATGATCTCGCCAGGCGCGACACCGGCCGACATTGCCGCGATGCGCGCCCATTACGGGCTCGACGCCAGCTTGCCAGTGCAGTTTGGCCTGTGGCTGAAGGCTGTCGTGATCGGTGATTTCGGCACCTCGATCTCGCTGAAGCGCAGCGTCCTCGGCCTGCTCGGAGATCGGCTGCCGGCGACCCTCGAGCTGGCCTTTGCCGCCCTGGTGCTGGCAGTCCTGCTCGGTGGTCTCGTGGCGATTGTTGGTACACTGGTACGCCGTACAATCCTCGAGCCGATCATCGACAGCCTCAATGGGCTTTTCCTCGCCGTACCCGATTTCGTCTGGGCGCTGGCCCTTGTGCTGGTCCTCGGCGTTGCCTTTCCGCTGTTTCCGCTGTCGGGCCGCATCGATCCCAGTATCGACGCGCAGTTCCACACGCCCTTCTACCTGATCGAGAGCCTTGTGACCCTGCGCTTTCAGATCTTTGCCGACGTTGCCGCCCATATGGTGATGCCGGTGCTGGCTCTCGGCCTGCCACTTGCCGCCATCGTCGCCCGGGTCCTGAAAGCAACGCTTTCGGAGGCGATGCTGCAGGACTACATCCTGCTTGCAAGGCTGAAGGGCATGTCCAACCTGCGCCTGGTGCTGCAGGAGGCGCTGCGCAATGCCGTCGGACCGACCATCGCGCTGACCGGCGTGCAGTTCACCTTCCTCATCGGCGGCACAGTCATCGTCGAACGTATCTTTGCCTATCCGGGCATCGGCAATATGGCGATCGACGCCGTCATTAATCGCGACCTGCCGCTGATCCAGGGGCTGGTGCTGGTCTTCGGCCTGCTGTTCATCGTCATCAACCTGCTGGTCGATGCGCTCGTCGCGGCCTTCAATCCGAGGCTGGCTCATGGCTGAGATCATTGCATCCACCGCGCCGAGAACGCAGTCACGCTCCGTAAGACGCCTGCTGGCCCTGCTGCGCGAGCCGAAGGTCCTCATGGGCGGCGGCTTCATCCTTTTGCTGGTCATCCTTGCCCTATTCGCACCCTTCATTGCCCCGAAAGACCCGCTCGAGCAGGACCTGATGTCCGGCACCTTGCCCCCCGCCTGGATGGATGGCGGCGACCAGAACTTCCTTCTCGGCACCGACGATCTCGGCCGCGACGTGCTCTCGCGCATGATATTCGGCACCCGTATCGCCCTGACAGTTGCCTTCGTGGCCGCCGGGCTTTCCGCACTGATCGGCACCTTGCTCGGCCTGTTTGCCGGCTGGTACGGCGGGTGGCCGGACCGCATCATCTCGCGGCTGGTCGATATCTGGATGGCATTCCCGCCGGTGCTGTTGTCGATCCTGCTGGTCGCCGTGTTCGGCTCCGGCGTCCATTCGGTGATCGCCGCCATCGTCATCATCGACTGGACCCGCTTCTGCCGCGTCGTTCGCTCGGAAACCCAGGCGCAGGCGCAGATGGACTACGTCATCGCCGCCCGCACCATCGGCTTCTCCAGGCTGCGCATCCTGTTCTCGGAAATTTTGCCGAATGTGGCGCCCGTCCTCATCGCGCTTGTCAGCCTCGAAATGGGCATTGCGGTCATCGTCGAAGCCATCTTGTCCTTTGTCGGCCTTTCGGTCTCCTCGGACACGCCAACCTGGGGCGGCATGATCGCCGAGGGCCGGCAGATTATCCATGACGGTTGGTGGGTATTGGTGGCGCCGCTGCTGGCGCTATTTGCGACGGTCCTGGCCTTCAATCAGCTCGGCGATGGCCTGCGCCGCGCCCTCGACCCGGTGATGCGCCGATGAACCAGCCGCTTCTCGCGATAACCGGCCTCAGCGCCGTCTCCGACCGCGACGGCGGCGCGCCGATCCTGCGCGACGTCTCGCTGACGCTGGAGCGCGGCGAGGTCCGCGGCCTCGTTGGCGAAAGCGGCGCCGGGAAATCGACCATCGCCAAGGCGCTGCTCGGCATCCTGCCGCGCACCGTTAGCGTCGTCGGCGGCTTTATCAATTTCGAGGGCCGCGACTTGCTGCGGCTGCCGCAGAAGGAACTGCGCTCGATCATGGGCAGCGAGATCTCGCTGATTCCACAGGATCCGCAGACGGCCCTCAATCCGGGACGCCGCATCGAGGCACAACTGACCGACGGCCTGCGCCTGAAACGCGGCCTGTCGTCGAAGGAGGCCGCTCAACGGGCGCTGAAACTGTTGGAAGAAGTTCATATCCGCGATCCCGAAAGGGTACTGCGCTGCTACCCGCACGAACTTTCCGGCGGCATGCGCCAGCGCGTTCTGATTGCCGCCGCCTTCGCGCTGGAGCCAAAGCTGGTCGTCGCCGACGAGCCCACGACGGCGCTCGACGTGACGGTGCAGAAGCAGATCCTGCGGCTGATCCGCGGGCTGCAGGAAGCGCATGGCACCGCCGTCATCTTCGTCACCCACGATCTCGGCGTCGTTGCGCAGATCTGCGACAGCGTTACCCTGCTCTACGCCGGCAAGGTCATCGAGGAAGGTCGTACCGCCGAGGTGCTGGCGACCCCGCGTCACATCTATACGCAGGCCCTGATCGCAGCCGGGCCACGCTACGACCGTCCAAACGCCGGCCTGACACCGGTACCGCCCGAAATCTTCGACGAACTCCGCCGCGAGATTGGCCTTCACGACGGGAGCCGCAGCCATGTCTGAGCCCCTCCTGACGGCCACTGGCCTCGAGGTCACCTATGGCGGGCGTCGCACGCTGGCCGGCCACCATGTTGATGGCGTCAAAGTGCTGCACGGCGTCGATATCACCATCCATCGTGGCGAGACCATCGGCATCGTCGGCGAAAGCGGCTCCGGCAAGACGACGCTCGGCCGTGCCCTGCTGCGGCTGGTGGACACCTCGGCCGGCGAGATCCGCTTCGACGGCACGGATATCACCCACCTGCCGGACGGACGGATGCGGCCGTTGCGGCGCCGAATGCAGATGATATTCCAGGATCCGATGGCCTCGCTCAATCCGCGCCACACGATCCGTCGCATCCTCGTCGAGCCGCTGCTGCTGCACGGCGTTGCCAGAGATCGGCGTGAAGCCGAGCGCAAAGTCGCTTCGATCCTCGATCGGGTGACGCTGCCGCAGGCCTGCCTCGACCGCAATCCGCACGAACTCTCCGGTGGCCAGCGCCAGCGCATCGGCATTGCCCGGGCGGCGCTGCTAAAGCCGGCTTTCGTGCTTGCCGACGAGATCGTCTCCGGCCTCGACGTCTCGACGCAGGCTCAGGTGCTAAACCTGCTGAAAGAGCTTTCGACGGATCTTGGCCTGTCGATGGCTTTCATCAGCCACGATCTCTCCGTCATCCGCGCCATCTGCGACCGCGTCTATGTGATGCGGCAGGGCCGCGTCGTCGAGGAAGGTCCCTGTGAGCGCGTCTTCTCCGCGCCCGCCTCCAATTATACCCGCATGCTGCTCGATGCCATTCCCCTGCCCGAGGTCGATCCGGAATGGCTGTGGCGCGTCAGCGAAAACGAGGACGCGGCCTGACCTGAGGCCGAGCATTATGTGCTTGCCATGGCCATGAGATACGCACCGGGGCCGCGGGCCTTCGGGGCGGGGGAAGACTGTTGCCTTCCGGAAAACGCCCGCCAAAACAGGGGAACGTAGAAATGAAGAAGCATATCACGGCCTTCGCATTTGCCATGACCACTGCCCTCTCCAGCGCTGGTATCGCGTCTGCCGACGGCATACCCGGCATGCGCGGTCACGACCACACGGGCATCACCGTGCCCGACATGAAGCAGGCGCTCGACTTCTTCGTCGGCGTCGTCGGCTGCGAAAAAGCCATGTCCTTCGGCCCGATCTCCGACGACAAGGGCACGCTGATGACAGACCTCGTCGGCGTCGATGCCAAGGCCAAGATCGACCAGGTGACGCTGGTGCGCTGCGGCTACGGCTCCAACATCGAGATATTCCAGTACGAGGCCCCGGACCAACGCGACCTGAAGGCGCGCAACAGCGATATCGGCGCCTTCCACATCGCCCTCTATGTCGATGACGTCGGAGCCGCCAAAAAATATCTCGACGGCAAGGGCATCGCCACCCGCATGGGGCCTGTACCGATGAACGACGGCCCGATTGCCGGGCAGACGATCATGTATTTCCAGGCCCCCTGGGGCCTGCAACTCGAAGCCATCAGCTATCCCAAGGGCATGGCCTACGAGAAGGAGTCCAAGGTGATCCTGTGGTCGCCCAAGGACCCCGCAAAATAGAGCTGCGACACTATGGCCGCCTGCTTTCGCTGGAAATCGGGCGGCCACCGGTCACTTCCCGCAATTGCGACTTGACGATAACCGGGGACGTTTATATTTTAAACTTAAAATAACTTTCGACGTGCAGCGACATGCACCGCGACAGGGAAGGATTGACGATGAAGATCGTTTGCATCGGTGGTGGCCCGGCTGGTCTTTATTTCGGACTTCTGATGAAGAAGCTGCATCCCGGCCATGCCATTCGCATCGTCGAGCGCAACAAGCCCTATGACACCTTCGGCTGGGGCGTGGTGTTTTCCGACGCGACGATGGAATCGATGAAGGTCTGGGATCCGGAGAGTGCCGCCGAGATACAGGATGCCTTCAATCACTGGGACGATATCGAAGTCTGGTTCAAGGGCACGAAACAGCGCACCTCCGGCCATGGCTTCGTCGGCATCGGCCGCAAGAAGCTCCTCAACATCCTGCAGCGCCGCTGCGAGGCGCTCGGCGTGGAACTGATCTTCGAGACCGACGCCACCTCGGACCTCGATTACCCAGATGCCGACCTCGTCATCGGCTCCGACGGTCTGAACTCGAAGATCCGCAACCATTATCCGGAGATATTCCAGCCGGACATGATCACCCGGCCGAACCGTTATATCTGGCTCGGCACCAACAAGCTGTTCGATGCCTTCACCTTCGATTTCCGCAAGACGGATCACGGCTGGTTCCAGGCGCATATCTACAAGTTCGACGAGCAGACATCGACCTTCATCATCGAGACGACGGAAGAGGCCTACCGCGCCCACGGCCTCGACACCATGGAGCAGCAGGCCTCGATCGATTTCTGCCAGGACCTGTTTGCAGAAGCGCTGGACGGCGCGCCACTGATGACCAATGCACGTCACATGCGCGGCAGCGCCTGGCTGAATTTCAACCGGCTGATCTGCGGCAAGTGGAGCCATTTCAACGGCAATTCCCATGTCGTGCTGATGGGCGATGCCGCCCACACCGCGCATTTCGCCATCGGCTCCGGCACCAAGCTTGCCATCGACGACGCCATCGAACTCGCGCGCCAGTTCGAGATCCACGAGCACAGCGCCGACAAGATCCCGGCCGTTCTGCATGCCTACGAGGAGATCCGCCGGGTTGACGTCGCCCGCATCCAGAACGCCGCGCGCAACGCGATGGAATGGTTCGAAGTCGTCGGCACCCGCTATGCCGACGCGCTGGAGCCGGAACAGTTCATGTATTCGATGCTGACCCGCTCCCAGCGTATCAGCCACGAGAACCTGCGGCTGCGCGACAGGCACTGGCTGGAAGGCTATGAGCGCTGGTTTGCCGAGAAATCCGGGCTGACGGTGGGCAACGGCCGCTGCCTGCCGCCGATGTTCACGCCATTCACCCTGCGCAACGTCACCCTGCCGAACCGCCTCGTCGTCTCGCCGATGGCGATGTATTCGGCAAACGACGGCTTGATCAACGACTTTCACATGGTTCACCTCGGCGCCCGCGCTCTGGGTGGTGCTGGCCTGATCTTTGCCGAGATGACCTGCGTCTCGCCGGATGCACGCATCACGCCGGGCTGCCTCGGTCTCTGGAACGAGGAGCAGGCCGCCGGCTGGAAGCGCGTCGTCGCTTTCGTCCATGGCAATGGCGATGCCAAGGTCGGTATCCAGATCGGCCATGCCGGCCGCAAGGGTTCGACCAAGCTCGCGTGGGACGGCATCGACCAGCCGCTCGACGACGGCAACTGGCCGTTGATTTCGGCCTCTGCCATTCCTTACCTGAAAAACAGCCCGGTGCCGAAGGCAATGGACCGCGCCGACATGGACCGCGTCAAGGCCGACCATGTGCGCACGGTGGAGCTTGCCGTCACCACCGGCGCCGATTGGCTGGAGCTGCACTGCGCCCACGGCTACCTGCTGTCGAGCTTCCTGTCGCCGCTAACCAACCAGCGCACCGACGAATATGGTGGCAGCCACGAAAACCGCGCCCGCTATCCGCTGGAAATCTTTGCCGCCATCCGCGCCGTCTGGCCGGACGACAAGCCGATTTCCGTGCGTCTCTCCTGCAACGACTGGGCCGACGGCGGCAACACGCCTGAAGACGCAGCCGTCTTTGCGCAGATGTTCAAGGATGCCGGCGCCGACCTGATCGATTGCTCCTCGGGACAGGTGTCGAAAGAGGAGAAACCGGTTTATGGCCGCCTGTTCCAGACGCCGTTTTCCGACAAGATCCGCAACGAGATCGGCATCCCGACGATCGCCGTCGGCGCCATCTCGGAGGCCGATCATGCCAATTCCATCATCTCGGCTGGTCGCGCCGATCTCTGCGCCATCGCCCGGCCGCATCTCGCCGATGCCGCCTGGTCATTGCACGAAGCAGCAAAAATCGGCATCACTTCCATTCCCTGGCCGAAACAGTACCAGTCGGCCAAATCGCAGTATGAAAACAATCTCGCCCGTGCGGTTCCCGCCGCGCCGGCCAAGTGAGAGCCTGACATGACCCATTCGGGCAGACTTGGCGGCCGCCATGCGCTCGTCACCGGAGCAGGAAGCGGCATCGGTGCGGCGATTGCCCGCGCGCTGTCCGCCGAGGGCGCCAACGTCACGCTGGCCGGCCGGCGGCTGGAGCCGTTGCAGGCGCTGGCCTCCGAACTGGGCGTAGCGACCTTTGTTGCGGACGGCTTCGACGTTACCAGCGCAGACGCCATCGCCGCTGGCTTTGCAGCCGCGAAGGCTAAATTCGGTCCGGTCGATATCCTGGTCAACAATGCCGGCGAAGCCCCGAGCGCGCCATTCGAAAAGACCAGCCTTGAGATGTGGTCGCGGGTCATCGCTGTCGACCTGACCGGCGTATTCCTGGTGACGCAAGCAGCAATGACAGATTTGCGCGCCCATGGGCAAGGTGCCCGTATCATCAACATCGCCTCGACAGCCGGCCTCACCGGCTATGGCTATATTTCGGCCTACACCGCAGCCAAGCACGGCGTGATCGGGCTTACCCGATCGCTGGCGGTCGAGCTTGCCAGGACTGGCATCACCGTCAACGCCGTCTGCCCCGGCTTCACGGATACGCCGATCCTCGATCAGTCGATCAACAGGATCGTCGAGAAGACCGGCCGAACTCGGGAAGAGGCAAAGGCGGAATTCACCAGATCCAATCCGCAGGGGCGGCTGGTGAGACCCGAGGAAGTGGCAGACACCGTGATATGGCTGGCCTTGCCCGGTAGCGCGTCTATCAACGGCCAGGCAATCGCGGTTGCCGGCGGGGAGGTTCTGACGGGATGAGCGAGCGCGACATGACGATGCAGGGCCATCTGCGCCCCCTCAGGGACTATCGACCGAAGACCTTCCTCTGGGATGTCAGCGAAGACGGACGGGTAGCATTGCTGCGGCTGAACCGCCCGGAACGCAAGAACCCGCTGACCTTCGACAGCTACGCCGAGCTGCGCGATCTCTTCCGCGCCCTAGCCTATGCCTCCGACGTCAGAACCATCGTCATCACAGGTGCCGGCGGCAATTTCTCCTCAGGCGGCGACGTGTTCGAGATCATCGAGCCGTTGACACGCATGGCGATGCCCGAATTGCTGGCCTTCACACGCATGACCGGCGATCTCGTCAAGGCGATGCGCAAATGCCCGCAGCAGATCATCGCCGCCGTCGATGGCATCTGCGCCGGCGCCGGCGCGATACTCGCCATGGCGTCCGATTTGCGCGTGGCGACGCCAGAGGCCAAGACCGCCTTCCTGTTTACCCGCGTTGGCCTTGCCGGCGCAGACATGGGCGCCTGCGGAATGCTGCCGCGCATCATCGGCCAGGGCCGTGCCGCCGAATTGCTCTATACCGGCCGCTCCATGTCATCGGCCGAAGGCCATGCCTGGGGCTTCTACAATGCCCTGCATGCGAGCGCCGATCTCGAGGCCGAAGCCACCAAGCTCGCCCGCTCGATCGCCGATGGCCCGTGGTTTGCCCATGGCATGACCAAGACCATGCTGAACCAGGAATGGGCGATGGGCATCGACGAAATGATCGATGCGGAAGCCCAGGCCCAGGCGATCTGCATGGCGACACAGGATTTCCGCCGCGCATTCGAGGCATTCGCCGAAAAGCGCCGGCCGGAATTCAAGGGAGACTAGGCGATGCAGCCGGTAGCTACCCTGAAAGGACCAACCCGCGACCATCTCGACTGGCCGTTTTTCGACATCAGCCATCGGCAGTTCGCCGAACGGCTCGATGCCTTCGCCGCGTCTGCACCGATGGTCGCCATCGATCACGCCGATGTCGACGGCGCCTGCCGCAAGCTGGTGCGCGCGCTTGGCGATGCCGGCCTGCTCGAAGCCGCCGTCAGTGCGCCCGACGACCCGATGCCGATCGATTCCCGCAGCGTCTGCCTCGCCCGCGAAACGCTCGCCTGGCATGATGGACTGGCCGATTTCGCCTTCGCCATGCAAGGCCTCGGCACCGGCGCCATCGGCCTGTCCGGCTCCGGGGCATTGCGGTCGTCCGTACTGCCAAAAGTCCGCTCCGGCCAATGGGTTGCGGCCTTCGCGTTGTCGGAAAAGGATGCCGGCTCCGATGTCGCGGCCATGAGCTGTGCCGCCCGCCTGGAGGGCGACCACTACATTCTCGATGGCGAAAAGACCTGGATTTCCAACGGTGGCATCGCCGATGTCTGCACCGTTTTTGCCCGCACCGGCGAAGCACCGGGCACGCGCGGTATCTCTGCCTTCGTGGTCTTTGCGGACGACCCCGGCTTTTCGGTCACCGAACGTATCGAGGTGATCGCGCCGCATCCGCTGGCAACGATCCGCTTCGATGCCTGCCGCATCCCGGCTTCGCGCCGCTTGGGCACACCCGGCGAAGGCTTCAAGATCGCCATGCGCACCCTCGACATCTTCCGCGCCTCGGTGGCAGCCGCCGCCCTGGGCTTTGCGCGCCGGGCCCTGGATGAAACGCTCGGTCATGTCCAGGAACGCCCGATGTTCGGCGCCCGGCTTGCCGACCTCCAGTTGACGCAGGCAGCGCTCGGCGATATGGCGACCGGCATCGACGCAGCGGCTCTTCTCACCTACCGCGCCGCCTGGCGTCGCGACGTGCAGCAGCTGCCGACGACCCGCGAGGCGGCGATGGCCAAGATGACGGCAACGGAGACAGCGCAAGTCGTAATTGATCGCGCCGTCCAGCTGTTTGGCGGGCGCGGCGTGAAAACGGGCGAGATAACCGAGAAACTTTACCGCGAGATCCGCGCGCTTCGCATTTATGAAGGTGCGACCGAAGTGCAGAAGCTGATCGTCGCGCGCGAACTGCTGAAATCAAAGTGATGGGAGAGAAACCAATGGCGCATAGCCGCGAGATATTCGACTGGGCCGACCCTTTCCGTCTGCAGGACCAGCTGACCGACGACGAACGCATGGTCCACGACACCGCTCGCGCCTATGCGCAGGACAAGCTGGCGCCGCGCGTGCTGGAAGCATTTCGCCATGAAAAGACCGATCCCGCGATCTTCCGCGAAATGGGCGAACTCGGCCTGCTCGGCCCGACCATCGCACCTGAATACGGCGGCTCCGGCCTCGGCTATGTCGCATACGGCCTGATCGCCCGCGAGGTCGAGCGCGTCGATAGCGGTTATCGCTCGATGATGTCGGTGCAGTCCTCGCTGGTGATGGTGCCGATCGATGCTTTCGGCTCGGAAGCGCAGAAGCAGAAGTACCTGCCGAAGCTTGCCACCGGCGAATGGATCGGCTGCTTCGGCCTGACGGAACCCAACCACGGCTCCGACCCAGGCTCAATGGCAACGCGCGCCAAGAAGGTCGACGGCGGCTACCAGCTGACCGGGTCGAAGATCTGGATTTCCAATTCGCCGATTGCCGACGTCTTCGTCGTCTGGGGCAAGACCGAGGACGGCGTCATCCGCGGCTTTATCCTCGAAAAGGGCTGGAAGGGCCTGACCGCACCGGCCATCCACGGCAAGGTCGGCCTGCGCGCCTCGATCACAGGCGAAATCGTCATGGACAACGTCTTCGTGCCGGAAGAAAACCTGTTGCCCAACGTCACCGGCCTCAAGGGCCCGTTCACCTGCCTGAACTCGGCCCGCTACGGTATCGCCTGGGGCACCCTCGGGGCTGCCGAGGATTGCTACGCCAGGGCACGCCAATACGTCCTCGACCGGCATCAGTTCGGCCGGCCGCTCGCCGCCAACCAGCTGATCCAGAAGAAGCTCGCGGACATGACGACCGAGATCGCACTTGGCCTGCAAGGTTGCCTGCGGCTCGGCCGGATGAAGGAGGAAGGCCACCCGCCGGTAGAACTGACGTCGATCCTGAAGCGCAACTCCTGCGGCAAGGCGCTCGACATCGCCCGCAACGCCCGTGACATGCTCGGCGGAAACGGCATTTCCGACGAGTTCGGCATCATCCGTCACATGGTCAACCTCGAAGTGGTCAACACCTACGAGGGCACCCACGATATCCATGCCCTGATCCTCGGCCGTGCCATCACCGGCATTGCCGCCTTCGCGAACTGAGGCTGTCGTGGCATTCAAGACGACAAGGCCGTTGCGCTTCGGCGATTGCGATCCCTCCGGGATTGCATATTTCCCGTCCTACCTGAACATCCTCGTCGGTGTTCTCGAGGACTATTTCGCAGCGCTCGGTTTTCCCTGGAAGACGATGATCGAAGAGCGGCGGATCGGCGTGCCGACCGTCCGCCTCGACCTGACCTTCTCGTCCCCCGGCTTTCAGGGCGACGAACTGGAATTCGTTGTAATCGTCCGTCGCATCGGCCGCGCCTCCCTCGATCTCGAGCATCAGGTTTCGGCCAGGGGCAAGATCCTCTGGACAGCCACCCACCGCGTCGTTGCCACGAACCTCGACACACAGCAATCGCTTGCCTGGCCGGCCGACATCAGCGCCGCGCTGGAACACCATCTGGAGAAGACCGATGCACACGATCCTGCAGCCTGAGGGCTGGGCCAAGCCGATCGGATACGCCAACGGTGTCGCCGCGACGGGTCGCACGGTATTCGTCGGCGGCCAGATCGGCTGGAATGCCGCTTGCGAGTTCGAGAGCGATGACTTTGTCGATCAGGTCCGCCAGACCCTTTCCAATATCGTCGCCATCCTCGCCGAAGGCGGTGCCGGGCCACAGCACATCACGTCGATGACCTGGTATTTCACGGACAAGGCCGAATACCTCGCCAACCTCAAGGGCGTTGGCCAAGCCTACCGCGACGTCATCGGCCGGCATTTTCCGGCGATGGCTGCAGTGCAGGTCGTCGGCCTCGTCGAGGACCGCGCCAAGATCGAGATCCAGGCCACCGCCGTCGTTCCGGAATAGGAGAGCGGCGATGTCGGCAACGACCTTTTCGGAGAGCGTCTCGGGCGAGACATCGGACGGCGTACTGGTTGTCACCCTCGACAACCCGCCGGTCAACGCGACGTCGAGCCACGTGCGCGCCGGCATCATGGCAGCGCTGGATCATGCGGCAGCAACGGCGTCGATTGTCGGCATCGTCATCACCGGCGCCGGTCGCACATTCGTTGGCGGCGCCGATATCAGGGAGTTCGGCAAGCCACCGATCGAGCCCCATCTGCCAGATCTCATCAACCGCATCGAAGCCTTTGAAAAGCCGATCGCCGCTGCCGTAAACGGCGCGGCACTGGGCGGCGGCTGCGAAATCGCCCTCGCCTGCCACAGCCGTATCGCTAACCCGAACGCCAGCTTCGGACTGCCGGAAGTCAAACTCGGCCTTGTGCCCGGCGCCGGCGGTACCCAGCGTCTTCCAAGGCTCATCGGCACGGTTGCTGCCCTCGATCTCATCGGAACCGGGCGGATGGTCAAGGCTGCGGAAGCAGCATCGCTCGGTCTTGTCGATGGCACCAATGCCGATGAGCGGTCAGCGGCCATTGCGATGGTACGAACACTTGCAGGAACTCCGCTCCGGCGCACCGGTCAGTTGGCCGTTCCGCAACAGGATATCGCAGCGGTAGAGGCTGCAGCGGCGAAGGTCGTCGGAAAATCGCGCGGCCAGGCAGCACCCGTCGAAGCCGTGCGGCTTGTCAGGCTAGCAGCCTCCACGACACTTGCCGATGGCCTGTCGGACGAACGCGCGACATTCCTTGGCTTGCGCGACTCCGAGCAATCGGCAGCCCTCCGCCATGTCTTCTTCGCCGAGCGCGCCGCCGGCAAGGTCGATGGGCTCGCAGGCATCGCGCCCCGCAGCATAGATACCGTCGGGATCGTCGGCACCGGCCTCATGGGCGCTGGCATTGCGGTGGCGACGCTTAGCGCCGGCTTCCGGGTCGTCGCGATAGAGCAGACCGAAGGCGCCGCTCACAAAGGCCAGGAGCGCATCGCGACCATGCTGCAAAAGGCGGTGCAGATCGGCCGTCTCGACGCCGACGGCCTTGCCGATCAGCTCGGCCGCCTGACCGTCACCAGCGACATGACGGCGCTAGCCGATGCAGACCTGGTCATCGAGGCTGTGTTCGACGACATAGCGGTCAAGACGGCGCTGTTCCAGCGGCTTGATGGCATCGTCCGCGCAGATGCCATCCTTGCCACCAACACCAGCTATCTCGATCCCGACGCCATTGCCGCAGAAACACTTCATCCACATCGAATCCTCGGTCTGCACTTCTTCTCCCCCGCCAACATCATGCGGCTGGTGGAAGTGGTGAATTGCGCGGAGACGGCACCGGATGCGCTGGCCAGCGCCCTGGCCTTTGCCAAGCGTCTCGGCAAGCTGCCGGTCGTCTGCGGCGTCACCGAAGGCTTCATCGGCAACAGCGTCTTTTCCGCCTACCGCCGGGAGGCCGAGTTCATGCTCGAGGATGGCGCGCTGCCCCACGAGATCGACGAAGCGCTCGAAGCATACGGCTTTCCGATGGGCCTCTTTGCCGTCTACGACATGGCAGGCCTCGAAATCGCCTGGGCCCGCCGCAAGCGTCAGGCGGCAACGCGCAACGCAGATGAACGCTACGTCCCGATTGCCGACCGTCTTTGCGAGGCCGGCCGCTTTGGCCAGAAGTCCGGGCGCGGCTGGTATGCCTACCCGGACGGCAAGCGGACCGTCGATCCCGAAGTGACAGCGTTGATCGAGCGGGTGCGGGCCGAAAAAGGCATCACCCCGCGCAGTTTTTCGTCGGAGGAAATCGTCGCAAGGCTATTGCGGGCCATGGCCGACGAAGGCAAGGCCTTGCTCGAAGGTGGTGTCGCCGCTCGCCCGGGCGACATCGATCTCGTGATGATCAACGGCTACGGCTTCCCGCCTCACAAGGGCGGTCCGATGTTTGCCGCCGGCAATCGCTGAACCCGGTCAGGCCGCGTGCATCAGCGTGAACAGTTCCTGCGCCCGCTTCACGCCCCGAAGCGCATAGCGGCCGACGGAGACGAGATCGTTGCGCTGGGAAACCTCAGCCGCGGCAACGAAGTTCGACGACATCAGCACGTCGCGGTCGACGGAGTGACACATCGAGGCGATGCGGCTGACCTCGTTGACCGCCGGCCCGATGACGGTGAAATCAAGCCGGTCCTGGCTGCCGATATTGCCGTAGAACACTTCTCCGATATGCAGGCCGAGATAGATCTCCGTCACCGGCCTGCCCTCGATCTGCCGCTGGGCATTGAGATTGCGCAACCGCTCCCGCAGCAGCGATTCTGCCTTGAGGGCCGCCGCACAGGCATCGCGCTCGTCACGCGCCTTGAAGATCGCCAGCGTGCCGTCGCCGATCAGCTTCAGCACGTTGCCGCCCGCCTCGTGAATCGACGAGATGACGGCGTCGGCGTAATCGTTGAGCATCGGGATGATCTCGTCGGGCTCTGCCGTATCCGAGATGCGCGTATAGTTGGCGAGATCGGAAAACCACAGGGCCGCCGAGATGCGCTCCGTCTTGCCGCGCGTGATCTTGCCGCCAAGCACATGCTGCGCCGCGTCTTCGCCGAGATAGACTTCGGCGATAGTGCGGGCAATCCGACCGAGCGCCGTGCACTTGATCGCCAGCGCCAGCGCAGGCACCAGCCGGCGCAGCGTGGCGATGTCTTCGTCCGGGAAGCCATCCTTGTCGGCAGTGGCGAAATGCGCGAAAAAGCAATCCATGTCGCCGATCGTACCGGCGTCTTCGAAAGGATGGGCAAAGGCGATGAAGTCGGTGACGCCCGCGTCCTTCAAGACATCCAGCGTGTAAAAATCGACAGGATCGCCAAAGCCTATTCGACGGCGAACTTCAGATGTCATGGTTTCCTGCAAATAGTAAAACGCCGACTTCAGCCAGTTTTCCGCAGCGATACCCTGATTGGTCGAGCCATATTCGAACACCGGCTCGATCACTTCGGTGCTGTCCCAGCGAAACACGCGACCTTCGTAGACTGGATGCAACGTGTCCATCAGCGCCATGCCGCGACTAAGCTGCAGCCCGCTTCGGCTGCAGGCCTCGCAGAAGCCGCTCAAAAGATCGATTTCAGTCGCGCCCTTCAGACCTCGCTGCATCAGCCATGCGGTAATATCTGCGATGTCTTTCTCATGCATGGATTGTTGTCCCCGAGGCTTGAAAGCTTGGTCTATTCCCAATTTGCCATACGGAAAAGCCGGGCGATAAAAAAAGCTTGGTCACCTATGTATTTTCCTAGGCGCGACTTCTGGCGCCCGACCGTTGATTGATACGAATGCATCCCCCATCTCAAGTGATGCAATTGCTGCATCGCAGACTGGCGGTGCCAAGAAAATTTGAAAAGGATCCCCCGATGTCCGGCCAGAAGCAAATGAAGCTCGGCGCTTTCATGCGTCCTGTCAGCCTGCACACCGGTGCCTGGCGCTATCCCGGAGCCTATCCGGATGCCAATTTCAACTTCAGGCACATCAAAAATTTTGCCCGGAAACTCGAATCCGCCAAGTTCGACGCCTTCTTCATGGCCGATCATCTGGCCGTCCTCAACATGCCCATCGAGGCCCTGAAGCGCAGCCATACGGTGACATCGTTCGAGCCGTTCACGCTGCTCTCGGCGCTGGCTGCGGTGACCGAGAAGATCGGCCTTGTCGCCACCGCCTCCACCACCTTCGAGCAGCCCTACCATATCGCCCGGCGCTTCGCCTCGCTCGACCACATCAGCGAAGGACGTGCCGGCTGGAACATCGTCACCACGTCCAATCCCGACGCCGCCCTCAACTTCGGCCTCGAGGATCATGTCGAGCACGACGAGCGCTACCGCCGGGCGCGCGAATTCTATGACGTCGTCACTGGCCTCTGGGACAGCTTTGCCGACGACGCCTTCGTCCGCGACACCGAAACCGGCATCTTCTTCGACCCGGAAAAGATGCACGTGCTCGACCACAAGGGCGAAAGTCTCTCCGTGCGCGGCCCGCTCAACATTGCCCGTACGCCGCAGGGCTGGCCGGTCATCGTCCAGGCCGGCCAGTCGGAGCCCGGCAAGCAACTGGCAGCCGAGACCGCCGAAGTGGTATTTGCAGCACCCCGCGATCTCAAGACCGCAAAGGCGCTCTATGCCGACATCAAGGGCCGCATGCCTGGCGTCGGCCGCAACCCGGACCACCTTAAAATCCTGCCGGCCGCCTTTGTCGTCGTTGGCGACAGCGTCGAGGAAGCGCGCGCCAAGCGGGCCCGCCTCGACAGCCTGGTGCATTACGACAGCGCCATCGCCTCGCTGTCGATCTCGCTCGGCCACGACGCCTCGAAGTTCGACCCCGACGCCCCTCTGCCGCAAATACCCGAAACCAACGCCAGCAAGAGTGGCCGCGAGCAAGCGATCCGCATGGCCGAACAGGAAAACCTGACAGTCCGCCAGCTCGCCCAGCGTCTGGGTGGTTACGGCGGGCTGGCCTTCGTCGGCACGCCCGAGACCATTGCCGCCGAAATGGAAACGTGGCTGTCGGAAGAAGGCTCGGACGGCTTCAACGTGGTCTTCCCCTTCCTGCCGCAGGGGCTCGACGATGTCGCCGACCGCCTGGTGCCGGAGTTGCAGCGGCGCGGCCTTTTCCGCAAGGAATACGAAGGCATCACCCTGCGCGACCATCTCGGCCTGCCACGCCCGGACAATCGTTTCTTTCCCGCCGTTTCGGAAGCCGCAGAGTGACAGCGCTGTGGAAATCGGCAAGAAGAGTGCGATCCCTCCGAGAGCAGCGCCGATGAGCCATCTGTCACACCTCGACTACGCCACAGCATCAGAAGAGGCCCGCGCCGAGCACGACCGCGAGGTCGCCCTGCGCGGCCGGATGACCAACATGAAGCGGACGCTGCTGCATTCGCCTGTGGCCCACCGCATCTATGCCGAATGGTTTACCCTCCGCGAAGAGCTGCGCCCCGATCTCGACGACCGCGCCGTCTGGCTTTTCTGCCAGGCAATCGCCATCCAATGCCGCTCCATCATACCCGTCGGCTTTTTCCGTCGCGCGCTGATCAATGCCGGCCTGACACCCGAGACGATCGAGCCAAGCCCAGACGAGGCCACGCTGATCGCCTTCGGCAAGGCAATGGTCGCGGACTCCAACGCCATTCCCGACGACCTCTGGGCCCGCCTTAAAGCCCGCTACGATGAGCCGACGCTGGTCAACCTCGTCGCCTTCGCCGGCATCATGATCGCCACGGCGATCTTCAACAACACGGTCAAGATCGACATCGATCCCGAACTTGGCCCCTTCCTTGAAGGTTTCGTGATGCCGCCCCGCTAATGGGCCTAGCCAACCACCACCGTTGAAAATTCAGGGTTGCCGCGGATGGTGTTGCTGACGGTGCAGATCTCGCCTTCGGCGGCGTGGGCAATGGCGTTACGGGTTTTGTCGTCGAAGTCGCCCTTGATGGTGAAGACGATTTGGAACGTCTCGACGCGCGACACGCCCGAGGACGCCTTCTGCCCCGTTACCTCGGCCGTCACTTCGGATAGCTTGTCCAGCACGCCCATCTGTCCTGCGGCCATGCGGGCGCTGAGCACGAGGCAGGCGGACAGCGATGCGTAGAGCAGGTCGAGCGGGTTGAAGCCGACCTGCGACGGTGCCGTCACCACGTTGATCTCGCCGCCGGTAACCGACGTCACCTGCGGAAAGCCGGTGCGGCCGAGCACGGCCTTGGCACCCGTCTGCCGTTCCTTGCCCTTCAACGCAACCATGTCGAAAACCCCTACCTGCAATTCACCTGTCGATACGAAACAGATAGGCATTTCGCGTCAGGGAAACAATCGCCGTCCTTCCGTCAACCCCGCCGTTGAGGCTTGCAACGGGAGCGGCGTTGGTTCATGCCCGTGTTAACGACATCAGGCAGGCAACCATGACCGTCACCGATCCCCGCGCCTTTCTCACAGCCCTGTTCGATGCGGCCGTCGCTGCGGCCGATCCACTGGCCGGCATCCGCCACCATCTTCCACGGCAGCCGAAAGGCCGAACCATCGTCATCGGCGCAGGAAAGGGCTCGGCGCAGATGGCCGCGGCGCTGGAAAGCTGCTGGGACGGACCGCTGGAGGGGCTCGTCGTCACACGCTACGGCTTTGCCGTCGCCTGCGAGCGCATCGAGGTCGTCGAAGCCTCGCACCCCGTCCCCGATCGATCAGGGCTCGATGCCGCGACGCAGCTGCTGCGTCTGGTGCAGGGGTCGAGTGCCGACGATCTGGTGATTGCGCTGATATCGGGAGGCGGGTCGGCGCTGCTGCCTTCTCCGGCCGGAGGGCTGACGCTTGACGACGAGATTGCCGTCAACCGCGCCCTCCTTGCATCCGGCGCGCCGATCTCCGTCATGAACACTATCCGCAAGCATATCTCGACTATCAAGGGCGGCCGGCTTGCCGTCGCAGCCTATCCGGCAAAGGTCGTGACCCTTGTCGTCTCCGATATCCCAGGCGACAACCCGGCGCTCGTGGCCTCCGGCCCGACGATTGCCGGTGCCGGCAACCGCGCCGACGCCCTGGACCTCATCCGGCAATATTCTCTCGCCCTTCCCGCCAATGTCCTCGCGCACTTGGCAAGCCCGCAAGCCGATGCACCGGCGACCGACGATCCACGCTTTGCGCGCAACGAAGTTCACCTGATCGCCTCCGCCGGCGTTTCGCTGGAGGCGGCCGCGAACGCATCCCGCGCCTTCGGCATCGAAGCGGCCATCCTGTCGGACGCGATCGAAGGTGAGGCCCGGGAGGCGGCCCATGTCCATGCCGCCATTGCCCGCGAAATAGCGGCGCGCAATCGCCCGTTCGCAAAACCCGTCGTGCTTCTCTCAGGGGGCGAGACCACAGTGACGGTGGCGGGCGATGGCAAGGGTGGCCGAAACTCGGAATTTCTCCTGTCTCTCGCCATCGATATCGACGGTTTTGAGGGCATCGACGCCATGGCGGCCGATACGGATGGTATTGATGGTAGCGAGGACAATGCGGGAGCCTTTGCGGACGGCAGTAGCGCTGTTCGCATGCGCGCGGCCGGCATCGTGCCCGCCGATCGCCTGCGCAATAACGACGCCTGGTCGGCTTTTCACGCTATCGGCGATCTCTTCGCCCCCGGTCCAACCGGCACCAACGTCAACGATTTCCGCGCCATCCTGATCCGCTAGCGCAGCAACCCAGCAAGGCTATTGATTTAGGATTTGGAGCAATCGTCGCATCGACCATAGGCTGCGGCGGTGGATGTCCAGCGGAAGAAATGGCTGTGGCAGCCAACGCATTCGATTTTGGTGACGGGACTTTTCTTGGCGGGACGCGCAAGAAATGGCAGGCGATTCTCGGTCTTCCACTGCTCAAGCCTGGTGACGATCATGTCGCCCTCCCGCAAACCGCGTTCTGTCTCGAAACAAGACTGCCCTAGTTTGGAAATTTTACGAGAGGCTGGCCTGTCCAGACACACTAAATTTTTCCAACAGCGTTAATCCATAGTAAAAATACAATAAGTACTCCGTGAGAAATAGGGCTCTATTGTTGAAATCTACAGACAAGCCCCGCCATAAAGCGTTCACCCGACGATTCAAGCGACTCACGTTACAACGCGACAGGACGGCATCGTTGTTACTTCCGATTGAATTGTGACTGGACATATGAAGAAGGCAGCCCTCTTCTGCGGTGTATCCTGTTTCGGAGAACCGACATGCACCTGACTGCCAACCGCCTGACCCTGACCGCCCTGATCCTCACACTCGACCTGATAGCAGTGATGCCGGCCTCTGCAGCCTCCCCGCAACCGGTGAAGGCAGATCACGGCATGGTGGTCACGGCCCAGCACCTGGCGACGGATGTTGGCGTCGCAGTCCTGAAAAGCGGTGGCAACGCTGTCGATGCTGCTGTCGCGGTTGGCTATGCCCTCGCGGTTGTCTATCCGACAGCTGGCAACATCGGCGGAGGCGGCTTCATGACCATCCGCCTGAAGGACGGCAGGACAACCTTTCTCGACTTCCGCGAACGGGCGCCGCTGGCCGCCACCAAGACGATGTATCTCGACGACAAGGGCAACGTCGTCAAAGGCGCGAGCACCGAGGGTTACCTTGCCGTCGGCGTGCCGGGATCGGTGATGGGCCTCGAGACGGCGCGCGAAAAATACGGCACGAAATCGCGCGAGGAGCTGATGGGGCCGGCAATCCGCTATGCCCAGGAAGGCTTCACGCTCGACCAGGGCGATGTCGTCGAACTCGGCGGCGGCCAGAAGCGCCTGTCGCGCGACCCGGCTGCGGCTGCCATCTATGTCAAGCAAGATGGCAAGTCGTTTGCGGTCGGCGACCAGTTGCGCCAGCCGGACCTCGCTGCAACCTTGTCGCAGATTGCCGAGAACGGACCTGACGGCTTCTACAAGGGCCGGACGGCAGATGCGATCGTCAAGGCTAGCCAGGACAAGGGCGGCGTCCTCGCCAAGGCAGACTTCGAACAGTACAAGGTCCGCGAACTCACACCGGTCACCTGCAATTACCGGGGCTACGAAATCGTCTCCTCGCCCCCGCCCTCCTCCGGCGGCGTCATCATCTGCGAAATCCTCAACGTGCTGGAAGGCTATCCGCTGTCCTATCTCGGTTACGGCTCGGCGGAAACAGTACATCTGATGGTCGAGGCCATGCGCCACGCCTACGTCGATCGCAACGCGGCCCTCGGCGACCCCGACTTCATCGACAACCCGGTCGCCAGGCTGCTCGACAAGGGATACGCCAAGCAGATCCGCGACAGCATCGATCCCTACCGCGCTGGCGTCTCCAAGGATCTGATACCGAAGGGTTTTGGCGAAAGCCACGAGACCACCCACTATTCGATTATAGACAATGACGGCAACGCCGTGGCCGTCACCTATACGTTGAACGGCTCGTTTGGCGCCGGCGTCGTCGCGCCCGGTACCGGCGTGCTACTCAACAACGAGATGGACGATTTCACCTCCAAGCCCGGCGTGCCCAACCTCTATGGCCTGGTGCAGGGCGAGGCCAACGCCATCGAGCCGAAGAAGACGCCGCTGTCGTCGATGAGCCCGACCATAATCGCCAAGGATGGCAAGCCATTCATGGTCATCGGCAGCCCCGGCGGCGCCCGCATCATCACCATTACGCTCGAGACGATTGTCAATGTCATCGATTTCGGCATGGATATTCGCCAGGCCATAGATGCCCCGCGCATCCATCATCAGTGGCTCCCTGACAAGGTGTTCACCGAACCCTACGCGCTGTCGCCCGACACGATGCGGCTGCTTGCCGGCATGGGCTACAACGTCGCAGTCGACAAGGACTGGCCGATCTGGGGCCAGGCAGCCGGCATCATGGTCGGCGGCAAGAGCCTTGCCGAGATCACAGCCGGCGGTGGTGCGCGCTACAACGGCGCGATGGACAGCAGGGCCGGTTCCGGTACGGCGAGCGGCTACTAGCGCGTTATCTGTCGGCAAATCCGGCCGGCGCCCGCCAGATCCGCGCGAAACTGTTGCAGGTCTGCAAAATAAGTCTGCCTTTCTATTTTTGCGGGGTTGATCTGCATAATTGCATATAGCAATGCTGGAAAACGAGGCGTATACCGGCCCCGTTCAAATGCGGCTCTTGCGCCGTTACCAGATTTGCGGGTCTGCCCCCGGGCTCCCACCGCACCACCGAGAGCGATAACCGACGATGTCGGATCAGACCTATCCGTCCGCCTCCCGGCCGGCGGCACCCAATTTCCGTACTATTGCGCTGATCGTCGCCAGTTCGATGTTCATGGAACAGCTGGACGCCACCGTGCTGGCAACGGCCCTGCCGACGATGGCGCGCGACTTCAACGTCAGCCCACCGGCGATGAGCATCGCGCTGACATCCTATCTGCTCAGCCTGGCGATTTTCATTCCCGCCAGCGGCAAGATCGCCGACCGCTTCGGCTCTAGAACCGTGTTTCGCAGCGCGATAGCCGTGTTCGTGTTCGGCTCCATCCTCTGCGCCCAGGCACCGACATTGTCCTTCCTCGTGGTCGCCCGGCTGATCCAGGGCATCGGCGGCGCCATGATGATGCCGGTCGGCCGTCTCGTGCTGATGCGTAGCGTCGACCGCAAGGATCTGGTCTCGGCCATGTCCTGGCTTCTGGTGCCGGCGCTGATCGGCCCGATCGTCGGACCGCCGGTAGGCGGCATGTTCGTAACCTACCTCGACTGGCGCTGGATCTTCTACATCAACGTGCCCATCGGCATCCTCGGCTTCGTGCTCGTCAGCATCTTCATCGAGGACGTCAAGGGACCGGCGAACGGCCCGTTCGATCTCTCGGGCTTCATCCTGTCCGGCATTTCGCTGGGCTCCCTGCTGTTCGGCTTCGAGATGTCGAGCCGCTCCGGCGAAGGCTCGATGGCAATCATGCTGATTGCAATAGGCGTGCTGTTCGGCATCGCCTATCTCAGACACGCCCGGAAGCACCCCTCGCCGATCATGGATTTCTCGCTGATGCGGGTCCCGAGCTTTGGGGCGTCCGTCATCGCCGGCTCGCTCACCCGCATCACCCAAGGAGCCCAACCGTTTCTCATCCCGCTGATGCTGCAGCTCGGTTTCGGCATGTCGGCAGCCGCTGCCGGCCGTATCGTCATCGCCACGGCCATTGGCTCCATGGCCATGAAAGCCCTGCAATCAAAGGTGCTGAAACGTTTCGGCTTCCGCAACAGCCTGATGGTTTTCGGCGTCATCGGCACGCTCGGCTACGGCACCTGCGCCGCCTTCCGTCCGGATTGGCCGATGCCTCTGATCTTCGTCATCCTGATGCTGTGCGGCTTCTTCATGTCGTTCCAGTTCACGGCCTACAACACCATCGCCTATGACGAGATCGACCGCGACCGGATGAGTGCTGCCACCAGTTTCTACACGACCTTCCAGCAGCTGATGCTGTCGCTCGGCATCTGCGTCGCGGCTCTGGCGCTGCACGGCTCGATGTTCATCCAGGATCACCAGCAGGCCGAACTCAACGATTTTTCAGCCGCCTTCATCGTGGTCACCCTGATTTCGCTGAGCGCAACGATCTGGAACTCCCGCTTTTCGAAGACCGCCGGCGCCGAAATGAGCGGCTACAAGAGCAAGCGTCCGTCGCCGATCAGTGAACACTGAGGGCTCGAAGGGCGCATTGATGCCGGCCCTCCTTCCGGTCTAGATGGCTTATGTCGCAAAGCGCGCAGAGCCCTGGAGCAGAGATGGTCGCCGGTATTCACCACATCACGCTGATCACCCGCAAGGTGCAGGCAAACGTCGATTTCTACGCGGGCTTCCTCGGGCTGCGGCTGGTCAAGCGTACCGGCGGCTTTGAGGATGCGACGCAGCTGCACCTGTTCTACGGTGACGCCAGCGGCTCGCCCGGCTCGCTGGTAACTTTTCTCGTCTGGGAAGACGGGTCGCCCGGTCGCGCCGGCTACGGCCAGACCGGCGAGATCTCGCTTGTCATCGATCCCCTCAGCATCGGCTTCTGGCTGACCCGATCCCTCACCTTCGGCCTGAAGGTAGAAGGGCCAATGGATGAATTCGGCGAACCGGTGCTGCGGCTCAAGGACCCTGATGGCATGATCGTCAAGCTGGTCGGAAACACCGGATTGCACGCCGGCACGCCATGGGCATCGGACGGCATCCCCGGGGAACACGCCATCCGCCGCCTGCGCGGCGCGACGCTGTTTACCGAGAAGCCCGGTGAGACGCAGTCTTTCCTCGAACGACATTTCGGCTACCGGCTGCAGGCGACCGCCGGCACCATCCGCCGCATGGTCTCGGAGCCCGGCGACATCATTGATGTCCGGGATGCCGCCGGCTTCTGGTCGAGCGCGCCGGGAACAGGCACCGTCGATCACGTCGCCTTCCGCGCCAGCGACGATGCCGAACTGCAGGCCGTTCTCGGCACTCTGCAGGATTCAAATTCGGGCACTATCAACGTCCACGACCGAAAGTATTTCCGGTCGCTCTACGTCCGCGAGCCCGGCGGTATCCTGTTCGAACTCGCGACCGGTACGCCCGGCATGCTGATCGACGAGGACAGCAGTACACTCGGAACGAAACTGTTCCTCCCGGCCGGCAATGCCGAGCGGGAGCGCGAACTGACGCTGCTGATGCCGCAATTTGCGATGCCGGGCGAGCCGAGGGTGATCTATCGCGACCTGCCCTTCGTTCACCGCTTCTATACGCCGGAAGATGCAGACGGCAGCGTGATCGTGCTGCTGCACGGCTCCGGCGCTAGCGAAACCAGCCTTTTGCCGATGGCCAGCAAAATCGCACCACGCGCCACGTTGCTTGCGGTCCGGGGACGCGCCGAGGAGGACGGGCTACCGCGCTGGTTCCTGCGCCTCACGCCCTTCACCTTTGTCCAGAGCGATATCGTCAGCGAGGCCGAAGCCTTCGCCGCCTTCATCGACGGCGCCATCACATCCTATGGCCTCGACCGTCACAGAACCGTCTATCTCGGTTATTCCAATGGCGCCAACCTCCTCAACGCAATGCTGTCGCTCCATCCGCACGTGATCCACCGTGTCGTACTGCTGCGTTCGATGCCGGTCCTCGACCAGCGTCCGCAGGCTGATATGAGTGATGTGGACGTGCTGATGATCTCGGGCGAATTCGACGACTACGGCCGCTACGCTGAAACGCTGCGCAGCGAGCTTGCCGCCGCTGGTGCCAGCGTTGACTTCAAGATGGTGCCGCATGGGCATGAGTTGACGGTCGACGATGTAAGGATCGTGCAGGCCTGGCTGCATACGCATCAAGCCGTGGACGAGGCCGTCTGAGACACTGCTGAATCAGGTCGTCCGGCGCGAGACGCCCCCCTCTGTCGGCGACGCCGACATCTCCCCCACAAGGGGGGAGATGAGCCGCAGGCTTCCCGGCTGCCTTACAAGAAATACGAGCGAGCTTTGATGCTCTATGGTCTGCGGCTCGCGCCACAGCCAATCTCCCCCCTTGTGGGGGAGATGTCACGAAGTGACAGAGGGGGTCACTTGCGCCGGCGCTTTGAAACCAGCTCGTACTAGTTCTTCGTCACCGGCTTGGAGCGCATCCGCGATACCGTTTCGCGCTCGGCGCGCTTGCAGCGCATCGGCGGCAGGCCTCTATCCATGAGGTCCATGTCCTCGATGACCATGTCGCCCATCTTCTTGAAGGCGCTGTCGAGGGCGCCGGCGCGGTGTGCGGAGCGGATGAAGCCCTTCAGACGGCGCACGGGATGATCCTTGCCCAACGGCTCTTCCGGATAGACGTCGCTGGCAGCGACGATGTGGCCCGAGGCGACCGCTGCCATCAGCGCGTCGAAATCGACGACGTCAGCGCGGCTGAGCAGGATGAAGGCCGCCCCCTTGCGCATGCCGGCAAAGGCCTCGGCGCCTAGAAAGCCCTTGTTTTCGCTGGTGACGGACGCGACCACAAAGACGAAATCGCTGTTCGACAGCACATCGTCGAGGCTGGCAGGCTGCACACCAAAATCCGCGAGAATGGAGCGCGGCATCCAGGGATCGTAGACCTTTATCTTCGCCCTGAAGCCACTAAGCACCCTGTTCAGCGCCTTGCCGAGATCGCCGAAGCCGACGATGCCGATATCGGAGCCACTGAGCTGGCGAGCGCCGGCATTGCCGTCGCCGCCCCAGAGTTCGTTGCCTTCGCGAAACGCCACGTCCGCATCGACGATACCGCGCGCCAGACTGAGAGCGAAACCGAGACCGATCTCGGCCACGGGCTCGGCAAACACCTGACCGGTGGTCACAACATGGATGCCTCGCTGGAACAGCACGTCATAGGGCATGTTGTTCATCAGGTTGCTCTCGACGTTTAGAATGCAGCGCAGTTGCGGCATCCGGTCGAGCGTTTCATGGGAAAGCGGCGGCTGGCCGATGATGTAGCGCGCCCGGCCGAGAATATCGTCGCCAAGGCCGGCGATGTTTTCCGGGTCGGCTTCGACGATCTCGTAGGTCGCCCTGAGATGCGCTAGCGCTTCCGGCGTGAAGATCAGTTCGAGCGTGCGCGGCTCGGGCGCGCTGATGGCCAGCGGCCGGTCTGTGGTGGGCATATGATCTCCTGTCGTCAGACGCCACTCCCCGGGCGCGTCTCGGTGAAACATGGCGAGTAACGGAAAAAACCGCAATGGCCGCGAACGCTCCTCTCGTCCGCGGCCCGCCGCAGGCCTGAAACGCGTTCAGCCGCGGAATGTGTATGTTTCGATCGATTGCGGCTTCATCTCGATCGAGAAGCCCGGCATGCTCGGAGGCATGTAGGCGGCGTCCTTGATCGTGCAGGGATCGAGGAAATGCTCGTGCAGATGATCGACATATTCGATCACGCGGCCATCCTTCGTGCCGGAAACCGCGATGTAGTCGATCATCGACAGGTGCTGCACATATTCGCAGAGACCGACGCCACCGGCGTGCGGCCAGACCGGCAGCTCGTACTTTGCCGCGACCAGTAGCACCGCCAGCACCTCGTTAAGCCCGCCCATGCGGCACGAATCGATCTGCACGATATCGATCGCCCCCTCGGCGATGAACTGCTTGAACATAATGCGGTTCTGGCACATCTCGCCGGTGGCCACCTTCACCGGCGCCACGGCTTCGCGGATCTTGCGATGGCCGGCGATATCGTCCGGGCTGGTCGGCTCCTCGATAAAGAACGGTTTGACAAAGGCCAGCTGGTTCACCCAGTCGATGGCCTCGCCGACTTCCCAGACCTGATTGGCATCGATCATCAGATAGCGGTCGGGGCCGATCACCTCGCGGGCGATGGTAAGGCGACGGATATCGTCCTCGAGGTCGCGGCCGACTTTCATCTTGATATGATTGAAACCGGCATCGATCGCTTCCTGGCAAAGACGTCGCAGCTTGTCGTCGCTATAGCCGAGCCAGCCGGCCGACGTCGTGTAGCAGGCATAACCATCCCGCTCGAGGGTGGCGATGCGCTCCGCCTTGCCGCTTTCGGCTTTTTTCAGAAGCGCCACGGCGTCGTCGCGCGTCAGCACGTCGGTCAGGTAGCGATAATCGACGATATCAGCGATCTGTTCGGCGTCCATCTCGCAGACCAGCCGCCAGACCGGCTTTCCAGCCTGCTTGGCGAGCAAATCCCAGACCGCGTTGACGACGGCGCCGGTTGCCAGATGCATGGCGCCCTTCTCCGGGCCGATCCAGCGAAGCTGGCTGTCGCTGGTCAGGTGCCGCCAGTATTTTCCTGGATTTTCGAGCACGGTAGCAAGGTCGGTGCCGACAACCAGATGCGACATCGCCTTGATCGCCATGCAGCAGATCTCGTTGCCCCGGCCGATAGTGAATGTCAGGCCATGGCCGGAAAGGCCCGGCTGGTCGGTATCGAGAATGACGTAGGCCGCCGAGTAGTCCGGGTCGGGGTTCATCGCATCCGATCCGTCAAGGCTGAGCGAGGTCGGGAAGCGGATGTCGAATACGCGGAGATCGGTGATACGCGTCATGGCGGCGGCTCCTTGGAATTGCCTGTCAGCGACTGAGCACTGGCGTTAACGGGCCGCAAACTCCAGCAGAAGCCCACCCGGCTTGTTCTTATGTGAAGAATATTTTCACAGATGGGTCGCACGTGCAAGATCGCCAAGCGAGTTGAGAGTTCGGGAGCGCGCTTTTCACGGCACTAAAAAGCCGCCGGTCTTTGCAAACCAGCGGCTTTTCAATCCATCCCGATACGACCTAGCGGTCGGAAATATCTTCCGCCTGGCGCTCGGCAACTGCGGCAACTGACAACGCGCTGTCGTCGGCCAGGAGCCGCTTGCGCACCAGGACGCTCATTACGCGGGCGGCGGTCGAAAATGTCATCGTGTCGAGCGGGCCTTCACCTTCCCAGGGCTTTGTCAGACGCTCGGTCACCGCGCCGAGCAGGTTGCTCGGCATGATGTCTGTACAACCCCGCATCGCCTCGAAGGCGGCACTGATCGGAAAGATCCGGCCTTCAAAGGTGACCAGCGGCTCGGAGCTTTCGGCGTCCCATTCCTCGAACGCGTGGATCGCTTCGCGGAAAAGCTGCTGCAGGGTGATAGGTGCGTGCCCGTCATGGAGGGCTGGCAGTACATTGGTCATGGCTGTCTCCTTCTATGAAGATCCGAGGACCTCCGGTAAGGCCGGCAACATGGGTAACGAAACGTATTCCCGTTGGCCAACTAACACGACCGAGTCTATAGATTAATCAGGATTAGGAAAGCCCCCATCGGCCAGTTCGTCGATTACGCTTCACTTTCAAGACCTTATTTGCCTTATCATCCTGATGAAAGTTAGTGCAATGCGCCACCTGGCGCATCCGTGGGGAGCAAGTTATGTCAGGTCGCGGGGGTGATTTTGATATCATCGACGCGATTGGGGTAGAAAGCCATGAAGCCCTTTATGGCGGCAACTGCGTCATGCGGGTTTTCGTAGGTCCAGATTGCATTCTCCGAGCGCTCGCCGCCACCTGGTATGCTGTAGTAGGAACAGTCGCCCTTGTATGGACAATGGGTGCTGTGATCCGTTCTCTGCAACTCCGTCATGTCGACATCCTCGCGGGGTATGTAGAGCACCGGCGGATATGACGCCTCCCGCAAGCTGAGTGCGCGGCGCGTATTAGCGATTGTCTTGCCTGCCACCGTGATAACCACGTGATCGTTTGTCTGCTCGATCGAGATGGGATGGTCGGGTCCGGGGATCTTGATCGGGTTTTGCGGCATTTGCATTCCTCCACCGTGTCCGGCGCCTTGCCGGGCTATCTTCACGATATAGGGTGGCGCGTCGTCGACGCAATGCATGCCTTAGGCGTATACTCTCCTCTTGTGGTTACGCATTAAGGTTTACAGCGGAAGCAGCTGGAAGTAGCAATCGTGCTGACATAGGCATGCCCGATAGATGGGTGCAATGATTGCAGTCCACGCCGGGAGGCTCGACCTATGCTTATGACCTCGCGCGAAGCTGCAGATCTCAGTCTTCAGATAATCCTGGCGGTCGGCGCAGTCACTTGGGGCATGGCGGTGGCGGATGTCTCGCTCCGGGGCCGGCAAACGCCAGTGCACATCATAGACATCGGACGTCCCGTCCTTTGGGCAGCTGTGCCCATGCACATCGATCGACCAGATCAGATGTTTGCCGTCAACGCAGCAACACCGATAGCACCCCGGCCGGAAAACGGCATCTGTATCGACACGATCGGGCTGAGAATGGCGTGCGACCTCATCGCCCCACGTCCGCGATCGTCGTAAGCCGTTTATCCCTCGAGCATGGTCCTGAGTTCGGCGGGGTCGCTGATGCCGAACTCGTACCAGTCGATCAGCGACCGCGCGGCCACCTGCGCATCGGCGCTTTGAATATCGATTGACCTGTCCGCGCACCAGGCGTCCAGCACCGTCTGCAGCATGCCGAGATCGCTGGATTGAATGCCTTCCTTGGGCCAGTCCGTCGTTGTGGTCATTGCTCGCCCTTGACTTAGATCCTCGCTCTGCAAACTTACCCACAATTGCCGTATTTTCAACAAATTTGCTCAGACTGCCCAACTGTTAAGTCGGACCCGTGGGAAATTTGCAGCAGTTCGGACTGTCGAACCACAAGAGAGGTAATTTTCGGCCTGAAATCAGGAACCAACTTTCCACTTGCTAGTTCTTGAAACGGTTGGTCGCGCCACATTTGCGGCAACTCAAGATTAATTGAAAAGGCCATTCATCTGGCAGGAGGTTATTATGGGTCGTGGTATTTTGCTTTGGCTGCTTGGCATTCCGATTCCGCTCATCATCATTATTCTCCTATTCGTCCGATAGGAGGTCTCAGTGACCATTCCAACAACAGGCTACGCACCGGCGGCTCCGCTCGAATCGTCGGCTTCCGCCGTCAGCTGGGCGCCGGTTATCGCCGGTGCAGTCGCTGCGACGGCGATCACCCTGATACTTCTGCTGGTAGGCTCCGGCCTCGGGCTAACGATGGTGTCCCCTTGGGCGAACGCCAGTTCGTCGGCAGCAACTGTCGGCGTCGCTGCAGCCGTGTGGCTAATCGTCATCCAGTGGCTTTCTGCCGGCGTGGGTGGCTACCTCACCGGGCGGCTTCGCACGAAATGGACCGGCGTTCATACCTACGAGGTCTTTTTCCGTGACACGGCCCACGGGTTCCTGTCATGGGCATTGGCAACGATCGTCGTTGCCGGCCTGTTGAGCTCGGCTGTGAGCTCCGTCATAGGTACCGGCGTGCAGGCAACGGCAGCTGTCGCCGGTGGTGCAGCTGCAACAGCTGGTTCAGCTGCGGCCTCTGGTGCTTCCCAGTCCACGAGTACATTCTCGCCCGCTTACTACACCGACGCGCTGCTTCGGCCCTCACGTCCCCAGGCTGCGCCCGGCAATGACAGCAACGAGAACGTGACTGCCGAAGTGTCGCGCATCCTGCTGACTGGCGCCGCCGATGGCGGTATTTCGCCTGACGACCGCACCTATCTGCAGCAGGTGGTCGCCTCGCGCGCCGGCCTGTCCGATGCCGACGCAAAAGCGCGCGTTGACACAGTCCTGAAGCGTATCGACGACGCCAAGGTTGCCACCCAGCAGGCAGCCGACAAGGCTCGCAAGAGCGCATCGGTCGTCGCTCTTCTCGGCGCCCTGTCCCTGCTCGTCGGCGCATTCATCGCCGGTGTTGGCGGCGCCATTGGTGGCCGTCAGCGCGACGAGGACGAAGAACGCATGGCGCTCAACACCTGAGCCAACTTTGCAACTGATTCGGGAGGCGGCCTCAAGCGGGCCGCCTTTTTTATTTGCGCTGCGACCCGTGAGCGCCTCCGGAACAAACTGCGCCTTTTGAGGTTTGCACCCTGTCCCACTGAAAGGTTTCCTATGCAAAACCCATCCCCAACGCCGTCCGGCTTTACGGTGCCGGTCGTCCTTACCATCAATGGCGAAAAGCATGATCTTCAGGTGGCGCCCTGGACGACGCTGGTCGATCTCCTGAGGGAAGATCTTCATCTGACCGGAACAAAGAAGGGCTGCGACCACGGTCAATGCGGCGCGTGCACGGTGCTGATTGATGGTGTCCGCCTGAACTCGTGCCTCATCCTTGCCGTCACCCGCGACGGCGCCGAAATCACTACCATCGAAGGTGTCGGCGAACGCGACAATCTTCATCCCATGCAACGGGCCTTCGTCGAAAACGACGCCCTGCAGTGCGGTTACTGCACCCCCGGCCAAATCTGTTCCGCCATCGGCCTCGTCAACGAGGGCAAGGCAAGCAACCGGACGGAAATCCGCGAGCTCATGAGTGGTAACATCTGTCGTTGCGGAGCCTACACCAACATCGCCGATGCGGTCGAAGACGTGCTGTTTGAAGACCGCCGGGAGGCAGCCGAATGAACCGCTTTGAATACATCAAGCCCGCCAACGTCAGCGAAGCGGTTGCCGCACTCGCATCGAATGCCGGTGCGCAGGTTATCGCCGGCGGCACCAACATCGTCGATCTGATGAAATACGATGTGGTCGCCCCTTCCGTGCTCGTCGATATCAATGGCCTCCAGCTGAAAGACATAGAAGCACTGCCAGACGGTGGATACCGGATTGGTGCGCTCGCATCCAACAGCGCAATCGCCTATCACGAAGGTATCGAGCGGGACTATCCGCTGCTCTCCAGCGCCATTCTTGCCGGCGCTTCCCCGCAGCTCCGCAACGCTGCCACGGCGGGCGGAAACCTGCTGCAGCGGACGCGGTGCTATTATTTCTATGACCCCTCGACGCCGTGTAACAAGCGCGAGCCGGGCAGCGGCTGTTCCGCCATCGGTGGCCTCAACCGTATCCATGCCATTCTCGGCACGAGCGACAGCTGCATTGCAACCCACCCATCCGACATGTGCGTCGGACTGGCGGCGCTTGATGCCGTTGTCGAGGTCACAGGCCCGGACGGTGAACGCACCATCGAATTCGCCGACTTTCACCGCCTTCCCGGCGATATGCCGGAAAAGGACAACACGCTGATGCACGGCGAAATCGTCACGGGCATCCGGATTGGTGGCAAGCCGAGCACCACGCATCACACATACCTGAAACTGCGCGACCGTCTTTCCTATGCCTTCGCGCTGGTATCCGTCGCCGTTTCGCTGGACATGGACGGGGGTGTCGTATCCGGCGCCCGTATCGCGCTCGGTGGCGTTGCCCACAAGCCATGGCGTGACCGGGAAGCCGAGGCCGCGCTCATAGGGCGCCAACCTTCGGAGGCCGATTTCCGCGCCTTCGCCGCTACGCTGCTTGCGCCAGCAAAGGGCCAGGGCAGCAATGATTTCAAGATACCGCTGGCAGAGAAGGCCATCGTGCGTGCCCTGAGGCAGGCCGTTGCCGGAACCCCGCAGGTCCAGTCCGTGAAGGCGATCGCATGAAAGAGAGCCCCTTGAGCACCAACACACGCCACATTGGCCACCCTGTCCCGCGCGTTGACGCCGGTCTGAAAGTCACCGGCCAAGCGACGTATTCCGCCGAATATTCCGAACCTGGCCTGCTGCACGGCGCCGTCGTGCTGAGCACCATAGCCGTCGGCAAGATCGTCAGCATCGACACCACGGCCGCGAAGGCCTTTCCCGGTGTCGTGGAGGTCTTTACCCACGAAAACCGGATGGACGTCGCGTCGTCGGACAAGAAGTGGCAGGACGATACCGCAGCCCCCGGCCATCCTTTCCGACCGCTCGATTCCGACAAGATCCTGTTCGACGGCCAGCCCGTCGCTTTCGTCGTCGCCGATCGATTCGAGACTGCCCGCGATGCGGCAGCTCTGGTGAAGGTACAATACGAGGCAGCCGAGGCGCGTACCGACATCGAGGCGGAGCGCGGCAACAGCTACGTGCCGCCCACAAAGAGAAACGGCATAGCACCTCCCCCGAAGCCGCGCGGCAAGGCAGAAGAAGCCTATGCATCGGCGCCCTTCAAGGTATCGGCGGATTACGCGCTGGAAGGCGAACACCACAACCCGATGGAAATGTTTGCCACCACCGTTCTATGGGAAAATGATAAGCAGCTGACCATCTACGACAAGACACAGGGATCGCAAAACTCGCAAAAGTTCGTCTGCAATGTTTTCGGGCTGGAACAAGATGACGTGCGCGTCATCAACGCCTATGTCGGGGGCGCCTTCGGTGGCGGCCTCCGCCCTCGCCACCAGCTTTTCCTCGCTGTCATGGCAAGCCTACAGCTGAAGCGCTCCGTGCGTCTGGAACTGACGCGTCGCGAAATGTTCTATCTCAGCTTCCGGCCGCTGATGCTGCAGACGGTATCCCTTGGCGCCGATGCCAACGGCCAGCTGCAATCCGTCATGCACGACGTTGTTTCCGGCACTTCCCAGTTCGAGGACTACCAAGAAGTCGTCGTCAACTGGTCGGGTCTCGCCTACCGCTGCGAGAACGTCAAGCTGGGCTACGAACTCACCAAGCTAGACACGATGACACCGGGCGACATGCGCGCCCCGGGCGCTGCATCAGGCCTTTTCGCGCTGGAATCCGCGATGGACGAACTCGCCTACGAGATCGACATCGATCCGCTCGAACTCAGGACCCGCAACTTCATTCATTTCGACCAGAACGATGACAAGCAGCTGACCAGCAAGGCGCTGCATGCCTGCTACCGGCAGGGTGCGGAACGCTTCGGCTGGTCCCGTCGTCAGATGCAGCCGGGCTCGATGCGCGACGGCAACGAACTGGTTGGCTGGGGCATGGCCACAGGCTTCTGGGATGCGATGCTCAGCCCCGCCGAGGCCAAGGTTCGCTACACCGGCAATGGCCAGATCGTCGTGGAAGCGGCAGCCAGCGATATCGGCACCGGCACCTATACGATCCTGACGCAGATCGCCGCCGAAGCCTTCGACGTTGCCATGGACCAGGTCGTCGTTCAGATCGGCGATTCCGCACTGCCGACGACGACGGTCGAGGGTGGTTCGTGGACAGCCGCCTCCACGGGTTCAGCCGTACAGGCCGGATGTCAGGCTGTCATCCAGAAGATCCTGACGCTGGCACAGAAGACCAAGGGATCGCCACTCGACGACGCCAAGATTGGCGATGTCGTCATCCGCGAAGGCCGCCTGGTGCTGAAGACGGACGAAACAAAGGGAGCGGCCATCGCCGATCTCCTTGCCGCCGAGGGGCTGTCGTCTCTCGAGGGTGACGGCTCCGTGGCACCGGACAAGATGCAGATGATGAAGTTCATCAGCTACACCCATTCCGCAGTCTTTGCGGAGGTGCGTGTCGATGCGGAACTGGGTGTCGTTCGTGTCACCCGTATCGTCAGTGCGATCGCTGCCGGCAAGATCCTCAACCCGAAAACGGCACGCAGCCAGATTCTCGGCGGCGTCGTCATGGGGATTGGCATGACATTGCATGAAGAAGGCATGTGGGATCACCGCAGCGGCCGGATCATGAACCACAACCTTGCTGAATATCACGTGCCGGCCCATGCCGACATCGACGACATCGATGTGATCTTCGTCGAGGAATTCGACGACAAGGCAAGCCCCATCGGCATCAAGGGCCTCGGTGAGATCGGTCTCGTCGGCGTCAGCGCGGCGATTGCGAACGCGATCTTCCATGCCACAGGCAAGCGCCAGCGAAACCTGCCGGTGACCATCGACAAGATCATCGACCAAACGATGCCAGCCTGAGGACGACCCCATGACAAAGAGCCCCCCGCACAATCCGCAAGCCTACCGCGACGATCTGGAAACCGTCGAAAAGGACGAACCGGAGACTGCCCGCGCACTGGCGGAGACCATGCTCTCGATCTCGCACAAGACCTACCGCGACGGAGGCCATGCCATCCGCAGCGTCCATGCCAAGAGCCACGGCCTGCTGGAAGGCGAGTTCCGGGTCATGGACGGCCTGCCGCCGGAACTGGCGCAGGGCCTGTTTGCAAAGCCTGCCAGCTACAAGGCTTTCGTGCGGCTATCGACGACGCCCGGAGACATTCTCCATGACAGCGTCTCGACACCGCGCGGTCTGGCGTTGAAAATCGTCGATGTCGATGGCCCGAGGCTTGACCCGGAAGACGACAGCGCATCCCAGGATTTCCTGATGGTCAACGGCAAGCAGTTCAACGCGTCTAGTGCCAAGGCCTTTCTCCTCAACCTCAAGGCACTGGCGGCAACCACCGACCATGCCGACGGCCTGAAGGAAGTTGCCTCGAAGGTGCTGCGTGGCATCGAAAGCGTTATCGAGGCTGTCGGAGCCAAAAGTGCCTCGATCATCTCGCTCGGCGGCCATCCCGAGACCAATATCCTCGGCGAAAGTTTCTTTGCACAGCTTCCCCTTCGCTACGGCGACTATGTCGCCAAGTTCGCGCTCGTTCCACAATCCGAAGAGCTGAAAGCGTTGACCGGCCAGGAGCTGGACCTCAACCATAACCCAGACGGGCTGCGCGAGGCTGTGTCCGACTATTTCGCCAGCAACAAGGCGGTTTGGGAGTTCCAGGTGCAGCTCTGTTCGAGTGCGGAAGAGATGTCGATCGAGGATGCCGCTGCCGTCTGGGACGAGGAAAAAAGCCCGTTCATCACTGTGGCCACCCTGACGGTCGAGCCGCAGCCATCCTGGACAACTGAGCGAGATCGCGAGATCAACGACGGCATGTCGTTCCGCCCCTGGAACGGCCTTGCCGCCCACCGTCCGCTTGGCAGCATCATGCGGATGCGCAAGCTAGCTTATGCCCGCTCCGCAGCCTTCCGCTCGGAACGCAACCAGACGCCGGTCGAAGAGCCTACCCAGAAGGCGCTGACCGCCTAGCTGAGATCAGCCTTGCGGCAGCCGCTTTCAGCATCCGGAATTTCAACACTCTCTTCGGCTGGTTCCCAGCCGAAGACGCTCCGGCCGCCCCACTCCGCCGAGCGCCGGAATTCGCCGGCGATGATCTCCTTCAGATCGGGGCCGGTAACGTAGCGCTCCAGCTGGCGTGTCTGGTCATCGAGCCGTTTCAGCGCCTGCATCTCCTCGTCACGACCGAGCCGCCCCTTGCGCACCGCCGATTTCATCACGTTGATTGTCTCGTCATAGACCTTCAGCGGCACGGGAAACGGATGCCTGTCCTTGCCGCCATGGGCGAGCGAGAAACGAGCCGGGTCGGAAAACCGGCAGGGCGCGCCATGCACCACTTCCGCTACCATCGCCAGAGCCCGCACCGTGCGCGCGCCAACACCGGGCACCAGCAGCAATTGCGAAAAGTCCTTCGGCCCACGATCGGCCGCAGCAGCAATCGCGCCATGCAGCCGCCGCATGTTGACATCTTCCTGGCGGACATCGTGATGGGCAGGCATGATCAGGTGTGGCAGCGTCATTTGATCGGATATTTTGGGAGGTTTGCCGGCAGCCTCGAGATCGATGACCTCGCGCAGGATGCGGTCGGGGCCGAGCGAGGCCAGCAGATCCAGCTGGCCGGAGCGCGACTGGTCCGCCCGCCGGTCGGCAAGGTTGACGATCTCGCCGAGGCTATGGCCTTCTATCGCGGCATGCGGCGAATCGAGGAAGCTTTCCAGCCCCGCCGATTGCCAATGGTAGCGCCGCGCCTGTCTCGCCTCGCCGTTCATGCCCTGCTGCACCACCACCCACTTGCCGTCGTCGGTGACGATGAAGCCGTGCAGATAGAGATCGAAGCCGTCCTGCAGCGCTGCACTGTCCACCTTGGCGACAAGCCGGCTGGTCGTCGCCAGCGCCGCCCCATCGACGCCGACGCGCTGGCCGATGGCCATCAGCTCGTCCGGTGTCTTGCGCGATTGCGCGCCTCGACCGCCGCAGACATGGATGCCCAATTCACCGGCCATCGGCGCCAGCCCGCGCTTCAGCGCTCCGATGACGCTCGTGGTGATACCGGACGAATGCCAGTCCATCCCCATCACCGAGCCGAAGGATTGAAACCAGAAGGGATGAGCAAGCCGGCTGAGAAACTCGTCGCGGCCGTAGTGCTGGACGATGGCCTCAGTGATCAGCGCACCCAGCCGCGTCATGCGCTGCCCCAGCCACGGCGGCACACGACCACCATGCAGCGGCAGATCCGCGCTTCCCGCCCTTTTCGTCACGAACCCGTTCCTCTCAGCCGATTACCCCCAAATCACAGGCGAACGATGGTTGTCAGCCATCCCAAGCCGTCGCACCGATAAAGATCGCCGCCATCGCTTCGATGCCGGCCTGATCGACACGGTCGAAACGGCCCGGCAGCGGGCTGTCGAGATCGAGCACGCCGAACACCTGGCCATCGCGGATCAACGGCACGACCAGCTCCGAGCGCGAAGCGGCGTCACAGGCGATATGGCCGGGAAAGGCATGGACATCCTCGACCAGCATGGTTTGCGCCTTCTCCACCGCCGTCCCGCACACACCACGGCCCACGGCGATCCGCACGCAGGCAGGCTTGCCCTGAAAAGGACCGAGCAGCAATTCGTCCTCCGACTGGAGAAAATAGAAGCCGGCCCAATTGATATCGGGCAGCATCTGGAAGATCAGCGCCGAGGTATTGGCAGCATTGGCAATGGCATCTGTCTCGCCGGCAAGCAGGCCGCCCAGCTGCGCCTGCAGCGCATGGTAGAACTCCGCCTTGTCGGCATGTACAATCATGGTTTCCTGGAACATCGCCTATCTCCCTTGTTCTGTCATACCGCTGGGCGGGGATGCCTCATCCCCGATGCCCGCACCTGTCGTCTTGCCCTTTTATCGTCCCGGAGCGTGTATAGGCCAATTCGCATCACCCTGACAGGGACTGTCGCGGCCGACCCAGCCTCCATAACCAGCGGAGAATACGATATCCCGCAAATACCGCTGCCAGCACCCACATCAGCCCCGCCAAAAGCCAGCCGGATACGGTTGCAAGAAGGCCTGCCGTGGTCAAAGCGGCACCGCCAACCAGCACCAGCGCGCCACGGAACCGCGGGCCGAAGCTTTCCGCAAGCCGCCGGAAACGCGAGATATCGGCGGGACTATCCGCAAGCTTCAGCACATCGTGCGTGGCACGGTAGCCCGCTCCCTTCGCCAGAGCGCCTAGATCGGTCGCGGTGGTCGTCAGCGCCGCCAGCGGTTTCGCCCGCACCGAACGGGAAAGCGCCAGCCGGGCCGCGCCAAGATTGCCGGCGGAGGCAAGATCGACCGTCTCCCGGACAGCCTTGCCGTCGATCAGATCAGTCGCCACCGAGGTCATCGCGCGACGGAACGGCGGCCGCAGCAAATCCGCCTTGTCGGCGACCTTCAGCGCCGTGACGCCGACCCGCGCCGGCGATGCCATGCCGAAACTCGCAATCGTCGCGCCCGTAATCACCAGCCCTGCGGCGGCAAGCCCCATCGTCAGCGGACTGTAGACCTCGCCGTTGATGTAGGCTCGGCCTTCGTGCACCAAGTCGCGGGCGTCGCTGATGCCGGTGAGATCTGCGGTCACGGCACCCGCCAGCGCCTCGGGGCTCCTGGCGTCACCGCCGGCAAGCCCGCTCCAGGCATCCCGCAGGCTGCGTCCGGCATCAAAACCCTGTGCAGCTGCGACACGCTGTCGAAGATCGGGCGGGGTGATAACATCACGGCTATCGGCGAGGGCCAACAGGCTTGCAGCCAGATCCGGATCGTCATCGCCAAGCGCCTTGACGATCGCATCCTGGTAGGCAGTGGCCGGAACCCCGCGCAGGCGATAAGCGACAATCTCCGCCTCGCCCGCCCCCGGCCGCAGAACCGCCACCCCCTCCACCGCCTTCGGCACGACGACAACCCCCGCAACCAGCCCGCAGGCAAGGATCGCAGAGAGCGCAAAGCGGGATACGGAAGAGAGCAAAACCACGAAAACCTCGCTGGCTCGAAGCTTCGGCCATGCGCAGGATATAGGGAGCGAGGGGGGAAACGGCAATTGAGTTGGGATGTTGGGGCAATGGTCGATCTGAGAGCGCGCCCTGACTTGTACTTTATGACCGATTGAGCAGGATCTGAAGCTTTGCTGTCGTGATCCTGTCCCATAAGCTGCTTGTAGCCACCGACTCTGAGGCCCTGCGCTCTCAAGGAAATGCTGACGATAATGACCACGAGATCCATAAAACTCGCATCCATCCTGTTGGGCCTGCTTGGCTTCGGTCTATCCTTAGCCGTTGCGCAGGATGTAGCAGCACCGCTCTCGGCGGGATTTGAGGACCTGTGTGTCGCTGATAGCGCCCATCCACCGAAGCTCTGGAAGATAAGCGGCAAACTCGACCCCAATGCATGGAGATCGCGTATTGTCTGCGACCTCTCGTCGCCTGCGCGGCCCGTCTTGCATATCACGGTGCATCCCGGCGACGCGCCTGACCAGAGCGTCGGTGACGCACCGATAGAGCGCGTCGAAATCCAGATCAGGAAGCAGGTCATCAAGTTCGACAAGCCGACCTGGTATCACTTCGCCTTCAGGCTCGACGCGCCATGGGCAGGGATCGGCAATCGCACCGTCATCCATCAGGTAAAGCAGAATATCCCGACAGAAGAGACGAAGCCTCTCGGTTCCTGCCAGTCAGCCAACCCGCTGTTCAAGATCGAGGCGATCCCCTCCAAGTCCGGCGCAGTTTTCGTTGCAAAGGTGAGAGGAACATCGGACTGCAATGCCGGTACGTCCCAGATCGTCTGCGGACCTTGGCCCCTCGAGATCGGCGAATGGAACGATGTCAACGTCATGCTGAAGCCAAGCCTTCAGGAGGGCGCAAGCGCCTTGCAAGTCGCCCTCAACGGACGCGCCTGCGCAATTTCCTACACCGGACGCCTCGGCTATCTCGATCACGGCATGCGCGACGAAGACGGGCACCCATACATAGACGTCCAGCCACGTTTCGGAATCTACAGGGACACCCTGCCCGATCTCATCCAGTCCATCGACTTCGCCGATATTAAATTCTGGTCCACCGACCCCACCGGCGATCCCGCCTGGTCGAAACTGGCAGGATCCAGCAGGTAAAGGAGAGCCGCAAAAGCATTCTTGCTTCACGCCCAGAATGCTCTTGTGGAATACCTCCTGGCTTGATCCACGACCATAATCGCCAAAGGTGGCATTGATGGTCTCACGCTGGGCGATGTCAAATCGGACGGGAGGTCGGCATTCGGAGCTACGGGAAATAGTGCTTATGGGGTCATCCCCTTAGTTCGGATCTGCCAACTTCAGTTTGGCCAGCGCGCTCTTCAGCCCTTTGGGATAGAGTTCCGGGTAGCCATCGCGATCGAGTTCGTCCGGGTGGTACCAGCGCGCGACATTGCGGGTGCCGTCGCTTTCGTGAAAGACGATGTGATCGCCTGTCATGGATTGTTCGAGAGGGAATTTGACCTCGAAGACGAAGATCACCTCATGACCGGGCACGCCGCCAAAGGTGTAGAGGTTTTCAAAAACCTGCGGTCCGCCGACAATTTCGATCTCGACACCCAGTTCTTCCATGAACTCACGCTTCAGTGCGACTTCGGAAAGTTCGCCAAACTCGATACTGCCACCCAGCGGACGCACACCTGCAACGCGACCTTGGCCGTCTGGAACCTCGGCTGCGAGAAGGCGCCCTTGGTGCCAGACCAGGCCTATTGCCTTCACGCTGATTGGCGTCACTGGATACGATGTGCTCATCCTCGATACAATTAGAAGAGTAAATTAACGGCCGCAAGTCGTCGAAACGCGCTGCGGTCGGAGGTCAAAGACCACCTCCGCCGTTTCCCCGAACCCACTATCCCGCTCATCCCGTTTTGCCGCAGATTTTACTGCGCTTTCTCTGCGGCTTGTGATGTAGTCCCCGCAGGCCGCAATCAGCGAGAGACATCATGGCATCCGACCTCCACCGTAGTTTCCAGACATCCCGTCGCGAAGATCTTGGCCTTACGACGATCGGCAATCCGGCCGGTCTTTCGGTATCTGCGCTTGCCAATGGCGCGCTGTTTGCCATCGAGCACAGCGACGCCGCAGGCGTGCAGGTGATGATCAATCAGGTGCAGGGCTCGCCGATCTATGGCGGCATCGGCCGACTTTATCTGCGCACCGGCGGCCCCGATCCGGTGGTGGAGATCGTCGGCCCGCGCGCAAAGGCTCGCTTCGCCAGCAGCGACAGCGCATTCTCGTGGACCGGCGAAACCTATGGCATCCGCCACCGCGTCCGCCTCGAGTTGCATCCAGCCGAGCCGATCTGGCTTTGGCGCGTCTCGCTGGAAAACACCCGCTCTGAAACCGTCGATGCCGACCTCGTGCTGGTCCAGGATATCGGGCTCGGCGACCGCGGATTTCTGATGAACAGCGAAGCCTACGCCTCGCAATATATCGACCACCACATCGCGACGCACGAGCGCTTCGGGCCGGTGATCATGAACCGCCAGAACCTCAAGCAGGGCGGCGGCCACATACCATGGCTGGCACAGGGTTGCCTCGAAGGAGCTGCGGCCTTTGCCACCGATGCGATCCAGCTCGTCGATAGCGGCAGGCCGGACGGACAGCTCGTTGCCGCCTTCGGGGTGGCCCTGCCGAGCGAACGGCGCCAGCACGAAGTCGCCTGCCCGGCACTTCAATCGCCATCGATGTCGCTTGCGCCCGCAGCCTCGGGCAGCGCCACCTTTTTCGGCCTGTTTGTCGCCGATCATCCGGAGGCATCGAGCGATGCCGATCTCGCACTCCTGGCACCGCTGGCGGACCTGCCGACCTCCACCACCGGTGCGCTCATCGAAACGCCACCCGTGCGCAGCCTGGTGCAGGATGCGCCGTTGCTGGTGGCGGTGGCCCTCGACGACGCAGCCGTTGCCAAGCTCTACCCAAGCCGCGAGCTGGAGGAACGTGTGGATGGCCAGCTGCTATCGTTCTTCGTGCCCGGCGGCTTTCAGAACCGCCACGTGGTTTTGCTCGAAAAGGAGCTCCGTGTCGCGCGCCGCCATGGTGCTATCCTGCGCAGCGGACAAAGCATGCTGCCGGACGACAACACGCTGGCGGCAACATGCTGGATGCAGGGCATCTTTGCCGCCCAGCTGACCATCGGCAACACCTCTTTCCACAAGCTGTTTTCCGTCTCCCGCGATCCCTACAATCTCACCCGCAACAGCGGGTTGCGGATCATGGTCGATACCGGCTCAGGCTGGCAGCTGCTGGGCGTGCCCTCGGCATTCGACATGGGCCTCAGCGACTGCCGCTGGATCTACCGGCTGGCCGACCGCACCATCACTGTTTCGGCGATCGCCTCAGGCGACGATCCTGCCATGCAGTGGAGCATTACCGTCGAAGGCCCGGCCTGCCGCTTCCTCGCCTACGGCCAGGTGACGCTCGGCGAGCGTGAATACGAGACGCGCGGGCGGATCACCATCGATGCCGATGCCAAACAGATCACGCTGCAGCCGGACCCGAACTGGCTCTGGGGGCAGCGCTATCCCGATGCCAGCTACCGGCTGGTGTCATCGACGGCAGATGCCGTCGATGTCGTCGGCGGAGATGAACTGCTCTATGCCGACGGCGTCGCGCGGAATGGCCCTTTCATCGCCCTCAGGTCGCATGCGACGCAATTGCTGACCTTCGCCGTCGTTGGTTCGATGGTCGATGCCACCGAGGCCGAACGCCTTGCCCGCAGATACCAGGCCGGCGTCTCCAAAGCCGCCATGCTCGACCCAGCAGACCGCTTCTGGAAACACGCGACACGCGGCCTCGAAATTGCCGGGACCGGCCCGGATCTCGCAGCCCATGCAGCGATCCTGCCCTGGATGGCCCATGATGCCATCGTCCATATGAGCGTGCCGCACGGTCTGGAGCAGTATACCGGCGCCGCCTGGGGCACGCGCGATGCCTGCCAGGGGCCGATCGAATTCCTGCTCTCCTACGAGCATGACGCGGAGGCCAAGCAGGTCCTGAAGATAATCTTTGGCGAGCAGTTCCGCGACCGGGGCGACTGGCCGCAATGGTTCATGTTCGAGCCCTACGCCAATATCCGCTCGAGCGAGGCCCATGGCGATATCGTCGTCTGGCCGCTGAAGGCGCTCTGCGACTATATCGAAGCCACCGGCGATCTCGGCTTCCTCAACGAGACCACGGCCTGGCGCGACGACGGGACCATGGAGCGGACACCCGAGAAGGCATCGATCGCCGACCATGTCGAAAAGCTCCTGGCAACGATCCGCACCCGCTTCATCCCCGGTACCAGCCTGATCCGCTATGGCGAGGGCGACTGGAACGACTCGCTCCAGCCGGCCGATCCGCACCTGCGCGACTGGATGGTCAGCAGCTGGACCGTGGCCCTGCTGTACGAGCAGATCGTCCGCTACGGCGCGATCATGGAAAGCGTCGGCAAGATCGCCGAGGCAAAGCGGCTTCGTGCCAGTGCGGCGGCGATGCGCAGCGATTTCAACCGCCTGCTGATCCGCGACGGCATCGTCGCCGGCTATGCCATCTTCGATCCAGCCCACGACGGTGTCGAACTGCTGCTGCATCCGGAAGACCAGCGCACCGGCCTGCACTATTCGCTGATCTCCATGACCCAGCCGATGCTCGGCGGTCTGTTCACCGCAGACCAGCGCCACGGTCACAAGGCTCTCATCCGCGACCACCTGCTGTTTCCGGACGGTACGCGTCTGATGGAAAAGCCCGCCACCTATTCTGGCGGTCCCGAGACGCTCTTCCGCCGCGCCGAATCGTCGTCCTTCTTCGGACGCGAGATCGGCCTGATGTATGTCCACGCCCATCTGCGCTACTGCGAAACGCTGGTGCTCGATGAAGATGCTGATGGTCTCTGGCAGGCTCTGGCGCTCGCCAATCCGATTGCCGTCACCGACCGTCTTGCGCACGCATCCCTGCGCCAGCGCAACACCTATTTCAGCAGCAGCGATGCCGCCTTCCATGACCGCTACAGCGCCGCACGCGAATGGGATGAGGTGAAGGCAGGCTCCATTGCCGTCGATGGCGGCTGGCGCATTTACTCGAGCGGCCCGGGCCTCTACACCAAAGGCCTGCTGCAAAACGTCTTCGGCTTTCAACGGCAATCGGGCAAACGTGTGGAAAAGCCGTTGATCTCGGCATCGATCGACGTCTCCCGCATGACCCGGGACGATATGCCATCGGAAAGTGCCAGTTAGGGTATCGAGAGCTCAAAGCCGATATAATGAAAAAAGGGCCCGCCAGGAGAACTCGGCGGGCCCTTTGTGTAAAATGTCAAGCGGCAGTTCGGACGTTCGAAATCACGCCGATCAGGTCGTTGACGATGCGCTCGACCTGAACGCGGTCGTCGCCCTCGGCCATCACGCGGATCAGCGGTTCGGTTCCTGACGGCCGGATGACGAGGCGACCGTTGCGTGAAAGCTCGCTCTCGGCATCGGCAATCGCCTGCTTGACCTCGATATTTTCCAACGGCCGGCCTCCGGTGATGCGCACGTTGCGCAGCAGCTGCGGCACGGGTTCGAAGCGGCGGCAGACTTCGCTGACGGGCTTGCCGGAACGCTTGGCACAGGCAAGGATCTGCAGCGCCGCGACCAGGCCATCGCCCGTCGTGCCGTAATCCGACAGCACGATATGGCCCGACTGCTCGCCGCCGACGTTGAAGTCGTGCTGGCGCATGTGCTCGACGACGTAGCGGTCGCCGACCTGCGTGCGGGCCAGTTCCAGCCCCTTGTCGCCAAGGAAGCGCTCGAGCCCGAGGTTGGACATGACAGTTGCGACGATGCCTTTGCCGCGCAGTCGCTGGGTATCGGCCCAGCTCTCGGCAATGACAGCCATCAGCTGGTCGCCGTCGATGACCGAACCGTTCTCGTCGACGATGATGACGCGGTCGGCATCGCCATCGAGGGCAATGCCGATATCGGCGCGCACCTCGTCGACCTTCTTCTGCAGCGCCATCGGGCTGGTGGACCCGCAATTGAGGTTGATGTTGATGCCATCGGGCTCGTTGCCGATCGTCACGACCTCGGCGCCAAGCTCCCAGAGAACGGCTGGTGCGACCTTGTAGGCGGCACCATTGGCGCAATCGATGGCGATGCGCAGGCCCTGCAGCGTCACGTCGCGCGGCAAAGTGCGCTTGGCATTCTCGATGTAGCGGTCATGGACGCCGTCGATGCGCTTGGCGCGGCCAATATCGTCCGATTTCGCCAGCTGCAGGCTCAAGTCCTGGTCGAGCAGATCCTCGATCTGCATTTCGATGTCGTCGGAGAGCTTGTAGCCATCGGGGCCGAACAACTTGATGCCGTTGTCCTTGTAGGGATTGTGGGAGGCGGAGATCATCACACCGATGTCGGCACGCAGCGAGCGGGTCAGCATGGCGACGGCAGGCGTCGGGATGGGACCGAGAACGAAGGCATCGATACCGGCAGCTGTGAAGCCTGCCACGAGCGCGTTTTCCAGCATGTAGCCGGACAGCCGCGTATCCTTGCCGATCACGACTCGATGGCGATGATTGCCACGGCGAAAGATCGTTCCGACCGCAATGCCGACCCGCATGGCAAGATCTGGCGTCATCGGGAAGACGTTGGACTGCCCACGGATTCCGTCCGTGCCGAAATAGCGACGCTTCATAGTGTCTCCCGCAAATTTAAGCGCCTCCCCCACGGAGGCGCGTCCCGACTTGGTTGATGTCCGGGTCATCGAATGCGACGCTCATGCCACAGATCGCCGTCTTCATCACGTCAATTAACGCAAAGAACTATCACATGTCGTGACCGACGAAAAAGGCCGGCTCCCGCATGACGGGAACCGGCCTGATGTTATGAACGCTATTTTGGGATCAACGTGGCTGCGGCTCAAGCCCGCCGTCGGCTTCGTCGCCCTTGGCACCGATGGAACCGTCCTTCTTCGTGCCGGTCTTCGGCACGGCGGACCCACGGCTTGGCGGCGTATCGTCGCCCATATCGCGGGCAGGCTTTTCGCCGCGGATCAGCGCCTTGATCTCCTCGCCGCTCAGCGTCTCGTATTCCAGCAGCCCTTCGGCCACGATGATGAATGCGTCGTGCTGTTCGGTAAGGATGGTACGGGCCTGGGTATAGGCTTCGTCGATCAGGCGACGGACTTCGTTGTCGATCTTCTGGGCCGTCGCTTCTGAAACGTTCTTCGACTGCGACACAGAGTGCCCGAGGAAGACTTCCTGCTGGTTCTCGCCGTAGGCAACCTGGCCGAGCTGGTCTGAGAAGCCCCACTGCGTCACCATCGCACGGGCAAGCTTTGTGGCCTGCTCGATATCCGACGATGCACCGGAGGTGATGTTTTCCTTGCCGAAGGTCAGTTCTTCCGCAACGCGGCCACCCATCATGATGCAGAGACGTGAAATCATCCACGTGTAGCTCATCGAGTAGCGGTCGCCTTCCGGTAGCTGCATGACCATGCCGAGCGCGCGGCCGCGCGGAATGATCGTCGCCTTGTGTAGCGGATCGGCAACGGCGACATAGAGCGCCGTCATCGCATGGCCCGCCTCGTGGTAGGCGGTCAGCTTCTTTTCTGCCTCGGTCATGGCCGACGAGCGACGCTCGGCGCCCATCATGATCTTGTCCTTGGCGTCCTCGAATTCCGCCATGGTGACCATGCGCTTGTTGCGCCGTGCCGCCATCAGTGCCGATTCGTTAACGAGGTTCATCAGATCCGCGCCGGAGAAGCCCGGCGTACCGCGAGCGAGAACCTTGAGATCTACATTCGGTGCCAGCGGCACGTTACGGGCATGCACCTTGAGAATGCGCTCGCGACCGATGATATCCGGGTTAGGCACGACGACCTGGCGGTCGAAGCGGCCCGGGCGCAGAAGCGCAGGGTCAAGAACGTCGGGACGGTTGGTAGCGGCGATAAGGATGATGCCTTCGTTGGCCTCAAAACCGTCCATCTCGACTAGCAGCTGGTTGAGCGTCTGCTCCCGTTCGTCGTTACCGCCGCCAAGACCGGCGCCACGATGACGACCGACGGCGTCGATTTCGTCGATGAAGATGATGCAAGGTGCGTTCTTCTTCGCCTGCTCAAACATGTCGCGCACGCGGCTTGCGCCGACGCCGACGAACATTTCGACGAAGTCCGAGCCGGAGATCGTGAAGAACGGCACATTGGCTTCACCAGCGATGGCACGGGCCAGAAGCGTCTTACCGGTACCGGGAGGTCCGACCAATAGCACGCCGCGTGGAATACGACCGCCAAGACGCTGGAATTTCTGCGGATCGCGCAGGAATTCGACAATTTCCTCGAGATCCTGCTTGGCTTCGTCGACGCCGGCGACGTCCTCGAATGTGACGCGACCATGCGCCTCGGTCAGGAGCTTGGCCTTCGACTTGCCGAAGCCCATGGCGCCGCGCGACCCGCCCTGCATCTGACGCATGAAGAACAGCCAGACACCAAGGATCAGCAACATCGGCAACAGCGTGCCGAGATAGCTGAGGAAGCTCGAAGAGCCATCCGATTCCGGACGGGCCGAGACGACCACGTTCTTCGCCTGCAGCTTATCGAGCAGGCCGCTGTCGATCACCGGAGAGTAGGTCTGGAAGGCAGCGCCATTCTCGACATAGGTACCGACGACACGGTTTCCTGTGATCACCGCATCGCGGACGCGACCGGAATCGACTTCGCGAAGGAACTGCGAATACGGGATATCCCGCGAACTCGTCTGCGAAGGCGAGGTCTGGAACATGCTGAACAAAGCGATCAGCAACAAAGCGATAATCGCCCAGAGAGCGAAATTACGAAAATTAGGGTTCATTGAACTCCCCAGGGACTGAGACAGCCCGGCCTTTTGGCGACTGCATTACTTGGCTGCTAACATAGGGTTACGCCGGGCCCTTGCCAAGGCAGTCAGCGCAACCACATGCGATTTCCGTCAATAACTCCTAAAACGGAGGTGAAACATAGGCTGACCGTCCGAAGGCATTCGCTAGCCGATCCGCAAGATTGAGATCGATTCGTGTCAAAAAGCGGTCGAATGGCGGCAGATACGGTGCAAAACGAAGAGGATAGCCCTTCTCGCACTGGTCTTCATTGTCGAAACGAAATGTGGGTGCCGACGCCGCTGCGCGCATCGCCGCACCTTTTGGGGTTCCCGCAGCGAAAGCCATCCGCGAAGTTGCGCCGGCTGCGACAATTTGCACCCCGCGATGGCCGTCATTGAAAACCTCGAAACGGCCATCCCAGATACCCCTTGCCCCCGGTGCAAGATGCAGAGCGTCAATGTTGCGGCTTTCGCGCATCAAGAAGAGAGCGCTGCGCCTGAGGTCGAAGACCACCCCGCCCGCCGTTCGTCGACCGGGCGCCCCGTTGCCGATAAACCCGAGGATGCGCTGCATCCTCTCCTGGCCCAATCCGTAAGGCTGGCCGCCGAAGATGGCCGCAAGGCAGGAGAGCCCATGGGCAAACTCGGGCGCTGCGGCATCGATGCCATCGGGAGCGATGCGGCACAGCACACCGCCGTCTATAGCCACCGACTGTTCCACCCAGCGCGCCGCCGCCGCCGATAGTTCAGCCTTTGCACTCCCGACGCCAGGCGATGCGACAGGACCGCCGGTTGCGAGACCCGCCCGGACACGGACGCGTTCATAATGAAGGTCGAGATTGCTCGGGTCGTCGATCCAGCCGATATTTCGTTCGGTGAGAAATGCCCGGATGTCATTACGCAGGCAGGACAGAAACGGACGTATCACCCAGATGCGCCGATCGAACAGCACCGCATCGGCAATACCGGTCGCAGTAAACCGCCCTGCCCGCACACGCGCATTGCGCATCGCCAGCGTCTCCTGCTGGTCGTCAAGCGTGTGACCGGTGACGATCAGGTCTGCTTGGACCTCGGCAGCAACGTCGGCCAGCAGGTCGTAACGCGCCTCGCGCGCGGCGGCCATGATGCCGGTCGCAGGCTTGTCACCAAGCCAGCGGTGCGTGCTGTGGGCGATGCCCAGTTTCCGGCAGAGATTGGCCACGGATTTCGCCTCGTCGGCCGAACCGGGGCGCAGGTCGTGATCGACGGTGGCGGCGGAAAGCCGGTGCGAGGGGTGGCTGTCACGGATCGCATCGGAAAGGGCAATCAGCAGCCCGGTCGAATCGCTGCCGCCGGAGATTGCAACGAGGATGTGCGAGGGCTGGCGAAGCGATGCCAGCAGACGGGTTGCAGCCGCCTGAGGCGATAAGACCGTGCCACCGGCCATGGCCTCGCCGCTCAGCAGGCGAGACGTTTTTCTTCGCTGGCGACCTTGGCCACGACGGGCTTGGAAGCCTTAGGATATTTCTTGGTCACTTCATGCAGCGTCGCGCAGGCTGTGTCCTTCTTGTCGAGGGCGGCGAGCGACATGCCGAGCTTCAGCAACATTTCCGGTGCCTTCTCTGACGTGCCGTATTTCTTGTAGGCGTTGACGAAGGTGGTCGCCGCATCATTGTATTTGCCCTGCGAATACAAGGCTTCGCCGAGCCAGAAATTGGCATCCGGCGAACGTGCGCTTTCCGGATAGGTGCCGAGATACTGGCGGAATTCCTTCTCGGCGATGGAGTAGTCGCCCGACAGCACGTGGCCATAAGCAGCCTTGTAGGTGTCGCCCTCGTTGCCGAGCGACGCAGTCTTGTCGCCGACGGCAGGCGCCGGGCCGGACCCAACGTCATCCGAATTGACATTGCCGCCAACCGGCCGGCCGTTCTGGTCGAACTGGATCGAGCCGAGCTGTGCAGGCGGTGGCGCAAGAGTGCTGCCCGCAGCGCGGTTGGCATCGGCACCCTGGGGTGTCTCGATTACCTTGGCGACATCGTCGGATTGACCGGTCGCGGACGTGTCTGCCTCGCTCTTCTTGATCGGCGCGCCCGCGGCCGGTGCGGCACCCGTGGCACCGCCCTTCTTTTCCAGCATCTGGAAGCGAATTTCGTTGTCGGCCTGCGCCTTGCGGATGGTCTCCTGCATCTGCAGAAGCTGATAGCTCATTTCCTCAATGCGACCGTTCAGCTGCCGCATCTGGTCTTCCGCCTGCTGAAGGCGGATTTCCGCGTCGCCGCTCTGAACCATGATTGGCTGCTGCGGCTGCTCGCGCTGCTGCGAGAGCGGCGCCGGCGGAACCTGGTCGGACGAACTGCGGTCGCCGAGGTGAAGGCCGAACAGGTTCATCGAATAAGCTTCACGTTCCGTGCCGGACAAGGCCACCAGACAAACCATGCCTGCGACGACGAGTTTTCTCATAGGTTCGATCCCGTCTCTTTGATTCTTGTGCCCAGCGGCACCAGCCGGGGATTTTTAACAATTGCCGTCAAAAAGCAACGGAGTTCGGCCAAAGTGTGGTTGAAAATACAAACCCGCGTTGAAAACGAAGAAGGCGACCTCTCGGCCGCCTTCAAAATCAAGTGATACCGAAGATATCAGGAGCCGGCGCCGTTGAGAACGGTAACTGCGCGGCGGTTCTGCGACCAGCACGAGATGTCGTCGCAAACGGCGACCGGACGTTCCTTGCCGTAGGAAATCGTCTTCATGCGGCGAGCTGGCACGCCCTTGGAGGCCAGGTAGTCCTTGGTCGATGCTGCGCGGCGTGCACCGAGAGCCAGGTTGTATTCACGGGTGCCGCGTTCGTCGGCATGGCCTTCGACGGTGATTGCGTAGTTCGGATAGCGGGCAAGCCACTGTGCCTGACGATCGAGCGTCTGGGCAGCATCGGCGCGGATCGACGTCGAATCGGTGTCGAAGAAGATGCGGTCGCCGACGTTGACGGTGAAATCCTGAGCCGAACCCGGGGTTGCCGAGCCGCCATTGGCGCCATTGAGGCCAAGATCGCCTGCGTTGTTCGGCAGGTTCTTCTTGGATGCGCAGCCCGCCAGGGACAGGCCCAGGAAGAGGGCAAGCATCATCGGGTTGCGGGCGAAGCTCTGCATGCGGCTTGTGGCCGAATTGTCAATACGGCTCATGGCCGGTCTCTCCTTACGACATTATCACGGTTGCCAGACTGTAACCGCACGCGGTTAATGCTGTTTCAACGGTTATGGTTAATTTTGTCTTATAGCGTCCCGCCGCATGAAGTCACAGGACTTTTTGCGACGGGAAATCGGCTGGCGCAATTGCCACTATTCCATCAGCGGCGACCAGGCCGGGTCGGACGCGAAGGATGGAGTCTTGATCTTCTGCTCGTTGTAGCCGGTCAGGTCGATCGAGTAGAGCTGCGGACCACTGGCTCCGGCAGGTTCACGGAAGAACATGATGACGCGACCGTTCGGCGCCCATGTCGGACCTTCGTTGTGGAAGCCCGACGTCAGCAGGCGATCGCCAGAACCGTCCGGCTTCATCACGCCGATGCCGAACGTTCCGCCCGACTGCTTCGTGTAGGCAATCAGATCGCCGCGCGGCGACCAGACCGGCGTCGAATAGGAGCCGTCGCCGAAGGAGATGCGGTGCTGGTTGGAGCCGTCGGCGTTCATCACATAGATCTGCTGCTTGCCGCCACGGTCGCTTTCAAAAGCGATCTGGGTGCCATCCGGAGAATAGGACGGCGACGTGTCGATGGCAGCCGTGGAAGTCAGGCGGGTCGTGGTGCGCGAGCGCAGGTCCATCGTATAGATATTGGCGTTGCCTTCCTGCTGCAGCGACAGCACGACGCGCTGGCCATCCGGTGAGAAGCGCGGCGCGAAGGTCATGCCGGGGAAGTTGCCGACGACCTCACGCTGGCCGGTGGCGATGTTGAGCAGGTAGACGCGCGGCTGCTGGTTGGCAAACGACATGTAGGTCACTTCCTGCTTGTTGGGCGAGAAGCGCGGCGTCAGCACGAGATCGCTGCCATCTGTCAGCATGCGGGTATTGAAACCGTCCTGATCCATGATGGCCAGCTGGTTCTTGCGTGCTGTCTTTGGTCCGCTTTCGGACACGAAGACGACGCGCGTGTCGAAGTAGCCCTTTTCGCCAGTGATCTTCTCGTAGATCGCATCGGCAATGATGTGGGCAACGCGGCGCCAGTTCTCCGGCTGGGTGTAGAACTGCTGGCCGGTCATTTGCGTGCCGGCAAACGAATCCCAGAGGCGGAACTCGGCGCGCAGGCGGCCGTCGGGCTGCTGCGTCACGCGGCCGGTGACCAGCGCCTGCGCATTGATCGACTTCCAGGACGCGAACTGCGGCGCTGCGTCAGGATTTGTGATTTTCTCGATGAAGGCGGCCTTGTCGATCGGTGCGAAAAGCCCCGAACGCTTCAGGTCGGCGGCGATGACGCCGGAGATCTGGGCTCCGAGGTCACCCGTCGAGATGAAATCGGTGATGGCAATCGGCAAGGGCTGAACATTGCCCTTGTTGATGTTGATTTCCACCAGGGCGTAGGCCGGCGAGATGTAGGTCGCCATCAGGCCACCCATCACCAGCATCAGACGAACGAGAGAACGCATTTTCATGTGTACACAGCCTTTCAGCATTTATAGTCCCAGGTCGCTGGGGTCGAAATTGACGATAACTTCGTTCCAGGCGTCGTATTTGTCGCGCGGTAGGTTCTTGAACGGCGAGGACATCATCACCGCCCGGGTGGCACTGCCTGACAGGGCCTGTTGAGCCGACTCTGAGCCGCCCGTCACCTGCACGTCCGGCATTCCGACGATGGTGCCGGATTCGTCGAGCTTCATGTGTACCCGGATCACCATGCCCTCGACGCCCGACATGCCTGCCGGAACATTCCAGTTGTTCTGGATCTGGCTGCGCAGGGCATCGATCTCGCTCTGGCTCAGCTTTGCTCCGTTCGCGGGCTTGTCGGTACCGAGAGCTGCCTGCTGCTGCTGGCGCTTGGCGCCGCCGCCGGTGGCCTGCTGCTTGTTCAACAACGCTGAGATCTCGTCGGCGTCGAAGTCGCTGTCCTTGGAGGACGCAGCCTTGGCCATCTCGCGTTTCTTGTCGTCCTTCTTCTTGTCGGTATCCGACGACTTGTCAGCCGGCTTTTCGACCGGCTTGGTGTCAGGCTTCTTCTCGGGCGGCTTCTCGACCGGCTTTTCGGCAACCTTCGGCGGTGCAGGCGGCTGCGGCTTCAGCTGCGGCACGGGAACGTTGTCCGGCGTCGCCTGATCGCTCGGCGCCAATTCAGCCTTGTCCTGCGTCGGGGCCGGTGCAGGCGGGGGTGGCGTCGGGGTTGGTGTCGGCGTCGGCGTCGGCGGCGGTGGCGTGGGGGTCGGCACGGGCGTCGGCGTCGGCGGCTTCGGTGCGGCCGTCGGCGTCGGCGGTGGCGGCGCAACGTCCGTCTCTTCCTTTTCGACGGACTTCACGTCGTTAGGGGTCGGGTCGACCTTCGGCGTCGGGGCCTCGACTTTTTTCGGCGCACCGGTCGACTGGTTTTCGGTAGGTTTGGGAACCGGCTTCGGCGCGGATTTCAGGTCGACATCGTTCTCGCCGGCATTTTGCGCATTGGCGATTTCGGTCTGCTTGGTCGTCGGCTTCGGCGCGGCTTTGTCCTTCTGCGGAGCCTTCTTGTCACCTGTCTGTGTCATCGACACGTCAGTCACGATCTCGACCGGCGTCGATTCGTCAGGCTGCACCTCGAAGGATTTGGGAGCGCCAATAGTCACCAGCGCCCAGACGAGGACCAGGCCGTGAACAACCGCCGATGTGACAATGCTGGCCTTCATTGAATGGGTTTACTTCGTCTTTTCTTGCTGGGTTACCAGACCGATGTTCTTAAAGCCTGCAGACGATATCCGCGCCATCACCTTCATGACGGTGCCATAACCAGCGGCACTGTCGCCGCGCACATAGATCCGCTCGTTATAGCCGGTCTTGGCGATAGCCTGCAGCTTCGGCACAATGTCATCGAGCGCGATCGGCGATTCCTGCATGAAGATGTCGCCGGCCGGATTGACCGACACGGTGATCGGCTGCGTGTCCGAATTCATTTCCTTGGCCGCCGTTTCCGGCAGGTCGATCGGCACGCCGACCGTCAGCATCGGTGCCGCGACCATGAAGATGATCAACAGCACGAGCATGACGTCGACCAGCGGCGTCACGTTGATTTCAGAGATAGGTCCACTGCGGCCATGACCGCCACGACGGCTGCCGCGACGACCACCGCCGCCACCGCCACCGCCTCCACCTGACATTCCCATAAGCTTGCTCCGGTTCTGTCGTTACTGCGCGGCCGCACGGGGCTGCAGCTTCTCATCGATCTGGCGCGAAAGAATGGCGGAGAACTCATCCGCAAAACCTTCCATGCGGCCAGACAACTTGCCGGCATCTGCGGAGAACTTGTTGTAGGCGATAACCGCAGGGATGGCCGCCACAAGGCCGATGGCAGTTGCGAGCAGCGCTTCCGCGATACCGGGTGCAACGACCGCGAGATTGGTGGACTTCGATCCGGCGATAGCCTGGAACGAGGTCATGATACCGACGACCGTGCCGAACAGGCCGATGAACGGGCCGGCCGAACCGATGGTCGCCAGCGAACCGAGACGGGCACCGAGATGTTCCGATTCCCGCGCCAGCGTCACGTCCATGGCCCGGTCGATGCGCATCTGCAGACCAATAGGCGAGCGTGCGCCGCGCTCGAAGGACTTTTTCCACTCGCGCATGGCAGAGACGAAAATCGCTGCAAGCCCGGTATTCGTGCGCTCGGAAAGCGTCCGGTAAAGCTCTTCCAGCGACTGGCCGGACCAGAAAACCTGCTCGAACTGGTCGAACTGCCGGCGAGCCCGGCTGAAGCTCAGATATTTGTCGATGACGATCGCCCAGGTCCACACGGATGCCGCTATTAGTCCGAGCATCACCAACTTGACGACAAGGCCAGCCTCCATGAAGAGAGACAGAAGCGTCACGTCACTTGTCGCTGCAGCCAATCCAACTTGTTCCATTTGATCCAAATTCCCCGAATCCAAACGCCCGGTGCAGGACCGGGCGGCAAAAAAATGATCGCACAAGAAATGTCTGGCAGCTGCCGCTGAACGCCGTCGTCAGGCTTCCAAGTCTACATCTGCCTTCTTGCCGTCAAATTTGGTCAAAGGAAGGCGTGCACCGCACAATCTCTGACCATAATATTAAGACACTATTATGGTTAAGAGATCGTTAGTGTCCGCGCGATCGGCCATTTTTCTTGGCACGCGGATATACGTTGTAGAGAAACACAAAGCGTAAGCAGCAGCGAACGAGAACTTCCCGCGCACCGCAGGAATTCCTTCTCATGTCAGTCATGTTTTAACAAGAGACGTTTTCAGGCAGCTGCCCCGCGTTTCAGGCAACTGCATCTGATGCATCGGCCGTCCGTGAAGCCTGCAGCAGCTGTGCCGCCAGCGCTTCCGGCAACCGGCGCGGACGGCCGCTGGCATTGATGACGGCAATGATCACCCGGGCAGCGATCAGCAGCGCGCCGTCGCGGAGGATTTCCTGCGTCAGCACCATTTTGGCACCACCGGCCTTTTCGGTCACCGTCTGAATGGTAAGCACATCGTCCATGCGGGCTGGGCCCTTGAAGTCGATCTCCATGCGGTGGACGACGAACACCAGGCCTTCCTCGTCAGCGGAAATGAGCTCACGCTGCTCCACGCCGAGGCAGCGCAGATAATCTGTGCGGCCGCGTTCGAGGAAATGCAGGTAGCGGGCGTGATAGACCAGCCCTGAAAAATCAGTATCCTCGTAGTAGACGCGCTGCAGCAGCCGATGGCTGCCTTCGATCAGTTCCCCGGCGATCAAAAAGGGACCATTCGTCATCAAAAGCTCCAAAACCTGTGGAGAGCCTGTTTGGCCGAAGTCGGTTTGGCAGGCAAGTATTGAACAATTGTCATACTGCCTAATTATTTGAAAACAAGCGGTCGGCGACCGGCCAGCAAGGAGACGATGTGATGAAAATTGCGATCATGGGCGGCGATGGATTTATCGGATGGCCAACATCGCTGCATCTGTCCGATGCCGGTCACGACGTTCACATCCTCGATAACCTTTCCCGCCGCTGGATCGACACCGAGCTTGGCGTACAATCCCTGACCCCTATGGACAGCATCCAGGAACGCACCCGGATCTGGCACGCCGAGACAGGTCGCCGCATTCACTTCAACCTGATCGACCTTGCCAAGGACTACGAGCTTTTGAAGAACTGGCTCGCCGAGCACCGCCCGGATGCCATCGTGCATTTTGCCGAGCAGCGTGCCGCCCCCTACTCGATGAAAAGCGACCGCCACAAGAACTACACCGTCAACAACAACGTCAGCGCCACCCATAACCTCTTGAACGCGCTGACGGAGCTAAACCTCGATACCCACCTCGTCCACCTGGGCACGATGGGTGTGTACGGATACTCGACGGTCGGTGCCGCTATCCCGGAAGGCTACCTGCCCGTTGGCATCGAGACGGTCGACGGCCGCACCGTCAGCCAGGAAATTCTCTATCCGGCCAATCCGGGCTCCATCTACCACATGACAAAGTGCCTGGATCAGTTGCTGTTCCAGTTCTACGCGAAAAACGACGGCCTGAGGATCACCGACCTCCACCAGGGCATCGTCTGGGGCACCCACACCGAGCAGACGCGGCGGCACGAGCAGCTGATCAACCGCTTCGACTATGACGGCGACTACGGCACCGTCCTCAACCGCTTCCTCATCCAGGCGGCGATCGGCTACCCTCTGACGGTGCACGGCACCGGAGGCCAGACGCGCGCCTTCATCCACATTCAGGATTCGGTCCGCTGTATCGAGATCGCCTTGAAAAACCCGCCGTCGCGCAATTCCAAGGTGGAGATCTTCAACCAGATGACCGAGACGCACCGCGTCCGCGACCTCGCCGAGATGATTGCCGGGATGACCGGGGCCGAGATCGCCTGGCTGCCCAATCCGCGCAAGGAAGCGCCTGAGAACGACCTCGTCGTCAGAAACGAGAAATTTCTCGGTCTCGGCCTCGAGCCAACGACCCTGAAAACCGGCCTGCTCGGCGAGATCGTCGATGTTGCCCGCAAATACGCCTACCGCGTCGACCGCGCTCGGGTGCCGGCTGTTTCGGCATGGACAAAGGACCTTGCGGCCAAGCTCAACCACGATCCGGAAGGTAAGCGGCTGAAGTCGGTTTCGTGAACGCCTCCCCCCGGACGACGACAGCCTACGTCACGCTCGTCACCAATGCCGATTACGCCCTAGGCGCCACCGCGCTCGTCCGCTCACTAAGGCGAACCGGCTCGAAAGCCGACATCGTGGTGCTGCACACCGCCGGAGCCAGCTCCGATGATCTTGCGCCGTTAGCGTTGCTCGGATGCCGGCTGGTACCCGTGGACCATCTGCCGCTCTCCGACCCGTTCAATGCGCGCCATGGCCGCACCGCCCTGCATTCGGCCGCTCCCTTTACCAAGGGTCGCAAGCCGTCCTTCCACTCACCGCTCGACAATTTCTGCAAGCTGCGGCTTTGGCAGCTGGTGGAATACGAAGCTTGCGTCTTCATCGATGCCGATGCCCTGGTGCTGAAGCCGATCGACAAGCTGTTCGATTACCCGGAATTCTCGGCTGCGCCCAATGTCTATGAGGGCCTGGCAGACTTTCAAAGGCTGAATTCGGGCGTCTTCGTTGCCAGGCCGTCGCTGCAAACGTTCGACGCGATGATCGATAGTCTCGACCAGCCGGAGGTCTTCTGGAAGCGCACCGACCAGACCTTTCTGGAAACGTTTTTCCCGGATTGGCACGGCCTGCCCGTTTATATGAACATGCTGCAATATGTGTGGTTTACCATGCCCTTGCTTTGGGACTGGAAGAGTATTTCGATCCTGCACTACCAATATGAAAAGCCATGGGAGACGAATCATCCCAAGGCTGACAGACTGGCACCGCTGATCGATCTCTGGCAGCGATTCCATCAGGATCTGGACATTCCGGACATCGCGGCGTTGGCCAACCCGAAAGTAACGACATGAAAGTTTTGGTATCCGGTGGGACGGGCCTCGTCGGTCGCTACATCGTCGAGGATCTTCTCGCCCATGGCTATGCGGTCGCAGTCGGTGGCCGGCATCAGCCGGAGCCCGGCCTGTTTTCAAAGCCCGTCAGCTTCGTTCCGCTGCGGCTCGATCCGAACGCAGAGCAGGGTCACGCATTCGACGACGCCTATTTCTTCGTCCACGCCGGCTTCCATCATGTCGCTGGCCGTTATCGTGGCGGGGAAGGCGACGACCCCGCATCCTTCCAGAGGCTCAATCTCGACGGCAGCGTCAAACTGTTCGAGACTGCCCAGCGCGCCGGAATCCGCCGCTGTGTCTTCCTGTCGACGCGCGCCGTCTATGGCGATCGCTCCGCCAGCGAGGTGCTTTTTGAAACCTCGGAGGCCAACCCGAATACGCTCTATGGCCGCGTCAAGCTGGACGCCGAGCGCGCGCTCTCCGCGATCAACGCCCCCGGCTTTGCCGCCGCAAACCTCCGCCTGACCGGCGTCTATGGCGATCTCCGGCCCAACAAGTGGACCGACATCTTCGGTAATTACCTTGCCGGCAAGCCTGTCCCGTCGCGCGCCGGCACCGAGGTTCACGGACGCGACGTGGGACAGGCCGTCCGTCTCATGCTCGAAACCGACACTGCCCGCATTGCCAATGAAGTCTTCAATGTCTCCGACGTCCTGACGGAAACCCACGAGATCCTCGCCATTCTGCAGCGCGTCACCGGCAGCAGTCACCCGCTGCCAGCCCGCGCACCGGCCAACATCGTCAGCGAGATGGACACATCCAAGGTTACAGCACTCGGTTGGCGCGGCGGCGGCAGAGCGCTGCTGGAAAAGACGATCACATCGCTGGCGCGGGGACTGCCGCATGCCCCGGAGGCGGTTCCGGCAATGTCCTCTAAGCGGGTCTAGTCCTTCCGACATTGACGGAGGCTTTCACCCCGACCTCAGGAAGCAGCCTTGATTTCGGAGTGGCTTTTCAGCACTCGCCCGCCGTCTTCCTGTTCGATAAGATAAGCTGGCTCTTCGGCGCTGGCCTTACGCTTGATCACCGACCCCTCGATAGTTCTCTCCACATCGTCGGTAAAACTCTCCGTCACCTTGCCAGTGCCGGTTCCCTTGCCCCACTTCCACTCGACCTTGGACCCCACGCGAAATTTATGCATTGCGATGCTCCTCTCGAAGCCTCCCAAATGCAAACGCCGGGCTCGTTGTTCCCTCAACTGGCGATCATTCCTCTTCCTGGAACAGCCGGAACTGGGCCGCTTCCAGGTCTTTGGGCGGCTGCAGGTCCAGATGACGCCAGGCGGTCGGTGTCAGCACGCGGCCACGGGGCGTGCGCTGGATGAAACCCTGCTGGATCATGTAGGGCTCAATGATATCCTCGATGGCATCGCGCGGCTCGGACAAGCCGGCTGCGATGGTCTCGATACCAACCGGTCCGCCACCGAAGTTGACGGCGATCATGTTGAGATAGCGCTTGTCGAGCTGGTCGAGCCCAAGATTATCGACCAGCAGCCGCGTCAGCGCCTCGTCGGCAATCTGCCGCGTGACTGATTCCGCCCGCGCCACCTCGGCGAAATCGCGGACGCGGCGCAAAAGCCGGCCTGCGATACGCGGTGTCCCGCGCGCCCGCCGGGCAATCTCCCGCGCCCCGTCATCGGCAATCGGCAGACCCATAAGCCTAGCGCCACGCCGGACGATCAGCTCCAGCTCCTCGACCGTGTAGAAGTTGAGCCGCACGGGGATGCCAAACCGGTCGCGCAACGGTGTCGTCAGCAGACCGAGCCGGGTGGTGGCGGCGACCAGCGTGAATTTCGCCAGGTCGATTTTCACCGAACGCGCCGCCGGGCCCTCGCCGATGATCAGGTCCAGCTGGAAATCCTCCATCGCCGGATAGAGAATTTCCTCGACTGCAGGGCTCAGCCTGTGAATTTCGTCGATGAACAGGACATCGCGGTCCTCGAGATTGGTCAGAAGTGCGGCCAAGTCGCCGGCCTTGGCAATGACCGGCCCTGAAGTCGAGCGGAAATTGACGCCGAGCTCCTTGGCCATGATCTGCGCTAGCGTCGTCTTGCCGAGACCGGGCGGACCGACGAACAGCACGTGATCCAGCGCCTCGCCCCGGTTCTTCGCTGCCTCGATGAACACTTTCAGGTTGGCGCGGGCATCCGCCTGGCCCGTGAACTCGTCGAGCGACTGCGGCCGCAGCGTCGTATCCAGGTCTTCGCCACGCTTCTCGGGCGTGATCAGGCGGGCGGGTTCGGTCATACGAGCAGTTCCATTCCAGGGACGCGGGACGCAGCTTTCTTGTCAAACGTCTTCGTCGACCGACACCCGGCCTCCTCCGAACGAAACGAGATCAGAGCATCGGCGAAATCGATATTTTCATTGGAGACGAATCGCAGGGCTTTGATAATCAGGTTGTGCGATTCAAACTCGAGCCCACGCACCTGCAGCAGCTTACCCACAGCCCGCACGACATCCCGACGGGAAAATCCAAGTCCCGAACGCAAGGCCCAGTCGAGTTCGACAACGGTCAGCAACGAGACGAAGGCGGTGTAGTCTCTTCCTAGTCCTTCGGCAAATTCGAGGGCTAAACGACGCTGCTGCGGATCGTCGTTCGTCAGAAGACGAATGACCACGTTGGTATCCAGACCATACATGGTCATGCCGCGACATCCGAGCTGTCGTCATCCCTTGTATCGAACACGCTTGCGCCGGCAGCGGAAACCGCAGCAGCATCGATATCGGCAATGTCAGCATGTCCCTTCGGCGAATTGCCGAGGTAACCGGCCAGGTCCTTGAGCTCGATCGTCTTCGCCGTCATGACCACCTCGCCGTCGATCACGCTATAGACCAACTGGTCGCCAGGCCGCAAATTGAGGGCCTCACGCATTTCCTTCGGGATCGTCACTTGCCCCTTGGCCGACAACGTCGCTTCCCAGATGGTCATCGCAATTCTCCCGCCCTACATGCTGGGAAGAAAATAACACGTTTTTCCGACGAAATCAAAAATGTCGGAATTCTCACTTCGACAGTTCCCTTAGCCCCAGCCTGATGAGCTTGGCGCTGTCCGCATCTTCGCCCGCCGTCTTCATGGCGGCGGCAACGGCGTTGGCGGCCTGATCGCGCGAGTAGCCGAGATTGGTGAGGGCCGAAACGGCATCCGACACCGGCGCTGCGGCAACGCCCTCGCCGATCTCCTGCTTGAGGCCCATGTTCAGCGCCTCGCCTGCAAACGCCGGAGCCTTGTTCTTCAATTCCAGCACCATGCGCATCGCCACCTTGGGGCCGACACCGGGTGCTCGCGAAATAACGGTCTTGTCCTGTAGGGCAATGGCGTTGGCAAGCTCCGAGGTGGTCAGCGTCGACAGCACCGCCAGCGCCACCTTGGCCCCGACGCCCTGAACGCTCTGCAGCAGAGTGAACCACTCGCGCTCCAGCACGGTGAGGAAGCCGAACAGCTTCAGCTGGTCCTCGCGCACATAAGTTTCGATGAACAGCACGCAGGCCTCGCCAACGCCGCCCAGTCTTGCCAGCGTCCTGCTGGAGCAATAGGCGACATAGCAAACTCCGTGGACATCGACGAGTGCATAGTCCTCGCCGATCTCCTCGATGGTGCCTTTAAGTTTGCCGATCATGGGATATCCATCAGGGTTTGGGGGTGGTCGCGTCTCGAAGCGCTATCCGGCGGCCAGCAGGGCCTGCCGCATGCGGTTGCCACCACGATTATGGGCATGGCATATGGCGATAGCCAGCGCATCGGCGGCATCGTTGCCCTTGAACTCCGCCTTCGGCATCAGGATCTTCAGCATCATGTGAATCTGCTGCTTTTCGCCATGGCCGACCCCTATGACCGCCTTCTTGACCGCGTTCGGGGCATATTCGGCTACTGGGAGACCTGCCCGAGCCGGCACCAGCATGGCGATGCCGCGGGCCTGGCCGAGCTTCAGCGTTGCCACAGCATCCTTATTGACGAAAGTCTGCTCCACCGCCGCCTCATGGGGCTGGTGGGTGTGCACCACATCCGACAGCCCGTCATGAAGCTGGCAAAGCCGCGACGCCAGATCCATGTCGCCATCAGACAGCACCGTGCCCGAGGCAACAAAACGCAATGAGTTGCCGAGCACGTCAATGATGCCCCAGCCCATGCGGCGCAGGCCTGGATCTATGCCGATGATACGAATCGTGTTCTGCATGGTCGTCAACCTACCGTTCATGGCAACCATGTGCCAGAAAAATGTGAACAAAGCGAAAACATCGCGATAATTCATCACGCGTCTTTACGTGTGATTAAGCCATTTTGCGGACTCTTCCCCGATATTGCCTTTGCAGGTGGTTCGGCTGAGTCAGGACCCCAGTTTACATTTGACAGCTTTTTCACTGCACATCGTTTCGCGCCATCGACGAAACGAGAGTTTAGAGGTTACGCCATGTCGCGCCGGTTCCAGTCACTGTCCTTCAAGGTGATCGCCACCTTCCTGCTGCTGACGCTGTTGTCGGTTGCCGTCCTCGACGGCCTCGCCTATATCGCCAGCAACAGGCTTTCGGACGATCAGGCGCTCGAGGCAAAGAAGAGCGTGCTGGTTTTCCGCGGCGACATGTTGCAGGACCAGTTGCAGCAGATCGGCACGCAGGCGGATTCGATTGCCCGCATCGAGGCGGTACAGATGACGATCACCAGCCTTAGAAGCGGCTGGAAAACCATCGAGAAGACCTCCGGCGACGCCCGCGCGGAATTGCAGAAAGTATTTGTCAGCCAGAACCCCAATCCGGCGGACCAGCGTGAAAAGCTTCTGAAGCCCGTCGGCCCCAGCGGGTTCTATTACTCCAGCCACGAGACCGCCCAGACGGAAATCGGCCGTGACCTTCAGGGCTCGCCCTTCAGCGACCTGCTGATTGCCGACATGGATGGCGCGGTAATCTATTCCTACAAAAAGGGCCCCGCCTTCGCAGAAAACCTCAAGAGTCCGGCCTGGATCGCATCGAGCCTCGGGAAAACCTACGCCGATGCTGTCGCAAACGTCGCCAAGGCAACCAGCGACACGGCCCCAAGCGCCTTTTCCGGCCTGCATGTAGACCCCGCGACCCAAAAGGGCGCGGTCTACTTTGCTGTCCCCATCCTCAAGCTTGGCGCGCCCAAGGGCGTGATGATTTTCCAGGTGCGCGACGACATCCTCGCCTCCATCCTGTCCAAGGGCAACGCCGCCACGAGCACGGCCCGATCCGTCGTCGTTTCGGAAGACGGCTCGGTTATCGGCGTCGACGAAGCTGGACACCTCATAGCTGTCGATGGCGCCGCTTATAGTTTTGCGGCTGAGGCATTGGCCGGCAACGATATCAGCGTCGCTGGCCTCATGCGTCCCGATGGTGAGGCGCGCGCCTATGCCCGCCCGATCGCTTTCGCCGGCAAGCATTTCCTGATCGTCGAGAGCCTGCTTAAAAGCGAACTGAATGCCGGGTCGATCGCGGTTGCCAAGTTGCTGACGCTCATCGGCGTCGGCATACTCGTTCTCGTGGCGCTGGCAACAGGCGTTGTGATGAAGCTGCTCTTTGCGCCGCTTGCCCGTCTGGCCGCTGTTACCCGCGATGTCGCGGATGGCAAGCTCGACAGCGAGATCGGCAGTCAGGATCGCAACGACGAGATCGGGACGATGGCGAAGGCCCTTGCACGCTTCCGCCAGTCGCTCGTCGATCAGCGCCTGCTGGAGGCGGCCAGCGCCGAGGCTCGTAGAAACGCGGAAGCCGAGCGCCAGGCAAGGCTGACGGAGCGCGAGTCGGAAGCCCGCGTGCTGCAGGATGTCGTCGAAAACCTGGACGAGGGTCTGCACCATCTGGCCACCGGCGATCTCGCCTACCGCTTCGACACCGCCTTCCCCGTGGAACTCGAAGGCCTGCGCGTCAATTTCAACAAGGCTCTGGCAACGCTTAGCGAGACCATGACGGCGATCGGCGGCAACTCCATGGCTGTCCATTCCGGCTCGGAGGAAATGCGCGGCGGTGCCACCGAGCTTGCCGGCCGCACAGAACGCCAGGCCGCCTCGATCACCGAGACGGCAAGTGCTGTCGGCGCCATCACCGATGCCGTCCGTCTGCAGATCACCCGCGCGGAGCAGGCCGAGCGCATAGCACGCGACGCACAGGCCGAAACGCAAGGGTCGGGTCGCATCATGCGCGAGACGATCGCCGCCATGGAAGCCATCCAGGGCTCGTCGCGACAGATGAACCAGATCATCAGCGTCATCGACGGCATTGCCTTCCAGACCAATCTCCTGGCACTCAATGCCGGCGTCGAAGCGGCCCGTGCGGGTGAAGCTGGCAAAGGCTTTGCAGTCGTCGCCCACGAAGTGCGGGAACTGGCACAGCGCTCGTCCAGCGCCGCCAAGGAGATTGCTGGACTGCTGGCGAAATCGACCGGGGAAGTTGAAAACGGCGTAGCGCTGGTCGAACGCGCCGGCGTCGCACTCGACGGCATCAGCACCCATGTCGAGAACATCAACGTTCAGATCCGCGAAATCATGCGCTCGACGCACGAGGAAGCCGAGACGCTTCGACAGATCAACAGTGCCGTCACCGATCTCGACGCGATGACACAGCAGAACGCCGCGATGGTGGAGGAAACGACCGCCGCAATCCATCGCCTCGCCTCCGAGGCGGGCGAGATGGACAACAGGCTCGGCAATTTCACGCTGACAGATCCCGTACGACGCAAGACCGCCGAGATCCACTTCCTGCACCGCCGCCGCTGAGGCTGCGGGCACGGCTGTTGGATCGGCCACCTTGCCAGCTTGCCACGACGGACCTGGCCTAAAAGCAAAAACACCCACCGTCCGCAGTCGCGGAGGTGGGTGTTGTAGCCCGCTAGCCCATTAAACTAAAACGTCAGGCCGACAGCTTGGCCATGACCTCGTCGGAAACCTCGAAGTTCGAATAGACGGACTGGACGTCATCGTCGTCCTCCAGGCTGTCGATCAGCTTCATCACCGACAGCGCCTTTTCCTCGTCAACAGGCACTGTGTTTTGAGCCTTCCAGACAATCTTGACGGTTTCCGCCTCGCCCAGCGTTGCTTCCAGCGCCTTGGAAACTTCGTTCAGCGCTTCGAAGCCGCAGATGATCGTGTGGCCTTCTTCATCGGTGGCGACGTCGTCGGCGCCGGCCTCGATTGCCGCTTCCATCACCTTGTCTGCATCGCCGACCGCAAGCTTGTAGGTGATTTCGCCGACATGGTCGAAGGAGAAGGAAACCGAGCCTGTTTCGCCAAGCGTGCCACCGGCCTTGGTGAACGTCGAGCGCACGTTCGAGGCGGTGCGGTTGCGGTTGTCGGTCAGCGCTTCGACGATCACTGCAGTGCCGCCGGGGCCGTAGCCTTCGTAGCGGATCTGCTCGTAGTTTTCGCCTTCGCTACCCGATGCCTTCTTGATCGCACGGTCGATGTTGTCCTTCGGCATCGACTGCGCCTTGGCGTTCTGGATAGCGAGACGCAAGGCAGCGTTCATCGTCGGGTCGGGCAGTCCGGCCTTGGCGGCGACGGTGATTTCGCGCGCCAGCTTGGAGAACATTTTCGACCGCACGGAATCCTGGCGACCCTTGCGATGCATGATGTTTTTAAACTGTGAATGGCCAGCCATGGCACCCCTGCTCAGTCTTTTGATGTGAATGGCGCCTTATAGGTGCGAAGCCACACGCATTCAAGCGAAAAGCCCTGCATCGCCGGTGGTTGGCGGAAGGAACAAAGGTGGCCTACCTCACGTTTCAGGACGCATTATCAAAACGAAAGGATTGGCCATGGCCAGCTTCAGCGAAGCACAGGAACATCCGGCAAAGCAGTTGTGGGAGCAGATCGATATGGTGCACGCCGGCATGCTGGGCATCGACGGCATCGACATGCACATGCAGCCTATGGCGCCCCACGCCGATCCGACGACGAACACCATCTGGTTCTACACCAAGACCGATGCCGACATCGTCAAGAGCATCAAGACCGGCGCCCGAGCCCGCTTCTGCGTGGTTGGCAAGGATCACGATTATCATGCCAGCCTCGCCGGCAAGATCGAGGTCCGCGCCGACCAGGCGAAGATCGACGAGTACTGGAGTTCGGTGACCGCAGCTTGGTATCATGACGGCAAGAAGGACCCGACCCTGGCGATGCTTGCGATGCATGTCGAAGATGCGGAACTATGGATCTCGACCGGCAGCAAGCTGAAATTCGGCTGGGAGATCGCCAAGGCCAATCTCGACGATGACAAGATGCCGGACGTCGGCGTCAAGCGTCATCTGACGTTCGCCTGAACGAAAGTAGCCCGGGCGGTCAAAGGACAACCCGGGCTACTTCATGATCTCTTATGGATCAGTTCCAGAACGAGGGAACAGTCTCAGCGAGGCGAGGCCCGATCCGCAACGGCGCGATCTTTTCCGCCAGGCCGGTCGAATCGGAGATTTCCACGCCGACCCCACATATCGTCGCCGGCCCGGATGCGGCTTCGAAGCGGCCTTTCGGCATCTTCGAAATAAACCGGTTGAGCGGCTCTTCTTTTTCCATGCCCAGCGAGGAATCATAGTCGCCACACATGCCGGCATCGGACATGTAGGCGGTTCCGCCGTTAAGGATCTGCGCATCGGCTGTCGGCACATGGGTGTGGGTCCCGACGACGAAGCTGGCGCGGCCATCGACGAAATGGCCGAAGCACTGCTTTTCGCTGGTAGCCTCCGCATGAAAGTCGAAGACGATCGCATCCGCTTGCTCCTTCAGGGGGCAGGCAGCGAGAATGGCTTCAGCCGACTTGAACGGATCGTCAAGTTCGGGATGCATGAACACGCGGCCCATGATGTTGGCGACCAGCACGCGGGCGCCATTGCGCGCATAATAGAGGCCGGAGCCGCGTCCGGGCGTTCCGGCCGGATAATTGGCCGGGCGCAGGAACTGGTCGTGTCGGCCGGCAAAGGAAACCGCTTCCTTCTGGTCCCACACATGATTGCCGGTCGTCACAACGTCGGCGCCGGCATTGATCGTCTCGAGGAAAATTTCTTCGGTGATGCCGAAGCCGCCCGCCGCATTCTCACCGTTGACGATGACAAAATCGAGCTTGAAATCGGACACCAGCCCCGGCAGGCGGTTCCAGACACTCACGCGCCCGGTCTTGCCAACCATGTCACCCAGAAATAGCAGTCTCATTCCACGTCGGTCTCCGGTCAGAAAATGCGAAGGCCGCTTTCGGTCAGAATGGCGTCAAGGGGAACGTCGTGCGGCTCGGCGGGTACTGATGGCACTTCTTGGCAATCGAATGCAATGCCGATCAAGCGACGCGCAAGGCCTTTCCGTCGTAAAAGCGCAATCGCCCTGTCATAATAGCCGCCACCGTAGCCAATCCGCCGTCCGGCAGCGTCGAAGGCCGACAGCGGCACCAGCAGGATTTCCGGTTCGAGCAAGACTGCGGTCTCGTCAGGGCCGAGGGTACCGAAGGCACCGGGAACAAGCGAACGGGCATCTGCCAGTTCGCGAAAGACGATCGTTTCCCTGTCGACAACTACAGGGAGGCAGACCCGCGCGCCCCGCGATCGCAATAGATCGAGCAACGGCCGGATATCAGCCTCGGAGCGGATGGGCAGGAAGCCAGCAATAACTGCTCTCGGCTCGAAGCGGATTTCCGCATCACCACACCGCACCATGGTGGCGCTTTTTTGCGCCCGCAAGTGCCCCGGCAGCGCGTCGCGCGTCGCCAGCCGTTCCTTGCGAATCTGTGCTTTTATCTCACTCGAAGCCATGTCGTCCATCCCGCAAGCCAACGCCACGGGCGTGGCTGCACCCCTCAGGCGCGCACGACCGCCAGTTTTCCGTTGGCGCCGATACGGGCGCGAACATTATCATAATTGGGGATCGTCGCGTGCGGTGTCTCCATCGGGTGGCTATGCGTCGCGGTGATGACCATGACGTCGGCGCCTGCCGCCTCGCCAGCCTTGATACCAGCCGGCACGTCCTCGAACACCAGGCATTCGGCAACGCTTACGCCCAGCCGTTCGGCACCCAGAATGTAGCACTGCGGATTGGGCTTGCCGACCTTGACGTCTTCGGCCGTCACGATGAAACGCGGCATCGGGATCCCCGCCTCCGCCAGGCGCGCCTTGGCAAGCGCAATCGGCGACGAGGTAACGATGGCCCAGCGGTCGGCAGGCAGCGAGGCAAGGAAATCGATGGCACCCGAAATCGGCACGACGCCGGCAACATCGGCGATCTCGTCCCTCTCGATTGCAGCGGCTTCGACGGCCGGATCTACGCCGGGAAGATTGAGGTTGCGGATCGTATCGATACCACGGGCGCCGTGCATGGTGGGCATGAATTTCTCGACATCCAGGCCCTGACGCTTAGCCCAGGCACCCCAGACCCGTTCGGCAGAAGCGATCGAGTTCATGATTGTCCCGTCCATGTCGAACAGGAAGGCGGCGTAGCTTTTATCGAAGACGGAAACGTTATCAGCGGACAAGGAGTATCTCTTTCGGTTGGCGGACGATCGACCGGGACAACGCAGGCGTCGCAGGTCGAAGATTGCCCCAGACACCGTCGCCGCAGTCACATGCAAAGCTAGATAGTCTTGCCGGGGCACTGCGACAAGCAATGACCCGGCGGGATGTTCCCTATTCGCCGAGGCGGCTTTTGACGCCGGCGATGATCGTCTTCGACAATGTCTCGTAATCGTCGTCGAAATGGTGCCCGCCGGCCATGGCGACGACTTCGGCGCCGGTGCCCTTCAGATCGGGGCAGGCAACGTCCTCGTCGTCATCCGTGCCATACACGCACTGGACAATCTTCGGGTTGATCTTCTTCAGGTCCTTGAGCGGATCGCCGCCCTTGCCCTCGCTGGAAGCGCCGAGCCAGCCCATTACCGAGATGACGTAGTCGACCTTGCGCGACAGCGACAGCAGCGACATCTGCACCACCTGGCTGCGTTCCTTCGGCTTCAGCAGATTGTAGCTGGCCGGGATGACGTCGGCACCGAAAGAATAGCCTACCAGCACGACGTGCTGCACATTGAAGTGCTTGGTGTAGTAATCGATGATACGGCCCAGGTCGTCTGCCGTTTCCTGCGGCTTACGCTCCGACCAGAAATAATGGAGCGTATCGACGCCGACCACCGGGATCCCCTGATCCTGGAGGTAGGAGCCGACTTCCTTGTCGATGTCGCGCCATCCGCCGTCGCCGGAATAGATGATCGCCAGCGTGTCCTCGGTCGGCTTGGTTTCAAGCACGTTGATGGGCAGGCCCAGCGGCGACTTTTCGGCGCTCAGCGACTTCACCAGATCGACCAGGGTGTTGCTGAGGGTCGTCATGGCGTCGTCCGTGGAATCGCGGATTTCGATTTCCGGATGATCCTTCTGCATCGCCTCGACATGGTCGCGGCCATCCTTGGGCGCTGCAGGGGTGAAGCTGGCAATGATCGGGTTTGGCAGCACGCCGTCCATCAGGCCGATGACGACGTTGTCGCCGGTCTTGACCTTTTCGGCGGGCGTGCAGAGATCCTTGGTGAGGGCGATGCCTGCGGCAGGATCGACGGCCAGCGTCTGTGACACAGTGGCGTCCGGTGTCTGCGCGGCAATTGCCAGCGCCATGGTGCCACCAGCGCCAACGCCGGCGATGATCGGCAGCTCGTAGGCGCTGTCGGCGACAGACCGCTGGACCTGCTGGCTCAGCGACTCGATGTCCGACACCATGTAGATGCAGCCATCGTTTTGGCTGACGTCGTAATTGTTGAGTGCCTTCAGGAAGGACGGGTAATCGATGCCGATGACCATCGAGCCCTTCGCCAGCAGCGTCTGTGCAACGGCGTTTTCCTTGTCGCCCCAGCCACCGATATCCGAGATCAGCACGACTTCGCCGACCACCTTGCCGGTCGGCACGAGGATGTGCGGCGACGGGATGATGCCGGTGTCGTATTTCTTGTTGACCTCGTCCGCATGGGCGACACCCAGTGTGAACAAGGCCGCCATTGCGAAGGAAGCTGCGTATTTCAAGATCATTTCCTGACGACTCCTCTTAGTCCGCCGCCGATCAGGAACGTCGCGTCCATCAGCGCAATCATCGGACTGACCCCGCCTGAAACCGCAAGATAGCGCGGCTGCCAGTCGGGATGAAATTTTGCTTTGAAGGCTCTTAGCCCTTTGAAGTTATAAAACCGTTCACCGTGTTCGAAAACCGTGCCGCCGATCCGGTCCCAGACCGGCGCCGATTCGCGCTTCGACATTCCGGATAGAGGTGCCATCCCGAGGTTAAAGCGCTGAAATCCGGCATTCCTAAGATGCTCCAGGATCTGGACGAAGAGAAAGTCCATGGAACCCTTCGGTGCGTCGGGCGAAAAGCGCATCAGGTCGATCGAGCCCTCTTCATGGGTCGACGTCACGAGTATGTTTGCAAAGGCAACGATGCGGCCTTCCTTCTTGAGAACGCCCACCGGCTGCGACAGTATATAGTCTGGATCGAAGGCGCCGAGGGAGAAGCCCTTTTCCTTGGCGTTGTGATCTTCCAGCCAGGCATTCGAGACTGCCGCGAGTTCGTCCAGCACCTCGCCCACGTCCTGCGGCTCGATGACCGAGAATTCAAGCCCGTCGCGCACCGCACGGCTTGCCGTCTGGCGGAGATTGGCCCACTTGCCGCCCTTCAGCTCGAATGTATTGAGATTGACGACGGCGAGTTCGCCGAGCTTGTAGGCCCGCATTCCAGCATCGGCGCAGTGCGACAGGAGCCCCGGCGAGATCTGGTAGAACACCGACCGACAGCCCGCCGTACGGGCGGATTCGACAAAGCGCCAGACAAGATCGGCCAGCGCGTGCCGCGGTCCGATCGGGTCGAACAGGGCGATCCAGGAGCGACCGCGCTTGCCGTACATGATGAAGGCATCGCCCTTTTCGGAGAACATGATGCTCTTGTCGCGCATCCGAACCAGATTGGCGTCGGCAATGCCGTGCGCCTCGACGATGGCAACCGCCCGCTCGACATCGTCGTCCGAGACAGGCTGCAGCCGCGAGGTCGCCGGACGGAGCAGGCTGAACGCGGCAATACCGGAGGCAACGATGCAAAGGCCGAGCACGGCACGCAGGCCGCGTGGCGCTTCATCGGCAAACTCGAACTGCCACCAGAGCTGGTTGCTGTAGGCGACGTCGCGATAGACGAAGAACAGGATGACAATGGCGCAGATGCAGATGACCGCAATGGCCATCAGCCATCCGGCAGTCAGCGCCTGATTGACGAGCGAAGCCGGGCGATTGAACAACTTTCGGCTGACGAACAGGCCGAAGATGAAGAACAGCAGGAACGACGCCTCGACGAGCGCGATTGCCTTCAGCAGCGACAGCGTTACCGCCGCGACCGCGCAGCACACCGAAACCCACCAGGCGCCATCGAGGCGCTGGCCGAGGCCACGGGCTGCGACGACCATGGCAAGGCCGACGAGGCTCGACAGGAAGTGGGCTCCTTCGACGACAGGCAGGGCCAGATAATCCGACAGGAATTCAAGATTTTCATCGGGCGTCGGCGTGACGCTCGAAAAGATCAGCATGACGCCCAGCAACAGAGCGAAAGTCGACAGCAGTTGCGGCATAAGCCGCCCACCGACGCGTCGCACGCTGGAAGCGGCGGGATGGTCGACGAAGCGGCGAAGTTCGGTGGCCGCTACGACCATGATCGCAAGCAGCAGCGGGATCACGTGGTAGATCACCCGGTAAAGAACCAGCGAGCCCAGCACCGCATCGACGTTGACGGCGCTGCCGAGCGACGCGACGATCACGGTTTCGAACACGCCAAGACCGGCCGGAACATGGCTGAGAACGCCGAGGCCGACGGCGATGGCATAGACCGCGAGGAATGTCGGCCAGCCGATCGACGATTCCGGCAGCAGCACGTAGAGAACGGTCGCCGACGCCGCGATATCGAAGGCGGTGACAAGGAACTGGCGCGACCAGGTGCGCGAATCCGGCAGGCGCAGTGTGAAGCTGCCGATGGAAATCACCCGCCCGCCGCGGCCCATGTAAAGCAAGACCGCCAATAGACCCAGGATGACGCCGGCGACGCCGCGCAGCACGAGGCTGTCGACATTGATCAGCGGCCCCATTTCATCGGCAATGATCATCAGCGCGATCGAACCTACGGCGGCAAGGCCAAGGCCGAACGATAGCGTCACAAAGGCGACGATGCGGCCGATGTCTTCCGGTGTCAGCCCCATGCGCGAATAGGCGCGGTAACGGATCGCGCCTGCGCTCAACGCGCCGAAACCGGCGGTGTTGCCGACGGCGTAGGCGCTGAACGCCGTCAGCGCCACATGCGGAAAAGGCACCTTCTTGTCGATGAATTCGAGCGCATTGGTATCGTAGAAAATCAGCGCGAAGAAGCTGAGGCCGGTAAACAGCAGCGCAAGCAGGATCGCACGGGCGGAGGTGTCGCTCAATGCGAGCACGATATCGTCGTAGCGGACTTCAGTCGTCAGGTGAAAAATCGCGTAGGCGACCATCCCGAAGACGACGACGCTGCCCAGCGCCAGCAACTGCGTGCGGTAACGGCGCAACATCGTGACCAGCCAGCCGCGCTCCTCGAGGTCGTCTTCGGCTGGTTCCAGATCGATCGGGCTCGACATACTTTACCTGTTTGAATGGGTCACTTCTGCGCCCCGCTTAGCAGATGTACGTCAACGCGAATATTTCTATTCGGCGGTTGTACGCAGATTCTTTCAAGGCGACGACATGTCGTTGTCACATCTCTCTGAATTCAGGCATTTTTGGCGCAGCGCATTGATACGCGACAATATTCTCTTCGAAAAAGGGAAGTTTAAAGTGCGCGCGCCGGGCGCAAAGACAGAAGTCGCAGGGCAAATTGCGTAAAACCCGCCCGAAGGCAGAAGGTGCGATCCACGACGACCGGTGGTTTTTTACGATCCTGGGTGCCTACAAACGTAGGTGGGCGCCATATGTCCAAGCCCACGGGCCTGGCCAGGGACAGCTCCCTTTGGATCGAGTATGGCCCCAGGGATTGTGGTACCTGCCGGGAAGCGCAGACCGCAACTCGACATATAATGCGCTTTGCGTTTGCGCACCAGTGGCATCTGCGGAGAATTAACGGTCGGCGATTTCATCGACGAACGGAACTCTCCACGGCTTTGCCGTTCAGGGTTTTATCGCCGTCATGTTCAAATGCCAGGGTTCGCAATCTATGCCGGAGAGCTGGCGCGCAATCTGCCAATAACCGAATTCCGAAAGCAGCGCGGTCATCGTCCGCTCCGTATATCCCCATCGATGTGCGTCTTCGCGATTGCCGCCGCGGCTCTCGTCGCGCCATCCGAAGAACCCGGCAAACGCGTGCGCCTGTTGATCGGCAAACGTGCTGAAGCTGGAGCCCAGCAACTGACGGCAATGAAATTCCAGATCGGGGACGACGATGTTGAGCGCTCCTCCCGAGCGCAGCGCCTGAAACCAGCGTGCCAGCGTCCGCCGGGCATCGTTCGGATCCAGATGCTCCAGCATGTGTCGCGTATAGATTTCGTCCACGCTGGCGTCGTCGATCGTTTCGAGACCCCAGGCATCGGACACGATGTCAGGCTTGGCATCGGCACGCACGTCCACGCTCAAAAAGCCTTCACGGCGCGTAGAACCTGCACCTATATTCAGTCTCATCGGCAACCTCCAAAGGGTAGGATCTGGACACACGGGCGAACACAGAACCGGGTTCAGGCAGGCATCCTTATATCAAGGGCGTCATATACGGTGACAATAGTGAGCCTCGTCGGCTAGAGGCACCGTTATCTTACCTCAGTGCGCTTCCGCACCCGGCTTGGCGACCAGTTTTTCGGTGATGCCGCGAATGCTGCTGGCAACTTCGTCTAGAACGCCGGCCAGCTCCTCTTCCGTCTGTGCACTGGCAGCCAGCGCGGTGTCGCGGTTACCGCGCAAAGCGTCCAGTTCTGCCTCAAGCCCGGTCACCTTGCGCGTCAGGTCGGACACTTCGTCCATAATCATGATGCCGGCCATGACGGTCACCCGGAGATCGCCGATCTCGCCGAACTGCTCCTTCAGGTGGCTGACGTAGCGATCGAAACGGGTGGCGAGATCCGTCAGGTGATCTTCCTGCCCCTCCTCGCAGGCCATGCGATAGGCCTTGCCGTCGATCGTTACCGTTACCTGCGCCATGCGATATTCCGTCCTGTCTTGCCCGATGCGGCAAAGGTTGTCTGCAACGCTGCGTCAGCGATCGAGCACGGCCCTGATCGTTTCCATGGCGGTGACCAGCCGGCGGGAAACCTCGCGATTGACCTCCTCCAGCCGATTGGCGCGAAACTCCGCCTGGTCGAGTTCCTGTGCCAGCCTTGAGCGGTCGGCGTGGGTCCGGCGCACCTCAGCGTCGATCTCGCTTCTCTCGCGCTCCCGTTCGAAGCGCACGTCGACCGCATTATCCAGCGCTGCCAGCGCCTGACGCAGTGACGTGATGGCCGCGTCCACTGTCTTGCCTGTGGGCATCATGTCTTCCCGGTTCCACGCACAATGCTCCGAATCGCCATGGTGGCGCATTGCCCTGATCTGTCACAGTATTCAACTCGGCAACTGGCCGTCAATAAAGGCCTGCATGCGGCAAGGCCGCTAAACTGTGGATGACATGCGACTTTCCTCTATTCTGGCAGCCAATCACGCTCATGTCGTCTTTTGTACAAGACAAAAGGCAAATGTTAAATATTTGCGACGGAGGCCGGGTTTGGCCGCCGGATTTATTGACTTGCTCGCCCCAACTGCTATGTCTCAGCCGCCTGAGGCAGACTGTGATCCAGGGTTCAAAGCATCCCTCCATCGCTGTGCCTTCCAACCGGTGGTCCATCCTCTCGAGACCGAGACCATCCCAAACCTTGCGGAACGACCATGATCTCTCGCGAAAAACACGACCGGATGGCAAACGCGATCCGTTTCCTTGCCATGGATGCCGTTGAGAAGGCCAATTCCGGCCATCCCGGCCTGCCGATGGGCATGGCTGACGTCGCCACCGTACTCTTCTCCAAATACCTGAAATTCGATCCGAAATCGCCCCATTGGGCTAACCGCGACCGCTTCGTGCTGTCGGCCGGCCACGGCTCGATGCTGCTTTACTCGCTTCTGTATCTGACCGGTTATGAAGACATGTCGGTTGAGGATCTGAAGAATTTCCGCCAGCTCGGCTCCAAGACTGCCGGCCATCCGGAATACGGTCACGCCACCGGCATCGAAACGACCACGGGTCCGCTCGGCCAGGGCATTGCCAACGCCGTCGGCATGGCGATTGCAGAACGCAAGCTCGCCGTCGAGTTCGGCTCAGAACTGCAGGATCACCACACCTACGTGATGTGCGGCGACGGCTGCCTGATGGAAGGCATCAGCCACGAGGCAATCGCGCTTGCCGGCCACCTGAAGCTCAATAAGCTCATCCTGTTCTGGGACAACAACTCGATCACCATCGACGGCGCCGTTTCGCTGTCGGACTCGACCGACCAGGTTGCCCGCTTCAAGGCTGTCCACTGGAACACGATCGAAGTCGACGGCCATGAGCCGGACCAGATCTCTGCCGCGATCGAGGCAGCCCAGAAGTCGGACCGTCCGACCCTGATCGCCTGCAAGACGATCATCGGCTTCGGCGCTCCGCACAAGCAGGGCACCCACAAGGTCCACGGTTCGCCGCTCGGTGCCGAGGAAATTGCGGCTACCCGCAAGGCACTCAATTGGGATGCCGAGCCCTTCGTCATTCCGGCCGACGTTCTCGACGCCTGGCGCGAAGCCGGCAAGCGTGCCGTTCCGGATATGAAGGACTGGCAGTCGCGTCTCGCTGCAGCAGATGAAGCCAAGAAGGCCGAGTTCAACCGCCGTTTCGCCGGCGACCTGCCGGCTGGCTTCGACGCCGCCATCAGCGACTACAAGAAGAAGCTGGCCGAGACCAAGGCGAGCGTCGCGACTCGCAAGGCGTCGGAAGACGTGCTTGAGGTCATCAACGGCTTCCTGCCTGAAACGCTCGGCGGCTCAGCCGACCTGACGCCGTCGAACAACACCAAGACCAGCCAGATGGTGTCGATCACGCCAACGGATTTCGCCGGCCGCTACATGCACTGGGGCATCCGCGAACACGGCATGGCATCGGCTATGAACGGCATCGCGCTGCACGGTGGCCTGATCCCTTATGGCGGCGGCTTCATGATCTTCTCGGACTATTGCCGTCCGCCAATCCGCTTGGCTTCGCTGATGGGTATCCGCGTTATCCACGTTCTGACCCATGACTCGATCGGCGTCGGCGAAGACGGCCCGACCCACCAGCCCGTCGAACAGATGGCCTCGCTTCGCGCCATCCCGAACCTGATGATGTTCCGCCCTGCCGATGCCACGGAAACGGCCGAATGCTGGCAGATTGCGCTGAAGACCAAGGACCGCCCATCGGGTCTGGCACTCACCCGCCAGAACATGGTCGCAGCCCGTCTGGAATACAGCGAGAAGAACCTCTGCGAGCTTGGTGCATACAATCTGGCCGGTTCTGCCGATGCCAAGGTGACGATCTTCGCTTCGGGCTCCGAAGTTGAAATCGCCGTTGCCGCCCGCACAGCGCTTGAAGCCAAGGGCATCACGGTCCGCGTCGTCTCGGTTCCCTCGACGGAATTGTTCTTCGAGCAGCCCGATGCCTACAAGGCGGAAATCCTCGGCAGCTCGCCAGTCAAGATCGCCGTCGAAGCCGGCGTCCGCGAAGGCTGGGATGCCTTCATCGGACCGGAAGGCACGTTTATCGGCATGAAGGGCTTTGGCGCTTCCGGCCCGGCCAAGGAAGTCTACAAGCACTTCGGCATCACGACGGAAGCCGTCGTCGCTGCTGCGGAAGCGAAGCTTTCCTGACCAATTCAGGGCGCTTCGGCGCCCTGCACCATCACATAGAAAAGTCCTGTCCGATTTGGGAGTGTCCACCATGACTGTAAAAGTTGCCATCAACGGCTTCGGCCGCATCGGCCGCAACATCCTGCGCGCCATCGTCGAATCCGGCCGCACCGACATCGAAGTCGTTGCCATCAACGACCTCGGCCCGGTCGAAACCAATGCTCACCTGCTGCGCTACGACTCGATCCACGGCAAGTTCCCGGCTTCGGTCAAGGTCGAAGGCGACACGATCATCGTCGGCAACGGAAAGCCGATCAAAGTCACCGCGATCAAGGATCCGGCAGCACTGCCCCACGGCGAACTCGGCGTCGACATCGCCATGGAATGCACCGGCATCTTCACGTCGCGTGAAAAGGCCGCCCTGCACCTGGCCGCAGGCGCCAAGCGCGTCATCGTCTCGGCCCCTGCCGACGGTGCAGACCTCACCGTCGTCTTCGGCGTCAACGACGACCAGCTGACCAAGGAACACCTGGTCATCTCCAACGCCTCTTGCACCACCAACTGCCTGGTGCCGGTCGTCAAGGTCCTGAACGACGCCATCGGCATCGACCATGGCTTCATGACCACCATCCACTCCTACACCGGCGACCAGCCGACGCTGGACACGATGCACAAGGACCTGTACCGCGCCCGCGCCGCAGCCCTCTCCATGATCCCGACATCGACCGGCGCTGCCAAGGCCGTCGGTCTCGTGCTGCCGGAACTGAAGGGCAAGCTGGACGGCACTTCGATCCGCGTTCCGACGCCGAACGTTTCCGTCGTCGACTTCAAGTTCGTCGCCAAGCGCAACACCACGGTTGAAGAGATCAACCAGGTGATCAAGTCTGCCTCCGACGGCAAGCTTAAGGGCATTCTCGGCTACACCGACGAGCCGCTCGTCTCGCGCGACTTCAACCACGACAGCCACTCGTCGATCTTCGCCTTCGACCAGACCAAGGTCCTGGAAGGCAATTTCGTCCGCGTGCTCTCCTGGTACGACAACGAATGGGGCTTCTCCAGCCGCATGTCCGACACCGCCGTCGCCTTCGCCAAGACCATCTGAGTATCGAATATATCGACATTTCCGAACGGCCCGGGCAACCGGGCCGTTTGCGTTTGCGACGCGCAGATGCGCGCATCGCCCCTTCTCGTGCAGAGAATAACATATCGCCCACCCCTCATTCCTGTGACTGTCACAGGAATCCAGTGCAGCGCGTCTGCGCTGCGGGAAGCTCCGATGTGGCTGCAAGAGTTCTTTCACCGCGCAGACGCGCGGTTGCTGGATTCCTGTGACAAGCACAGGGACGAGTGAAGTGGGAGGCTTCTGCGGGTGGAGGAAACTCAGAAGGCCGAGGCTGACAGGGGGTATTGCAAACTGACACTCGGCGATAACCAAATCCAGAACCATTATCGGCGGCGCGGACACTTGATACTCACCATTTCGCCCCGCTCTCGACCAGATTGCTCATTAGGCCTTGGAGAGCGAATCCTGATCGCCTACACTTTAGCGGTCATCGGTCGCGCTGGGGGATTCGGCGTCGGGGACGGGAGCGCAGGGAGGGCTCGCGTCGCGGCTACGGGCTGACGTGGGGCGTTCGGCATCGGCCGGATGCGAGAAAAGGGAAGTGTCCGTGGAAGCATTTTATGTCGTCGTCCTGGTCTGCACCGTCCTGATCCTCATCGCCGCCTTTTCCAGCCTTCTCGCCTTCCGCTTCGGCGCGCCATTGCTGCTGCTGTTTCTCGTCATCGGCCTTCTGGCCGGCCAGGATGGGCTCGGCATAGCCTTCAGCAACAATTACCTCGCCTATATCCTTGGCTCGATCGCGCTGGCCGTCATTCTTTTCGATTCCGGCTTCGGCACCTCGCTATCCTCCTTCAAGGCCGCCGCCGTCCCGGCTCTGACGATCGCTTCGCTAGGCGTCATCATTACGGCGTCCATTTTCGGGCTGGCCGCATCCTGGCTTCTCGGTTTCAGCTGGATGGAAGGCCTGCTGCTCGGCTCGATCGTCGCCTCGACGGATGCTGCCGCCGTCTTCTTCCTGCTGCGCATCGGCGGCATCAACATCCGCGACAAGGTGCGCTCGACGCTGGAGGTCGAATCCGGCACCAACGACCCGATGGCGATCTTCCTGACCATTGCTCTGGTGCAGGCAATCGGCAGCGGCGAAGGCGTCGGCGGCGTCAACATCGCCATGCTCGCCATGTTCGTCCAGCAGATGGGCCTCGGCGTCATTCTCGGCCTTCTCGGCGGCATGATGATCGTGCTGGTCGCGGGCAAGCTCGAAACCGACCGCGGCCTGACACCTATCTTCGTGCTGGCACTCGCGCTGCTGGTGTTCTCGTTCACCGGCGCCGTCGGCGGCAGCGGCTTCCTTGCGGTCTATGTCGCGGGCATCTACGCCGGCAACCACAAGATGCCAGCGTCCGCCACCATCAAGCGCTTCCAGGACGGCATGACCTGGCTTGCCCAGATCATCATGTTCCTCGTGCTCGGCCTCCTCGCCTCGCCGTCGGAGTTTCCAGCCATCGCCATCCCGGCCGTGCTGCTGGCGTTGGTGCTGATCTTCGTGGCACGTCCGGTTGCCGTCTGGCTCTGTCTGCTGCCGTTCGACTATACCCAGCGCGAGACGGGCTTCCTCGCCTGGGTCGGCCTGCGCGGCGCCGTCTCCATCCTGCTTGCCATCATGCCCATCCTCGGCAATCTCGATTTCGGCCAGACCTATTTTAACGTCGCCTTCATCATCGTGCTCGTCTCGCTGATGATGCAGGGCTGGACAATCAAGCCGGTGGCAAAAAAGCTCGGCCTGATCATTCCGCCGCGTATCGGTGCCGTCGACAAGGTGGAAGTCGACCTACCCGGCGCTGCCAACCACGAGCTTCTTTCCTACCGCGTCGTCAAGGACAGCCCTGTGCTGCTGGGCGAGCGGATCCCGCGCTGGGCCATGCCATCGCTGGTGGTGCGCGACGGCAAGTCGATGCGCTATCAATATGCCGGACGGCTGCGGGAAAACGATCTGGTCTACCTGTTCATCGCGCCAAGCTTTTCGCGGCTGCTCGACCGGCTTTTCGCCACCCGTGCACCGGTAGATCCCGAAGATACGGAGTTCTTCGGCGCCTTCTCCATCTCACCGCAGCGGCATGCAGCGGATCTCGATGCGGCCTATGGACCGGGGCTTCTGAACGAACACGAAAAGACCCTGACGATCGCCGAACTGATGCGCCAGCGCCTGGGCGGCAAGGCGGACTATGCCGACCGGGTGCGGCTTGGATCGCTGATATTGATCGTCCGCGACCTCGACGAAAACGATCACATCAAGGCGGTCGGCATGTCTCTCGAAGTGGTCGATTCCACTGATGCGCTGCCGCTGTTCATCAACATGCGCGAGATCGCCCACCGCATTCGCGATGCCCTGAGACGCCGCCGCGCGCGGGCCGCAAAAGCGATTTCAAACGATTCGAATAGCGACGAAAACCAGGGTTGACCGCCTTGCGTCTCGGACCATCCGTAGTATGGTCGCGCATCTTCCGACCATACCAATTCCGGATATTTGCCATGCCAAGCTTCAAGACCCTCGACGATCTCAACGATATTGCCGGCAAGCGCGTGCTCGTGCGCGTCGATCTCAACGTGCCGATGAAGGACGGGAAAGTCAGCGACGTAACGCGCATCGAGCGTGTCGCGCCGACCATTCTCGAACTGTCGTCCAAGGGCGCCAAGGTCATCCTGATGGCCCATTTCGGCCGCCCCAAGGACGGCCCGACACCGGAATTTTCACTCTCGCAGATCGTCTCCTCGGTCAAGTCGGTGCTCGGCCACGACATCCTTTTCGCCTCCGATGCCATCGGCGCGCCCGCCACGGAAGCGATCGCCAAGATGAAGGACGGCGATATCCTGCTTCTCGAAAACACACGTTTCCACAAGGGTGAGGAAAAGAACGATCCTGCCTTCACCCAGTCGTTGGCCGACAACGGCGACATCTACATCAACGACGCCTTCTCGGCTGCCCATCGCGCCCATGCCTCGACCGAAGGTCTGGCAAAGCTTCTGCCGGCCTATGCCGGGCGGACAATGCAGGCTGAACTTGAAGCCCTCGAAAAAGGCCTGGGCAATCCCGTCCGCCCGGTAGTTGCCATCGTCGGTGGCGCCAAGGTGTCGAGCAAGATCGATCTGCTGATGAACCTCGTCAAGAAGGTCGATGCACTGGTGATCGGTGGCGGCATGGCCAACACCTTCATCGCCGCCCGTGGCACCGAAGTCGGCAAGTCGCTCTGCGAGCACGACCTTGCCGATACGGCACGCCAGATCATGCTTGAAGCAGCCCAGTCCGGCTGCACCATCGTGCTGCCGGAAGACGGCGTGGTTGCCCGCGAATTCAAGGCCGGCGCTGCGAACGAAGTCGTCACCATCGACAGCATTCCAGCCGACGCCATGGTCCTCGATGTCGGCCCGAAGACGGTCGAGCAGATCAAGGCCTGGGTCGGTCGCGCCGAAACGCTGGTCTGGAACGGCCCGCTTGGCGCGTTCGAAATCACGCCTTTCGACGCAGCAACCGTGGCAGTTGCCAAGTTTGCCGCCGAATGCACCCGGTCGGGCAAGCTGACGTCGGTCGCCGGCGGTGGCGACACGGTCTCCGCGCTTAACCACGCAGGCGTTTCGAATGACTTTACATACGTCTCTACCGCTGGCGGCGCCTTCCTCGAATGGATGGAAGGCAAGGTCCTGCCGGGCGTTGCAGCGCTGGAAGCTCAAGCCAAGGCGTGAGTTGCATGATGGCGGTCGGCCGCCCAGTTGAAGTTTTGATGACCGTGAAAGCGAAAGCTTTCGCGGTCTTTTCGTTGGTGCTAGTGTAGCCGCAGACATTACAAACGATTGAATTCATTTCAATCGTTTCAGTAGCTTAACCTAGGATTTTCCTTTTAAAATTCTTCTGGTATCGCAGGTCCGGCAGTGTTGGGAGAGCATGAAAGGACCGAACGTCTTGGAGATGCAGATCCGTTAGTTTGATCGATTGAGGCGTTGCCGGTCGGTCGTGAAATGAAACAACATCCGTGCGTGCGCAAAGCGCCGCTTCGAGGGATAGGGAGTGAACTATGGTAGACGCGAAGATGCTGGACAAGATGAGCTCTGCACCCGGATTCATCGCGGCGCTGGACCAGAGCGGGGGTTCGACGCCGGGTGCGTTGCGTCTCTACGGCATTTCCGAGACCGACTACCAGGGCGACGATGAAATGTATCGCCTGATGCACGCCATGCGCGTCCGCATCATGAGCGCGCCTGCCTTTACCGGTGACAAGATTATCGCCGCCATCCTTTTCGAGCGGACCATGGACGGCGACGTCGACGGCCAACCAGTTCCCTCATTTCTTTGGGAAAAGCGCGGCGTCGTGCCTCTCCTCAAGGTCGACAAGGGATTGCTTGCCGAAGAAAATGGCGTCCAGTTGATGAAGCCGATGCCGGAGTTGGACACCCTCCTGAAGCGCGGCCGCGAAAAGGGAATTTTCGGCACCAAGATGCGCTCGGTGATCGGCAATGCAGACAAGACCGGCATTGCCGCCGTCGTCAAGCAGCAGTTCGAGGTTGCCCGCCAGATCATCAGCCACGGACTGATGCCGATCATTGAGCCTGAAGTCTCCATCAACAGCGCAACGAAGGCAGAGGCCGAAGCCATTCTTCGCGACGAGATCGCAAAGCAGCTCGATCTGCTGCCTGCATCCGAAACCGTGATGCTGAAGCTGACGATCCCGACGGTCGCCGATTTCTATGCTCCGCTGATCTCCCACAAGTCGGTCATCCGGGTCGTGGCCCTTTCCGGTGGCTACAGCCGCACAGATGCCTGCGAGAAGCTCAGCCATAACCATGGCATGATCGCCAGCTTCTCTCGCGCGCTGACAGAAAACCTGCGCGTCACGATGAGCGACGCCGAATTCGACGCCAACCTGGCCGAAACGATCGATGAGATCTATTCAGCCAGCGTCAACAAGGCCTGATACTTTCCAGGCGCGGCAAGCCTTGCGAAGGTTGCCTGACCGAATGCTTGTAGACCCCATGGCCCGGCTGACCACAGCCGGGCCATTTCTATGGCTACATCAGCGTCAGAGGGCTTCGCGAAACACCAGCGCGAACGTCCAGATGGCGAAGGCTAAAATCGCGATCTTCCAGAAGTCGGATCGTCGCCGCAGTCCCGGCAGGCCGAGGGGCCGGATCAGATGCACTACCATCGCCAGAAGCAGCAGCAAGCCTATGAGTTTGGACATAAAATTCTCTGTTGTCTGGTCACGGCCACAGACAGGACATTTTTCTCCTCGAAAAACTGGCCTGACGGGTCGACCGATGCCTGTCCCCGCCGTCTTATCTGATTTTTAAGCCTGATCAGCGGACAATAGGATATGAAAAGAAATATTCTGCCCGTCCTCGCGCTCCTGTTCGGAACCCTGTTCCTGTTCATGGGCAACGGCCTTCACAGCCTGCTGCTACCCGTTCGCGGCACCGCCGAGGGCTATGCAACGACGACGCTCGGCCTGCTCGGAACGACATGGGCAACAGGCTTCGTGCTGGGCTGCCTGACGGCGCCCAAGCTCGTCCGCCGGGTCGGCCATGTCCGCGCCTTTTCCGGCTTTATCGCCGTCATAGCCATCATCGCCCTGCTGACCGGCCTGGTCGTCGATTCCGCCTGGTGGGTGGCGTTGCGGGCCGTCACCGGCTTCTGCACCGCCGGCACTTCGATGATCATCGAGAGCTGGCTGAACGAGCGCGCCACCAACGAAAGCCGCGGCGCGATCTTTTCGCTCTACATCGGCATCACCCTGATCGGCGCCGTCGGCGGGCAGATGATGATCCCGTTCGGCGACATCCATACGCCGATGCTCTTCATGGTCTGTGGCATCTGCTACTGCGTTGCCATGCTGCCGACGACGCTGTCCAACGCCGCCTCGCCGCAGCCCCTGAAGGCCATCAAGCTCGACCTCCCCGCCATCTACAGAAACTCACCCGTCTCGTGCATCGGCATCCTGCTGGTCGGCATCGCCAACGGTGCCTACGGCACGCTCGGCGCTGTCTTCGGCGCCCGTGCTGGCCTTGCCGAAGGCAATATCGCCATCATGATGAGTTCGACCATTTTTGCCGGCGCGATGATGCAACTGCCGGCGGGGCGGCTCTCCGACCGCATCGACCGCCGTTACGTGCTGGCCATCATGGCCGCGATTGCTGCCGTCGATGGGCTGCTGTTGTTTATCTTCCAGCCCAGCACGCCCTATTTGCTGATCAGCCTGGTCATCGTCTACGGCGCAGCGGCCAACACGCTCTATCCAATCACCGTCGCCCATGCGAACGACTTCGCCTCGCCGGAGGAATACGTGAAGGTATCGGGCGGCCTGCTGCTGCTCTATGGAATAGGCACCATCATCGGACCGACCATGAGCGGCCCCATCATGTCTGCCGTTGGCCCCTACTCTCTGTTCCTCATCACCGCGATAGCCCATCTGGCGATCAGCGCCTATTCCATCTTCCGCAGCCGCCAGCGCGCGGCCATTCCAGCCGGAGAGCGCGATGCCTATACGAACATGCCGTCTGCCAATACGCAGATGATCACGCCGGAAAGCATGTCTATGGCCAACCCCATGGACACGCCGACAGAAACGGACGATCCTGCCGTCAAATACGGATGAAGGAGAAACCGCGATGAGCCTGTTTGACGACGACCGGCCGAAAAAGCCGGGTATTCACGACATCGGCAGCGATATCACTCTGCTGTCGGTCGATGAATTGAAGGAACGGATCTCTCTGCTTCACGAGGAAATCGCGCGTCTCGAGCTTGCCTGCAACGAAAAGGCCTCCGGTCGGAAAGCAGCCGAGAGCCTTTTCCGTTCCTGAAAGTCACCCGCCGCCGCGCGACTATGCATAGCCGCAAGTACATTTTTGGGGCGTCATTAACTAAAAATTAAGCTTTATCATTCATTACTGTGAACATCCGGATTTTGTCTGGACTCAGACAGTTTTTCACCATTTGGCGAATTGGTCTGATTTTTCTCCCTGTTTCACCTTCAGAGCCGCTTTTTGCGGCTCTTTTTTTGTCTTTGCCTGCCGGTGCCGGCCAAGGAAACTGTGGAGATTAACCTTCTATTAAGAATCGACTTGCGGATTTGAGGTAAAACTACCATCTTGAAGTCAATAAGCGCCGCCTAATCGAAACCTTTTGCGACCTGCCGGCGTTACATAAGCAAAACTGACTGTCTGCAACAGGGACTACTCTGATGTCTGAACTGGGATTAAACACCGTTAGCTTCGCAGGTCGTGCCGCTTCGTCGTCGCAATTCAAGGCGCTGTATGCAGAGGGCATGTCCCTCGTCGAGGAGACCGCTGCTTACCTTGATGGTAACGGTCGCGCTGCCTCCAAGGTGCTCCCCCGCATGGCGTCGGTGCTTTACGCAGCGGAATCGATGCGCCTCACCACACGCCTCATGCAGATGGCCTCGTGGCTCCTGCTGCAGCGTGCTGTCAACAACGGCGAGATGTCGCGCGACCAGGTGCTGACCGAAAAGAACAAGGTTCGTCTGGACGGCTTTAACGTCGACAAGACGGCGCCGGGCTGGGGCGATCTTCCGGAATCCTTCCGCGACCTCGTCGAGCGCTCGCTTCGCCTCCAGAACCGGGTGGCAATCCTAGATCGCGAGATCTATCGTCCTTCGGAGACCATCGTTCCGGACAACCAGAATAGTGTAAAGGCGCAGCTCAGCCTCCTCCAGACAGCTTTTGGCATGAACTGATCCATTTGAACTTCGCTTTACGCAAAACCGGCCCGCTGATCGCGCGGCCGGTTTTTTTGTTGTCAGCTGCCTTTCGACAGGACAAAGAAAAGCCCGGCAAACACCGGGCTCTTCAGAAACAAAACGATAAAGCGACGTATTAGACGCCGAGACCGCCGAAACGCTTGTTGAACTTCGAGATACGGCCACCGCGGTCCATCATCTGCTGATTGCCGCCGGTCCATGCCGGGTGCGACTTGGAGTCGATTTCGAGGTTCATCGTGGCGCCTTCAGAACCCCAGGTGGAGCGGGTTTCATATTCGGTGCCATCGGTCATGACGACCTTGATGGTGTGGTATTCGGGATGGATGTTTGCCTTCATAACAATATTCCTGCCATGCCAGGGTCCATTTGTCGCATGCCATTGCAGCGACCGACCCGATTGAATAAATGAAGCCGCAGCAGATGGCGGCCACGGCTTCCAATTACGATGCGGTGCCTATACAGCAAGGCCAAGCAGATAACAAGAGCCGATCAGGGCCCAGCGCCTGGCTTTCCAGGGATAGGAGACGACGTGTCAGAAACGGGAGAGGCAGGCGCCAAGCCACGCAAATCCATTCGACCGCTCGGACGCCTGCTGCCCTATCTGCGGCGCTACCGTCGCATGGTTACCGGCGCCGTCATCGCCCTCGCGCTCGCAGCCATCACGTCGCTAGCCCTGCCGCTTGCCGTCCGCCGGCTGATCGACCACGGGTTTGCACAGAGCGACGGAACCTTCATCAACAGCTACTTCGTCATGCTGATGGTGATGGCCGTCGTGCTCGCCATGTCGAGCGCGCTGCGCTACTATTTCGTCATCACGCTGGGCGAGCGCATCGTCTCAGACCTGCGCCGGGAAGTCTTCGACCATGTGACCCGCCTGTCCCCGTCCTTCTTCGATATCAACCAGTCCGGCGAGATCATGTCGCGGCTGACCGCCGACACCACGCAGATCAAGTCGGCCGTCGGCGCCACCGCGTCGGTCGCGCTCCGCAACATCATCCTCTGTTTCGGTGCCATGGGCATGATGATCTTCACCAGCCCGAAACTGTCAAGCATCGTGCTGATCGCCATTCCCTTGGTGGTGTTCCCACTGGTCGCCTTCGGCCGCAACGTCCGCAAGCGTTCGCGCGCGGCGCAGGACATGTTGGCGGACGCCTCTGCCTATGCCAACGAGACAATCGGCGCCACCCGCACCATCCAGGCCTTCAACGGCGAGAACGCCGCTGCCGCCCGCTATGGCGGCGCCGTAGAGAACGCCTACGAGGCCGCTCGCTCGGCCGTCAAATCCCGCGCCCTGCTGACAGGATTTGCCATCACCATGATCTTCGGCAGCGTCGTTGCCGTCCTCTGGGTCGGCGCCCAGAATGTTCTGTCAGGAACCATGTCGCCGGGAACGCTCAGCCAGTTCCTGCTTTACTCCGTCATATCAGCCGGATCGCTTGGTGCCCTTTCAGAAGTCTGGGGTGAGCTTTCTCAGGCCGCCGGCGCCGCAGACCGGATTGGAGAACTGCTGGCGGAACGCTCGGCCATCGCAGAGCCGGAATATCCCCTCCCCCTGCCGACGCCCCGCGTTGGCCGCGTCGAATTTTTGGATATCAATTTCGCCTATCCGTCGCGCCCCGGCAAGGCAGCCCTTCATGGTCTGTCCCTCGGGGTCCGGCCGGGCGAGACTGTTGCCATCGTCGGACCCTCCGGTGCCGGCAAGAGCACCATATTCTCGCTGATCCTGCGCTTCTACGACCCGCAGAGCGGCACCGTCTCTGTCGACGGTATCGATACCCGCCAGCTATCGCTCGATACACTCCGCTCGCAGATCGCCATCGTTCCCCAGGATGTGACGATCTTTGCGGCCTCTATCCATGACAACATCGCCTTCAGCCGCCCTGGAGCGACGCGCGAGGAGGTCCGCTCGGCCGCCATTGCGGCCCAGGCGGATGAATTCATCAGCCGCCTCGACGAAGGCTATGACACGCCCACCGGCGAGCGCGGCATCACGCTCTCCGGCGGCCAGCGCCAGCGCATTGCGATTGCCCGCGCCGTGCTCAAGAACGCACCCATCCTGCTGCTCGACGAAGCAACGTCGGCGCTCGATGCCGAGAGCGAGATGCTCGTCCAGAAAGCGCTCGACGACCTCATGGAAACCCGCACCACCATCGTCATCGCCCACCGGCTGGCGACCGTCCTGAAAGCGGACCGCATCCTCGTGCTCGATCATGGCCGCATCGTCGAGGAAGGCACCCACCAGAGCCTCGTCCAGCACGGCGGCATCTACGCCAAGCTTGCCCGGCTGCAATTCGACACCGGCATCGAGCAGCGCCTGACGATGGTCAACTGACACCTCCCGCGACTGCGCGGAACCTGAACTCTTTTCCCGATCCAGGGCTCGCGCGCCGAGCTTGCATTTTGCCGCCCGCGCCACCTTGACAGACTTCCATCTTTCAGGCGGCATTGGCAGGTGCTGCAAGCAGCCGAAAGAGGAACGTCCAGACAGGGAGACGGGCACCATGTACAAATTTGAAGTCTACAAGGACAAAGCCGGCGAATTTCGTTTCCGGTTCAAGGCATCAAACGGGGAATCGATGTTCTCGTCGGAAGGCTACAAGGCAAAGGCCTCCGCCATGCACGCTATCGAGTCGATCAAGAAGAACACACCCGGCGCCGAAATCGACGACCAAACCAGCGCAACGGTCTGACGCTGACTGAAGACTTCCCCGTCAGCAAAGCCGGCGCCCGGGCCCCGGCTTTGCTTGATCATGGGTTGTCTGTTCAGAAAACCCATGATCGCGCCTATTTCTCGGTCAGTTTAAGCTCGATGCGCCGGTTGGTAGCGCGCGCTTCCGGCGTATCGCCGGGTGCGATCGGCTGGAATTCGCCAAAACCTGCCGCTACCAGCCGGTCTGCCGGCACACCTTGCGAGATCAGGTATTTGACGACTGCGATGGCGCGGGCGGACGACAGGGCCCAGTTATCGGCATACTTGCCATTCCCGGACAGCGGCACATTGTCGGTATGACCGTCGACACGCAGCACCCAGTTGATCTCCGGCGGGATTTCCTTGGCGACGTCGATCAGCGCTTTCGCGAGCTTGGTCATTTCGGTCAGGCCCTGCGGATTGAGGTCTGACCCGCCCGACGGAAAAAGAACTTCCGACTGGAAGACGAAGCGATCGCCGACGATGCGGATATTGTCGCGGTCAGACAGGATTTCGCGCAGGCGCCCGAAGAAGTCCGAACGGTAGCGGTTGAGCTCCTGCACCTTCTGGGCGAGAGCGACGTTCAGCCGCCGGCCGAGATCGGCAATCTTCACCTGCGAGGAATCGTCCTTGGCTTCCGAAGCCTGCAGGGCCGCCTCGACCGCCGCAATCTGGTTGCGCAGCGCGGCGATCTGCTGGTTCAGCAGGTCGACCTGGCTGAGCGCCCGAGTGCTCGCCTGCTTCTGATCATCGAGTTGCTGTGTGAGGCTGCCGATCTTGCTTTGCGAAGCTTCCGTGCTGCCGGAGCCTGCCGCCAGCAACGTCTGGAGCCGCGACTTCTCGGTTTGCGCCGAGGCCAGCGACGCCTGCAGGTTGGCAACTGAATCCTCGAGATCCTGCTTGCCGCTCTTTTCCAGAGCCAGTAGTTGAGTCAATTCGTTGATCTGGCCGTTCAGCCGGGCAAGAACCTCGTCGCGACCGCTGAGCTGGCGGCTGAGGATGAACTGGCCGATGACGAACACGGTCAGCAGGAACATGATCGCCATCAGCAGCGTCGACAGCGCGTCGACGAAGCCGGGCCAGTAGTCGATGGTTCGCTGGGTCCGGCGGTTGCGCGAGAGCGCCATGGCTACTTGCTCCCGGTCTTTTCGATACTGCCGATGCGATCCGACAGGCGATCCAGCGTCCGTCGCATCGACTTTGCCTCTTCCTGCTGCGCTTCGATCCAGTCCCGGAGCATCTGCTGCTCGTTGCGCATGTTCTTGACCAGTCCCTGGATGCCGTCGGCAAGGTTGGCCATGGCCGCGACCGATCGCTGGCCGCTGCCGCCTTCTTCGGCGATCTGGCGCATCTGTTCGGACAAGGCGCGGACATCATCCGCAGAGGCTCCATTGGCGGCGTCTGGCACCGATGACATGTCGGAACCGACATCGGTGACCGACGACAGCCAGTTTTCCAGTTCCGTATAGAAGCGGTTCTGCGCCCGGCCTGCCTGAAGGTCGAGGAAACCAAGGATCAGTGACCCGGAAAGACCGAGCAGCGAAGACGAAAACGCCGTACCCATGCCGACCAGCGGAGCGGCGAGGCTTTCCTTCAGCGTGCCCAGGATATCGCCACCCTCTGCCACATCGAGCGACTGGATGACCTTGTTGATCGATCCGATCGTGCCGATCAGGCCCCAGAAGGTGCCGAGCAGGCCGAGGAACACCAGCAGGCCGATCAGATAGCGCGAAATATCGCGGGATTCGTCGAGCCGCGAGGCAATTGAATCGAGGATGGAGCGCAACGTGGCAGTCGAGAGCGACATCGACTTGCGGCTGCCGAGAAGCGCGCGCATCGGTGCCAGCAGTTTCGGATTGAGGTCGACCTTGTCGGCATCGCCGACGACGCGGAACGAATTGAACCAGCGGACTTCCGGTCTGAGGGAAAGTACATGGTTGAAAACAAGGATGATGCCGACGACGAGAACGCCGAGGATCAGGCCGTTCAGGCCCGGATTGTGCATGAAGGCTTCCTGCCCCTGGCGGAACAGGATGGCTACGATAAAGCCGACGATGATGAGAAACAGGATCATCGTCCAGAAGAAGGCCATCGGGCTCGATAGCCTGTATGCGCGGCTCTGCATCGGATCGTCAGTCGACCCAAGATCCGACAATTTCACATTTTTCATGAATACCTCAGCCACCGCAGATTTTCCGCCTGCGAAGACTAAAGCATCATTGCGCCGAATTGAAGAGTATGGCCCCACAAAACATGTGCGTTGCGGTAGGCTATCCGACGGTCCTAAGCTGAGTGTTTGCTGCCTTAACGGGTCGGGATCGGCCGTTTGACGACTTCCGACAAAGCCTTCTGGATGTACTCGTTGCCGCAGATGATCGAGCCCTTCGCAAGCATCTCGGTGCCGCCGTCGAAATCGGACAGGAAGCCACCGGCTTCACGGATCAGGAGCACGCCGGCAGCGATATCCCAGGCGTTCAGTCCGGTTTCCCACATGCCGTCGAAGCGACCGGCTGCCACATAGGCCAGATCGAGCGCCGCAGAGCCCAGCCGGCGAACACCGGAGACTTCGCCCATGACATGGCGCAACTCGACAAGGAACTTGCCGTGGCTGCCGCGACCGAGGTGCGGGACGCCGCAGGTGATGACGCAATCCGACAGCACGCGGCGGCCGGCAACACGCAGGCGACGATCGTTGAGGAAGGCACCGCCGCCACGCTCGGAGGTGTAGAGTTCGTCCGTCGCCGGATTGAAGATGACGCCGGCGACGATTTCGCCGTTGCGTTCCAGGCCGATCGAAACCGCAAACAGCGGAATGCCGTGCAGGAAGTTCGTCGTTCCATCAAGCGGATCGACTATCCAGCGATGGGCACCGTCGGTGCCGATGATTTCCTGGCTCTCCTCGCCAAGGAAGCCATAGGTCGGCCGCGCCTTCATCAGCTCTTCCCGGATGATTTTTTCAGCCTTGAAATCCGCCTGCGAGACGAAATCGCCGGGGCCCTTGACGGAGACCTGCAGGTTCTGCACCTCGCCGAAATCGCGGCTCAGGGACTTGCCTGCCTTGAGGGCGGCCTGGACCATGACATTGAGAAGAGCAGAGCGAGCCATATGGCAATTCCTTGAAACACGAAAGACGCCATCCGGACCCGGATCAGGGTCCCGGCGGAGCGGGATCGGCGGCGCGATAAAGATTGGCGGCCTCAAGACCACAAAATCGTGCGCATTTCAAGGGCACAGCCGCATAGCTGCGTTGCGCCGCTCAAGGATCGTTAATTTAACGAGCCCCGATCCCGCCGCTGGAGGCGATTGCCAAATGCGGATGTCGCCGACGCGGGAAGCAGCGCGAGGCGCCAACCACGGTCTCTGCCCCTAGAACTTCTGCTGCGCAATCAGGATTTCGCGCGCCAACTGGTCAAGCGGCAGGATACGGTCCACGCCGCCATGGGCGATGGCTTCCTTCGGCATGCCGAACACCACGCAACTTGCCTCGTCCTGGGCAACCGTATAGGCGCCGGCTTGCTTCATTTCCAGCATGCCGCGCGCACCGTCGTCCCCCATACCGGTCATGATGACACCCATGGCATTCGAGCCGGCAGCCCGTGCGGCCGACCGAAACAGCACGTCGACCGAAGGCCGGTGGCGGGAAACGAGCGGCCCCGGCTTTACAGACACGGAATATCGGGCACCGTGGCGTTCGAGAAGCATGTGCCGGTCGCCGGGCGCAATCAGCACGTGGCCGCGCAGCACAGGATCGCCGTCGACAGCTTCCTTGACCTCGACCTCGCAGAGGCCATTCAGCCGCTTTGCGAACGCAGCAGTGAATTTCTCCGGCATGTGCTGCACGATCACCATGCCCGGAGAGTTCGCAGGCAAAGCCTCGAGCAGCGCACGCAGCGCCTCTGTCCCGCCTGTCGAAGCTCCGACGCAAACAACCATTTCGGTGGTCTTTGCCATCGCCCTGCCGGTTGGCGGTGGCAGCATGACGTCGGCCGTCAGCTTTGCTGCGGGGGCGCCAGCCCGTGCGGCAATTCCCTCGGCCGCCCGCTTGCTGCCGGGAATTCGAGCGTGCGACGCGGCCTTGACGACCTCGCGTATCCGCACCGCCTCGTCGGCAAGGTAGTCTGCAGCGCCAATCCGCGGCTTGAGGATGATATCGACGGCACCCGCTTCAAGCGCCTGCAGCAAGGTCTCCGAGCCCGCCTCCGTAAGCGACGAGCACATGACGACCGGGATCGGCCGCTGCAGCATCAGCTTGCGCAGAAAGGTGATGCCATCCATCCTTGGCATCTCGACATCGAGGGTGATGACATCCGGAATTTCCTCCTGGATCTTGCGTGCCGCTGCAAACGGGTCGGCCGCAACTCCCATGACTTCGATTTCGGGATCGTCGGACAGGATCGCGCTCAAGGTCTGCCGGACACTGGCGGAGTCATCGATAATCAGAACGCGAATTTTCTTTGGCATACCTTTTCCATGCATTTAGAGGCGCTGAAAGACCGTATTTGATACCTGCTTCAACGGCAGGTCGATGCCGGCAAGCGATTCCGAGTGGCCGATAAACAGATAGCCGCCCGGCAGCAGGCATTCGCAGAGGCGGCCGATGACATCTGCCTGGGTCGGTTTGTCGAAGTAGATGAGAACGTTGCGGCAGAAGATGATGTGCATGGGACCGCCCACACCGTAGGACTTGTCCATCAGGTTCATCCGCCCAAAACCGACATGCGACCGCAAACGCGGCACGATGCGCACCTCCCGCCGTTGCTGCTGCTTCGAGCTCATGACATATTTCCGCCGAAGATCGGCCGGAACTGGTTCGACGAGACTGTCGGCGTAGATCCCGATGCGGGCCGCTTCCAGCACGTCGGTGCTCAGATCTGTCGCAAGCACCGAATAGTCGATACCGGGCACGCGTTCGGCAAACTCAGACAGCACCATTGCCATCGTGTAGGGCTCGGCGCCTGTCGAGCAGGCAGAACTCCACGCCCGCAGCCGCCGTTCCCCGCGTTTGACGAGATCGGGCAAGGCCACGGCTTCCATGTATTCGAAGTGCTTCGGCTCACGAAAGAAGTCGGTCTTGTTGGTCGTGACCGCATCGATCAGGTGCACCGTCTCGGTTTCGAGCCCATCGCCGTTGAACAGGAAATCGCAATAGTCGTCGAAGGAAGTGATCCCCGTTGCCCGAAGGCGCCGGCGCAGGCGGCCCTCGAGCATCGTCAGTTTCGTCGTCGGCATCTTGATGCCGCTATACTCATAGATGAACTGGGCAAGCTTTTCGAAATTACGCTTGCTGATGTGATCGCCGAAAGCCTGGCTTTCCTGTTGGGCCACTCTCATCCGCTGCCCGCTCACGCTGCTTGGCCGGTGCGCGGGGAGAGCATCGCAGTATCCTCGTACGACAGCAATTGCGCCAGGTCGACGATGACGACGAAGCCGTTCTCGCGGCGGACGACGCCGGCGATGTAGTCGGAACGCCAGCGAATGCCGATATCCGGAGCCGCTTCGATCTGGTCACGCAGGAATGGCGTCACCTCGAAAACCCGGTCTGCGACGAGGCCAAGCGTCAGGGTTTTCGGACCGATCGGAATGTCGAGAACCAGCACGCGGGTATGTGGTGTCGGGATGGTCTTCGAAAGACCGAGCTTCAGCCTGAGATCGATGGTGGGTACCCCCTGCCCGCGCACATCGCGCAGGCCGAGCAGGTAATCCGGACCGTTGGGGATCTTGAAAGCCTCGGCATAATCGAGAATTTCGCGAACCACTTCGACCGGCACGGCGAAGACTTCCTCGCCGAGGCTGAAGGTGACGAATTGCGATTCGAGCGGTGCTGTGGCCATGATTATGCGCTTTCCTTGAAGTCCATGTCGCCATCGTCCGGGCCGCCCATGGAGAGATCGAGTGCGTAGCCCTTCAGCCGCGCCTGCTGGCCTGCGACCGTATTGCTTGTTTTCGAACCCGGAGCCTTGCGGGCGGACGTGACCGGTGCGCGGGCGGTGGTCCGCACGGCAGGGGCACGGGTAACTTTCTTCGAACCCTGGTCGACCTTGAAGAAGGCGATCGACGTCTGCAGCTCTTCGGCCTGGGCAGCGAGTTCTTCCGACGTTGCCGACATCTGCTCGGAGGCACCGGCATTCTGCTGGGTGACCTTGTCGAGCTGCTGGATGGCTTCGTTGATCTGCGAGGCACCGATATCCTGCTCGCGGCAGGCGGCACTGATCTCAGAGATGAGCTCGGCGGTCTTGCGGATATCCGGCACCAGGCGGCTCAGCATGTCGCCGGCTTCAGCGGCCGCCTTCACCGTATCGCTGGACATCGAGCCGATTTCCGCCGCAGCCGACTGGCTGCGCTCGGCAAGCTTGCGGACTTCTGAGGCGACGACCGCAAAGCCCTTGCCATGTTCGCCGGCACGAGCCGCTTCCACGGCTGCATTCAGGGCCAACAGATCAGTCTGACGAGCGATTTCCTGGACGATACCGATCTTCTCGGCAATGGTCCGCATGGCGCTGACAGCGCGGGTAACGGCTTCACCAGAGGCTTCCGCATCCTTGGCCGACTGGCGGGCGATCTTTTCCGTCTGGGCGGCATTGTCGGCGTTCTGCTTGATGTTCGAGGCCATCTCTTCCATCGCAGCCGAGGCTTCTTCGGCAGAGGCTGCCTGCTCGGTTGCGCCCTGCGATACCTGCTCGGAGCTGGCCGAGAGTTCCTGGCTACCGGAGGAGACGTTATCGGAAGCGGACAGGGCATCGGCAACGACGCCACGAAGGCGGTCGACCATTTGCTCCAGTGCCATGCCGAGCGTATCCTTGTCCGACAGCGGCTTCGGTGCAACCGTCAGGTCGCCGTCCGAGATCTGCGATGCGATCGTCGCTGTGTTGCGAAGGTTCGCCGTCATCCGGCTCATCGAGGTCACCAGATCGCGGATTTCGTCGTTGCTCTTGTGCTGGATCTCCTGATCGAGATCGCCAATGCTGACGGCATCGGCGAGGCTTACCGCGCGCTTGAGGCCGCGAGAGATGTTGAGCAGTATCCAGAGTGCGGAAATGGACGCCACGATGATCAATCCGATGGTCATCGACACCAGGAGATTTCGCGAGTTGGCATACTGGTCGTTGGTCGCCGAATCCGTTTCGGCGACGTTGCCGGTAACAGTAGTGCTCAGCTTCGACAGGACCTGCAGAAGCTGGACCGTGACCTGCTGGCCTTCGCCCATCGAGATGGCACCGGCCTGGCTGTTGGATTCGGTGGTATTTGCCTTTGCAAGGGCGATGACGCGATCCTGCAACGGTATCCATTTGCCATAGAGATCAGCGAACTGGGCGATGCCGTTGCGGACGTCCGGGTCAGGCGATGTGGAAAGACGTTGCAGCAGAGTTTTGACCAGTTCGCGCTGCTGCGTGACCTCGTCGATATAACCATTGATTTTGGACGCATCGGTGTTGATGATGGCGTCCTTTTCCGAGCGTATCGAGCGCAGGACGGCATCCGAAAGCTCTCCGGAATCCCGAAGGTTGGCAACGGGGCCTGCAACCATTTCGGAAATGTCGTTGTTGAGAGAGGACAGGTTGTAGATCGACAACCCTGCCATGGCGCAGGTGAGGAGGACGATGAAACCGAACACTAGGCTCAGTTTTAATTTGATCGTGAAACGCATGAGAAGGCTCCAAGCGGGGGTGTTTTCAGGGACAAGCCTATGACCGGCGGCCACCAAGGCTCGCCGGAAGTTGATGATTAAGTGAAGAGCTTGACATCTACTCCCGCGTCGATCGGCTCGGAGCCTTTCACGCATCCAACGGCCACATCCGTTGGCTCAGGCACTTTCGGGGCCGCATGGACCCCGTATCGTGAAAAACTCAGGCGCTTTCGCGGAAGTCGTCGTCGTCCGCGTCAGGTCCGCCCATGGCCATATCGAGCGCAAAACCCTTGGCACGGGACTGTTGCGAAGCAACGCTCTGTGAGGACTTGCCGTACGATGGTGCGATGGACTTTCGTGCCTGGGCCGGGGCGGAGACGACCTTCGTTGAAGCCCTCACCGGTGTCTTCTTCGAGGCCGAAGCCCGCGAGTTCGACGTCTCGACCTTGAAGAAGGCGATCGACGTCTGCAGCTCTTCGGCCTGGGCAGCGAGTTCTTCCGACGTTGCCGACATCTGCTCGGAGGCACCGGCGTTCTGCTGGGTGACCTTGTCGAGCTGCTGGATGGCTTCGTTGATCTGCGAGGCACCGATATCCTGCTCGCGGCAGGCGGCACTGATCTCAGAGATCAGCTCGGCTGTCTTGCGGATGTCCGGCACGAGGCGGCCAAGCATCTCACCGGCCTCTGCCGCTGCCTTTACCGTATCGCTGGACATCGAGCCGATTTCCGCTGCAGCCGACTGGCTGCGCTCGGCAAGCTTGCGGACTTCGGAGGCGACGACTGCAAAGCCCTTGCCATGTTCACCGGCACGAGCGGCTTCGACGGCTGCGTTCAGGGCCAGGAGGTCGGTCTGGCGAGCGATTTCCTGGACGATGCCGATTTTCTCGGCAATGGTCCGCATGGCGCTAACGGCGCGGGTAACGGCTTCGCCAGAGGCTTCCGCATCCTTGGCAGACTGACGGGCGATCTTTTCCGTCTGGGCAGCATTGTCTGCATTCTGCTTGATGTTGGACGCCATCTCTTCCATCGCCGCAGAGGCTTCCTCGGCAGAGGCTGCCTGCTCTGTTGCGCCCTGCGATACCTGCTCGGAGCTGGCCGAGAGTTCCTGGCTACCGGCAGAAACGTTGTCGGCTGCAGAGATCGCGTCGGCGACGACGCCGCGCAGGCGTTCTACCATCTGCTGGAGCGCGATACCGAGCGTGTCTTTCTCCGACAGCGGCTTCGGCGAAACAGTCAGGTCGCCTTCCGCAATCTGGCCGGCGACATCAGACGTCGTCCGCAGGTTGGCGATCATGCTCTGCATGGCAAAGCCTAGAACGTCCTTGTCGGACAGCGGCTGCGCCATGACTGACAGGTCACCCTCGGCGATCTTGCTTGCCATAGCCGCCGTGCCGCGCAGGTTGACGGCCATCCGGCTCATTGAATCGACGAGATCGCGGATCTCATCGTTGCTCTTGTGCTGGATCTCCTGGTTGAGATCGCCAATGCTGACGGCATCGGCCAAGCCGACCGCGCGCTTCAGACCGCGGGAAATGTTGAGCAGTATCCAGAGCGCCGACGCCAACGCGACGATGATCAATCCGACGGTCATCGCTACCAGCAGGTTGCGCGAGTTGGCATACTGTTCGTTCGTCGCTGTATCCGTCTCGGTCACGTTGCCCGCTACGGTGTCGCTGAGCTTCGCCAGCACTTGCAGAAGCTGCACCGTGATCTGCTGGCCCTCGCCCATGGAGACGGATCCGGCCTGGCTGTTGGATTCAGTGGTATTCTGCTTGGCAAGGCCGGTAACGCGATCCTGCAGCGGCACCCATTTGCCGTAGAGATCTGCAAACTGCGTCATGCCGTTGCGGATATCCGGATCCGGCGAGGCGGCGAGACGTTGCACCAGCGACTTGATCTGCTCGCGCTGCTGCGCGATCTCGTCGATGTAGCCGCCAATCCTGGCTGGATCGGTGTTGATGATGGCATCTTTTTCCGACCGGATGGAGCGCATGACAGCATCCGAAAGTTCACCAGATTCCCGCAGGTTGGCGACGGGGCCGGCCACCATTTCGGAGATATCGCCATTGAGCGAAGACAGATTGTAAATCGATAGGCCGGCCATCGCGCAGGTGAGCAGGACGATGAAACCGAATACAAGGCTCAGCTTTAACTTGATCGTGAAACGCATGAGGAGACTCCAAGCGGGTGGCATTGATCGGGACAAACCTGTGACCAAAAGCCACTCAGGATCGCCAATTTTAGATCGGAGGTTCAGAGCTTGACATCTACTCTCGCGTCGAACGGCTCTCGGCCCTTCGCGCATCCAACGGCCACATCCGTTGGTTAAGACATTTCGGGAGACGGTAGTTTCCCGAAGAAAAACCAGCGCATAGACGCGTTGGGTCAGTTGACCGGCGGCCTCGATAGCCGCCGGTGACATGCAGTCCGATCAAGCGCTTTCGCGAAAATCGTCGTCGTGTGCATCCGGTCCGCCCATCGACAGGTCGAGTGCGAAGCCCTTGGCGCGGGCCTGCTGGGCGGCAACGCTGTTCGGCTTGCTGGCGACAGCGGGCCGGCGGGCATTTGCTGCAGCCGTTGGCGCCTTCACGAACGCACGTACGGCGATCTTCTTGGCGGCCGGCTTGTGAGCGATGCTGTCGACCTTGAAGAAGGCGATGGATGCCTGCAGCTCTTCGGCCTGGGCAGCGAGTTCTTCAGACGTCGCAGACATCTGTTCCGAGGCGCCGGCATTCTGCTGGGTCACCTTGTCGAGCTGCTGGATGGCTTCGTTGATCTGCGAGGCACCGATATCCTGCTCGCGGCAGGCAGCGCTGATTTCCGAGACCAGTTCCGCAGTCTTGCGGATATCCGGCACCAGGCGACCGAGCATTTCACCGGCTTCGGCAGCGGCCTTGACGGTATCGCTCGACATTGCGCCGATCTCGGCAGCCGCCGACTGGCTGCGTTCGGCAAGCTTGCGGACTTCGGAGGCGACGACTGCAAAACCTTTGCCATGTTCACCGGCACGTGCCGCTTCGACAGCTGCGTTCAGGGCCAGCAGATCAGTCTGACGAGCGATTTCCTGGACGATACCGATCTTCTCGGCAATGGTCCGCATGGCACTGACAGCGCGCGTAACGGCTTCACCAGAGGCTTCCGCATCCTTGGCAGACTGACGGGCGATCTTTTCCGTCTGGGCGGCGTTGTCGGCGTTCTGCTTGATGTTGGACGCCATTTCTTCCATCGAAGCCGAGGCTTCCTCGGCGGAAGCGGCCTGTTCGGTGGCGCCCTGCGATACCTGCTCGGAGCTGGCGGACAGTTCCTGGCTACCGGACGAAACGTTGTCGGAAGCGGACAGCGCATCGCCGACCACGCCGCGCAGGCGTTCGATCATGACGTTGACGTTTCCGAGCATCTCGCCGATTTCGTCGCGATTAGTGATTTCGGCGGTCTTTGTCAGGTCGCCTTCGGCAACATCGCGGACCACGGCGTTGGCACGGGCAAGACCTTTGCCGATTGTGCTGGCGATCCAGTAGGCGGTGATGGCAGCAATGAGCAGCGCCGCGCCGGCGACTGCCAACATCATCATGCGGATATGGGCGTACTGAACGTCCGCATCATCGTCCGCAAATTTCATCTTGGCCTTTTCGTCCTCGAGCTTCTCGTTGAGGCTGGCGCCGATGGAGTTGGCGGCCTTGCGGGCTTCGCCGACAGAAACGGCATAAGCGCCTTCCTTGTCGCCGGCATTCAGCAGGTCGCGGATCTGATCGTCGGCTTTGACGAACATCTGCGACATCTTTTCGGTTTCGCCCCAAGCCGCGCGGCTATCCGGCGACAGGATCTTGTTGAGCGTCGCAAAATCGTCCGTCAGGGCCTTGCGAGCAACGTCGCCGGCGGCAATCGCCGCCTTGCTGTCATCGGCCGTGCGCGCTGCCAGCAGGTTCTTCTGCTGACGGATGATCTGCAACTGATCGATGTTGATCTGCTGTGTCAGCTCAAGCCGTGCGGCTGGACCCTCGAGGACGTCGCTGATGGTGTCGTTGAAATTGCTTAGGCTCATGATCGCATAACCGGAGGTGCCGATCAGCATGAGTATGATAAAGGTGAAGGCCCCTACCAGTTTGGCCTTGATCGTAAATCGCATAACATTGTCCCCTATATTTCGTCTCATGGCTGCCTTTGTCAGGCAGCCAGCGCGTGATCCCGTCGCGTCGCGAAAATGGCCTGCAGGTTTGGAAGGATGATGAATTCGCCGCCTCGCTTGACGAGGCAGCTGATGTAGTCCGGCCGCCAGCGCATGCCGACGCTCGGAGGCGCTTCGCTGGAGGCTTTCGCCAGCGTGGTGACTTCATTCACCTTGTCCGTTCGCAACCCGACCAGTGTCGGTTCGTCCTGGATCGTCAGGGAGATGACGACGATACGGCTGTCGATGGTCGCTGCTGCCGCTTCCATGCCGAAGGCAAGGCGCAGATCGGCGAGCGGAATGACTTTGCCGCGAAAGTTGATGACGCTGGCAACGAAGGGCTGGCTTCCCGGCACCGCAGTTTCCGGCAGGAGATCGAGGATTTCCTGAACCATTGCCGCCTCGAGCGCAAATGTCTCGCCGTTCAGATCGAACGTCAGGACCTCGAGTTCGTCGGCGTCGTTCCAGTGATTGTCGTTCTGAAGGAACTGGCTCATCCTGCTGCGCGCAACTGCGCCTCCTGTTGCTGACCGGCGGCGACCAGGTGGACGACGTCGAGAATAAGCGCGACATTGCCGTCGCCGAGAATGGTGGCACCGGAGAATGTCGAGACATCCTGATGCAGCTTGGACATCGACTTGATCACCGTCTGGTGGTCGCCGATGATCTGGTCGACGACGAGCCCCACCCGCTCCGTGCCGGTCGAGATGACCACCACCTTCTGGTGCACATCCGGCTTTGTGCCGGTGCGGAACAGCTCGCGCAACCTGAGGAAAGGTACGAGGCTGTCTCGCAGCGAGATGAAGCTGCGACCGCGCGAGCGCAGATCCTCTTCCAGCGACAGTTCGAGGCATTCCTCGACCGCTGAAAGCGGAATGACATAGCGACCGGTGCCGACCCGCACGAGCAGGCCATCGATGATCGCCAGCGTCAGCGGAATGCGCAAGGACACTTCCGAGCCCTGCCCGTCATGGCTGGTAACGTCGATGGCGCCGCGCAATGCTTCCACGGTTTTCTTGACCACATCCATCCCGACGCCACGGCCGGAGAGATTGGTGATCTGGGCCGCAGTGGAAAATCCCGGTGCGAAAATCAGCTGCAAAAGGTCCCCGTCGGACAATACCTGGCCGGGCTGGATCAGCCCCGAGCTTTCAGCCTTGGCACGGACCCGCTGGCGGTTGATGCCACGGCCGTCATCCTTGATCGAGATGATGACCTCGCCACCCGATTGCCGCGCCGACAGCGTGACTGTACCACCCTCGAATTTGCCGGCAGACAGGCGCTCGGCCGGCGGCTCGAGGCCATGGTCGATCGAATTGCGCACCAGATGCACCAGCGGATCGGCGAGGCGTTCGATGACCGTCTTGTCGACTTCCGTGGTTTCGCCTTCCGTCACCAGCTCGATGACCTTGCCGGTCTCGCGGGCGAGATCGTGCGTCAGGCGGCGGAAGCGGCTGAACAGAGTTGCGACCGGTACCATGCGCAACACCATCATCGTGTCGCGCAACTCGCCGGACAACCGTTCGATTTCTTCTGATACGGAGCGCAGCGCCAGATCGGAGCTGGAATTGGCCAGCTGGCGGAGGCGTGACTGGGCGATCACGAGTTCGCCGACCCGGTCCATCAATTCGTCGAGCCGTTCGGCCGGAACACGGACGCTTTCGGATGCCTTGGCCTGCCGGGCATCGGTCGGCGCCGGCGATGGCGTCTCGGCCTTGGCAGGCACGGTCTCGGCAGCGGCCGGTGCAGGTGTGGCGAAAGGCAGCGACACTACCGCGGCAGGCTGTTCGACAACTGCGACGACCGGAGCCGGCGCTGGCGTCTCGCTCAGCGTCTCGACCTCGAGTTGCATGTCGTCCATGACGAAAATGAACACGTCGTCGATGGCGGAGCGCGGCTGGTCGGAGGTCAAGAGCACCTCCCAGGAGAGGTGCAGTTCCGTTGGCACCAGCACGTCGAGCGGCGGAATTCCGGCAGTATCGGCAACGATCCGGCATTCGCCGAGATCGCGCAATTCATCCAGCAGACCGAGCGGGTTGGTGCCGTTGATCATAGCGTTGTGCGGCAGGCTGAAGCGGATGCGCCAACGGTTCAGCGCGTCTTTTGCAGGAGCCGCGACCGGCTCTGCCGATTTACCATCGACGGCAGCGCGCAGCAGTTCCAGAAGGCGATCGCCCGCCGCCTGGTGATCGCCGTTCGGCGTCTCGACCAGGGCACGCATATGATCCTGCGCCGCCAGCACGGCGGCGACCAGTTCGGCAGTTGCCGGCACTTCGCCCTTGCGGACACGGTCGAATGCGGTTTCGCAATGATGGGTGAACGCGGCCAGCGCGTCGAAGCCGAACATTGACCCGGAGCCTTTCAGCGTATGCAGTCCGCGGAACACCGCGTCGATCTGCGCCTTGTCGTCGAGCCTGTGGGTGAGGTCGAGAAGACCGCTTTCGATCTGTTCGAAAACCTCGGCAGCTTCAATGCGGAAGACGGCAACCGGATCGAGCGTGTTCATCGGCCGAGCACCTTGCGGGTTATCTTGATCAGGTTTTCAGGATCGAAAGGCTTCGTCAGCCAACCGGTGGCACCGGCAGCCTTTGCGCGGGCCTTCAGGTCGGCATCCGATTCCGTCGTCAGGAAGATGATCGGCACGCCCATGTGCTCAGGCAGCTTGCGCAACTCCTCGATCATCGTCAGGCCGTCCATGACAGGCATATTGAGATCGGTAATGATGAGATCGAATGCCCCGCCCTTGGCCTTCGCCAGTCCGTCCGAACCATCCACCGCCTCGGTTACGGTATAGCCGGCATTGGAAAGAGAGATCTTGGTGGTCATTCGAATGCTGGCGGAATCGTCAACCGTTAAAATGTTCGCAGTCATACTCGTACCTCTTGATGTAACCAGAATTGCGCGTCTTCCGCCGACTGGGCGTCGGTGAAACCACCGCGCTTCAATACCTTCAGCACCGACCCTGTTGCAGGGGACGCCAGCCGCATCGTCTTGCCGGCAGCGCGGGCATCCATGCGAGCGGATTCAACCAGCTGGACAAAGCTGAGATCAGCCTCGGCATCCTCGGGGATCTCAAGCGTAATTTCCGGGCTTTCCGTGAGGCGCACATGAATAATTCCATGCACCTCCGACATATTCTTAATAACCAAAGAATTCGGAAGCTTCACAACGTCCTTATACTTACGATCCGCTGTCAAAATTGCCTCCTGAGTGGACAGATGCATAACCTTTGATAGAGGAATCTCATGACAGCCTTAACAGGCAGTAAACCTGAGTTGCACCGGAGCACAATTACAGCGAGTCCCAATGGTGCGATTTATTACCTGAAATAAATTGGGATTTAGTTTAAGGATTTCGGTAAAAATGAACATTTTCAGTTATTTAGGATATCTTGCAATAAATCTTAGTATAACTGATGAGTGATTGTTAACGATGCTTCGAGATCGATGCCAATACAACGTCTGCGAGTCGCTGCAGTTTACCGGAACTTTCCATCCTTGAGTCTAGTATTGAGCCATAGAAGACGAGATTCAAGTAAAGGAAGAACAATGACAAGTGGAACAGCTCTGGCGCATCGCCCTATACAGATGCCGGTCGCCGACGTCCGCGACACATTGGAGTCGGCTCGCAACCAGGTCGAGAAGCGCTTCCTGGACGGCGGCGGCGTGCTGGTTTCGGTGATGGAGGTCATCAACGAGCTGCTTGCATCTCTGGATCGTCTGACGAAATCACTGGACAGCGATGGCTCGAGCGACACGGCGACGGATCTGCTGCAGACCGTGACGACGCTGGTCGACCTGCCTGACCTCGAGGCCAGGCGCCAGGAGAATTTTTCGGTTTTGTCGGCGGCGGGCGCCGTGCTGAGCACCCACGTCACGGATATGCAGGAAACCATGCGCTACCTGCGGACCTTTGCCATTACCGTCAAGATTACCGGCGCCGGCATCGCCGAATTCGGCGGCTTCGCGCAGGAGATACTCGAGCGGATCCAGTCCGGCACCAACGAGGTCAACAGTTTCGCCGACCAGTTGACGGCGCTGGAGCGTGACCTGAAGGTGGCGATGAATGTCGGGGCAACAACGACCAAAGACTATGGTCACACCATTCCAAAAGTCGTCGATGCTCTCGAAAAGGACGTAAAAACCATCGCCAGCCACCGCAAGGATCTTGCCGCGATTGCCGGCCAGGTCGGCGCGATCGCCCGCGGGGTTCAGGGCAAGGTCGCCTCCACGCTGTCTGCGCTGCAGATCGGCGATATCACCCGCCAGCGTATCGAACACGTGCAGAGCGCCTTTACCTTCCTTGAGGAGTTCCTCGAAACCGAGGAAGGTCGCGCACTCGACAACGATGCGCGCTACCGCCTCGAAAACCTCATTTACCACCTGACGGCGGCGCAAATGCGCGACATGGTCGAAGACTTCCAGCGCGAATCCCGCAATGTCGTCCAGACGATCACCAGCTTCAGCCACGATACCCAGGAAATCCTGAAACTGCGCGATGACATGAAGGGCAGCGGCGAGGAAACCGGCGGCAATTTCATGCGCACGCTGGAAGACAGCGTCTCCACCGCCCTAGGCATCGTCAAGCAGGTGGAAACGGCGCGCACGCAGACAAACCGGATCAGCCAGTCCACCCTCGACACGACATCCAACCTTTTGAAAAGCATCGCCAATATCCGCGCGGTTAAGACCGATATCCACTATATGGCGCTGAACACAAACCTGCGCTGCAGCCGCATGGGCGAAGAAGGCCGTTCGATCAACGTCATCACCGCCGAACTGCGCATCTTTGCCGCCAAGCTCGACGATTCAGCAGACTCGCTCGTTACCGGTCTTTGCGATCTCGAGACTGCCGGCAATGGCGTCGCCTCTACCCATGAGGCCAACGCCCGCCGCCTCGACGAACGGCTTGGCGGCGCCGTCGGCAATATCCGCGCCGGCGCAGACGTCATGGAGAAGGAACTGGCGATCCTGTCCGAGCACGGGCGCGAAGTGGCCACCAAGATCAGCCTGTCGCTCAGCAAGCTCGATTTCCAGAACGATCTCGGCGAGATCCTCGCCACTTGCGCCGATACGTTGAGCGATATGGCGGGCCCGCAGCAGCCTGACGTCAGCGACCTTGCCGACAGCCTGGGGCCGCTCGCAGCCCGGATCCTGAAGGTCTACACCATGGCGCAGGAACGCAATGTCCACCACGACATCGTCCCGGCCCAGAGCGGCGCCATCCTGCATGTCGTAGAAACAGCGGCCGCCGCGAACGACGAGGACTTGTTCGAAGACGCGCTTTTCTAGAGCAAGGCCCGGCTATAAACGACGACGACGTGGGTATCAAACGCGCGTCTCACACTGCGAAACGCTTTGAGCGCACTCAGCGCGCGCTGCGGAATTTGTTGGCCGCGTTGATCGCGGCCTTCTGCTGGTCGTCCTCGATGCCGAGATAGAAATCCTCGAGTTCGGGATCCTTCAGTCCGGCACGGCGCGAAATGACGTACCATTTGGCAGCCTCGACAGCATCCTGAGGCGTTCCGAGCCCATTGACATAAAGGTGCGCAAGCTTGTTCTGCGCCACCACATTGCCGCGATAGGCTGCGACCTTCATCCACTTGAAGCCTTCTTCGAGCTCTGTCTTGCCGCCGACACCGTTGACCAGCCAGACGCCCATGTCCAGCTGCGCCGTGTCGAAGCCGGCATTCGCCGCCCGCGCAAGCCACATGCGCGCCTGTGCTTTCTTCTCCGGCGGCACGCTTTCGAGCGAAATATAGAGTTGCGAAACAGCGTATTGTGCATCCGCGACGCCCTGGGCGGCAGACTTTTCGTAATAGGGCAATGCCAGCTCGAGCCCCTTTATGCCGGCGTTGTCCGCAGTCAGGCTTTGTCCCCAGTTGAACTGCGCCGTCGGCTCGCCGGCATCGGCTGCTTTTTTCATCCATTGATCGGCAGACTTGCGGTCGCGCGGGACATCGCGGCCTTCCATCTGCGCCAGGGCAAATTTGAACATCGCGGTAGGATTTCCGCCTTCCGCTGCCTTGCCGTACCAGAAGGCGGCGTTCTTGCTGTCGCGCCGGACGCCCAGTCCCTGCGACAGCAATTCGGCGATCAGCGTCTGTGCCGCCGGGTCGCCGAGTTGGGCGCGCGGCAGGGCTTTCTGGAATGCCGTGAGATAGTAGCCGCGCTGGAAGGCACCATAGGCCTCGTCGACCACGCCGGTATAAGGCTTTTCCGGCGGAAGCGACGGCAGGCCTACGCCCATGCGATCGAGGACGCCTATGCCACCCGAAGGCTTGGCTGCCTTGGGATCGGCAGGCACAGGTGGTGCCTCGCCGCCTTTCTTGAAAGGCTGCGGCTTCGGCTCGTTCGAGGGTAAAATGTGCTCGGTCGGAAAAGCTCCGACATTAGGGGAATTCGAGACCCCGTCCGCAGCAGACTGCGCTCTTGCCATGGGGGGAAGAACAGCAAACCCGGTGAGGAGCGCCAGAAACAGCAAGGGTGGATGATAGCGGTGCGAGATCGACATGAACTGCTATCAATCTTCAAACCGTGGCGCTTTTTCGTCCAGCAAGGCATTCACGGCAGAAACAACAGACGATGCCTGTGCGGCGTCGGCAAACACAGCGGATCTCAACGCCACGAACTCCACACCGGCGAGCGCCACATCGAGCGCGGAGTTCGGGTCGGTGCCGCCCATGACGATGCAGGGGATCTCGATCATCGATGCCCACCATTCGCCGAGATCGACGTTTTTTGGATGGGCCTCGGGCTTGAAGTCGCCGTCGAACTTGCCGAAAAAGATATAGTCGGGTCTCAGTTCGCCGATTTCGAGCGCGGTATGGCGATCCTTCGCCGTTCCGCCCCCGACCATGAAGCTTGCCGTTTGCTTTTCCATCGCCTCGGTGAACTCGGCGATATCGGCAGCGATATGCAGCCCATCCGCCTTGGCGCGCGCCGCGACGCGGCTGTCGCCGGCAATGAGGGCTGCAGCACCGGCAGCCTGAACGATGGGTACCAGCTTTTCGGCCGATTTCTGGAAATCGAATTCGTTCACACCGTATTGCGGGATGATCACAGAGGCAACGTCGCCCCCCTCCAGTGCCTTTGCCACGAGTGCATGCTGTTCTGCGATGTCGGTCATCTCGGGCACGATGAGAACCAGACGGCAGCGGCTTGGGGGCAAGGTCATGCAGGCTTCCTATTCGGCGCATCCGGCCGGAACACGAAGTCCGGCATTCCGGTCTGTGAGTAAATCCGTTGGGACCTGCTGACAAGGGGAGCGTCGCGGAAAACCGCAACGGCATTACTGGCCGGGAACGCGAACAGAGCCGCGATCAACGCCTTTCCGGCCGCTCTATATGTAGTGCTGATCGCAAAGCGCGGAGGCCATCATCGACCCCCATCCAAACGATTGCGCCAACTCCTGTTAAAGGAAGCTGGCGCAAAAATTTCTCTAATTCAGTGCAAAGGCCGCATTTCAGTCGCAAGTGAGCAGGATGCCCGGCCTTGCCGGAAAGCGGCTACGGCATCAGTGTACCGATGTGGCAATACGCTGGATCTGGTCTTTGATTTTCAGCTTCATTCGCTTGATGTCCGCGATTTCACGGTCATCCACCGAGGGCGAGTTCATTGCAAAGTGCAATTTTTCCTCGAGGGCGACATGCTTTTTCTGGAGCGATTCAAGATGAGCCTGAACTGTCATTTGACCTTCCTTCTGCTTGCCTTTCCCCAGCCATCCATCGCTGGAGTTCTAGGCTTTAACGACAATAGTGTGACATACTAATTCTTCAATGTCGAAGGCCAAAAAGTGACTTGAACGGGGCAAATTCATGATCACGGATAACTTCCCGTTACCGTTATTTGGTGATAGGAGCTTGCGAAATTAAACCGCTGGATCCAAAGGGTTCCGCGTGACGACGACTGGGGACGAACACCATGCCCGATCAGGATCAAGCCGACGTGAGACTCATCATGGCGCGCCTGCGCCAGGAACATGAGGATTTCGACGTCGCTATCAATGCGATGATCGAAACCGGCTGCGATCAGCTTCGGGTCCAGCGCATGAAAAAGAAGAAGCTGGTCATCAAGGACAAGCTGACCAAGCTCGAAGACCAGATCATTCCAGACATCACCGCTTGAGGGGACGCGTCGCCATGACCGAAAGACCGCCTGTCGCCATTATCATGGGCAGTCAGTCCGACTGGGAAACCATGAAGAATGCAGCCGACACCTTGGAAGCCCTTGATATCACGTATGACGCCCGCATTATCTCGGCGCACCGTACGCCCGATCGGCTGGTGCGCTTTGCCAAGGGCGCGCGCGACGAGGGCTTCAAGATCATCATCGCCGGCGCTGGCGGGGCAGCTCACCTCCCCGGCATGGCCGCATCGATGACATTGCTGCCGGTGTTTGGCGTGCCCGTGCAATCGAAAGCCATGTCCGGCCAGGACAGCCTTCTCTCCATCGTCCAGATGCCGGCCGGCATTCCCGTCGGCACGCTGGCCATCGGCAGGGCCGGCGCCATCAATGCTGCGCTGCTCGCCGCCGCAGTGCTCGCGCTCAACGACGAGGATATCGCCAACCGGCTGGATGCATGGCGGGCGGCCCAGAGTGCTGCAGTCGCTGAATACCCGATGGATGACCTATGACGGCACAGACGATCGGCATCATCGGCGGCGGCCAGCTTGGCCGCATGCTCGCCATGGCCGCAGCCCGACTGAACTTCCGCACCATCATCCTCGAGCCGCAGGCCGATTGTCCGGCAGCCCAGGTCGCCAGCCGCCAGATCGTCGCTGCCTATGACGACCCCGCAGCACTGGCGGAACTCGCAGCGGCATCGGATGTGGTGACCTACGAATTTGAAAACGTGCCCGTGTCTGCCGTAGAGTCTTTGTCGCTGAGCGTGCCCGTGTATCCGCCGCCAAAGGCACTGGCCATGGCCCAGGACCGCCTGACGGAAAAGCAGTTTCTCAATGGGTGCGGCGTTGCAACGGCGCGCTTTCATGCCGTCGACAGCCAGGCTGACCTCGAGGCGGCACTTGCCGATTTTGGCGGACAGGGCGTGCTGAAGACGCGCCGGCTGGGCTACGACGGCAAGGGGCAGCGCGTCTATCGATCCCTCGCCGACAGTCCGGAAGGCGGCTATGCCGCGCTCGGAAACGTCCCCCTGATTCTCGAAAGCTTCGTGACGTTCGAGCGCGAGATCTCTGTCATCGCGGCCCGCAACCCGGAAGGCACGACCGAAAGCTATGATCCGGCCGAAAATGTTCACCGCGACGGCATCCTGCACACCTCGACGCTGCCGGCTCGGCTGTCGCCAGAAACCGCAGCTGCTGCTGCTGCTGCTGCCGAAACGATTCTCACGGCGCTCGATTATGTCGGCGTCGTCGGCATCGAGTTCTTCGTGTTGCCCGATGGGCAATTGATTGCCAATGAAATGGCGCCACGCGTGCACAACTCCGGTCACTGGACGGAAGCTGCCTGCGTCGTCTCGCAGTTCGAGCAGCATATCCGCGCTGTCGCCGGCCTGCCGCTCGGCAATCCCGTCCGACACGCCGATTGCGTCATGCAGAACCTGATCGGCGACGACATCCTCGCGGTTCCGGACTGGCTGGCGCGCGACAACACGCTCGTGCATCTCTACGGCAAGACCGAAGCCCGGCCCGGCCGCAAGATGGGGCATGTCACGACACTTCTTTAGTCTGTGCATGACCTGCAGCATCGGGAAAAAGCCCGGATAGTCGGTTGACAGGGCGAAAGCGACACGGTATTTGCTCCCCACCCTAAAAGAGCGCGCCAAGAGCGCGCTTTTGATTGTTTAAAGATACGGGCGAATGTGACATTCCCCCTAAAACCCGCGGATCGAAAAAATGAAGATCAAGAATTCGCTCAAGTCGCTTAAGGGCCGTCACCGCGACAACCGTCTCGTCCGTCGCAAGGGCCGCGTTTACATCATCAACAAGCTGAACCCACGCTTTAAGGCTCGTCAGGGCTGATTTGCGGATGCCGTTTGGTTGTCGGTCGTCCCGCGCTGCGTGTGCGGGCACATCGACGGCAAGGTTTCTGACGGCATGACGTTCAATCGAATTTGTTTTGATCTTCTGCGGTGGCGGGCTAATATGCCCGCCATGTTTGTTCGTGCCCTGTTGCGCTCCACCCTGCTCCTGCCGGTCTTGCTTGCTGCCTCTGTCCCGCAAATGGCAGCCGCCGATGACGCGCGGATCGTCGAGCAGCAAAACGAAAGCGTATCCCCGAAACAACGCCTCGACGATCTCTTCACTGCACTTAAGCGCCAGCACGATCCGGATCAGGCCGCGGGCATTGCCAACCAGATCAAGGTGGAGTGGTCGCAATCGGGCAGTGCAACCGTCGATTTGCTGATGCAGTGGGCGGCCAAGGCCATCGCCGAAAAGCGCAACGCCGCCGCTTTCGATTTTCTTGATCAGGTCATCGCCCTGAAGCCACGCTATGTCGAAGGCTGGAACCAGCGCGCGACGCTGAACTATGCGCTTGGCGACTACAACAAATCCATGGCCGATATCGAGCAGGTCCTGCGGCTGGAGCCACGCCATTTCGGCGCGCTTGCCGGCATGGCAGCGATCCTCACCGAAAATGGCAAGGACCAGCAGACGCTGGAAATCTGGCAGCGGTTCCTTGCTATCTATCCCGCAAACCGCGCGGCCCAGCAGCAGGCCGACCAACTCAGCGAAAAACTTGCGGGCAGCCGTACCTGACTGTGCAACCGGATGCCGCGCTCAACCGTATAGAATCACGAGGCCCGGCGACCGCGTTCCGGGCATTTTTGCGAGTTGCCTGTCGATGCTGAGTTTTCTGGTTCCGATTGCCCTTCTGCTCGCAGCGGCGTTTGCCTACACCACCGTCAAGAGCCGGGCCATCACCGAGGCCAATCCGAACATCGGCACCCTCACCGACATCGGCGGCTACAATATCAATGCCCTCCACCTGAAACGCCCTGATGGCGCGGACCTGCCGCCTCTCGTCTTCGTCCATGGCGCGAGCGGCAATCTGCGCGACCAGATGCAGGCCTTCGCCGGCCCCCTCAAAGGCCGCGCCGAAATGCTGTTCGTTGACCGCCCGGGCCACGGCTATTCTGAGCGCGGCGGGCCAGACAATGCCTTTCCGTCGGGACAGGCGGATGCCGTCGCAAAGTTGCTGGATAAACTGCAGGTCGGCCCCGCCATAATAGTCGGCCACTCCTTCGGCGGTGCGATTGCCGCAGCCTTTGCGGTCCGCCATCCCCATAAGACCGCTGGCCTGCTGTTTCTTGCACCTGCCACCCATCCGTGGCCCGGCGGCGTTGACTGGTACTACCGGCTTGCATCGATGCCCGTTCTCGGCTGGCTCTTCGCACACACGCTGGTCATTCCGGCTGGCCTGCGAAAGCTCGATCAAGGCACTATCAGCGTCTTCAGCCCCAACCCGCGGCCGCACGACTACATCGAAAAGACTGCGCCGGCGCTGGTCTTCCGGCCAGCCGTCTTCCGCGACAATGCCCGGGACGTCGTTAACCTGCTTGACTATGTGACGCGCGAATCGCAGCGATACCGCGAGATAACGGCGCCCACCGTCATCATCACCGGCGATTCGGACGACGTGGTGCTGGCCGAACTCCATTCCATCGGCTTGGAGCGCGACATCGTCGGCTCCGAACTGATCACCATTCGCAACCTCGGCCACAAGCCCGACTACATCGCCACCGACGTCGCCATTGCCGCCATAGAATGTCTTGCCGGTGCGCCACGTGACCTGCAGCAGGTGGCTCGCCTCGCGGAAATACGAATTGCCGCCGAGATCAGTTAGGACCCGTCTCCAGCGACCGGTGCCTGAATGCTGCAAGTGACGGACGCAACGCTTCCAGTATGATGGCAGCCAGGCGCTGGGTGGCGGGACTTTGCTCCGCGGCAGCACGGTGCAGCACGAGGTCGAGCTTCGGCAATGACGGCAGCCCAAGCTCTCCGTCAACCAGCGGCCGCAGCGTGCCGGGCAAACCGAGCGGCGTGCGCACCGTTATCCCGAGACCGGCCTCTGTCGCTGCCCACAGGCCACCGAGACTGGGGCTGACGAAAGCGACCCGCCAGCCGAGGCCAACACTATCCATCGCCTTGGTCGCAGCGGTCCTGAGCAGGCAAGGCGCCTCGAGCGTGGCGAGCGGCATCGGTTCGCCGCTATCGATCGTCCAGTCTATCCGGCCGTCCATCGGCCCCACCCAGCACATCGGCACCTCGCCGACAAGCTCGCAATGGGCGGTCCGCTCGCCATTGCTCCACGCCAGTGCCAGATCGAGCCGGCCGGACCGGACCCGCTCTATCAACTCGACGTTGCGTACCACCCGAGCCTCGATGCGCACTTTCGGATGAGCGCGGGCAAAGCGACCGAGAACTTCGGGAAGCAGCGCTTCGCCAAAATCCTCCTGCAAGCCGAGCCGGACCCAGCCTTCGAGTTCCATCCCCTGCACCGCCGTAAGCGCTTCATCGTTGAGGTCAAGCAGCCGGTGCGCATAGGCGAGCAGCGTTTCGCCGGCTTCGGTCAGCGCCAGCCCGCGGCCAGCCTTGCGAAAGATCGGCCTCCCCGCCTGCTCCTCGAGTTTCTTGATCCGCGCACTGACGGCAGACGTCGACCGCCCGACACGCTCTGCCGCCTTGGCAAAGGTACCGAGCTCGATGCCCGCGACGAAGCTTCTCAGAATATCGAGATCGAAGACGGGGTTGCTCATATCACTGTCCAGTTTATCAGGATTATTTATCCACTAATATCTGATTATCCGGACGGATAAAGGGTGCGATAGAAGTTGCGTCAACTTGTTTCCGAGAGAACCCTCATGCCCATTACCCGAATTTCCCTGATGCGCGGCAAATCGCCAGAATACCTCGCGATGCTGTGCGACACGTTTCACCGCGCCATGGTCGAGACTTTCGATGTCCCTTCCGCGGACCGGTTTCACGTCATCCACCAATGCTCGCCCGGCGAACTGGTCTTCGACCGCGACTACCTCGCCGGACCGCGCTCGGACGACTACCTATTTTTCGACGTCACCATCGGCAAGCCTCGCACCGCCGAGGTCAAGCAGGCATTCTATAGACGGGTGACGGAGCTGCTCGGCGACACCCTGGGTGTCCGTGCGGCGGACGTGATGATCGTCATTACCACCACCGGGCGCGAGGACTGGTCGTTCGGCAACGGCCGCGCCCAGATGACAGAGGCGGCATAACGTCATGCCGCAAAGCAAATTGGACCGCGTCCATAGAGCAGGCGAGGCTCTGCAGCAGGCACCCGACGGGATATCCAGCAAGCCATTTCTGCTCGAGACGCTCATCCCGACGCCGGAGGATGGTCTCGGCGCCATGATCGCCAAGCTGGAGCCGGGAACGCTGACCCACTGGCACAGCCATCCGCACGGCCAGATCCTCTACGTGCTCTCCGGCATCGCCTTGGTGCAGTGTGACGGCGGAGCGGTCGAGCATCTGCATGCCGGCGACTGCATCCGTTTCGAGCCAGGCGAGCACCACTGGCATGGATCCGGCGCGACGACGAGTTTGACCTATCTCAGCGTCCAGGCCGCACATGAAGGCACTGCCGTCACCTGGTTCGAGCCCGTCAATGAAGGAGACCGACAGTGATCGCCATGCAATACAATTTCGTGCTCCCCGCCGACTACGACATGGACATCGTCGACCGGAGAATCCGCGATAAAGGCCCTTTGCTGGACAACTTTCCGAATCTCGTCTTCAAGGCCTATCTCACTGCCCGCAAAGGCGACGCGACCACGGGGTCGAGAGACAATCTCTATGCGCCGCTCTATGTCTGGAACGGTGTCGAGGGACTGAACGATTTTATCTGCGGCTCCGGCTTTGCGGGCGTCAGCGCGGCCTTTGGTCGGCCGCAGGTAAACACATGGATCCTCTGGAATACCGCGATCGCCGCTGACATCCGAAAGGCTCGCTTCGCCACCCGGGAGATTTCCGATATCGCACCGGATGCCGATCTCGGCATGATGCGTGCGGCAGGCAGCGCGGATGCGACAGCTGACATCGAAACGGGTGCAGCACTGGCCTCGGTTTCGGCCTTCGATCCCCATAGCTGGAAACGTCTTCGCTTCCGGCTATGGCGGGAGATGCCACAGGCGCCGTTGCCGACCGACACACTTGGCTATCGTCTCGGCCATCTCTCGTTGCCCGAACGCGCCTGAAACCTCGGCGTTGGCCTAAATGCTGTCACCGGGACAATGTCTCTGTTCCATCGGGGATGACGAGATCCTATGCAGGGATGCCGCTACTTTTTCGAGATGGAGCTTTTCTTGGTCGATATCGCAATGATCGAAGCTGCCCGGGTGCGCCTTTCAGGCAAGGCACGGCGGACGCCTCTGCTGTCTTCGCCCTTTCTCGACGAAATTGCCGGGCGGCGCCTGTTCGTTAAGGCTGAGTGCCTGCAGCACACCGGCTCTTTCAAATTCCGTGGCGGATGGTCGGCGATCTCGGCGCTGTCGCCCGACGTTCGCGCACGCGGCGTCATCGCCTTTTCCTCCGGCAACCATGCTCAGGGTGTGGCGCTGGCGGCCCGCATGCATGGTATTCCCTCGGTCATCATCATGCCGTCGAATGCACCGAAGATGAAGATCGACAATACCCGCGCCTTCGGCGCAGAAGTGGTGCTCTACGACCGGGCCACTGAAGATCGCGACGAGATCGGCGCCCGGCTGTCGAGAGAACGCGGCCTGACGCTGATCCGGCCCTATGACGAACCGATGGTCATAGCCGGGCAGGCAACGACGGGGCTCGAGATCGCCGAGCAGGCGCTTGAAAACGATATCGGCGCGGCCGAAGTGCTGGTGCCATGCGGCGGCGGCGGTCTGACGTCGGGGATCGCACTGGCGCTCGAGGCCCGCGCGCCAGCCATGAAGGTGCGCCCCTGCGAGCCGGAAGGCTTCGACGACGCAACACGGTCGCTGGCGTCTGGCCGGATCGAACGCAATCTTTCGCTCTCCGGCTCGATCTGCGACGCGATCATCACGCCTCAGCCGGGCGAGATTACCTTCCCCATCATGCAGCGGCTCTGTGGCACCGGTCTCGTCGTGACGGACGCCGAAGCTCTGGCCGCCATGGCCTTGGCGTTTACCCGGCTGAAACTGGTGGTCGAACCGGGCGGCGCCGTCGCTCTGGCCGCCGCCCTCTTCCACGGCAGCGAACTCGCCGGCGACACGGTGATTGCCGTCACTTCAGGCGGCAACGTCGACAACGACGTCTTCCTGAAATCCCTCGGCCACTGACGGGGAGACTACCTCTCACGACCAGATAAGCCTTCAGACAAAAAAGTCCGGCGCTGAGACATCAGCGCCGGGCTTGTTTTACAAAGAATGTCGCCGCGCCTACTTGGCGGAGACGCGCCAGACTGTGTTGCCGGCATCGTCGGCAATCAGCAGGCCACCGGTTTTGTCAACGGCAAGGCCGACTGGCCGGCCACGTGTCTTGTTGTCGGCACCCATGAAGCCGGTGACGATATCCTGCGGCTTGCCATTCGGGCGACCATCGGCAAACGGGATGAAGACGACCTTGTAGCCGTTAAAGGTCTGGCGGTTCCAGCTACCGTGCTCGCCGACAAACGCACCGCCCTGATAGGCTACAGGCAGGTTTGTTCCCGTATAGAACGCCATGCCGAGAGGCGCGACGTGCGAGCTGAGCGCATAGTCCGGAACGACGGCCTTCTCGACGAGATCAGGCCGCTGCGGCATGACACGCGGATCGACGTGCTGTCCGTAATAGCTGTAAGGCCAGCCGTAGAACGCACCATCCTTCACCGAGGTCATGTAATCCGGCACCAGATTGGGGCCGAGTTCATCACGTTCGTTGATAACAGCCCAGAGCGCATGGCTCTTTGGCTCGAAGCTCAGCCCATTCGGGTTGCGCAGGCCGGTTGCAAACAACCGCGAACGACCGGTTTCCCTGTCGACTTCCCAGATCGCCGCACGGTCCTTCTCGGCACCGATGCCGTTTTCGGTGATATTGCTGTTCGACCCAACGCCGACATACAACAGCTTGCCGTCATCGCTGGCAACCAGGCTCTTGGTCCAGTGGTGGTCGATGGGGCCGCCCGGCAGGTCGACAAGCTTGACACCCGGCTCGGATATCTTGGTAGCGCCCGGCGTATAGGGAAACCGCATGATTGCATCGGTGTTGGCAACATAGAGATCGTTGCCAACAAGGGTTACTCCGAACGGCGAGTTCAGGTGATCGAGAAAGACTTCGTGAACTTCAGCCACCCCGTCCCCATCGGCATCGCGCAACAACGTGATCCGATTGCTTGCCTGCTGTGGCGGACTTCCGGTTGCGAAAGACTGAACCCAGCCCATGATCAGGTCCTTGGGACGTGTAATGGCGGCCGCAGGCGGCGCAACGGATTCCACCACAAGAACGTCGCCGTTCGGCAAGACGTAAAGGGATCTCGGGTGAACCAGCCCGGAAGCCAGCGCCTTGATCTGCATGCCCTCGGGCACAGTCGGCGTCTCGTCCTTCTGCCAGCCGACCACTGGGGCGACATGCATTGGCGGCACCAGGTATTGCGATTGTTCCGGCAGCGTCGGGTTGGCGCCGATTTCGCTCGTCGGATCCGGATCGCTGCCACCGCAGCCGGCGAGAGCGAACATCGAGGTGTAGGCGAGCGCGACAGCGAGCGAGCGGCGAATGGTTCTTGGGAAAATCACGGTGCGCATCACTCGACTACTCCTAGATCTTGGCGATAGACCGGCGTGCGGCCGAGCAAGCCACCGAGGATCAACACGATCAGCGTGGCTGCAGAGAGTACCAGGCCCGTTGGGACAACCGAGGTCCAGGCATCGCGGCTATGGATCAGGGCATTGAAAATGGCTAGCACCAAGGCAACACCGTTACCGAGCACGTAGATTGCCGAGAGACGGTTGACGCCGACAAGGCGGCCAATAAAGAAATCAACGAGGCAGACCAGCGCTGCCACTGCTCCGACCATCAGGCCGGCCGTCAGCAACCAGGCTGAAAAATTGGCCCACATCATTTCGGCAGTTCGCCAATAGGTGATGTCGGTGATCATCGTGCCAATGAAACAGGCAACGGCGAAATGCCACAGAATGGGAAATAGCGGAGGTTTAACGATCCTCACGGGATAGATAATGGGGTTTGTCATGGGGTTTTCTTCCAATGCCGCCAAATTGCGTCGTTGGCAAACCAGTTAGCCAGCCTTTCGTTCCGTCATTCCCGGTGCGACGCTGAATCCCCTCAAAACGGAAAAAGCTCCCGCGAAGGGAGCTTTTGAATATCTGACCGAAAAACCTCAGCCGCGACGCGCGAGCGAGAACTGTGCGCCGCTGTCAGACGTGCAATTTAGCTGGCTCGAGTTGACAAGCGCGCAATTGACCTTCGAAGTCGTCTTGCGGAGCATTGACGTCATGTTGATCTCGACGAGTCCGGGCGCGGTGTTGACATAGGTGCCGGAGGCGAGCAGCTGGTTGCTGTCGGTAGTCCGCGTGGAGAAGCCGCCGCCCTGGAAAGTCGAGATGATGCCGTTCGGATCGGCCCATGTGCCGTCCACCGTTTGCGGTGCCTGGCGGGTCGCGACCTGCATCGGCATCTGGCGAGGACCCTGATCCATACAGGAGGCGAGCGACAAGGCCGAGACAAGGAGGGCAAGGCTTGCTTTGATCTTCATGGTTCTTCCCCGAAATTCAGAATCGGCATCCGCCGCACACTTTGCAAAAAGATGGAGCGGCACCCTTCTGAAAGCAAGGCTCGGGCCGCCAATCCGCAGATTTATCCTTGAGGCGTAACAAAAATGCCCGCACCAACGATGCGGGCATTCCAAGTGCTAATCAGCCAGTCTTATCAACGAACGAGAACGTTCTTGAACTGCCATGGGTCCTTAGTGTCGATATCTTCCGGGAACAGCCCGGGACGACCGGTGAGCGGCGTCCAGTCCGTGTAGTGGCCTTCGACCGGACCGAGATAAGGCATCTGCACTTCGAGGCAGCGCTTGTAATCAATCTCGTCCGCCTCGACGATACCGGCATTCGGGTTCTCGAGCGCCCAGACCATGCCGGCGAGAACGGCCGAGGTGACCTGCAGGCCGGTGGCGTTCTGGTATGGCGCAATCCGGCGCGTTTCTTCGAGCGAGAGGCGCGAGCCGAACCAGTAGGCGTTCTTGTCGTGGCCATAGAGCAGCACGCCGAGTTCGTCGACACCCTCGACCAGTTCGTTCTCGTCGAGAACATGCATGACCGGCTGGGCGTTGCCACCATTGCCGAACATTTCATGCAGCGACAGCACGGCATCGTTGGCAGGATGGTAAGCATAGTGGCAGGTCGGACGGTAGGAGACGTCTCCGTCCTTGTCAGTCACCGTGAAGTAGTCGGAGATCGAGATCGACTCGTTGTGGGTGACGAGGAAGCCGTACTGCGCGCCGGGCGTCGGGCACCAGGTGCGAACGCGTGTGTTGGCGCCGGGCTGCTCGAGATAGATTGCCGCCTGGCAACCCTTCTTGTGCTTCTTGGCATTCTTCGGCATCCACTCTTCATGGGTACCCCAGCCGAGTTCGGCAGGCTGCAAGCCCTCCGAAATGAAGCCTTCGACCGACCATGTGTTCCAGAACACGTTGAGCGGCTTCGGGTTCTTGGTCAGCTGCGTATCGCGTTCGGCAATGTGGATGCCCTTGACGCCGACCTTCTTCATCAGCTTGGCCCAGCCTTCGCGGTCATGCTGGTCCGGCGCGTCGAACTTGATGTCGAGATCGTGGGCGAGATTGACGAGGCCCTGCTTGACGAACCACGAGACCATGCCCGGGTTCGCGCCGCAGGTGGAAACGGCCGTCGTGCCGCCCGGGTTCTTCTTCTTCTCATGGCGCAAGGTTTCGCGCAGCGCATAGTTGGTGCGGTCGGCGTTCTTCATGCTCTTGTCGAAATAGAAGCCAAGCCATGGCTCGATGACGGTGTCGATGTAGAGGACGTCAAGCTTGCGGCAAAGCTTCATCAGGTCGAGCGAGCCGGTGTCGACAGAAAGATTGACGCAGAAGCCCTGGCCGCCGCCTTCCGTGAGAAGCGGCTTCAGCAGCTCCTTGTAATTGTCCTTGGTGACGTATTCCTTGATATGGCGGATGCCATGCTCGGCAAGAATAGCCATGTCGCCTTCGTTTTCACGCGGGTCGATGACAACCATCCGGCTCTTGTCGAATTTGAAATGGCGCTCGATCAGGGGCAGCGTGCCGCGGCCGATGGAGCCAAAGCCGATCATCACGATCGGGCCGGTTATTTCGGCATATACCGGGTAGTTTTCCTGCTTCATTCTTTTCTCCTTCAAAGAGCGGAGGCTCTTTGGTGTCTGTCGATTCATCAGCAAACGCTTGACGATGGGTGAAGGGCTCTAATCACAAAACCCTGTCACAATAAAGGGTGGATGACCACCTCGCCGAGCGTAACTATAGCCTATCCGTCAAAGTCCCCTGGTGGAAAACCATAAGCCAGCGCTCGTCTTCTTCCCGCCGCCAGATCGAACTGCGCAGGGAGTGAACCGCATAACCCTCCATAGTCTCTCTGGTCGATCCGTAAGTCACCAGCGCAACATGCTCCGACAGCATGACTAGCCTCGGATTGTGCAAGGCACGTGACATGACCGGCTCTTCCGTCAGCAAGGCCGAAATGATGTCCGCAAAGCCGAACATGCGGCCGGAGCTGCCAATCTCCCGGAATTCCGGCGACAGCAGACCTTCAAGCGCCTCACTAGACGAGCGCACGACCGGATCGAACAGCCTTTCCTCAAGCTGGCGAAGATGCTCGAGCAATCCGTCCATGCCTCATCCCCTCAACAACTCAAGCCCATCCACCGTCCTCGTCAGCGCCACCTCGATGATCTCGTATCGGGCAACTCCATGCACCGTGAACGGATCGGCGGCGACATAGGCTTCCAGGTCGGCGCGCTCGCCCCGGGCAAGGATGACGCCGCCGGTGCGCGGGACTTTGCGACCGGATGCAAGAAACCAACCCTTGGCATATCCTTCGGCCACCCAGGCGATATGCGGCTCCATGACGGCGTCGGCCTCTTCATTGCTTTTGAGGTAGGTCAGGGAGAGGATAAACATGAAATTATTCCGGCGATAGGAGGGATAAGGCACCTGGAATACTTAGGCGATCGAAGCACCACCATCTACCACAAACCTCAGATTTCGCCCATATTTCCAGCAGTTACGAAAGTGAAGCGGGCCGCTAGCCTTGCACGAATATCGCCGGGATAAGGCCGCGCAAGGAATTTCCGACGTAGAGCTTGGCCTCAGCAAGATCCGACACCGTCAGCCGAGAGGTCCGGGCTTTGCGCGCGCAGATCAGTTCGCTGCGCAACACGCCGGCCAGCAGGCCGCAGGCAATCGGCGGCGTCAGCAGCATGCCGGAGCCGTCGTCGACAAAAACCGAGGTAATGGTACCTTCGCAGACGTCGCCCTTCTTGTTGAGCAACAGAACTTCATCGGCCTCGTCAGGGCTGAATTCGGCACGGGCGCGGTCATAGACCCCGCGTCGCGTGGTTTTCGCCCGAAGCAGCTTTTCGCTGGAATCGAGACGTGTGGCGGCGATGCGGACCCGCCATGTCACATCGGCAGCCAAAGGAACAAAACCGGCCGTGGTAACTGCAACAGTACCGGTACGGTTCATCGTCAGGCGGACACGCTGCGGGCTGGATGCGTCGCAAACGGCCGCGTCAAGCGCCGCTTCCACCTGCTCCGGTGCCGCAAAACCAAGACGTCGGGCAGAACGCTGCAGCCGCGCCAGGTGCAGCTTCAACCTGAGGAAGCCGAGGCCCGGCTCGTAGCGCAGGGTTTCGATCAGCGAGAAATCATCTACTGGGCTATCCACGCGTCCCCCACGGCAAACCGCGCCTTCAGCAAGCATTCCGCGTACTCCGCCTCGGCGGTCGAATCGAAGATGATACCGCCGCCGACGTTGAAGACAGCCTTGAAATCGTCGAACAGCGTGATCGTCCGGATGGCCACGGAAAAGCGCATGGGACCCTCAGGCGCAATCATGCCGATAGCACCGCAATAGGCGTCGCGGGGACCGACCTCCAGCCCATGGAGGATTTCCATCGCCCACATTTTTGGAGCGCCGGTGACCGAACCGCACGGAAAAAGCGCGGCAAAGATATCCCGGATCGACAGGTCAGGAAGGAGCTTTGCCTGGACGGAACTCACCATCTGGTGGACGGTCGGATAGCTCTCGATATCGAAAAGCCTCGGCGCCTCGACGCTGCCCGTCTCTGCGATCAGCGAAATGTCGTTGCGCAGGAGATCGACGATCATCCGGTTTTCAGCCTGGGTCTTGCCGTCCTGGCGCATCGCCTCGACGATGGCGGAGTCTTCGTCCGGCGTCAGTCCGCGCGGCGCCGTCCCCTTCATTGGACGGGTTTCGATCCAGCCGTCGGCGTCGACCCGGAAAAACAGTTCCGGCGAGCGCGACAAGATGACCGGGCCGGTGAGATCGACAAGCGCTCCATACTTGACCGGCTGTCGTTCGATCAGGGACCAGAAGGCGGCGCACGGATCGCCATTCCAGCGCGCCTCGATCGGCATCGTCAGGTTACCCTGGTAGCAATCACCGTTCCGGATGTGGCGGTGAAGCCGGTCGAAGCTTTTCTGATAGGCGACGAAATCCCACGCGGCCTTCGGATCCGTCAGAAAAGCCTCGTTTTCAAGACGACGCTGCGGCTGCGAGAGCGGATGGTCCGCAGCTGCCGGTCCGTCGAAGACCCCGAAAACCATCAGCGGCGTCTGGCGTCCCTCGGCAATCAGCGGCGCGAGCCTGTCCTCGAAGACGAAGCCGGCCTCATAGGCCATGTAGCCGGCCAGCCACCGGCCCGCCGCCTTCTCCCGCTGCATCCGCGCCAGACCGGCCAGCACCTCGGCGCCCGTATGAGCGACGATCACATCCAGGGGTTCGGCAAACAGCATCACCTGGCCGGTAGTATCGTCTCGGAAAAGGACTGATGCGGTGCTGGCCATGTGTGCGGCGTGGTTTGTCCTGCGTTTACACTTCGTTGTTTTATGACTCGTCCAGGGCCTCGAGTTCGTCGATAAGCCCTTCGATCATCGAAAGCCCCCTCGCCCAGAACGATGGATCGGTGGCGTCGAGGCCGAACGGCTTCAGCAATTCGGAATGATGCTTGGTGCCGCCGGCCTTTAGAAGCTCGAAATACTTGTCCTGGAACCCCGGCTCCGCCTTCTGGTAGACGGCATAGAGCGAATTGACCAGGCAATCGCCGAAGGCATAGGCATAGACGTAGAAGGGCGAATGGATGAAGTGCGGGATATACGTCCAGTAGGTCTCGTAGCCCTCTGAAATACGGATCGCCGGCCCGAGGCTTTCCTCCTGCACGGATAGCCAGAGCGCCCCGATATCCTCCGACGTCAGCTCGCCAGCCTTGCGCGCAGTGTGCAGTTTGCGTTCGAATTCGTAGAAAGCGATCTGGCGCACGACCGTGTTGATCATGTCCTCGACCTTCTGGGCGAGCATCGCCTTGCGCTCGCGCTTGTCAGTGGTCTTTTCCAGAAGAGCCCGGAAGGTCAGCATCTCGCCGAAGACCGAAGCGGTTTCGGCCAGCGTCAGCGGCGTCTGGCACATCAATGCGCCCTGCCCGCCGGCCAGCACCTGATGCACGCCGTGGCCGAGCTCATGGGCAAGGGTCATCACGTCGCGCGGCTTGCCGAGGTAGTTGACCAGCACATAGGGATGGGCGGAAGGCACTGTCGGATGCGCAAATGCGCCCGGTGCCTTGCCTGGCCGCACCGGCGCATCGATCCACTGCTCATCGAAGAAGCGGCGGGCGATTGCGGCCATCTCAGGCGCAAAGTCATTGTAGGCCGATAGCACTGTCTCCTTGGCGTCGCCCCAGGGAATGAGCACATTCGAGGTCTCCGGCAGCGGCGCGTTGCGGTCCCAGAAATCCATCTGCTCCATGCCGAGCCACTTGGCCTTCATCTTGTAATAGCGGTGCGACAGTCGCGGATAGGCATCACGAACCGCAGCGGCAAGCGCATCGACGACCTCGCGCTCGACCCGGTTGGCAAGATGCCGGCTGTCGGCGATGTCCTTGAAACCCCGCCAGCGGTCCGAAATGTCCTTGTCCTTGGCGAGCGTGTTTGTAATCAGCGTGAAGACCCGCAGATTAGCCTTGAAGGTGGCGGCCAGCGCCATGGCGGCTTTCTTGCGGACTGCCGTGTCGGGATCCTGCAGCAGGTTGAGCGTCATCTCCAGCGGCAACATCTCGCCGTCGATCTCGAAGCGCAACTCGGCCATGGTCTCGTCGAACAGACGATTGAAGGCGGCGGCCGACGTCATCGACTTTTCGAGGAACAATTGCTCGATCTTGTCCTCGAGTTGGTAGGGCTTGTCCTGGCGCAGGTCGACCAGCCAAGGACGATAGTGGCCGGCTTCAGGATCGTTCTGCATACAGGCATCGATCAGCACGTCGTCGAGCCTGTTGAGCTCAAGCGCGAAGAACAGCAGGTGCGAACTGGCTTCGGTAATCTTCGCCTGTACATCACCGTAGAGCTTGCCGTTGGCCGGATTACTGGTGTCCGAGAAGTAAGTCAGGCCGGCGAAGGAGGCGATCCGGCCCATGAGGTCGTCGAGCGCCTCGTATTCGCGCAGCGCCGCACCGATACCGGCTTCGCCCGTGCTCATCGCCGCGGTGCCGAGCCTGCCCTTCCACTTTTCCGCGAACGCAACCGACGCTGAAGCAGCCTTTTCCATGTTGGCGAGAAATGCTGGAGACGTTGCCGAGGGATAGAGATCCGCGAGCTTCCAGACGGGCAGATCTCCCAGTGCTGCATCTGCAGATGCTTTGACGGCAATGTCGGCCGAAAGGTTAAGAAAGGCGTGGAGCGAATGGCGGCTCATGGGCAGTTATCCTCTGCTTTCCTGGTCTGGCACGGTCATCTGTCGTGTCTAATGGGCCCTAACGATGGCGGCAAGCCGATTTTCGCGGTAAAATCACTGCCCCAGGCCGAAGTTGTGCTGATCGTGCATTGATTAAAATGCCGTTATTTCTCAGAACTGGATGTTCAATCCTGTCTGCCAAAATCACCTCAAGTTTCGCATGAGGTGAGGCACTAATGACCATACATAATGACGCCAAGGTCGGCGCGCAGATTCTCATCGTCGAGGATGATCCGGTCCAGCGCCGGCTTCTGAAGAACGCTGTCGAGCGGCATGGCTATGCGACGTTGCTGGCCGAGAACGGTCGGCTCGGGCTACAGGTCCTCAAAGAGAACAGCGGCCGCGTCAATGTCATCGTGCTCGATCTGATGATGCCGGAAATGGGCGGGCTGGAATTTCTGGCCGCCCTTCACGAGATGGGCACCGACATACCGGTGATCGTCCAGACAGGCCAGGGCGGCATCGAAACCGTGGTGCAGGCGATGCGCGCCGGCGCTTTCGATTTCGTCGTCAAGCCGGTTTCGCCCGAACGCATCGCAAGCGCCATTCACGGCGCCCTGAAGCTCGACCAGCGCGAAGCCAAAGCGCGGGCCGGCCGCAAGACGCGCTCCGGCAGCATCGGCTTCGACGACATCATCTCCGCCAGTCCGGCGATGATCCGCATCACCGACCTCGCCCAGCGGGCAGCGCTTTCGAACATCCCCGTGGTGCTCGAGGGCGAATCCGGCGTCGGCAAGGAATTGGTGGCACGCGCCATACAGTCGGCCAGCGACCGCGCCAACAAGCCTTTCATCACCGTCAACTGTGGCGCCATCCCCCACAACCTCGTCGAAAGCATCCTCTTTGGCCACGAAAAGGGTGCGTTCACCGGCGCCACAGAGCGCCATGTCGGCAAGTTCATGGAAGCCGATGGCGGCACGCTGTTCCTCGACGAAGTTGGCGACCTGCCTGTCGAGGTGCAGGTGAAGCTGCTGCGCGCCGTACAGCAGGGCGAAATCGAAACGATCGGCGCCCGCACGACGCAAAAAGTCAATGTCAGGCTGATCTCCGCCACAAACAAGGACCTGATCGAGGAAGTGAAGGCCGGGCGGTTCCGCGAGGATCTCTATTACCGCCTCAACGTCTTCCCGATCACCATGCCGGCGCTGCGCCGGCGCAAGGAAGATATCCCGCATCTGGTACGCGTCTTCGTCGAGCGCTTTTCCGCCGAGCAGAAGATCGGTCACACGCTCGGCATCAGCGCCGGCGCCATGGCGCTGCTGACAGCCTACGACTGGCCCGGCAATATCCGCCAGCTCGAAAACGCCATCTTCCGCGCCGTCGTCCTGGCGCAGGGCTCCGATCTGGTCGAAGCGGATTTTCCGCAGATCGCCGCTCAACTGCCGGGCTACCTCACCTCGGAACAGATGGCTGCCGGCGGCATCTCCAGGCGTGCCATGGGCGAAGGCGGTCTTTCGCTCGTGGGCGGGCGAGAATCGGACCACGTCGAGAGCGTCACCAACGAATCACCGGCGCCCCAACCGGCTGAAAAAACCGATGTTTCGGTTCCCGACAATCAGATCGCCAGCACCGGTCCGTCCGGAGAAGTGCGGAAACTGGCCGACATAGAGGAGGAATTGATTCGTTTTGCACTGAAATTTTACCGCGGCCAGATGAGCCAGGTAGCCCGAAAACTAGGCATTGGCCGCTCTACCCTCTACCGCAAATTGAAGGATTACGGTATAGATCCGGATGACCCACAGAAAAACGCTGCCTGATCGCCTTCTTAACGTTCGGGCAAGCATATTCCGTTACTGGTCGTAAAGCTCTTGTTAGTGGATCGTTCACTATGTAAGAAGTGGTTGAACATGTGTGGCATTTTTGCCATCGTGTGACCGCAATTGACAGACATTTGGAACGTTATGCGGCATTTGCTGTCGGACGGGGATCGACTTGCAGAAACTGAATGGGAATTCCAAGCGTAAAGGCTTGAACTGGCGCACCGTATGTTCGGATATTTGCGTGAAGACGGCCAGGGCGCTTGCCATTGGTGCGGTCGCCATCGCAGTTTCGACGCCGGTTTTCGTGGGTTCACCTTCACAGGCGGAAGGCGAGACGCGCAGCCTCAAGATCTACTACGTCCATACGGGCGAAAAGGCTGTGATCACCTACAAGCGCAATGGCAAGTTCGACCCGCGTGGTCTTGAGCAGCTCAACCGCATCCTGCGCGACTGGCGCAAGAACCAGCCGACCAAGATGAACCCCCGGCTTTTCGACCTGATCTGGGAAGTCTACCGCGAGAGCGGTTCGCATGAATTCATCAACGTCGTCTGTGGCTTCCGCTCGCCCGATACAAACGAGATGCTACGCACCCGCAATGCCCACACTGGCGTTGCGAAGAAGAGCCAGCACATGCTTGGCAACGCAATGGATTTCTACATTCCCGACGTCAAGCTCGCCAAGCTGCGCGAACTCGGCATGAAATTGCAGACCGGCGGCGTCGGCTACTATCCGACATCGGGCTCGCCTTTCGTTCACATGGACGTCGGCGGCGTTCGCGCCTGGCCGCGCATGGATCGCCAGGATCTTGTCCGGCTGTTCCCGAACGGCAAGACGATGCATATCCCGGCCGACGGCAAGCCGCTTCCAGGCTACGACCAGGCAGTCGCCGACTACAAGCGCCGCATGTCTTCAGACGATATCCAGGTTGCCAGCGTTTCGCCCACCAAGCATCGCGGCTTCTTCGCGACGCTGTTTGGCGGCGGCGGGGCTGACGAGGCCGAAGATAATTCCGATGCAGAATCCACGCCGACAAAGGCAGTGGCCACGACAACGTCCACGCCGCGCCAGCAGGCTCCGGCAGTCGTCCAGCCAACGGATGATGAGGAAGCACCTCAGACTGCCGTGGCGAGCCTCAATGCGCCGATCCCGGCTGTCCGGCCTTCCTTCGGCAATCTGGCTGGTGGCAGCGATGTCGCTTCTGCGCTGGTCTCGCCAAACCATAGCGCCGCCCAGGATGCGCTCTCCGCAGCTCTGCCGGCAAACGGCTCCTCATCCCTGCCGCAGTATACGGACCTGAGCTCGTTCAGCGTGCCTGTGCCATCGCTGCTTGGCCAGAGACGCGCACCCGGCGACGCCGAAATGCAGACGGCGTCCGCCGATCCGCTTAATTCGCAGGCCGACTCGCAGCTGTCTTCCGTTCCGGTTCCGGTGGAGCGTCCTGCGGTGGCTGAAAACCTTCTCGCTTCGGCGCAATCCGATACCGATGCCGAAGAAGACAATGCGGATGAAAATGCGTTGTCGCCTTCGGTCGTTGCCGCGCTCGAGCAGCATCGCAAGGACGAGGAAGTGCTGAATGCGCTTGCCGCAACGCCGATGCCGCCTGCAGCCCAGGCAATCGCCTCGGTGACGCCGCAGGTCGTTCCGACACAGCGGCCGGCTCAGCAGCGCCCGACGACGTCGGCACCGATGCAGATGGCGGCACTGGCTCCACAAACGAAGATAGCGCCGGCGACTAACAATGTCCGCTTCTACGACGCCTTCGATGCACCGACCGCCGATGACAGCAATATCGCCGCAGGTATCCCGACAAAGGGCGGACGCCCCAGCAAGAAGGACGCCGTTGTTGCAACGGCAGGCCGCGCCACCCTTCGCACTGAACCGAAGCTGACCGAAAAGATGGTCGAGCACTGGGCTCTCAGCAACGCCCGCCTCGAAACCGCGAGCCGCCCGGTAAAGGCTCCGCGTTTCGTCAGCCAGCAGCTACGCGCCCAGCCGACCACCGTCTATACGGAAGGCTTCAAGCAGCAGACCGCTGCTATTGACCCCGAACGCTTCAACGGCTCCGCCGTCAACTTCCTGCCGGTCAAGAAATTCGACACGCTGCAATAGCCATTACCCAAGCTTATAAAGAAAACCCGCCGGATCGCTTCGGCGGGTTTTCTGTTTGAATGCTGAAGTGCTTTCTGGAGAAGGGCCCGAGTGGGCTATTCCATACCCAGTGCGGCCATGTAGGTCTGCAGGATGGTTTCTTCTTCCATGCGCTCGTTGGCGTCTTTCTTGCGGAGGCGGATGATGGTGCGGATGGCCTTGGTGTCGTAACCGCGGCCCTTGGCTTCGCCCATGACATCCTTGATATCGCCGCTGATGGCTGCCTTCTCTTCTTCCAGACGCTCGATGCGTTCGATGAACTGCTTCAGTTCGGCGGCCGCGACCGGCTCTGCGCCCATTACTTCACTCATGGATTTCTTTCCTCGCTAGACAGATGATGCGGGCCGTTAAACGCAAGCAGCTGGCCGACAGCCGTGTCGACGGCAGGTGCCGCTTGTTGGACGGACGGGTGGTTTGATCGCGGGATGACGTGCCGCGAACGGCGCTGGAGGTCAAGCCGATTTGGTAAAGGTTGACCTATTCTTTTGGCTTGCTGGTTTCAAACGCGGCTTTTTGCACAGGCGTCGCCTCGATCTGGTGGAGGCTCTGCCACTCTTCGTAGGGCATGCCGTAGATGATCTCGCGCGACTCTTCCTTGCTGAGCGGCACGCCGCGCTCATTGGCCGCCTCGCCATACCAGCGCGACAGGCAGTTTCGGCAGAAACCGGCAAGGTTCATGAGGTCGATGTTCTGGACGTCGCTGCGCTCGGCGAGATGAGCGACCAGCCTGCGAAAGGCGGCAGCTTCGAACTCGGTTTGCTGTTCCTTGCTGAGTTCGGTCATTTTGTCTCCTTAAGCCGTTGGATAGGGGCCGGTGCGTGACGGAAATACCTTATACTCGTGCAACGCAGGATCGGCATTCATGGCCGCGAAGATCGGTGCCAGCCGATCGGCCCAGTCTGCAACGCCTTCGGCGTCGCCGATCAGGTCCTGGCGCACCTCCAGTAGAGTGTGCGGAATGCCGGTCACCATGCAGTGCCGGTAGAGCGTGTCACCGCGCAGCGCACCGTCATAGGGTTCGTTATCTCCGACAACCAGGCCTTCGGCCCGCAGCATGGAGAGCAGCGGCAGGACGGCGCGATCGTCGGTGTCCCAGAGGACCGCCGCATGCCAAGGACGCGGCACGCCCTTCCAGGCGGGCGTATAGGAATGCAGAGACAACACCAGCGGTGCCTTCCCGCTTTCAGCCGCCACACTGGCAATCACCTCTGCCAAGGCATCGTGATAGGGACGGTGATAGGTTGCAATGCGGTTCATCCATTCGGCGTCCGAAATCGGATGATTGCCGGGAATGATCGCGCCATCGGAGATTTTCATGATCAGCGTCGGATCGTCTTCGCCGCGATTGGGATCGATCAGCAATCGCGAAAAACCGCTGAGCACGGCGGGCACGCCCAGCATGCGCGACAGCCTCCGGCACAAATCCTCGACGCCGATGTCATAGGCAATATGCCGCTCGAAAGCAGCGGCCGGCAATCCGAGCTGATTGTAATGTGGCGGCAGCCGGTTCATGGCGTGATCGCCGAGGATCACCATGCCCCTGTCACGATTGCCGTCTATGATTTCGAAAGCGTTGAAGTCATGCATGCGCGGGTGCTGCCAGCCTCATTTCGGTCCGCTGCTTGATCGCATGCAGGACGCCGAGGTGCAAGGTTTGCATGATATCGTGGCGGGTTTGGGGTTGCCGATGACAATGGCGTGAACGAATATAATCGATTAGCATTGCGTTGACATTCCGGGGATGGCAGCGCAAGAAGACGGGAGAACGAATAATCATGGAGCCCATTGGAAGCAGTGTCCAGCCAAGTCGCGCCCAGTTTCGTTAAGCGGTCAAATCCGCTCGTCAAGCTCGCCCTTTTTGCCCTGGCCGCAGCCTCGCCGTTTATCCTGCCGAATGTTGCACTTGCGGATTTCCGCGTCTGCAACGGCACGCAAAACCTGGTCGGCGTAGCCATCGGCTACCGTGCAAAGCAGGGTTGGGTGACGGAAGGATGGTGGCAGGTCCCAGCCACCACATGCGCCACTCTGATCGAAGGTCCGTTGCAGTCACGTTATTATTATCTCTACGCCGAGGACGCTGCCCGTGGTGGCCGCTGGACTGGCGATGTGGAAATGTGCGTGGCTGAAAACGAGTTCAAGATCGAGGGCGTCAAGGACTGCTACGCACGCGGTCACCAGAAAATGGGATTCAAGGAATACGACACGGGGAGGCAGGCGAGCTGGATGGTTCAGTTGTCCGACACCCCGGGAAGCCAAGAAAGCCAGAATTGATGAAACGCAATAGAAACGTCAAAATCCTCGCCACACTCGGTCCCGCTTCTTCTGACGAGGCGATGATCCAGAAGCTTCATGAAGCAGGCGCCGATCTGTTCCGCATCAACATGAGCCATTCCAGCCATGAGATGATGCGCACGCTGGTGTCTCGCATCCGCGCCGTCGAAGCCCGCTGCGGCCGGCCGATCGGCATTCTCGCCGACTTGCAGGGACCAAAGCTGCGCGTCGGAAAATTCGCCGATACCAAGGTCACGCTCGTCCCAGGCCAGACCTTCACGCTCGACGGCAACGACACGCCGGGCGACAACAAGCGCGTCTTCCTGCCGCATCCTGAAATTCTGGAATCGGTGAAGGCCGGCGACCGCCTGCTGATCGACGACGGCAAGTTGCACCTGCGCGCTGAAACATGCGACGGCAAGACGATCGTCACCAAGGTCATTTCCGGCACCACCATTTCCGACCGCAAGGGTGTCAGCCTTCCCGATACCCTGCTGACGGCAGGCGTGCTTACCGACAAGGACCGCGCCGATCTCGACGCCGTTCTCGCAGTCAACGATGTCGACTGGGTTGCCCTGTCGTTCATCCAGCGCCCGGAAGACCTCACGGAAGTCCGCGAGATCGCCCAGGGCCGCGTTGGCCTGATGTCGAAGATCGAAAAGCCGCAGGCTATGGAGCGGATCGACGAGATCATCGAACTCTCCGACGCTCTGATGGTTGCCCGTGGCGACCTTGGCGTCGAAATGCCGCTCGAAGCCGTTCCCGGCATCCAGAAGCAGCTCATCCGCGCCTGCCGCAAGGCCGGCAAGCCGGTCGTCGTCGCCACGCAGATGCTGGAATCGATGATTTCGGCTCCTGTCCCGACCCGCGCCGAAGTGTCGGACGTTGCCACCGCCGTCTTTGAAGGCGCCGATGCCGTCATGCTGTCGGCCGAATCTGCCTCCGGCGATTATCCCATCGAAGCCGTCGCCACCATGGCGTCGATTGCCCGCACCATCGAGCGCGAGCCGCATTATCCTGGCATCATCTATGCTCAGCGCCCTCAGCCTGAGGCAACCGGCGCCGACGCCATCTCGCTGGCCGCCCGCCAGATTGCCGAAACGCTGAAGCTGACAGCCATCGTCTGCTACACATCGTCCGGCGGCACAGGCCTGCGCACCTCCCGCGAGCGCCCGAACGTGCCGATCCTGGCACTCTCGCCAAGCGTCCAGACAGCCCGCCGCCTCTCCGTTGTCTGGGGCCTGCATTGCGTCGTCACCCACGATGCGACCGACCTCGACGACATGGTCAACCGCGCATGCCGCATCGTCGTTGCCGAAGATTTCGGCAAGCCCGGCGACCGCGTCATCATCTCGGCCGGCGTTCCGCTTGGAACACCGGGCGCCACCAACATGCTGCGTCTGGCCTATATCGGCTCGGACGGCCAGGGCGGCATCTGATCGATAGCCTCCGATAAAGACAAGCCCGCTGCCTTGCAAAAAGGCGGCGGGCTTTTTCGTGGCTGCGACCCGCCGACTTTCAAGGCTGCACCGGAGCCGTCACGGGTTGCACCGAAGCCAGAACATCATCATTGTACGGCTGCCATGAAGAGGCTCTAGGAGAGACGGCGGGGGGCTGCGCCGCAGCGCGACTTGCCAAACAGGAGAGAGAGATGAGGAAAACCGCCAGGTTCGGTCTTTTGACCATTGCGGTAGTGGCGCTCAGCGCCGGTACGGCCTTCGCCGACTATCAGCTCAATATTCTGCACATCAACGACTTCCACTCCCGCGACGAGTCGATCAACAAATTCGACGCCACCTGCTCGGCAGACGAAGAGAGCAAGAACGAATGCTTCGGCGGCGCAGCCCGGCTGAAGACGGAAATCGACCTGCGCCGCAAGGCGCTTGCTGGTCAAAACGTCATCCTTCTCGACGCCGGCGACAATTTCCAGGGCTCGCTTTTTTACACGACCTACAAGGGCCAGGCAGAGGTGGAACTGCTGAATGCCATGAAGTTCGACGCGATGACCGTCGGCAACCATGAATTCGACGATGGCGAAAGCGCACTGGCGCCGTTTCTCGACAAGGTCCAGTTCCCGGTACTCGGCGCCAACGTGCTGACCGATTCGGAATCGAAACTCGGCGACCGCATCAAGAAATCAGTCGTGCTGGATGTCGGCGGACAGAAGATCGGCATCGTCGGCGTCGTAACAACGGATACGCCTGCCCTTGCCTCGCCCGGGCCGCACGTCAAGATCACCGATGACGCCCAGGCGATCAACGCCGAAGTCGACCTGTTGAAGTCGCAGGGCGTCAACAAGATCGTGGCGCTCACCCATGTCGGCTACCACAGGGACCTGGACGCGATTGCCAAGATCCCCGGCGTCGACGTCGTCGTCGGTGGCCATTCGCACACCCTGCTGTCGAACACCGACCCGAAGGCGGAAGGCCCCTACCCGACCATGGTCGACAATCCCGGCGGCTACAAGGTCCCGGTCGTCACCGCCGCATCCTACAGCCGATATCTCGGCGACATCGTGATCACCTTCGACGACAACGGCGTCGTCAAGGAAGCCAAGGGTGACCCCATTCTGCTCGATTCCTCGGTGACCCCTGATCCGGCCATGCTGGCCCGGGTCCAGGAGTTGGCAAAGCCGATCGCCGAGGTTCGCAAGAAGGTCATCGGCAAGTCCGAAGGCCCCATCGAGGGCGCTCGCGAAGTCTGCCGGGCGCAGGAATGCTCGATGGGCAATCTCGTCTCCGATGCGATGCTCGACCGCACCAAGGCGCAGGGAATCAGCATCGCCATCCAGAACGGCGGCGGCCTCCGGGCCTCCATGCCATCGGGCGATCTGACGATGGGCGATGTCCTCACCGTGCTGCCCTTCCAGAACACTGTCGCCACCTTTCAACTGACAGGCGCCGACGTTGTCGCCGCACTTGAAAACGGCCTTAGCCAGATCGCCGACGGCGCCGGCCGCTTTCCGCAGGTGTCCGGCATCAAATACACCTTCGACAAGACCGAGCCCGCCGGCAGCCGCGTCGTTTCGGTCGAAGTCATGGAGGGCGATCGCTACGTGCTGCTCGATCCGAAGAAGACCTACGGCGTCGTCTCCAACAACTACATGCGCTCCGGCGGTGACGGCTATACGGTGTTCTCGACAAACGGCCAGAATGCCTACGACTTCGGTCCCGATCTCGAGCAGGTCGTCGCCGACTACCTGGCGGCCCATAATCCCTACAAGCCTTACCTCGACGGCCGCGTGACGCAGGTCGCCGCCGCCTCGCCCAGCGCCCAGCCGGACGTGGTCAAGCCGACGGAAACTCAAATCGCTCCCTCTGGCGAGAAGCCGGCTGAAAAGCCGACGGTGGCAACCACGCCGACACCCGCGCCGATCACTCCGCCGCCTGCAGCGTCGACCACCACAGCGGCTTCACCGACACCGCCAGCACCGGCACCGGCACCGGCACCGGCGCCCGCCGCGAACCCGCCGGTTGCTGCAGAGCCAAGCGCCAAACCGAAGCTTCCGACGACCCACGTGATTGCCGCCGGCGATACGCTCTGGGATCTGGCCCAGACGTTTTACGGCGATGGCACCGACTGGAAAAAGCTCGCCGCCGCAAACCGCAATGCGAGCCCACGCCGCCTCTTGGTCGGCCGCGAACTGCAGGTTCCGGCCAAATAACGCCGTCGGGCCAACGCCAATCGCCGGTCCGGACTTTCCGGGCCGGTTTTTGTTTCTACATTTGAACCGATCCGCCGGGCCTGCGTAGAATAGATAACAATTTTTGAGATGAACGGACATTTTCCATGACGATAGACGTTTCCGCCCTCCCGGCAGGCCACCCGACTGTATCGATCGGCAAAGTCGGCGTCCTGATCGTCAACCTCGGTACACCCGATGGCACCGATTACAAATCGATGCGCCGTTATCTGCGCGAGTTCCTGAGCGACAAGCGCGTCATCGAGTGGTCGCGCTTCCTCTGGTATCCAATCCTCTACGGCATCGTCCTCAACACCCGCCCCGGCAAGGTCGGCAAGGCTTACGAGCAGATCTGGAACAAGGATCTGAATGAGAGCTACCTGCGCACCTACACGCGCAACCAGGCAACCCGCCTCACCGAAGCGCTGAAGGACCTGCCCAACGTCACCGTCGACTGGGGCATGCGCTACGGCCAGCCATCGATCGCATCCCGCATCGACGCGCTGAAGGCTGCCGGCTGCGACCGCATCCTGCTTTTCCCGCTCTATCCTCAATATGCCGCCGCAACGACGGCGACCGTCAACGACAAGGCCTTCGAGACGCTGCTGAAGATGCGCTGGCAGCCGGCACTGCGCACCGTGCCGCCCTATCACGACGACCCGGCCTACATCGAGGCTCTGGCGAACTCGGTGACCAACCATCTGGCAACGCTCGACTGGGAGCCGGAGATTATCATCACGTCGTTCCACGGCATTCCGATGTCCTACTTCAAGAAGGGCGATCCCTACCACTGCGCCTGCATGAAGACCGCCCGGCTGCTGCGTGAACGGCTCGGTTTCTCCAAGGAAAAGCTGATGATCACCTTCCAGTCGCGCTTCGGTCCGGAGGAATGGCTGCAGCCCTACACCGACAAGACCGTCGAGCGGCTGGCCAAGGAAGGCGTCAAGCGAATTGCCGTCATGAACCCCGGCTTCGTCTCGGATTGTCTGGAGACACTGGAAGAAATCGCCGGAGAGGCAATGGAGATCTTCCATCATGCCGGTGGCGAAAAATTCTCCCACATTCCATGCCTGAACGACAGCCCAGGCGGCGTCGCCGTGCTGGAAAAGGTCATCCGTCGTGAACTGCAGGGCTGGGCCTGAGGCTTGCAAGAGGTCAAGTTCATGCTTCGGGGACGCCTTGTCGGTCCATCTTATTCCCGTGGATCGGCAAGCGTCAACTCGATGACTACCTACACCGCTTGAAATCTTCGACCAACTCGTTCAGCAGCCATCTCGCCGCATTGCCGAGCGGTCGGTTTCGATTGCGGACAGCATAGATCGGGATTGAAACGGGAAGAACGCTGGAATCCTTCACATCGAGCCGGACGAGAGAGCCGTCCTGCAGATAACGTTCGACCAGATGGAGCGGCATGGAGCACCAGCCAAAGCCTGCCAAGAGAAACTCCAGTCGGCGGAGCATGTCCACGAACCGCCAGAAACGCGCGCTGACGACGCCATGGCTCGGCCCATCCGGCGCGTGTGGATCGGTCAGGATGAGTTGTACGTAGTCGGCCAGGGTCTCCCGGGTGATCTCCCGACTTTCAGTTGCAAGCGGGTGAGATGGAGCGACGACGGGAACGAGGGTGATCTTCGTCAGGACGTGCGCCTCGAGATCCTGTCCCGCTGTCGGAAAAAGCCCACAAAGCGAAATCATCGCCGACCCGTCGCGTACGCGTCGCTCTGCCGCCCAGATACTTTCGGTGAAGAGCGTCACGGGAAGATCGGGAAATGTCGACTGCAGCTTTGACAGGGTCCGCAGCACAGGGCCGGTAGGCGTCATGCTGTCGATGGCGATCGTCAGTTCCGGCTCGAGGCCGCCGGCGATGGCGCCTGCCGTTCTTTCGAACAGTTCTGCCTGTCGCAGAACCTGCCGCGCCTGCGCAACCAGCACACGCCCCGCTTCCGTCAACCGGGGCGAACGGCCGGATCGGTCGAACAGGAGCACCTGCTGCGTGGTTTCCAGCGTCCGGACCGTATTGCTGATCGCCGACTGGACCCGTCGCAGCTTCCTTCCAGCCGCGGAAAAGCTCCCCGTATCCGCGATCGTCACAAGCACCGTCAACTGGTCGAGCGTCAGGGACCCAATCATCATCTATCTCCATTAGAGATAGTTCGTATCACCAATCCATCGCTTTTCATACAGTCAGAAGCGTTTACGGTGGGCGCCAATCTCATCTGGAGCAGATAATATGAACACCACCACTCTAAACTCACCCCGAATCCTGACGATCTCGATCTGGATTTTGCGCGTCCTCGTCGCGTTGATGTTCCTCGCAGCAGCAACGATGAAGCTGACATCGCAGCCGATGATGGTTGCGGAATTCGAGCAGGTCGGCATCGGACAGTGGTTTCGCTTCCTGACAGGCGGCCTCGAACTGATCGGCGCTATCGCCGTGCTCGTCCCCCGGACATCCATCCTGGGAGCCCTGCTGCTTTTGCTCGTCGATGCCGGCGCTTTCGTCGCGCAGATAGCCGTCCTGCACATGGACTGGGTCCACACGATCGTCATCGGCGCAGTCATCGCCCTGCTGATCTATCTCCAGCGCCGGGCCACGGCCTAAGCTTTACCCACGCGGCAACTAGACGCCGCGCCGGTTTCCCCAGAGGATGACGTGGAGCTGTGGCAAGACGCGGGCGGCAAACCAGCCGTCCTCGGTCACCCGGTCGATAAGCCACAGCATCCTGTCGGTGATGCCGTCGAGATCGATGACGGCATTTTCCTCGGTTCCCTTCGGCGGCGTATGATTGCCGGGCTGAAGGTAGACCGGCAGATGCGGATGGCGCGCTGCCGCATCGCGTGCATAGGCATAGTCCGCATCGTCGAAGACGACGAATTTCAGCACGGTCTCCGGCCGACCGCCAGCTGCATCCAGACAGTGTTGCAAAGCATCCCAATCCGTATCCATGCCGCTCGACGGTGGCTTCGGACTGAGCACCAGCACGTCGAGATCGCTGAACCAGGGCTTGGCGATCGATCCCTGGGTCTCCAGTGCGAAGCGATAGCCTTCGCCATGTCCACGAGCGATCAGCGGTGCCAGCGGCTGGATGGCAGGATTGCCGCCCGACAGCGACACGGTGAGCGGACGATGTCCGGACAGTCGCCTCACCTCCTGCCAGATATCATCCACGGACATCGGCGCCCACGTGTCGCGAAAGGCGCTTTCAACCGCATGCAAACTGTCGCACCACGTACAGCGATAATCGCAGCCGCCGGTGCGCACGAAGACGGTGGGCAGGCCGATCAGCACGCCCTCCCCCTGGATCGTCGGCCCGAAGATCTCGCTGATGCGGATGGGTGTCTCGCTTTCCAGTCTCATGGCCGGTATTCCGCCCAGGTCTTCGGCGTCTCGCTGACCCTGACGGCCGATGTTTCCGGCAAGATAGCCCGGCACCAGTCAAAGAAGTGCTTCGCCAGATATTCAGACGTGACCGCATCATGGCCGAGCACATCGTTGAGATGCCGATGGTCAAAGGTATCGTCGATGTAGCGCTTCAGCGGGGCCAGTTCATGATAATCGCGCACGAAACCGTCTTCGTTGAGATCGGGCGACGAAAGCTCGACGATGACGATGTAGTTGTGGCCATGCAGGCGCGCACATTGGTGATCGGCAGGCAGCCGCGTCAGCTGATGCGAGGCCGAGAAATGAAATTCCTTGGTGATGCGAAACATGGCTACACCTCCGTCGCCCGGAAGGAGCCCGTGGCGGCAACCCAGAAGTCTGCATCCTCGTAGTCGGTAGGATCGACGACGCCGGCGATGGAAAAGGCTTCGCGCCGCTCGACGCAGGTGCCGCAACGACCGCAATGGCGCTCCCCGCCCTTGTAGCAGGACCATGTTTCGACGAACGGCGTGCCCTGCTTCACGCCATCTGTGACGATATCGGCCTTGGACACCGTGACATAGGGCGCCAGCAACGCCACGTCTGCATAGCCGTCGAGCGCTTCCGCCTGCATCCGCTGGAAGCTGTAGATGAAGCCCGGCCGGCAATCCGGATAGATGAAGTGATCGCCGCCATGCACTGCGACCGCGACTGCATCGGCCTTGCGGGCTGCCGCGACGCCGAAGGCAATCGCCAGCATGATGGCATTGCGATTGGGAACGATGGTGGATTTCATCGTTTCCTCGGCATAATGGCCGTCCGGCACCGCGATATTGTCGGTGAGAGCCGAGCCAGTGAGGTGGCGGCCTATGCCGCTGATGTCGATGATTTCATGCCAGACGCCGAGGCGCTGGGCGCAGGCGGCGGCAAAATCGAGTTCCTTGCGGTGTCTTTGACCGTAGTCGAAGGAGAGCAGTCCGAGGAGAGATCCCTCTGCGGCTGTTCTGTAGGCAAGCGAAACGGAATCCAGTCCGCCGGAGCAGACGACGATGGTTTTCATAACAGGTGTCCTTGTTTTTACCGGGTAGGCTGCGACCGGTTAGTTCAATGGGCGTTCTCTAGGGCAAACATCCTCAGCTGGAAACGGCTTTTTTACGACCTGCGACAAATCGTTTGTCGCAACTTCGTCGGCAACGGGTGTGCTTCCACCATCGGCTGGGCTATGCTGCGGTGGAACAGGGATGGGAAAAATAATGCTGGGTGGATTTGATATTGTCGTAATCGCGATCGTCGTGCTTGTCGTGCTGGTTCTGTTTGCCGGCATCAAGACGGTGCCGCAGGGCTATCGCTACACTATCGAGCGGTTCGGCCGCTACACGCGCACGCTGGAGCCGGGCCTGAACCTGATCCTGCCGTTCATCGAGCGCATCGGCACCCGGATGAATGTTATGGAGCAGGTGCTGGCCGTACCGACGCAGGAGGTCATCACCAAGGACAATGCCAGCGTGTCAGCCGATGCCGTGTGCTTTTACCAGGTGCTGAATGCCGCCCAGGCCGCCTACCAGGTGTCCAACCTCGAAAACGCCATTCTCAACCTGACGATGACCAACATCCGCTCTGTCATGGGCTCGATGGACCTCGACGAACTGCTGTCCAACCGCGAGATCATCAACGACAAGCTGCTGCGAGTCGTCGACGAGGCCGTTGGCCCCTGGGGCATCAAGGTGACCCGCGTCGAGATCAAGGATATCCAGCCACCCCGCGATCTCGTCGACGCCATGGGCCGGCAGATGAAGGCCGAGCGCGAAAAGCGTGCCCAGGTACTCGAGGCCGAAGGCTCGCGAAACGCCCAGATCCTGCGCGCCGAAGGCGCTAAGCAGGCGGCGATCCTGCAAGCGGAAGGCCAGCGCGAGGCCGCCTATCGCAATGCCGAAGCCCGGGAACGCCTAGCCGAAGCCGAGGCCAAGGCGACGCTCGTCGTCTCCAAGGCGATCGCTGCCGGCGACGTGCAGGCGATCAACTATTTCGTCGCCCAGAAATACACCGAGGCCCTGACGGCCATCGGCTCTGCCTCGAATTCGAAGATCGTGCTGATGCCGATGGAGGCATCCTCCATTCTGGGCTCGCTCGGCGGCATCGGCGCTATCGCCCGCGAAGTGTTCGGCGGCGAAGCACCGAGCAACCGACCCGCTGTCGAGCAAGCGCCTCGACCGCGCTCCACGCCGGCACGCACCACGCCGCTGGTCAACCCGCTGAACCCGCCGCGGGAGACCTGACGCATGCTGAGCGATCTGGTCGTCCAGCTCGGCCCCTGGAGTTGGTGGGTGCTCGGGCTGGGGCTGCTGGCGGCAGAGCTTCTCGTTCCCGGCGTATTTCTCGTCTGGATCGGACTTGCCGCAATCGTCGTCGGTGCCCTGTCGCTTGGCCTTTGGGAGGAGCGCATCTGGAGCTGGCAGTTGCAGATGCTGTTGTTTGCCGCTCTCGCCGTCGGCGCAGCGCTACTCGGACGACGGTATGTCTATCGCAAAAGGCATGAAACCGATGAGCCGTTTCTCAACCAGCGCAGCGCCGGTCTTGTCGGCCGCACCACGGTCCTCAACGAACCCATCGTCGAAGGGCGCGGACGCGTCAATCTCGACGATACCTACTGGAAGGTCATCGGCCCCGATCTGCCCGCAGGAACCCGCGTCAAGGTCATCGGCAGCGATGGCCGCCAGTTGACTGTGGAGCCTGCCTGATCAGGCGACCCCGATCCGCAAGAGATCGTGGAAATGCACGAGCCCGATGGGCCGGCGGTCTTCGTCGACCACCAGCAATGCCGAGATATTGTTGTTGTTGAGCACTGCCATTGCGCCTGTCGCAAACGTCGTTGCCCGCACCGTCTTCGGATCGGCGGTCATGATATCATCGACATTCAGCTCGGCGAGGCTCCGGCCCAGATTGCGCGCGATGTCGCCGTCTGTGACGATACCGCAGAGCCGTCCGTCAGCATCGAGCACGCCGACGCAACCGAAGCGCATCTTTGACAGCGTGCTGATCGCCTGCGGTAGCGGCGTACCTTGCGGCACGAGCGGCACACGCTCGCCGGTGTGCATGATATCGGCGACGTGGGTCAGGCTTGCGCCCAGCTTGCCACCGGGATGGAAGACGTGAAAGTCGCTTGCGGTAAAGCCCCGCGCTTCCATAAGCGCCACGGCGAGCGCATCGCCTATGGCCAGTTGCAGCAACGTCGATGTCGTCGGCGCCAGGCCATGCGGGCAGGCCTCCTGCTCCTTCGGCAGCAGCAGGACCACATCGGCTTCGCGGCCGAGCGAGGACGTCGCGCCAGAGGTGATGGCGATCAACGGCACAGAGAAGCGACGGCAATAGTTGAGGATGCCCTTGAGCTCGGCGGTCTCGCCGCCCCACGACATGGCAATGATCACATCGTCATGGGCAATCATGCCGAGATCGCCGTGATTGGCTTCGGCGGAATGCACGAAAAAGGCCGGCGTTCCCGTCGAGGCCAGCGTCGCCGCCAGCTTGACACCGACATGCCCGCTTTTGCCGACACCGGTAACGATGACGCGGCCGGTGATATCGCCGATCAGCGCCACGGCGCGTGAGAACGGCTCCGCCAGTCCATCGGCCAAGGCACGCTCCAGCGCCTCGAGGCCCCGTCTTTCGGTTTCGATGGTCCGCATCGCCGATTGGATTGCGCCGTTCTCGACCGGATTGAAAGCTCGCTTGTTCATGGCTACGGGTTAGCGCTTTTTGCCAAATCTGTCCATGCGAGAAAGCCGGCTAACACCCGCGCGCCGACACCGAGGCCGGCCTTTCGCAACGAAGCGTTAACCACATGCCTTTACGGTGGGTTAACGACTTCGAGCTTCCGGGCACGGGATAGCATGGCAATTGGCAAAGACAAGGGGGCTGACCACTCGCGCAGCGTGACGGCATATGCCGTCACGGCGGCGCTCGGTTGCGGCCTGTTGATGGCGCCGATGCAGTCGGCTGCGCAGGCTGTGAACCGAGCTGCCACCGCCACGACGCCCGTTGCTGCCGATCCGAATGCGCCCGTTACCCCAACGACGGATACGGCCGGCACCGCAACAGCAACCGCAACGGCTACGACACCGGACGTCAGGACGACCGACGCCGATGCCCGGCCCAATCCCCGGCTGGTGTTCGACGCTCCCGACACACTCAGGACGGGGTCGATCCTTGACGACGACATCGGCCGCGTGAACATGCGTGGCAGCGACCTGAATAGCCTGCGCTCCAAGGCAAGACCAACCGACGACCAGCAACTTGGCATAAAGCTCGGCACCTTCACGCTCCGACCTTCGGTCAACCAGACCTACAATGTCGAAACCAACAAGGGTGGCGGCACCAACGATCACCGAACCTACCTGCAGTCGGACTTCGAGAACACGCTGACATCGGACTGGGATCGCCACCAGCTGACGATCACCGGCAACGGCATCTGGCAGCGCAATGTCAGCGGCACCGGCGAGGAGCAGCCAAGCATCAACATCGGCGCCGACCTGCGCCTTGATCTTGCCGAACAGACCACGGCCCACCTGACAGGCGGATACAAGTTCTTCCGAGAGGACACCGACGATCCCAACGCGCTGAGCGGCGCGACAAAGCAATCCAATGTCAACGAGTACGATCTCGGCGCGTCTATAGAGCGCGACTTCGGCCTGCTGCGCGGCACGACCGCCGTGACCCTCGCCCGCACCGTCTATTCGGACGCTACTCTGGCGGATGGCACGCTGGTGTCGCTCAGCGATCGCAACCAGACGGCGGGCACATGGCGCGGTCGCATCGGCTATGAGCTGTCTCCGGCCCTCATCCCGTTTCTCGAGGTCCAGGTTGGCAAGGCGCTCTATGACGACGAGCGTGACAGCGCCGGCTATGAACGCTCGAACAGCAGCTATGGCGCAAAGGCTGGCGTACAGCTCGATCTTGGCGAAAAGCTGAGGGGCGAACTCGGGATAGGCTACCAGCATACCGGCTTCGACGACGCCCGGCTTGCGTCAATCGATTCGCCGACGGTGGATGGCAGCATCGCCTGGTCGCCGCAACGAGGTACGGATGTCAGCCTCGGTTTTGCGACAACGGTGCAGCCTTCGACCACCGCCGGCGAGAGCGGCTATGTCGCCTATCAGCTGACCGGCACGGTAGCCCATCAGATCCTCGACACCGTTACCGGTAAGATTACCGGCGGCACCACGTGGCGCAATTATACGGATGGCAGAACGACCAGCGACCAGCAGGTCTACGATGCTGCCCTCGGCTTGACGTGGGGAATAAATCGCTACCTCGATATGACCAGCAATATCGGCTACGAACTGACGACCCAGAATTCCGGCGACGATACGCGCCAATTCCGTGCGGGCCTGGGTTTGACTGTAAAACGGTAGAGACGTTCTGAAACGGGAGCCGCCCGCCCCGAGAGGCGAGCAGCACTTTGGTTGTTATTTCAGGGCTGCGAGCAGCGCCTTGAAACCGTCTTCGACGGTTGGACGGATATCGGCACGCGAAAGGGCGAAGGCGACGTTGGCGAGGATGAAGCCATCCTTGGCGCCGCAGTCGTAGGTTTCACCCTTGAAGTGGTAGCCAGCGAAATCCTGCTGCTTGGCAAGCTTCAGCATGCCGTCGGTCAGCTGGATCTCGTTGCCGGAACCGCGCTCCTGATGCTCGAGGATGTGGAATATCTCGGGCTGGAGAATGTACCGGCCGTTGATGAAGAAGTTCGACGGGGCAGAACCCTGAGGCGGCTTCTCGACCATTTCGGTCACCCGGAAGCCGTTACCGATGCTTTCGCCGACGCCGACGATGCCATATTTATGGGTCTGGTCCGGCGCGCATTCCTCGACGCCGATGACGTTGCCGCCGCTCTGCTCGTAGAGTTCGATCATGCTTTTCATGCAGCCGACATCGGATTGCATGACCATGTCGGGCAGCAACAGCGCAAACGGCTCGTCGCCAACGATTTCACGCGCGCACCAGACCGCGTGGCCGAGGCCGAGCGGCTCCTGCTGGCGGGTAAAGCTGGCCGTGCCGGCAATCGGCAGCAGGTTGTTGAGCAGCGTCAGCTCGGCCTTCTTGTTACGCTGGCGCAACGTCTGCTCGAGTTCGAACTGGATGTCGAAATAGTCTTCGATGACGTGCTTGCTGCGTCCGGTGACGAAGACAAAATGCTCGATGCCGGCTTCCATGGCCTCGTCTACGACGTACTGGATGACCGGCTTATCGACGACCGTTAGCATTTCCTTCGGTACTGCCTTTGTTGCCGGCAGAAACCGCGTTCCAAGACCAGCGACCGGAAACACAGCCTTACGTACTTTCTTATGCAGTCCCACACGTACCTCCTGGGCGATCCGCCCGTAGTTGATCAGGCAAACGAAGCCATCGCTAATTTAAAATTGCTACGATTTGGCGAAAGATGACCGCGGCCTCGTTGCATGGTAAAGATTTTGTTGACTTTGTTTGTCTAAACTTAAGCTTGGCCTATGCGGCGCAGTGCCGTTACGAGCCATCATGATGACGGACACGGCTTCTATGACCCAAGCTCGCAAACACTCCTTTTCTAGTCTCTCCCTCGCGGTTGCGGTTGGCGTTTTTGCGGGGCTAGCGCCCCATAACGCCTTTGCAGACACAGGGTTCCGGAAGTGGATCACCGGTTTTTACGACACAGCCGAAAAAAGCGGCATCAGCAAGGCGACCTATCAGAGGGCCTTCGCCGGCGTGAACGACCCGGATCCGACCGTACTGGAAAAAGCCGGCTCTCAAGCCGAGTTCACGACGCAAATTTGGGACTATATGGACTCCCGCGTCAACCCCTATACCGTTGAAGTCGGTCGAAAAATGGCGTCCAAATACGGGACGACGCTGCGGACGATCGAAAAGCAATATGGCGTAGACCGTAACATTCTCCTCGCCATCTGGTCGATGGAATCCAATTATGGTGCAGTTCTGGAGAAGGATGAGCGGCTGCATTACGTGCCCCGCGCTCTCGCGACACTTGCCTACGCCGACCGCAAGCGTGCCAAATATGCCCGCACGCAGCTGATCGCCGCGCTGAAGATCCTGCAGAGGGGTGAAGTGTCTCCGGATAACCTGACGGGATCCTGGGCCGGCGCCATGGGCCACACCCAATTCATTCCGACGAGCTACCTTCTCTACGCCGTCGACGAAGACGGTAACGGCCGCCGCGACATCTGGCATTCCGTCCCAGACGCCCTTGCGACATCGGCAAACCTGCTGATGAAGAATGGCTGGCAGACGGGCAAGACATGGGGCTACGAGGTGGTCGTTCCAAAGGGGGGCAGTGCCCAGGCCGGCAAGACCCATACGCTGAAGGAATGGGCGGCACTCGGTTTCGCAAAGCCGGACGGCAAGGCATTCCGCCTCTTAACCGATCGTGCCCAGCTGAAAATGCCCGGCGGCGCCAACGGTCCCGGCTTCCTGATGACCAACAATTTCTTCACCATCAAGCGCTACAACGCCGCCGACAGCTACGCCATCGCCGTTGGCATGCTGGCGGACGAGATTGCCGGCTATGGCGGCATGCGCCAATCCTGGCCCCGGCCATCGGGCGCCCTCGACGTCAAGCAGAAGTTCGAACTCCAGACGCGACTGAAATCGCTCGGTTATTACGATGGCATCGTCGACGGCAATTTCGGTTCCGGTTCGAAGGCAGCCATCGCAGCAGTCCAGGGCCGGCTGGGGCTCGGCGCCGATGGCGAGCCGTCGATGGAATTGCTGAAGGCATTGCGCCGCTAGCACCCGCCGTGCCGTTCCGCCAGTGTCGCCCAATATCCCGGAGACGAGTAGGATGCGATCCCGGATGATCCACTCGCTGAAGACGGCAAGAGAAGTCGCGAGGCGGCTCGTTGCAGCGTTTGCGGCGGGCTGCCTTGTGCTTGTGATGGTGATTCCCGCAAGCGCCCAGCAGCGCTACGAGCGACGCACGCTCATGGACTTCTTCTTCGGCCGGCAAGCTCCGCCAGAACGCCAGCCCCGGTATGACGAATATCCCTCACAACCCCGCCGCCAGCCTCGCCCCCCGAAGAGGGCCGCACCGCCAGTGGCGAAAGCAACGAATGCGAGGCCCGATACGCCGCAGCCGACTGCCAAGCTTGACACCGCAAAGACAGTGCTCGTAGTCGGCGACTTTCTCGCCACGGGCCTCGGCGACGGTCTGCAAGACGCATTTTCTGCCTCCCCGGGCGTCGCCATCCAGACGCGCGGCAATATCGCCTCCGGCCTGGTGCGTACCGATTACTACGACTGGCAGGCGCAACTGCCGAAGATGCTGGATGCCTTGAAGCCGGCCGTCGTGGTCGTTACCATCGGCGCAAACGACCGCCAGCAAATGATCGCGCCTGGCCTCAACGAGAAATTCGGCAGCGATATCTGGTCGCTCGCCTACGAGGAGCGGGTCCAGGCCTTCGCAAAGCTTGTCAGCGCACGCCACATCCCGCTTCTCTGGGTCGGTCTTCCGCCATTCGGCTCCGACGACATGACCGCGGATGTCGTCAAGCTCAACCAGATCTACCAGAGCCAGGTGGAAAGCACCGGCGGCGAGTTTGTCGATCTCTGGGGTGGTTTTACCGATGATGATGGCAAGTTCATCGTCACCGGTTCCGACATCAACGGCCAGCAGGTGCGCCTGCGCACTGCCGATGGCGTCAATATGACCGATGCCGGCCGGCGCAAGATGGCCTTCTACGCCGAAAAGCCGATCCGCAGGCTACTCGGAGATCAGGCAAGCCCCGATATCGTGCGCCTCGACACGGATACGACGATTGATCCGGCTACGATGCCCGAGAAAGAAACTGTTGCGCCGGAAACCCGCACCCCTCCCATCAGCCTTTCCGACCCCGAGCTGGATGGCGGGTCGGTGCTTCTCGGAAATGCGGCACCCTCCACCTCTGGCCCGCCATCGCCGCGCGACCTGCTCGTCGAGAAGGGCGAAATCGCCCCCGCGCCTGCAGGCCGCGTCGACGATTACAGGTTGCCTGACGGGACGAAGCCCTGACCGCGTCGAAATTTACGTTTTGGAGCGTTCGGCCAGCACAACGAGACACGCCTCGAAGGCTGTGAGGTCCGAGTAGAGCCGGCCAGCATCGGCTGCATGCACGGCAATATGGCCACCGCGACGCTCGATGCCACCATGCAGCATGAGGTTTTCGATCATCTCGAAATCCTCCAGGGACATCCCGTCCGGGCCGCGCTTGCGTCCGTCGGCTCCTTCACGGATATCACCGGCATAAAAATCGCTGGTTCTGGCAAAGTGGTTGGCGGTCATGTTTGTATAGGCGGCAACCAGCTTTCCCTGCGCGCACATGTAGCCGAGTTCGAAGGCCGTGCCGACATCGGCGGCAATGCCGCGAAACGGCGTCAGGTTGGCAATCACGCCATCCGCGCGGTTCATCATGTCCTCGTCCACAGCGCTGATCTTCAGGCCGAATACATGGCGGGTCGGCGCCGGCTCGATCGAGATATCGCCGGGGCAGATCGGTTCGAAACCGTAGGTGCGGGTCAGTGCCGCCTTGGCATCGAGGACTTCGCGGGCGTTGGGAAGGAAAACCTCCGGCCCTGCAAGGTAGAGTTTCAAAGCCATGTCCGAGTTTCCGCTAAAGAGCTGACAACAAGAAAACAGCCCGGCGAACCGGGCTGCCAGGGAGACAATGCATCAGGCAGGAAGAACGGTGCTTCCCATCAACGCCTCGTCGATGGCGCGTGCCGCCTGGCGGCCTTCGCGGATGGCCCAGACGACCAGCGACTGGCCGCGACGCACATCGCCGGCAGTCCAGAGCTTGTCGACCGAGGTGCGGTAGTCCTTGTCGTTGGCAACGACGTTGGTCGATCCGCGACGGTCGGTGTTGACTGTCATCTTGCCTTCCATCTCCTTCAGCACACCGTCTGCAAAGGGTCCGCGGAAACCGATGGCGATAAAGGCGAGATCGGCGCGGATGACGAATTCCGTACCGGGTATCGGCTTGCGCTTGTCATCGACTTCGCAGCACTTGACGCCTGTCAGCACGCCGTCCTCGCCGACGAATTCAAGCGTCGCCACCTGGAATTCGCGAACCGCACCTTCTGCCTGGCTCGAGGATGTGCGCATCTTGGTCGCCCAGAACGGCCAGACGGCGAGCTTGTCTTCCTTTTCCGGCGGCTGCGGGCGGATGTCGAGTTGGCTGACCCGGACCGCGCCATGGCGGAAGGCCGTGCCGACGCAGTCCGATGCCGTATCGCCGCCACCGACGACGACGACATGCTTGCCGCCGGCAAGGATCGGATCGGACGGCCAGCCGACGCTGTCGATATTTTCACGGCCGATGCGGCGGTTCTGCTGCACCAGATACGGCATGGCATCGTGGACGCCGAACAATTCTGTGCCGGGCACGCCGCTTTCGCGCGGCGTTTCGGAGCCGCCGCAATAAAGCACGGCATCGTGCTCGGCGATGAGCTTCTCGACCGGCAGATCGACGCCGACATTGGCGCTGTAATGGAAGGTGACGCCTTCGCCGGTCATTTGCTCGACGCGGCGGTCGATGAAGTTCTTCTCCATCTTGAAGTCCGGAATGCCGTAGCGCAGCAGTCCGCCGGCCTTGGATTCCCGCTCATAGACATGGACCTCATGGCCGGCACGACCGAGTTGCTGGGCGGCAGCAAGTCCAGCCGGGCCCGATCCGATGATCGCGACCTTCCGGCCGGTATGGACCGTCGCCGGCTGCGGCCGGATGAAGCCAAGTTCATAGGCCTTGTCGGCAATCGCCTGTTCAACCGTCTTGATGGCGACCGGCGCATCCTCGAGGTTCAGCGTGCAGGCTTCCTCGCAAGGCGCGGGGCAGACGCGGCCGGTGAATTCCGGGAAGTTGTTGGTCGAATGCAGGTTGCGGATCGCCTCTTCCCAGTTGTTGTTATAGACAAGGTCGTTCCAGTCGGGGATCTGGTTGTGCACCGGGCAGCCGGTCGGTCCGTGGCAATAGGGGATGCCACAGTCCATGCAGCGGGCGGCCTGTTTCTGGACCTCGGGATCCGACATCGGGATTGTGAATTCGCGGAAATGACGAATACGATCGGACGCCGGCTGGTACTTGCCAACCTGCCGGTCAATTTCCATAAATCCTGTAACCTTACCCATACCCTGGTCTTCCCTTGCCCTCATGACTGCGTTTAGAGCAGCCAGTTTTCAACTTTCAATCCCGGCACGCGGGAGAATTCTCTTTCGTTGTTCGTCACCAGCACCGCATCTAGCGCCAGGGCGTGGGCCGCGATCCAAAGATCGTTATGCCCGATGTTTTTGCCCTGCCTCAAAGCCAGCCGCACGTCCGCATAGCGCTTGTCGCTCGGCATAGTCAGAGACGCGACATGCAGCCGCCGCGTGATCGCAAAGACCCTTTTTTTCAGCAGTTCAGAACCGCTTTTTTGCACGCCATAGCAAATCTCACCGTAGCTGATGATGCTGATGAGCACGTTCTCCTCGCCCACCTCGATCATCTTTTCCAGCACCTTGCCCCGGGGATCACGTACCATCGCCGAAACGATGTTCGTGTCGAGCATGAAGGTTGTCAAAGATCCACCTCTCGTAGCGGTCTCTCATCGTCGTGGCCGATGAGGAAGTCCCCGCCATCCCATGCCTCAGCTTGCTGCAGATAGTTGATCAGCCCAGCCGTAACCGCCGTCCTCATCAGGATGGAACCGTCCGGCTGGCGAACCAATATCGCTCGATCTCCCTCGAACTCGAATTCCTTCGGTATGCGGACTGCGCGACTGCGCCCATTCTTGAAGATGCTGACCGTGACGCCAACGCCCTCGTCTGGCTCATTTTCACGTTCGTTCATGCCAACCTCCCTCGCCGCCATATGCCAACAGCATATCACGACGAGGAAGTTTGGTAAATCACTCCGCGGCGACGCCCATCCGGCTGCGTTCCATCTCCTCCAGCGCCCGCCGATATTCGACCGGCATCACCTTGCGGAACTTCGGACGATATTCCGTCCAGTTGTCGAGGATCAGCTTGGCGCGGGTGGAGCCTGTGTAGTGCAGGTGGTTGGAGATCAGCTGATAGAGCCGCTCCTCGTCGTGGCGGGTCATATCGCCTGATACGTCGACGCGGCCCTTGTGCATGAGGTCGCCACCGTGATGGTGCAGCTTCTCCAGCATGTCGTCTTCTTCCGGCACCGGCTCGAGCTCGACCATGGCCATATTGCAGCGCTTGGCGAAATCGCCGGTCTGGTCGAGCACGTAGGCGACACCGCCCGACATGCCGGCTGCAAAGTTGCGGCCGGTTTCGCCGAGCACGACGACGACGCCGCCGGTCATGTACTCGCAGCCGTGGTCGCCGACACCTTCGACGACGGCAATCGCGCCCGAGTTACGCACGGCAAAGCGTTCGCCGGCGATACCGCGGAAGTAGCACTCGCCTTCGGTGGCGCCGTAAAGCACCGTGTTGCCGACGATAATCGACTCCTCGGCGAGGATCCGCGAGTTCTCCGGCGGGCGGATGATGATACGGCCACCCGAAAGTCCCTTGCCGACATAGTCGTTGCCGTCACCGATCAGGTTGAAGGTGATGCCGTGCGCTAGGAACGCCCCGAACGACTGGCCGGCCGTGCCGCGCAGCGTGACGCTAATCGTGTCGTCCTTCAGCCCCTTGTGGCGATAGCGCTTGGCAACTTCGCCCGACAGCATCGCGCCGGCCGAGCGGTCGACGTTCTTGATGCCTACTTCGAAGGCGACAGGCGTCTTCGACGTCAGCGCTGGCATCGCCTGCTCGATCAGCTGGCGGTCGAGGATATCGTCGATCGGGTGCTTCTGACGCGCTGTCCAGTAGGTGTCCTTCTTCGGCGCCTCGACCTTGTGGAAGATGCGCGAGAAATCGAGACCCTCGGCCTTCCAGTGCGCCAGCATCTGGTTCTTCTCGAGCAATTCCGAAGCGCCAATGATCTCGTCGAGCTTGGAGACGCCAAGCGAGGCGAGGATTTCACGCACTTCTTCGGCCACGAAGAAGAAGTAGTTGATGACGTGCTCAGGCGCACCCTTGAAGCGCTTGCGCAGCACCGGATCCTGGGTGGCGACGCCAACCGGACAGGTGTTGAGATGGCACTTGCGCATCATGATGCAGCCAGCGGCAATCAACGGCGCCGTGGCAAAGCCGAACTCGTCGGCCCCGAGCAAGGCACCCACGATGACGTCTCGGCCGGTCTTCAGACCGCCATCGACCTGCAGGGCGATGCGCGAACGCAGGCCGTTCAGCACCAGCGTCTGCTGGGTTTCGGCAAGGCCGATTTCCCATGGCGAACCCGCATGCTTCAGCGACGTCAGCGGCGATGCGCCGGTACCGCCATCGAAGCCGGAGATAGTGATGTGGTCGGCGCGCGCCTTGGCAACGCCGGCGGCAACCGTGCCGACGCCGACTTCCGAGACCAGCTTGACCGAAACATCGGCTTCCGGGTTGACGTTCTTCAGGTCGTAGATCAGCTGCGCCAGATCTTCGATCGAATAGATGTCATGGTGCGGCGGCGGCGAGATCAGGCCAACGCCGGGAGTGGAGTGCCGGGTCTTGGCAACCGTCGCATCGACCTTGTGGCCGGGCAGCTGCCCGCCCTCGCCGGGCTTTGCACCCTGCGCCACCTTGATCTGCAGCATGTCGGCATTGACCAGGTACTCCGCCGTGACGCCGAAGCGGCCGGAGGCGATCTGCTTGATTGCCGAGCGTTCCGGGTTCGGTGAACCGTCACGCAGCGGGAAATAGCGGTCGGACTCTTCGCCGCCTTCGCCGGTGTTCGACTTTCCGCCGATCCGGTTCATGGCGATGGCAAGCGTCGTATGCGCCTCGCGCGAAATCGAGCCGAACGACATGGCACCTGTCGAGAACCGCTTGACAATATCGATCGCCGGCTCGACGTCGTCGATAGAGATCGGCTCGCGGCCGAGCGCTTCGGCACCTTTGATGGTGAACAGGCCACGGATGGTGTTCATCCTGAGGTCGGACTGATTGACCATTTCCGCAAATTCGCGGTAGCGATCCTGGGCGTTGCCGCGCACGGCATGCTGCAGCGAGGCAATCGCATCCGGCGACCAGGCATGGGCTTCGCCGCGCATCCGGTAGGCATACTCGCCGCCGATATCGAGCGTCGTGGCGAGGATAGGATCCTTGCCGAAGGCCGCGCTGTGGCGGGAAACGGTTTCCTCTGCGATGGCATCGAGGCCGACGCCTTCGATCATCGTCGCGGTGCCGAAGAAGTATCTATCGACCAGCTCCTGTTGCAGGCCGATGGCATCGAAGATCTGCCCGCCGCAATAGGACTGGTAGGTCGAGATGCCCATCTTCGACATGACTTTTAGGATGCCCTTGCCGACCGCCTTGATGAAGCGGGTGACGATTTCGCTGGCGTCGACTTCCTTCGGGAATTCGCCCTTGGCATGCATGTCGAGCAATGTGTCGAAGGCAAGATAGGGGTTGATCGCCTCGGCGCCGTAGCCGGCGAGCAGGCAGAAGTGATGGATCTCGCGCGGCTCGCCGGTTTCGACGACGAGACCGACGGAGGTACGCAGGCCCTTGCGGATCAGGTGATGATGGACGGCCGCCGTCGCCAGCAACGCCGGGATGGCGATACGATCCGGACCCATTTGGCGGTCGGAGAGCACGATGATGTTGTAGCCGCCCTTGACGGCTGCTTCGGCGCGCTCGCAGAGCCGCTCGAGCATCTCCTCCATACCGCCGGCGCCGCGCTCGACGTCATAGGTGAAGTCGAGCGTCTTGGTGTCGAAACGGTCTTCCGTATGCCCGATAGAGCGGATCTTTTCGAGATCACCGTTGGTGAGGATCGGCTGGCGAACTTCCAGGCGCTTGGCCTTGGCGGCACCCTCGTGATCCAGCAGGTTTGGACGCGGCCCGATGAAGGACACAAGGCTCATCACCAGCTCTTCGCGGATCGGATCGATCGGCGGGTTGGTCACCTGGGCGAAATTCTGCTTGAAATAGGTGTAGAGCAGCTTCGACTTGCGAGACATTGCCGAGATCGGCGTATCCGTACCCATCGAGCCGATTGCTTCCTGGCCCGTTGTTGCCATCGGCGACATCAGGATCTTGGTGTCTTCCAGGGTGTAGCCGAACGCCTGCTGGCGATCGAGCAGCGAAACGTCGCGGCGCAGCGCACGGGGTTCGACCGTGTTCAGCTCCTCAAGGATCAGCTGGGTGCGATCCAGCCACTTGCGATAGGGGTGCTTGGTCGCAAGCTCCGACTTCACTTCGTCGTCGGAAACGATGCGGCCCTTGTCCATGTCGATCAGCAGCATCTTGCCCGGCTGCAGGCGCCACTTCTGGATGATGTTTTCTTCCGGCACCGGCAGCACGCCGGCCTCCGAAGCCATGATGACGCGGTCGTCGTTGGTGACGAGGTAGCGTGCCGGACGAAGGCCGTTGCGGTCGAGCGTCGCGCCGATCTGCGTGCCATCGGTGAAGGCAACCGCAGCCGGTCCATCCCATGGCTCCATCAGGGCCGCGTGATATTCATAGAAGGCCTTGCGGTCGGGCGCCATCGACTGGTTGCCGGCCCAGGCTTCCGGGATCAGCATCATCACGGCATGGGCCATGGAATAGCCGCCCCGCACGAGGAACTCGAGCGCGTTGTCGAAGCAGGCCGTATCGGACTGGCCTTCATAGGAGATCGGCCACAGCTTGGAGATATCCTCGCCGAACAGCGGCGACGACACGGACGCCTGGCGGGCAGCCATCCAGTTGACGTTGGAGCGCAGAGTGTTGATCTCGCCGTTATGGGCGACCATGCGATAGGGATGGGCGAGCTTCCACGACGGAAACGTGTTGGTCGAGAAACGCTGGTGCACGAGGGCGACAGCCGATTCGAAACGCGGATCGGTCAGGTCCTTGTAGTAGGCACCCACCTGATAGGCGAGGAACATGCCCTTGTAGACGATAGTCTTTGACGACAGCGACACCGGATAGAAGCCGCTTTCCTCGCCGTCATATTCGGCATAGATACGGTTGGAGATAACCTTGCGGAGCGTGTACAGCCGGCGCTCGAACTCGTCATGGCTGGCTGCATCGCGGCCGATGCCGATGAACACTTGCACATGGTGCGGTTCCGTAGCGGCAATATGCTCGGCCTTCGACAGCGAAGAGTTGTCGACCGGCACATCGCGGAAACCGAGCAGCACCTGGCCTTCCTCGGCGATGACATCCTCGACGGTCTTCTTGAAATGGGCGATCAGCGTCTCGTCCTGCGGCAGGAAGAAGTGACCGACGCCATAATCGCCGATGGCAGGCAGAGTGACGCCCTGCAGTGCCATTTCCTCGCGGAAGAAGCGATCGGGTATCTGCAAGAGAATGCCTGCACCGTCGCCCATGAGCGGGTCGGCGCCGACGGCACCGCGATGCGTCAGGTTTTCGAGAATGAACAGGCCGTCCTGGACGATCTGGTGGGACTTCTGGCCCTTCATATGGGCGACGAAGCCTACGCCGCAGGCATCGTGCTCGTTACGGGGATCGTAGAGGCCCTGTTTGCGCGGAAGAGCGGACATGGAACGGCGCGCCTTGACCGATGTATCCGTCTCGACGGCTGCGGTCAGGCTCAATGTCGCGGATGGCGTTACGTTCGTCATCGTCTTTCCTCCTGCAAACCCCGCGCCGCGGGCGTCCCTTCGTCCCGCGCGCCCAAGTATAGGGGCGACACGCGACAGCGCTGTTGCATGTTTAAAGATCCGGCCGCAGACATCGCGTTGGGGCGATAGATCGGCTTTCCCACCTGTCACAGTTTCGGATGCGCCATCCGGAAGGACGGGCATCTCAAAAACTATAACGTGAAATCCCAGCTCCGCTAGGATTTTTGGCAGGGTGCGGCGTCAAAGACCAAAATAGGACAGCAGCACTGTCCTAATTCATCAGTCCTATGCCAGAAAGCGAAAAGGTTAGCAAGAGCTGAAAACGAAAATATCGACGTAAGATTGCCGCAGTTTCGAATTCCACGAAACATAATTTCCTTTAAAGGTAAAAATTATCGTCTTGATTGCGTAGTGCACCAGATCCACCGTGCGATGCGGCGCTGCAATTGATCCCCTCAGCCAATCCCCTACTCTGCGACGACACCCTTGCATCTTGTCCCTTCAATACGCGGTAGATCTCACATGTTCTTTGCTTCCGATAACTGGGCTGGCGCCCACCCCTCCATCAACGAACGCCTCTCGAAGGAATCGACCCGTTTTGCCGCTGCCTACGGCACCAGCGAACTCGACAAGGCGATCGAAACCCGTTTCAACGCGGTGTTCGAGCGCGAGGTCGCGGTCTTCTTTGTCGCCACGGGTACGGCTGCCAACTCGTTGTCGCTGGCCAGCATCGCCCGCCCCGGCGGTCTGACGTTCTGCCACACGGAAGCCCACGTGATCGAAGACGAATGCGGGGCGCCCGATTTCTTCTCAGGCATGCGCATGGTTGGCGTCGATGGCCCCGAGGGTAAGATGCTGCCGGATAACCTGGTGGAACGCATCGGCCGCTACCCGCAGGATGCCATTCATCACGGGCGCGCCGCCGCCGTCACCATGACCCAGGCGACCGAGGTAGGCACCATCTACAGCCTCGACGAGATCGATACCATTTCGAAGATCGCCAAGAAAAATGACCTGCCGCTGCACATGGACGGCGCCCGCTTTGCCAATGCGCTGGTATCGCTCGGCTGCTCGCCGGCCGAAATGACCTGGAAGCGCGGCGTCGACGTACTCTCCTTCGGCGGCACCAAGAACGGATGCTGGTGCGCTGAGGCGATCGTCTTCTTCGACCCCGATCTCGCCAAGGACTTTGCCTTCCTGCGCAAGCGCACCGCCCAACTGTTCTCAAAATCCCGCTTCATCGCCGCACAGTTCGAGGCCTACCTGCAGGACGACCTCTGGCTCGACCTCGCCCGCCACGCCAACGCCATGGCGGACCGGATGCGAGCCGGCATCGAGCATACCGACAGCGCAAAGCTCGCCTGGTCGACCACTTCGAACGAGATCTTCGCCGTCGTCAAGAAAACCGCCATCGACAACGCGCGGGACAAGGGCGCCCAGTTCTACGACTGGCCGATCTCCGACAGTGCCAAACACCTCGTCGGCCCCGACGAAGGCCTGATCCGCCTCGTCACCAGCTTCGCCACCAGCGACGCCGACGTCGCCGATTTCCTCGCATGCCTCGCGTGAGTGCGACGGAGCGCCCTGAGGCGCTCCCCCAGACTGCTGAAGAAGGTGGTATCTAACACCTCTGCAGGTCACTCGAAAGACTGAGCCGGTTGCCAAACTTCCCTCATCCTCGCCCTTGTGGCGGGGATCCAGTCAGCTCAAGTCCTTGAGCTGAAAGAGTCTTTGACCCGACAGACGTCGTGTCGCTGGATCCCCGCCACAAGGGCGAGGATGAGGGAGGATAGGGTATCGCTCTCGTCAAGCAAGTTTCTTCAGGGTTTGCAGCAGTCTGACGGAGCGCCGCCGGGGCGCTCCACTTTCTACCCACCCCGCAAATTCCGAACCTTGGAGAGGATGTCGTCGGATAGTGCCTTGACCAGCATCTGGTCGGCGCCTTTGCGGGGAACGAGCACGAATTCGACATCCTCCAGCACGGGCAACCAGCCCGGCGTGATTTCCGTGAGGCCGGATGGTGCCATGCTGCGCGGCTGGACGAGGACGCCCATGCCGGCCCTCGCGGCTGCGGTCAGGCCGCTGAGACTGCCGCAGGTGCAGACGATCCGCCACGGTATCTGCTGGCGACGCAGCGCCTCCAGCGCCACGGCCCGGGTGACGCTCGGGGCCGGAAAGGCAATTAGCGGCAGCGGCGCGCTGGACGCCCTCACCCGATCCGGGTCGCGTGCCAGCCAGATCAATGGCTCGCGGTAGACCAGCGTCCCGCGCGTGTCGCCAAGGCGGCGCTTGGCAAGTACCAGATCCAGCGCCCCGTTGTCCTGCATCTCGTAGAGCGCGCCGCTGAGCGCCACCGTCAGTTCCAGATCGACGGACGGGTGCAGTCGGACGAACTCCTCCAGCACATCAGGCAACTGGCTTGTGACAAAATCTTCAGACACGCCGAGCCGCAGGCTGCCGCGCAGGCTGTTATCGGCAAACAGCGAGCGCATCTCGCCCTCTATCGACAGCAAGGTGCGGGCATGGCCGATCAGCGCTTCCCCATCTCCGGTCAGAACGACCCGGTGGGTGTCGCGGGCAAGGAGCTTTCGCCCGACGGACGTCTCGAGCCGCTGGATATGCTGGCTGACCGTCGATTGCCCAAGCCCCAGCCGCTCGGCGGCGAGCGTGAAGCTGCCCATCTGCCCGACGGTGACGAAACTCTGCAACTGCACCAGATCCAGCATCGCCATCATCCAGATTTACGATAACTGTTATTTCTTGCATCGCATATCGCAATAAGGCAATGCTTGCCCAACATATAATTGCGAGGACGGGCCCGATGCGCCGCTTTTTGCCAGACACTTTTACCATGCTGCTCGTACTGACCGTGCTGACGGCATCCGTCTTTCCCGTCCATGGCGCCGCTGCCGGCTATTTCGGCATTGCTACCGACATCGCCATCGCTCTGCTGTTCTTCCTGCACGGAGCCCGCCTGTCGCGCGACGTGGTAATTGCCGGCGCCCTGCACTGGCGGCTGCACTTGGCCATCCTGCTCACCAGCTTCGTCATCTTCCCGATTCTCGGCTTGCTGATGGGCTTTCTGGTACCGACCATCCTGCCGCAGACGCTCTACATAGGCATCCTCTTCCTCACCGTGCTGCCATCGACGGTGCAGTCGTCGATCGCCTTCACCTCGATTGCCGGCGGCAATGTGCCGGCCGCCATCTGCGCCGCCTCCGCTTCCAATATCTTCGGAATGTTCCTGACACCGCTGCTGGTCGGCCTACTGTTTACGGTCGGTGGCCACGGCGGCGGCGGCTTCTCCTGGACCGTGCTGGAGCAGATCGCCCTACAACTGCTGGCGCCCTTCGTCGTCGGTCAGATCCTGCAGCCATGGATCGGCAACTGGATCCGCGCCAAGAAGAAGATCCTCATGCCGGTCGACCGCGGTTCGATCCTGATGGTCGTCTACTCCGCTTTCAGCGCGGCCGTCATCGAAGGCCTGTGGAACACCTTCTCACTCGGCGACATCATCACCGTCATCATTGCCGACATGCTGCTCCTCGCGGTCGTTATCTGCATCACCATGTTCGGCAGCCGGGCACTCGGCTTCTCGCGCGCTGACGAGATCACCATCACCTTCTGCGGCTCGAAGAAGAGTTTGGCCAGCGGCGTGCCGATGGCCAGCGTCATCTTCGCCGGCTCACCGATCGGCGCTATCGTCCTGCCGCTAATGCTATTCCACCAGATCCAGCTGATGGCCTGCGCCGTCATCGCCCAGAAATATGCCGACGCCGCCAGCCGTGCCACCACACGCAAGGAAGAAGAAGCCCGGCGCCTGCAGGACACTGCCGACGCAACGACACCAGCCTGATCCGATCAAGCGGCGACAAAACACAGAAAAGGCGGCGCCCACCCGGACGCCGCCTTTGTCGTATGCATGTGAACTCGGTTAGTTGACGTGTGCTTCGATCGACTTCGGTGCATCGACGGGTTCGGCGGCGATGGCGATCTTGCGCGGCTTCATCGCTTCCGGGATGTTGCGCAGAAGATCGATGTGCAGCAGGCCGTTTTTCAGCGAAGCCGCCTGGACTTCAACATGGTCGGCAAGCTGGAAGCGGCGCTCGAAGGCGCGCTTGGCGATGCCGCGATAGAGATATTCACTACCCTCGGCAGTGTCATCGCTCTTCTCGCCCTTGACGGTCAGCACATGGGCATGCGCCTCGAGGCTGAGCTCGGTTTCGTCGAAGCCGGCCACCGCCATGGTGATACGGTAGGTTGCCTCGCCGGTGCGCTCGATGTTGTAGGGCGGGTAGGTTTGTGCCTGATCGGGCTGCGACAAGGTGTCGAGCATGGTGAACAGGCGGTCGAAACCGACGGTAGAGCGATAGAGTGGGGAAAAATCAACGTGACGCATGGTGTCCTCCTGTGAGCGACGATTGCGGTTAACATACCCCTGGGGCCCCGTTCTGGCAGCCTTGGGACGGTTTTACAGACCCTCTCGGCGTCCGTGAAAAGGAGATGGGAATGGCCTTTGGCGACTTCAAGAGCCCACAACGCGCCGCGATAATTTTACGTGAACCACCGATGAACAGCCGGTTCGGCTAGGGTTCAGCACCGCGTTGATACACCATGTCCATCGGATGACTGTCCGTGACTGGAGTGTATCGTCCCTTCGTCTTCAGTCAGCTCGGCCGGCCTGCGGTAATTTCAATTTCCGTCAGGTCGGCCTTTTTTCCGCTCACAGTTATACTTATGCGACAATCCATGCGTTATGTTTGGCGGCTTGAGCGAGGCCCTTTCAGTTGTGACGGAATCAATTCTCTTTTCGACCCCCGACAACCCTGTTCCAGACAACAGGACCGAGGGCTATTTCACCACCCATGACGGCCACAAGCTGCGCTATGCCATTTTCCGCAGCAGTCATGCCGTGGCCAAGGGCACCGTCGTCCTGCTGCATGGCCGCAACGAGTTCATCGAGAAATATTTCGAAACCATCCGCGAGCTGACGGATCGGGGCCTGTGGGTCGCAACCTTCGACCTGCGCGGCCAGGGGGGATCCGGACGGCTTACAAAGCATCCAAGCCGCGGCCATGTGCGGCGCTTCTCGGATTATGAGCACGACCTCGAGGACTTCATGGAGCACGTGGTGCTTCCGGACACCCGCCTGCCCTTCTATCTCGTCGCCCACTCGACAGGCGCACTGATCGCCCTTTCCGCAGCGCCGAGACTGACGGGCCGCATCGAGCGCATGGTACTGAGCGCACCTTTTGTCGGCCTTACCGGACAGAGCGCGTCGCCGCGCGTGATCCGCTTCATGGCGAGCGCCGCCTGCGCTGTCGGCCTCGGCAGCATCCCGCTCAATCGAAAATTCAAGGAAAGGCCCTTCGCCACAAACCTGCTGACATCGGACGAGCAACGTTACGACCGCAACCGCGCCATTGCATCGGCCCGCCCCGACCTCGTGCTCGGTTCGCCCTCCGCACGCTGGCTACAGCAGGCCTTTCAAACGATAGACCGTGTCTCTGAGCCCGAGCACCTGTTCTCTATCGCCATCCCGACTTTGCTGCTGGCACCCACCCGCGACGGCATCATCCCCTATGCCGAACAGGAGCGGCTCTCGCGCTCCTTCCGCGCCGCCCAGCTCGTGCCGATCGCAGGCGCAAGGCACGAGGTATTCCAGGAAAAGGACGTCTACCGCGCCGCCGCAATGGCAGCGATCCACGCCTTCATCCCGGGAAGCGACGCCGAAGCCAACACCGACCCGGTCGGCTCGGGGCTTTGAAGATCAGTGTGTCGAAAGTGGCCTAATAATCACTCAACGCGATTGCTGTACAACTGTCGAACAGATCCCAGAAATCCATACCGACCATTGGCTCGTCGTCGTCGACCCATAGTAACATCGCGTCCGGCGCATTGGTGAAGGTGCTTTCATGGCTGACATAGCCCTGCCCCTTGCCGCCGCTATTGAAAACATGAAGATAATCATGGGACTTACGGGATTGGAACTCACTTGCTGAAGGCTCGGTGAGATATTCGTTACCGTCTTGGCCAAGAGGAAGGATATCACGCTCGGGTAGCAAACCGCCCATAGAATGGAAATCGCAGAAACCATCTATAAAATTATAAAATTTGCCGACAGTGCCGCCAAATCGGGAAGCCGCTCGCGGCACGAATCCCTTGTAGGAAACGACCTCCCCATCGACCAGCCGATCGACGACAAGGGCGATATCCTTGTCGATTTTGACAAGATACACATCCGTCGTCGCTTCAAGGAGCGCCTTCCGCGTCTCCGGCATCCGTGCGAAGGCCCGCTCGGCAAAAGGTGCGAAAGCATGCAGACGCTTACCCCGCTCACAGTCGGCAAAAGGCAACCATTGGAGTGGAAGCATCAGGCCTGCAGCAAGCGGATCTGCGAGGATCTCAAAGTCTGCGGTCCAGAATTTCGCGATATAGTCCGGGTTCATGATGCCACCCATCAAACAGCTTACCGGCTGGAATGTAGCTCAATTACTTTTTCTGCAAGGTTCCTCTAACGCGGCGGTACGGCTACCCGGGAGCCGAAAGTCGTCGAAGGTATTTCTCGCGAAAACCTGTATCGGCACTCGCCTAGCAAATAACGGCCGCGGTAAGGCCGCCTTTACCACTGAAAATCAGCGCGCCAGTATCCTCAACGCCTCTTCGTGGACCGCTCGGCTGCCGGCTGCGATGATGGAGCCGCCCTGTTCGGGGCGACCGCCTTCCCAGGTGGTGATGATGCCGCCTGCCTGCTCGATGACGGGGATGATGCCGCCGACGTCGTATGGCTTGAGGACATTCTCGACCACCAGGTCGACATGGCCGGCGGCCAGCAGCGCATAGGCGTAGCAGTCGGTGCCGTAGCGAAACAGTCGCACCTGCTGCTCGATCTCGCGGTATTTTTCCATCTCGATACCAGCGAAAAGGTGCGGCGAGGTCGTGAACAGGATCGCCTTCGACAGACTGCCGCAATCACGAACCTTCAATTGCCTGTCGCCGCCCGGGCCGGTGTAGCTCGACCGGCTGCCGTCGGCAAAATAACGCTCGCCGGTAAAGGGCTGGTCGACAAGCCCCATGATAGCGCGGCCATTGCGGTAAAGCCCGATCAGCGTTCCCCATACGGGCACACCGGAGATGAAGGCGCGCGTCCCGTCGATGGGATCGATCACCCACACATGCTCGCGGTCGAGGCCGACATTGCCGTATTCCTCGCCGAGAATTCCATGGTCGGGAAACCTGTCCGTGATCAGCGCGCGGATTGCCAGTTCGGCGGCGCGGTCGCCCTCCGTCACCGGATCGAAGCCGCCGGCTTCCTTGTTGACGATATCGATGCCGGCACGAAAGCGGGGAAGTGTCTCTGCCTTGGCAGCGTCGGCGAGCTCGAAAAAGAAGGCGCGGTCAGGGAACATGGCAAATATCCGATCGATGCGAGAGGCTTTTCATAGCCATTAAATTTGACGATGCAAACGCGTCCCGTCCAACTATCGCCTCGCCTCTAAAATAGGCACTTCAAAATCTGCTTGACAATTGTGCATCGCAATATTAGACAGGAGCTACAGTCTTCTGACTGTAAATACCCTCCTTGGGTGTTTCCTCCCTAGACTTAGCCGCCTTCGGGCGGTTTTTTTTGGCTGATGCTTCTTGGCGGAGCTACTCTGCCGCCAGCGCGCGGTCGTTGCCATATCGTGCAACGTGCTCCGCCATCTGCCTGATGAAGGCCGTGATAGCACCCGTCATCAGGCCGAAATCACTGCGCTTTTCCAGGGTCATCTCATCGACGTACAGCGCCCGGTTGACCTCGACCTGCAGCGCATGCAGACCGCGCGAAGGCCGGCCATAGTGCTCGGTGATGAACCCGCCGGCGTACGGCTTGTTGCGTACCGCATGAAACCCGAGACCATCGAGAATATCCATCGCCGCATGGGATAGGTCGGCAGACGCACTCGTTCCGTAGCGATCGCCGATGATGAAATCTGGACGCGCGTGGCTGCCGGCGACGCGGATATTGCCGGGCATCGAGTGACAGTCGACCAGCACACCAAAGCCGAATTCCAGGTGGGTGCGGGCCATCAGGCGGCGCAGGGCCGCGTGGTAAGGCTTGTAGATCGTCTCGATCCGCTGGAGCGCATCGGCCACCGGCACACGGCTCGCATAGATCTCCATGTTTTCGGCAACGATTCGCGGGATGGTTCCGAGCCCGCCGGCCACCCGAACCGAATTGATATTGGCATAGGACGGCAGCGCACCCTCGAACATGCGCGGGTCGAGTTCGTAAGGTTCGCGATTTACGTCGATATAGGCACGTGGAAAATTGGCTATCAACAGCGGTGCGCCGAGTGCGCTGGCGGCCGAGAAAAGCTCGTCGACATAGTGGTCCTCCGAGCGCCGGATGGCAACGCCCTGAAGCCGTGATTGCGCAATGAATTCAGGAGGATAAATGCGACCGCTGTGGGGCGATGAGTAGACAAAGGGGATGGTCTGCGACACCGGTTCGAGTATCTCGAAAATCTCGAAACTTCCTACGTCTGCGGGCATCCACGTCTTTACCATGTCAAGAACTTTTCGCAGGTGTATGTTGCCAGTTGCGCACCACCAAGTCCATAGTATGTATGAACTTCAATGTGACCGTCGACGCCGCATTCATCGCTTGTTTACGGCCCGCGACTAACGTGAACGGCTGATTAGCCGCGAGAGAAGATAGTGATTGACGGTCCAGTAATGACTCAGAAGATTTTGCTTGCTGAAGACGACAACGACATGCGTCGTTTCCTGGTAAAGGCCCTCGAAAAGGCCGGCTACAAGGTATCGTCCTTTGACAATGGCGCCAGCGCCTACGATCGGTTGCGCGAAGAACCGTTTTCGTTGTTGCTGACCGATATTGTCATGCCGGAAATGGACGGGATAGAACTGGCGCGCCGCGCCACCGAACTCGATCCTGACCTCAAGGTGATGTTCATCACCGGCTTTGCCGCAGTCGCCCTCAACCCCGATTCGAAAGCGCCGAAGGATGCCAAGGTGCTTTCCAAGCCTTTCCACCTGCGCGAACTGGTCGATGAGGTCAACAAACTCCTTGCCGCATAGGCAATCTCGGCGGCGGGATCAGAAAACTTGAAAAAGGCCATTGACGGCCCCCAGGTTTTTTGATCTATGCGCCGCCATCGGATGGGCGTATAGCTCAGCGGGAGAGCACTACGTTGACATCGTAGGGGTCACAGGTTCAATCCCTGTTACGCCCACCATCCTTTTTTCAAGGGCTTAGCGAGAAATCGCTAGGCCCTTTGTCGTTGGGCCTCTGGCCGCCTGCCGCTGCATTTCGGCCGCCGATCGCCTCGCCTATCGTTCGGGTAAATTTTCTGGCGTCGCTTCGTTGAGCCCTTTATGCCGCGTGTCACTCGTTGAAAAGAGATATGCTTAACAAAACAACTACTCAGGGATGCATTGCAGTTCAGGGTTATCAAAACCGTCGTACCCTAACCATCTCCAAGTATAAGACCAAACTCTATGCTTTCTTACAGTCCAGATTGTCATTGACTAATTTTAATTTTAACGATCTAGACCGAATCAATAGAGGGTTGGAAGGTGCTAGCGGCGACTTATGCAGACCGTTAAATGAAAATTTACAAGTTCTCCAATACATAGTCGTATATCGCGGCACTGCTAACGAAGAATCAGTGCCTTCGATTGTGTGAAAACAGATTCCGGATTGGCGCTGCTGCTATTGCGTAGTGTTTTATTCCGTGGCGTGGGGATCAGAGCTGTAACGGCTTTTGACGCATGATGCTCTCCTAACGTGTTGGCTTATACGAGCCATGTTCTGCGTAACATCTATTTCTCCTGACGAATCCCGATGGCTGATGCTCATGACGGCAATCACGCCTGTTAGACGGTGGGAGAACGATGTCTTGCATTCCGTTAACCCGAGGGGCACGTTTCCATGACTTCCATCATCTCTTCCTTGTCAGCCACGCAGATCCAGAATCTTTCCACAGCCACGATAGCGAGCCTGAAAACCGCCGACATCGCAGCGCTGAACTCGACCCAGATCAAGGCCTTGAGCTCCACCCAGCTCGGCGCCATCACCACAGACGACATGCAGGCCTTCAGCTCGACGCAGCTGGGCAGCATTTCGGCAGCAGCCGTCGTCGGCCTTAGCGCCGCCCAGCTCGGCATTCTCTCCTCCGTGCAGGAAGCCGGACTGAGCTCGACCGCGATCGCCGCGCTGACAACCCAGCAGGTCGCCGATCTCACCACCAGCAACGCCGTCGCGCTGACCTACGGGCAGATTGCGGCACTCGGCACGAAGATCTCGGCTCTGACCACCGATGACGTCGCTCTGCTCTCGACCGGCCAGATCAGCGCAATGACGACCGCCCAGGTCGGCGCCCTCACTTCCGACCAGCTTGGCGCGCTGACGACGACCGAAGTCGCCGCGCTGAACACGAAGCAGATCGCAGCCCTTGAATCGAATGACATCGCAGCACTCTCGTCGGATAACATACTTGCCCTTTCCAGCGGCGCACTTGCTGCCATCACCACCAAGGCTCTCGCCGGCCTGTCCAGCGCCAATCTCGCCCTGCTCAGCTCCGACAAGATCGGTGCCCTGACGAGCGGCCAGATGGCAGCTCTTAGCACCGACCAGATCGCTGCCTTGACGACCGACCAGACCCCTGGCCTGAAGAGCTCGCAGATCGCAGCCCTTTCGACCAAGCAGATCGTCGCCCTTTCCACCGGTGATATCGCCCTGCTGACGACCAGCCAGATCGGCGCGCTCACCACAGCCCAGGTTGGCGCCCTGACCTCCGACCAGCTCGCCGCCCTGACGACGACGGAAGTTTCCGCCCTCAGCAGCAAGCAGATCGCCGCCCTGGACTCCAGCGACATCGCGGCCCTCTCCTCGGACGATATCCTCTCCCTGTCGACCGGTGCCCTGGCTTCGATCACCACCAAGGCCATTGCCGGTCTTGCCAGCGCCAACCTCGCCCTGCTCAGCTCCGACAAGATCGGTGCCCTGACGAGCGGCCAGATGGCAGCCCTCAGCACCGACCAGATCGCTGCCCTGACCACCGACCAGACCCCTGGCCTAAAGAGCTCGCAGATCGCAGCCCTTTCGACCAAGCAGATCGTAGCCCTCTCCACCGGTGACATCGCTCTCCTCACCACCAGCCAGATCGGTGCCCTGACCTCGGCTCAGGTCGGCGCGCTCACCTCCGACCAGCTTGGTGCCCTGACGACCACCGAAGTCGCCGCCCTCAGCAGCAAGCAGGTCGCAGCGCTGGAATCGAACGACGTCGCAGCCCTCTCCTCGGATAACATCCTGGCTCTGACCAGCGGTGCCCTGGCTGCCATCAGCACCAAGGCCATTGCCGGTCTTGCCAGCGGCAACCTCGCCCTGCTCAGCTCCGACAAGATTGGTGCCCTGACGAGCGGCCAGATGGCAGCCCTCAGCACCGACCAGATCGCCGCACTGACCACCGACCAGACCCCTGGCCTGAAGAGCTCGCAGATCGCAGCCCTCTCCACCAAGCAGATCGTCGCGCTCTCCACCGGTGATATCGCTCTCCTCACCACCAGCCAGATCGGCGCGCTCACCACAGCCCAGGTTGGCGCCCTGACCTCCGACCAGCTCGCAGCCCTGACGACGACGGAAGTTTCCGCCCTCAGCAGCAAGCAGATCGGAGCCTTGGACTCCAGCGACATCGCGGCCCTCTCCTCGGACGATATCCTCTCCCTGTCGACCGGTGCCCTGGCTTCGATCACCACCAACGCCATTGCCGGTCTTGCCAGCGCCAACCTCGCCCTGCTCAGCTCCGACAAGATCGGTGCCCTGACGAGCGGCCAGATGGCAGCCCTCAGCACCGACCAGATCGCTGCCCTGACCACCGACCAGACCCCTGGCCTAAAGAGCTCGCAGATCGCAGCCCTTTCGACCAAGCAGATCGTAGCCCTCTCCACCGGTGACATCGCTCTCCTCACCACCAGCCAGATCGGTGCCCTGACCTCGGCTCAGGTCGGCGCGCTCACCTCCGACCAGCTTGGTGCCCTGACGACCACCGAAGTCGCCGCCCTCAGCAGCAAGCAGGTCGCAGCGCTGGAATCGAACGACGTCGCAGCCCTCTCCTCGGATAACATCCTGGCTCTGACCAGCGGTGCCCTGGCTGCCATCAGCACCAAGGCCATTGCCGGTCTTGCCAGCGGCAACCTCGCCCTGCTCAGCTCCGACAAGATTGGTGCCCTGACGAGCGGCCAGATGGCAGCCCTCAGCACCGACCAGATCGCCGCACTGACCACCGACCAGACCCCTGGCCTGAAGAGCTCGCAGATCGCAGCCCTCTCCACCAAGCAGATCGTCGCGCTCTCCACCGGTGATATCGCTCTCCTCACCACCAGCCAGATCGGCGCGCTCACCACAGCCCAGGTTGGCGCCCTGACCTCCGACCAGCTCGCAGCCCTGACGACGACGGAAGTTTCCGCCCTCAGCAGCAAGCAGATCGGAGCCTTGGACTCCACCGACATCGCGGCCCTCTCCTCGGACGATATCCTCGCCCTGTCGACCGGTGCCCTGGCTTCGATCACCACCAAGGCCATTGCCGGTCTTGCCAGCGCCAACCTCGCCCTGCTCAGCTCCGACAAGATCGGTGCCCTGACGAGCGGCCAGATGGCGGCCCTCAGCACCGACCAGATCGCTGCCCTGACCACCGACCAGACCCCTGGCCTAAAGAGCTCGCAGATCGCAGCCCTTTCGACCAAGCAGATCGTAGCCCTCTCCACCGGTGACATCGCTCTCCTCACCACCAGCCAGATCGGTGCCCTGACCTCGGCTCAGGTCGGCGCGCTCACCTCCGACCAGCTTGGTGCCCTGACGACCACCGAAGTCGCCGCCCTCAGCAGCAAGCAGGTCGCAGCGCTGGAATCGAACGACGTCGCAGCCCTCTCCTCGGATAACATCCTGGCTCTGACCAGCGGTGCCCTGGCTGCCATCAGCACCAAGGCCATTGCCGGTCTTGCCAGCGGCAACCTCGCCCTGCTCAGCTCCGACAAGATCGGTGCCCTGACGAGCGGCCAGATGGCAGCCCTCAGCACCGACCAGATCGCCGCACTGACCACCGACCAGACCCCTGGCCTGAAGAGCTCGCAGATCGCAGCCCTCTCCACCAAGCAGATCGTCGCGCTCTCCACCGGTGATATCGCTCTCCTCACCACCAGCCAGATCGGCGCGCTCACCACAGCCCAGGTTGGCGCCCTGACCTCCGACCAGCTCGCAGCCCTGACGACGACGGAAGTTTCCGCCCTCAGCAGCAAGCAGATCGGAGCCTTGGACTCCACCGACATCGCGGCCCTCTCCTCGGACGATATCCTCGCCCTCTCGACCGGTTCGCTGGCTGCCATCACCACCAAGGCGATCGCCGGTCTTGCCAGCGAAAATCTTGCCCTCCTCAGCTCCGACAAGATCGGTGCCCTGACGAGTGGCCAGATTGCAGCCCTCGGCACCGAGCAGATCGCCGCCTTGACGACCGATCAGACGCTTGGCCTGAAGAGCACGCAGATCGCGGCCCTGACCACCAAGCAGATCGCCGCCCTGACGACTGCGGATATCGCCCTCCTGAACAGCACGCAGCTCGGCGCCCTGAGCTCCACTCAGATCGCCGCCCTGACAACCGAACAGGTCGAAGCACTGACCTCAACGGAAGTCTCGCAGCTCAGCAGCAAGCAGATCGCGGCCTTCGGCTCTGAAGACATCGCAGTGATGTCGACGGACGACATCGCAGCCCTGACAAGCTCTGGACTGGCGGCCATCAGCACCAAGGCGCTGGCCGGTCTGTCGACGGACGACATCGCGGCGCTGAGCTCCGCCAAGCTGTCCGCCCTCACCACGGCTCAGGTCCAGGCGCTGACCACGACGCAGGTTGACGCGGTCATCGCCGCCTACAACGCAGTGTAATCCATACGGCGCGGCGCAGGCCGCCCCGACAAGACCAGGACGCCGCGCAAGAAATTGCGCGGCGTCTTCTTTTGTATTGCCGGCTGCAAATTCCGGTCAAGGCTAGACAAAGGCGAGCGCCAGCCCGACGCAAGCTAGTCAAGGTAGCAAGACGCAAGCGCTCTGCGCACTGGCTCACGCTTTGGCCGCCAGGCCGAATTTTCGTAGGATCGTCATGACCATCAATGTCGCATCGGCCACGGCTCAGCTCCCACTGCTCACCAATTCGCTCGAGCGCGCGCGAAATCAGCAGCTGGCCCTTGGCGACCTGTTCAACATTGCGACGATCCTCGCCAACGGCGGCCACCAGGCGCAGGCGGTCGAGCTCTACAAAGGCTGGATTGCCTATAACGACGGCAATCCGCTGCTGCATCTCGCCTATTTCAATTATGCGGTCGCGGCCAACGTGATCGGCGACCGCGCGGGCGCGATCAATGCCTTTCGTGCCTGCCTCAAGCTCGATCCCCAGTTCGGCCCGGCGCATATCAACCTTGGTCGCGTCCTCGAGGACAGCGGATTGATAAACCCCGCCGTCGAGCAGTGGCGTTCCTATGCCGAGATCACTTCCGATATCACTGCCGACCGTCTCGGCCACCGGCTGATGACCCTGAAGCACATCGGCCGCGTGCTGGAAGGTGCCGGCAGGATGGAGGAAGCGGAAAAGGTTCTTTGGCAGGCCATGGAGCTTCAGCCCGAAAAGACCGACGCAGGCCAGCATTGGACATCGCTGCGCCAGCGCCAGTGCAAGTGGCCGGTGCTGGTCCCTTCGGAGCATGTCTCGCTTCGCCAGTTGCTGGATGCCGTCTCCCCCTTGACGCTAGGCTGCTACGCCGACGACCCGCTGTTCCAGCTTGCCAAGGCGCATCGCTACAACAAGTCGCTGATCGGGCAGCCCGATATCGACGAGGCCACTGCCAACACCGTTCCGCGCCACAAGACAGGAACCGGCCAGCGTCTGCGCGTCGGCTATGTCTCGTCGGACCTGCGCGACCACGCAGTCGGCTTTGCCCTCAGAGAAGTGCTGGAGCTGCATGACAAGAGCAGCGTCGAGGTCTTCGCCTACTATTGCGGTGACCGGCGCGCCAACGATGCCACGCAGGAGCGCATCAGGAACGCTGTCGATTGCTGGCGCGATATCGCCGAACTGAGCGACGCAGATGCCGCAAAGCTCATCGCCAAGGACAAGATCGACATCCTGATCGACGTCAACGGCTACACCAAGCTCGCCCGCACCAAGATCTTCGCCTATCGCCCGGCTCCGGTCGTCGTCAACTTCTGCGGTTATCCTGGCTCGCTGGCCAGCCCCTTCCATCAGTATATCATCGCCGACGAGCACATCATCCCGCCCGCCAACGAAATCTACTATACGGAAAAAGTGCTGCGTATCGCCTGCAACCAGCCCATCGACCGCAAGCGCCAGATCGACCCGCGCCCTACCCGCGCAGACGCGGGCCTGCCCGAGGATGCCTTCGTCTATGCTTGCTTCAACGGCATGCAGAAGATCACAGAAAACTGTTTCGACCGCTGGATGACGATACTGTCGGAGACACCCGGCAGCGTGCTTTGGCTGCTTGCCGACGACGACACGGTCAACCAGCGGCTTCGCGAAGTAGCCGCGAAAAGAGGCGTCGATACCGACCGCATCATCTTCGCGGCAAAGGCACCCAATCCGAAGCATCTCGCGCGTATCGGGCTGGCCGACCTGTTCCTCGATACCTTCCCCTACGGTGCGCATTCGACAGCGGCCGATGCCATTACCGTCGGATTGCCGATCCTAACCGTTTCCGGAAAGACATTTGCCTCGCGCTTCTGCGGCAGCATCGTCGCTGCCGCCGGATTGCCCGAACTAATCTGCGGCGGCCCGGACGAGTACGTCCGCCAGGCCATAGCCTTTGCCCACGATCGGGAAAGCCTGCAGGATGTCAGGGACAGGCTGCAGAGCCAGCGTGAAACGAGTGCGCTGCGCGACATCCCCGGCCTCGCACGCCGTCTCGAGCAGCTGTTCTGGCAGATGCAAGACGAAGCTGAACGCGGCGAAGTTCCCGTGCCGGATATGCGCAACCTCGAAATCTATTACGAAATCGGCGTCGACATCGTCCTGTCCAACGTCGAGTTCGAGGACGAAATCGCCTACCGCAACCGATACCTCGAAAAGCTTGGCCAGCTGAACGCGAACACACCTATTCCGTTCGATCGCCGTTTGTGGACCGAACCCGCTGAATAGCCGCCATCGGGAGAAGTGCACCGCCGGCCCCTCTCCCTCGACACCTGGCGCCCGTCATTGAACTACACTCTCGTCCAGAGCGCGTGATCGAGAGGCTTAGAGGAGGCATCTCTCGTGAACACCGTGATTTTGGCGCGATACAACGAATCCCTGGACTGGATTCATCAGATCCCGGATGATTTCGACATCATCATCTACAACAAGGGCGAGAAAATCGTCGCCCCCGAAGTGCTCGATCGCGCTTTTCGCATCATCGATCGACCGAATGTCGGCCGCGAATCAGAGACCTATCTACATCACATGATGACGCAGGTGGGCAACGACCAGGACTTCACCGTCTACGCACAGGCCGACCCGCACGCGCACAGCCCCGATTTCATCGAGCTTCTGCAGAACTGGCGCGACTGGGACGACGTGCAGCCCTTGTCGTGGTGCTGGATCGCTGAGAACAACATTCCACCGGCAGCCCTGCTGGACGATTACCAGGCGCAGCTCGGGGGACGGTTGCGCGTCCGGCCGGAGCGTTTTTCGCTCACGGCCTGGGGAGCTCCAGAATTCGTCGACGCGGGCGCCAACGGCATGGGCATGGTCTACCGCATCCTCCACGGCCTGCCGGATGGCGGCAACATCGCAGCTCACTTCCTCAGGCACTGCAAACTAGACCACATCGCCGAAAAGGCCGACCGTCACTCGCTCGGCGTCTTCTCCTACGGCGCCATCTTCGCTGCCCGAAATGCGCGTGTGGCTGCTATTCCGCCGATCTCGCTGAGGCTGGCAATCGACTTTTCAACTGCAGGTGTCGTTGCACACGGCTACATTCTCGAGCGAATGTGGATGCATATGCTGGGCGTCGATTTCATCCTGCCAAAAAATCAGCCGTCGAAAATATAGCGATCCGAACTGCAAAGGCGGCGGAAAAAGTGCCGTCGATGGCTCTGGCCGGAGATGGTGCTCGCCGTCCGGTTGCTCGACAAATGTAACGCCTGCGCTTGACGATCGTCACCAGGTCGCCAAATAGCTGTCACATCAGATCGAGGAATCATATGACAGCTGACCTGGACCAGGCCATGACCGAATTCGTCCGCACGGCCGCAATGCACGTGCTTGAGATCGATGCGGAAGATCGGGACGACTATATCAACGGTCTGCACGAAAGCTGGGTCAGCATCGGTCTGCAATCGGGCATGGACGACGCTGCAGCCCATGAAAATGCCGATCTGCTAGCCGACAGCACCCGCGAGATGGTATCGGCTATCGAGAAAAGCGGAGGTGCAGGCGGCGGCACCGCCTGAACCAGGTCGATTGTGTAGCTTATCTGTCGATGAAGTGGTCGAGCCCGAGCGTGATCGGCAGCGCGGAGTAGACGCCGCGGTCGATGAAATTGTAGCGGGCGAGGCAGTTCCGCATGGCGACCGTGTGGATGTAGCTGTGGACATCGGTAGAGCCGCGGTCGGGCCGGCTGGCTTCGACTGAGCAGTAGTCCGACGCCCTGTCGAATTTTGCCGCGAGGGTTGGGGTCTGGTCGATGGGACCGCCGAAATAATACTGATATTCGCCCGGGCTTGCAGCGGCCGAAACGCAAGCAAGACTTAAGGCAAGTCCCAGTCCAAGCATAATCTTCATGATGGCTCTCTCTGTCACGACCGAACGGCACGATTGCCCGGTTCGGAATGCTGACCGCGCTCTTTTGTTCCATTGCCGGCGGTCGGTGCGTGATGTTACTAAGCCGGGGTTAAGGAGTTGTCCATGTCACGCGCCATCGTCTTTTCCGTCATCATCATCATGGCCCTACTGTCTATTGCCGGCAGCCTGATAGGGTCCGCGCGTCTCATGGGCTGGTTTTAAACCGCCATCTGAGACGCTACCACCGGCATACGTGGAGCGTGTGTGGCGGCGGAACATCCGCCTGTACCGACGCGTTGCCCTCGCAGTGACTGCGGCTGTCATAGCCGAGCCGTGTACGCGAGGGACAGCCCATGCCGGGATTTCGCAAGATGATCGTCGTGACAGCCTTTGACCGCAATGCGGATGGCAGGCTCGAGCCTGCCTTCGGCCCACGACAAATGGAAACCGAGGAATCAGCCGTCTACGCTGCGCAGACGCTCATCAACGATCACGCCGGTGTGGTGGCATGGAGCCGCGAGGCAAACCCCGCCGTTGGCGAGGAAGGCCCGACGATCATCCTCTACCAGCATGGCCAGATCCCGGAATTCGACTGAGAGGCGCCGCGATGACAAGTTTGCCCAAAGATATCGACGCCGCTCTGGCACGGTACATGGCTGACCACGGCCTCGGTCGCGATGCAGCCGTTTCGAAAATACTGGCTGAATGGCTTGGAGCCCACGATTACCTCGGCGACGCCGGAACGGCACAATCTGGAGACACGCAGCAAACCGTGCAGTACCCGGAATTCATGGACGATGCGTCAGGCGGCGCGGGCGGCTAGGACCGCAGTCGTAACAAAACGGCATGCGCACCCTTGAGCGCACATGCCGGAAAAACACTAGTCGAGGCTTGGGCATCCGCGCACATTGCCGAAAACCATCTCGTCCGGCCCGCGGCGGGTGAAGCCGTCTACCGTAATCCGACGCGGAGAGACATCCACGACGTGAGCGTGCCGGAGCCCGTTGCGACTGGCCATGGCAACGGCCTGACGGGGATCGCACCCGCGCCTTCCATAGTCGCGCGGCGGAGGACGATCATAGTCAGGGCGCGGACGCCGGTAGCCATATTCCGGCTGTGGAGCATCCTCGTCGTCCTGCTGATAATCCGGTGGTGGCGGACGGTGGCGTCCGATTTCAAACTGGACGTCCTGCGCTGCTGCCACCGGCGGCAAGGAAACCACCGTGCCCCCCACCAGCATTGCGGCCAAAATGGCCGTCGAAATTTTTGTTGTCATGGTCCCCTCCTCATTGATCCCGACCTGCGGCGCACCCGGTCGAGCGATGATATCCTTTAATCAGAGCAGAATGAATGGGTCTGGAGCAACGCCTTCATTTTCCATTCATCTGCCTGCCTTTAAAGAAACTGCCCTTGCACCATATGGCTGGGCGTATGCTTCTTGGTCGGCCTCGATGCCGGACGACGCTACAGGTTGAAAATCGGAGACTTTTGAATGCGGACGACAAGCCTGGCACTCGCAACGACCCTTATCGCTCTTACGGCAGGCGCTGCCTCGGCGCAGACCTTTCCCGGCGGGCCCGGCGCCATCGTGCTGAAAGGCAAATGTGCCAAGCTGGTGGTCGGCAAGCTCGACGCCACGAAGAAGTGCAAGAACGAGCTAGCAAGCGTGACCGCCCCGAATGGCACCGTGACCTTCATCTTCACATCCGAGGGCAAGATGCTCGGCTTCGCCGGCGACGGCAAGACGATCAAGGCCGCATCCAACGGCAACGTCCGCCTGGCGCTGAACATGGTCGTCTCCGGCGCCGGCACGACCATGACCGGCCAGGTCAAGGCCGCTGGAACCTGCACGTTCGGAAATCCTTACAGCGGCAAGGAGGTCGCGATTGAATGCTCGGCGGAATCGAAGGATTCGAAGTTCACCGGCAGCTTCCGCACCGGTGGCGACGTCCCCGCAAAGAAGTAGATTTCGCGGCGCCGGTTACCCGGCGCCAGTTGGCCAGTTATCGAGAGACGCTGCTTCAGCCCTGCCGGTCGATACGCTTCGACATCACGCCACCGCTTATGGTTGCCGGCACGCGGAGATCGTCGCGCGGCGCCGACGACAGGGTGATGTCTACCTGGTGTGGCGGCAGGACCTGAGCCTTCCGCAAGGCATTAGGTCGGCCGAACTGTCGTGGCTGCACCGCGTCGAATTTCGTGCCTGTCTGTTGAGTGGTATGCACCATGACTGCCTCCTCCGCAATCCGGTTGCAGGACGCAACCTGCGGTTCAACGTCGACGCGTTGATTTGGTTCCCGCTCCGCTCTTGACCGCGGCGGCAATCTCCTTACCTATGAGGCTCTGCGGATAAAGGACATCTGCCGCGGATAACACTGGTGCCGGGCCCCTCTGGCGAGAGTTTTTACGGCGCTCTCGTGATGTCGGTACCGCCTGCAGACAAGCCGGCGGATTTATCCCCATGAACAAGCTGACCATGCTTTACTCGCATGCCGTCGAAGGCACGCGACGTCGACCCGCATTTCGCCTTCCCGCGTCCCCAACCCCACAGGTGCACCCATGACGCGCCCGACATCAGGCTCAGGGACTGGCCAAGGATCGGGCATGCCGGTCCTATCCTATTTCAGATGGGCCATTATCGTTACCGTCGTCGGTCTGATCGGCGGCGGATTTCTCGGCTGGAAGATGACGGGAACGCTGGGTGGCATGGCCACCGTGTTTTTCATCTGCGTCGTGCTTGCCGTCCTGGAAATCTCTCTCTCCTTCGACAATGCCATCGTCAATGCCAACAAGCTCAAGCAGATGACGCCTGTCTGGCAGCAGCGGTTCCTGACATGGGGCATCCTGATTGCCGTCTTCGGCATGCGGATCGTCTTCCCGCTGGCAATCGTTGCCGTCGCCGGCGAGATCGGCCCATGGGAAGCGCTGCGCATGGCGGCGGTCGAACCCGAACAATATGCCACCATCATGAAGACAGCGCATCTGCCGATCGCAGCCTTCGGCGGCAGCTTCCTGATGATGGTGGGACTGACCTATTTCTTCAACAACGAGAAAGACGTCCACTGGATCGCTTTTCTTGAAAAAGCCATGGCGCGGTTTGCCACCATCAAGGGCGTCGAGATCTCGGTCGTGCTGATCACGATGCTGGGCTTTGCCGCGCTTCTCGATGGCGACGATGCCACCCGCTTCCTCTACGCAGCCATCTACGGCCTGTTGACGTTCCTGCTCGTCGAAGTGCTTGGCGGCCTGCTCGATGCATCGCAGCGGACCATGAGCGAGGCTGCCCGAGGCGGCGTCGGCGCTTTCATCTACCTCGAGGTGCTCGATGCCAGCTTCTCCTTCGACGGCGTCATCGGCGCGTTCGCACTGACCCAGAACCTGTTCGTCATCGCCATCGGCCTCGGAATCGGTGCGATGTACGTCCGCTCCATGACCATCATGCTGGTCGAGAAAGGCACACTTGCCGAATACCGTTACCTCGAACACGGAGCCTTCTACGCCATCCTCATCCTGGCGGTGATCATGTTCGTCCAGACGCTGGTTCACATCCCGGAGGTCATCACAGGCCTTGGCGGTGCGGCCTTGATCGGCCTCTCTTTCTGGTCTTCGGTGCGCTATAACAGGCGTCACGAGAATAGCGCACACTCGACCAGCCTGCGTCCAGACGAAACCCCCTGAGACGGATCGAAGCAAGGTTTTGCGCAGGTCGGACTATGCCGAAATCGCAAACTGCCTTAACCTTGCCTTTGATTTAATGACATATTTCAAAACGAACGGTTGGAGAAACAGAAATACCCGGTAGAATCGCGCTGCTTTTGGCGGCTAAAAAGGGCCGCAGAGATTTGCGTTAGACGACCTTGCAGGAGTTTTGCAGGGCGGCCAGGGCGGCCTCGCCTGCAGAAATTCATCGACGAAGTTTTAAAGAGGATCGAATTCATGGCAGCAAAAATCGTCCCGGTCATCATGGCCGGTGGCAAGGGAACTCGATTGTGGCCGCTGTCGCGCGCCACGGCGCCAAAGCAGTTTATCCAGTTCGTGGGAGACCAGACACTGTTTCAGAACACCCTGTCGCGCGTTTCCGACAGGGACCTTTACGAAGCGGCCATCGTCGTCACCAATGAGGAGTTCCGTTTCCTCGTGGCAGAGCAGGCCCGCGAACTCGGCATCGAACTTGCAGCCGTGCTGCTCGAGCCCGTCGCCCGCAACACAGCCCCCGCCGTCGCCGCCGCAGCAACGCTCGCCAACGATCTTTTCGGCAAGGACACCATCATCCAGGTTCTGGCCTCCGACCACGAGATCACGGCAGACGCCACCTATTTCGAGTGCATCCGCATCGCCCGTGCGACGGCCGCAGAAGGCAAGCTGGTCACCTTCGGCATCACCCCGACAGAGCCTGCCACCGGCTACGGTTACATCGAAGTCGGAAAGTCGCTGGCCTCGGGTGCCCATGCGGTCAAGCGCTTCATCGAGAAGCCACCCGCAGACAAGGCTGAGGCGATGCTCGCTGCCGGCGGCTTTTACTGGAATTCCGGCATCTTCGTTTTCCCGGTGACGCCGTTGCTGGCGGAGTTGAACGAATTTGCACCGGCCGTGGTCAAGGCGGCCAAGGAAGCCCTTTCCAAGGGCGTTCGCGATCTCGACTTTACCCGTCTCGACAGCGAAGCTTTTTCGAAGAGCCCCGACATCTCCATCGACTATGCCGTCATGGAAAAGACGTCGAATGCCGCCGTCGTTCCCTCGTCCTTCCTATGGTCTGACCTTGGAAGCTGGGACTCTGTCTGGAAGGTCGGCAAGCAGGACGAGGACGGCAACGTCTCTGCCGGTAACACGACGCTCGTCAACACCAAAAACTCTCTCGTCATGACCCACGGCACCCATCTCGCCGTGCAGGGTCTCGAGAACATCGCCGTCATCGCATCCGAAGATGCCGTCTATGTCGGACATCTGAAAGACAGCCAGGACGTCGGCAAGCTGGTCAAACTGCTGGCCGCCCACAAGAAGACTGCGACGCTCACCGAAACCCATCCGACGTCCTATCGCCCCTGGGGCGGCTACACGTCGCTGATCAAGAGCGACCGCTTTCAGGTGAAGCGGATCTTCGTGACGCCCGGCAAGAAGCTGTCGCTGCAGAAACACCACCACCGCTCCGAGCACTGGATCGTCGTCAAGGGAACGGCTGAAGTCACCATCGGCGACAAGGTGCAGGTCGTGCGGGAAAATGAGTCCGTCTACATCCCGCTCGGCGAAGTCCACCGCATGGCCAATCCGGGCAAGATCCTGCTGGAGTTGATCGAGGTGCAGACCGGCTCCTATTTCGGCGAGGACGACATCATCCGCCTCAACGACGAATTCGGGCGCACCTGAGGATAGACATCGACATTCTACCAGCGGCGGGCGAAGGCTCGCCGTTGGCGCTTCAGGGCCAGGATATGTGCGCGGCCGGTAAAGCGCCTTGCTTTCTGTCGTTGCATTGCACACTATCCCTTCGGGAATAGCTGGCAGAAGAAAAAAATATGTCCATCAAAGCAAGTATCTACCACCTGACGCACTATAAGTACGACACGCCGGTCCGGCTGGGACCGCAGATTATCCGCTTGAAACCAGCGTCGCATTCTAAGACACGCGTCATCAGCCATTCGCTGAAAATTTCGCCGGAAAATCATTTCGTCAATCTGCAGCAGGATCCTTACGGCAACTACCTGGCGCGCTACGTTTTTCCCGATCCGGTGACCGAATTCAAGATCGAGGTCGATCTCGTCGCCGACATGACGGTCTACAATCCGTTCGACTTCTTCGTCGAGGAGGCCGCGGAAGTCTGGCCTTTCGAATATCCGGAAGATCTGCGCGACGACCTGAAGATCTACATGCAGCCGGAGCCGATGGGCGAGGCACTGGCTGCCTTCATGGCAACCATCGATCGCACGCCTACCCGCACCACCGACTTCGTCGTCGGTCTGAACGCCCGCCTGCAGCGCGACATCAACTACGTGATCCGCATGGAGCCCGGCGTCCAGACGCCGGAGGAAACGCTGCTGGCAGCGCTTGGCTCGTGCCGCGACACAAGCTGGCTGCTTGTCGAAGTGCTGCGCAACCTCGGCTTTGCCGCCCGTTTCGTTTCCGGCTACCTGATCCAGTTGGCCCCGGACCTCAAGGCGCTCGACGGACCCTCGGGCACGGAAGTGGATTTCACCGACCTGCACGCCTGGTGCGAGGTTTACCTGCCCGGCGCAGGCTGGATCGGCCTCGACCCAACCTCCGGCCTGTTGACCGGCGAAAGCCATATTCCGCTGGCCGCCACCCCGCACTATCGCAATGCCGCACCGATCTCCGGCGCCATCTTCGGCCAGGCCAACACCGAATTCGATTTCGCCATGAACGTGACCCGCGTCGCCGAGCATCCGCGGATCACCAAGCCGTTTTCAGAAGAGTCTTGGCAAGCGTTGAACGCACTCGGCGAGGCCGTCGACAAGGTTCTGGTCGACCAAGATGTCCGCCTGACGATGGGCGGCGAACCGACCTTCGTGTCGATAGACGACCTGCAGGGCGAGGAATGGAACACCGCTGCCGTCGGCCCGACGAAGCGCGATCTCGCCGACAAGTTGATCCGCAAGCTGCGCGAACGCTTTGCACCCGGCGGCTTCCTGCATTACGGCCAGGGCAAGTGGTATCCGGGCGAAAGCCTGCCGCGCTGGACCTTCTCGCTTTACTGGCGCAAGGACAGCAAGCCGATTTGGCAGAACCCCGCCCTCATTGCCGCCGAAGGCGCCGACACGGGCGTCAAGGCCGAAGATGCCGGCAATCTTCTGACTGCCATCGCCAGGGAACTCGCCATCGAGCCCGACATGGTGCTGCCAGCGTATGAGGATCCGGCCGAATGGATCATCAAGGAAGGCAGCCTGCCGGAAAACGTCGATCCGTCCAATTCGAAGCTGAAGGACCCCGAGGAGCGCAACCGCATCGCTCGCGTTTTCGAGCGCGGCCTGACGGTTGCGACCGGCTACATCCTGCCGGTGCAGGCGTGGAACGCCAAGGCCAGCGGCCAGCGCTGGATCAGCGAAAAATGGAAGACCCGCCGCGGCAAGATCTTCCTCGTGCCCGGCGACAGCCCCGTCGGCTATCGCCTGCCGCTCGGCACCTTGCCCTACGTGCCGCCTTCGAGCTATCCCTACATCCACGAGGCAGATCCCTCGATCCCCCGCGTACCGCTGCCTGATGTCGTGGTGCCGGCCGGCCGCGCCATGCCGGAAGCCTCCTTCCAGACCGACGACAGCGGCCAATCGCGGGTCGAGCAGACCATCGGTGAAATCGGTGGCGCGGTGCGCACGGCCATGTCTGTGGAGCCGCGCGATGGCCGCCTCTGCGTGTTCATGCCGCCGGTCGAGCGCATCGAGGACTACCTCGAGCTGATCGCTGCCGCTGAAAACGCAGCCGCCGAGCTCAACCTTCCGATCCATATCGAAGGCTATCCGCCGCCCCACGACGAGCGCATCAACGTCATCCGCGTCGCGCCCGACCCCGGCGTCATCGAGGTCAACATCCACCCGGCCGCCAGCTGGCAGGAATGTGTCGCCATCACCACGACCGTCTATGAAGAGGCGCGCCAGACCCGTCTCGGCACCGACAAGTTCCTGATCGACGGTCGCCACACCGGCACCGGCGGCGGCAACCACGTCGTCGTCGGTGGTAAGAACCCTGCCGACAGCCCGTTCCTGCGCCGCCCGGATCTTCTGAAGAGCCTGGTGCTGCACTGGCAACGCCATCCCTCGATGTCCTACCTCTTCTCCGGCCTGTTCATCGGCCCGACGAGCCAGGCGCCACGCTTCGACGAAGCCCGTCACGACAGCCTGTACGAGTTGGAAATAGCCATGTCCCAGGTCCCCGCGCCGGGAATGGGCGAGCCGCCGCTTCCGTGGCTCGTGGACCGGTTGTTCCGTAACGTGCTGATCGACGTCACCGGCAACACCCACCGGTCGGAAATCTGCATCGACAAGCTGTTTTCCCCGGATGGCCCGACGGGCCGCCTCGGCCTCGTCGAATTCCGTGGATTCGAAATGCCGCCGAATGCCCGCATGAGCCTTGCCCAGCAACTGCTGGTCCGCGCGCTCATCGCACGCTTCTGGAAGGAGCCGATTGACGGCCGTCTTGTGCGCTGGGGAACGTCGCTGCACGACCGCTTCATGCTGCCGCACTATATCTGGCAGGATTTTCTGGACGTGCTCGCCGATCTCAAGGCCCACGGCTTCGACCTCAGGCCGGAGTGGTTCCAGGCACAGCTCGAATTCCGTTTCCCGTTCTCGGGCGAAGTCGAATACGAAGGCAACAAGCTGGAACTTCGCCAGGCACTCGAACCATGGCATGTCATGGGCGAGGAAGGGGCAATCGGCGGAACTGTTCGCTTCGTCGATTCATCGGTCGAGAGGCTGCAGGTTAAGCTGGAGAGCAACAACCCGTCTCGCTACACGGTCGCCTGCAACGGTCGCGCCGTGCCGCTCACACCGACGGGCGTGGCGGGCGTCTCCGTCGCCGGCGTGCGTTTCAAGGCTTGGCATCCGGCCTCCGGCCTGCACCCGGTACTGCCCGTCAACACGCCGCTGACCTTCGATATCTACGATACGTGGTCGCAGCGGTCGATCGGCGGCTGCATCTACCATGTTGCGCATCCCGGCGGTCGCAACTATGAGACTTTCCCGGTGAACAACAACGAGGCGGAAGCTCGCCGCCTTGCCCGCTTCGAACCGTGGGGCCACACTGCTGGCGCCTATCCCCTGCGGCCAGAACTGACATCCCCGGAATTTCCGCTGACCCTGGATCTCAGGCGTCCGACCGGAATTTGAACTGAGAACGCGATGTCCAAGAAACCGGCAACTATAGGTACGCAAAAGGCAACGGCTGACATCGGCATAGATCCGGCCTTTGCCTATGCTGCCATGCCCGGCGTCGCCGATGAGATGGTCGACAAATCCGGCGCCGTGCGTCCCGTCTGGCAGAAGTTTCTTGCGGGCCTAAGCCGCATGCCGGAAAAGGAACTGCACGAGCGCTTTGCCCGCGCCGATCGCTATCTCCGCGATGCCGGTGTCTTCTACCGCGACTACGGCACCAAGGGTGTCACCGAACGCAACTGGCCGATATCGCATATTCCCGTGCTCATCGACGAGCGCGAATGGAAAACCCTGTCGGAAGGCTTGGTGCAGCGCGCCGACCTTCTGGAAAAGGTCATCGCCGACATCTACGGCGACAACACCTTGGTCAAGGAGGGCTATCTCCCGCCGGCATTGGTGGGCTCCAACCCGGAATTCCTGCGACCGCTGGTCGGCGTGAAACCGGCGGGCGGCCATTATCTGCATTTCCTGGCCTTTGAGATCGGCCGTGGGCCCGATGGCAACTGGTGGGTGCTGGCCGATCGGACGCAAGCCCCGTCGGGAGCCGGCTTCGCGCTTGAAACCCGCGTTGCCACCACCCGTGCCTTTTCCGATCTCTACGCCGATGCCAGCGTGCATCGGCTGGCCTCGTTCTTCGGCGCCTTCCGCGATACGTTGCAGGCCATGAAGCAGGGCGGTGACGGCAGGATCGCAGTTCTCTCGCCCGGCCCCGCAAACGAAACCTATTACGAGCACGCGTACATCGCCCGCTACCTCGGCTTCATGCTGCTCGAGGGCGAAGACCTCACCGTCGTCAACAATCAGGTGATGGTACGCACCGTCGCCGGACTGAAGCCTATCAGCGTCCTCTGGCGTCGCCTGGACTCCAACTACGCCGATCCGCTGGAACTCGCGCAGCACTCCCATATCGGCACGCCCGGCCTAGTCGAGGCTTTGCGCTCGCAATCGGTGACCATCGTCAATGCGCTTGGCTCTGGCGTCCTCGAGACGCGGGCACTGCTGGCCTTCATGCCCACGATTTCGCGCCACCTGCTGGGCGAAGAGCTGAAACTGCCGTCGATCGCCACCTGGTGGTGCGGCCAGAAGGCCGAGCGCGCGCAGGTCGCGCGCAATATCGAGAAGATGGTAATCGGGCCGGCATACTCCCGCCTGCCCTTCTTCGACGACAACGGCCAGTCCGTGCTCGGCTCGACCCTGCGCGCCACGGCAAAGGAATCGATTGCCGATTGGTTGAAGAGCGACGGCCGCAAGCTGGTCGGGCAGGAGGTCGTCACACTGTCGACCACTCCGGCCTGGATAAACGGTAAGCTGCAGCCCCGACCGATGAGCCTGCGTGTCTTTGCCGCCCGCACCGAGAACGGCTGGAAGATCATGCCCGGCGGCTTTGCCCGCATCGGCAGCGGCGACGATGTGGCCGCCATCGCCATGCAGGCCGGCGGCTCGGCCGCCGACGTCTGGATCGTCAGCGACAAGCCAGTCGAGCGCCACACGCTGTTGCCGGCCGAGGAAACTTTTACGCGCAACATGCCCGGAAGCCTTCCGAGCCGCGCTGCCGACAACCTGTTCTGGCTGGGCCGCTATATCGAGCGGGCCGAAGGAGCGCTGCGCATCCTGCGCGCCTGGCATGGCCGTTTTGCCGAATCCGCCGATCCGAAGCAGCCGCTGCTGGCCGACGTCAGCGACTATCTCGGCATCGTCGACATCGACACCAAGGAGGCCGTGCCGGAAACCCTGCTGCGCAATATCGAGAGCGCCGTGTATTCCGCGAGCAACATCCGCGACCGGTTTTCCCCCGACGGCTGGCTGGCGCTCAACGATCTCGCCAAGACTGCGCGCCGCTTCAAGGGCCACGTCAAGGCAGGCGATGATGCCAGCCATGCGATGACGATCCTGTTGCGGAAGCTTGCGGGCTTTGCCGGCCTGGTGCATGAAAATATGTACCGCTTCACCGGCTGGCGTTTCCTGTCGCTCGGTCGCTATATCGAGCGCGGCCTGTTCATGACCCGCGTGCTCGGCCATATGTCCGGCCCGGATGCGCCGGACGGCTCGCTCGACATGCTGCTGGAAATCGGCGACAGCGTCATGACCCATCGCCGGCGCTACAACGTCAATACCGCACGCCTGACGGTGACGGACCTCCTGGCCCTCGACCCGCTCAATCCGCGCTCGATCCTGTTCCAGCTGAACGAGATCCACCGCGAAGTGGCGCAACTTCCCGGCGCCACCGTCAATGGCCAGATGTCGCCCTTCTGTCGCGAGGCTCTCAGACTACAATCGGGCCTGGCAGTGCTAACGCCTGAAACCATGACGGCCGACGCCTACCAGCGGCTTGAGCGCGAACTCGAACATCTGTCGGACCTTCTGGCTCACACTTATCTGGGATAGATCATGCAATACGACCTGTCCCTGAAAATGGGCTATACCTACCAGATCCCGGCCTCCAACGCCCGTCACATGCTGCGCTTGCTGCCCCTGTCGCTGCCGGGCCGCCAGCGGCTGGTAGCGGGTTCCCTGACGATCTCGCCTGTCCCGGAAGAGCAGAGGCTGTTTACCGACTTCTTCCTGCATCCGACGACCTCGCTCCTGGTGCGCAAGCCCCATGAAAAGCTCGAGATTCGGATGAAGGCCCGGGTGCACGTCGAAAGCCTGGCAGGCACGGCAGATTTTTCACCACTTTTGCCGGACCTAGCAGACGAGATCGCCGATTGCTGGTCTGTCGATGCGCTGTCTCCGCACCATTTCCTGAGCGCCAGTCCGCGCCTGTCGGAAAGCACCGAGATTGCCGACTATGCCCGCCAGTGGGCATCGAGCCCGCTGACCGTGATGCAGATCGCCCGCGCCATGTGCACGAAGATCTACGAGGACTTCACCTATGACGGCAAGGCAACGAGTGTCGACACGACGCCAAACGAGGCCTTCAAGCTGAAGCGCGGCGTCTGCCAGGACTTTTCGCATATCATGATCATAGCGCTGCGCAGCCTCGGCATCCCCGCCGGCTACGTTAGCGGCTTCCTGCGCACCATCCCGCCACCCGGCAAGACGCGGCTCGAAGGTGCCGATGCAATGCACGCCTGGGTGCGCGCGTGGTGCGGTGAAACCGTCGGCTGGATCGAACTCGACCCGACCAACGATATCCCGGCGAGCACAGACCACATCGTCGTCGCCTACGGCCGCGACTATTCCGATGTCGCACCGGTCATCGGCGTGCTGAAGAGCTACGGCAGCCAGAAGATCGACCAGGCAGTCGACGTCATCCCGCTCGGCTAGATTCCCGAAACTGGAATATGCAGCCGGATCGCTCAATTCGTACCTAAGTTGTCAATGCAATGAAAAGGATTACCCAACTAGGGTACCCAGAGTTGTGGGGCAATACTTTAGGTGAACATGATGAGCACCAGTTTCAAATCCGGTTTCGGCGTGCGCCGTTTTTTCAGCGACCGGAGCGGCAATTTCGGCATTCTCACGGCGCTAGCAGTGCCCGTCGTATTTGCCGGCGCCGGAGTGGCGGTAGATGTTTCCAACATGGTGCTGTCGAAGAACCAGGTTCAGAATGCGACCGATGCCGCAGCACTAGCAACAGCCAGCGCATTGGCCGCTGGCGACATTGACAGCACCACGGCAACTCAATTTGGCAAGGACTTCGTTACCGGTCAGATGGCCAACTATATGGCGGGCGACGCAACGGCCTTGGCAGCGATCAAGTCGAGCACCACCGTCAGTGTGACGCAAGCCGCCAATGGTGCAACAGGCAAGATCTTCAGCGTATCGGTCAGCTCCGGATATAACATGAACGTCAACGGCCTGACGCGTCTCTTAGGCTTGAACACCGTCAAAATCGGTGCGGGCAGTTCAACCTCGAGCGCAACGGAAAGCAAGAATGCGCTGTCGATGTATTTGGTCCTCGACCGGTCCGGCTCGATGGATGAGGACACTGCGACCGTCAACGCCACGACTCCGACGAAAACGGTATGCGATTTAGCAATCGGCAACTTTTGTTTCCGCCAGCGGACCGTCACCAACTACTATAGCAAAATGGAATCTCTCAAGATTGCCGTGACCAATCTCACCGCGCAGTTGAAGAAAGCTGATCCGAACATGCTCTATGTCCGAACCGGCGGCGATTCCTACAACAACCAGGCCCAAACCGCATCGGCCCTGACTTGGGGAACGTCAGACATCAGTTCCTATGTCAACAAGTTAACTGCTGATGGCACAACCGATTCAAGCGGCGCCTTTAAAAATGCATACGAAGCTCTAATGGCTTCGACCGAAGACACCGCCCATCACAACAAAAATGGCCAAGTTCCAACCAAATATATCGTTTTCATGACGGATGGCGACAACAACGTTGCCAATGCCGATGCTACGACCAGAACTTATTGCGACAAAGCTAGAACTGCGGGCATGCAGGTCTACACGGTAGCTTTGATGGCGCCGTCAAACGGCCAGGCCTTGCTCAACTACTGCGCGACCTCGCCATCGACTTACTTCAAAGCGGAAAATTCCGATGACCTGATTGCCGCCTTCAAGGCAATCGGCGAGAAAGCCACGCTGCAGTTGACATTGATGACCAAGTAGCGAGTTCGCTCTACCTTATTACCCAACCACCCTACCCGCTCCACCCCTCGGAGCGGGTTTTCTTTCGCGTCCAGGGTGTCGCTTGCTGCCGAAATCTGCCCTTTGGCGCGCGCAATTGTCGTGCCGCACCAACCTCTCCGGCTATTTTCCGCTTTCGCGATATTCCTTTGTTGCAACTGCTCTATATCGGTGCATAAACTGGAGGCAGAGACGCGTTCGGAAAACGATTTATTCAGATTTAACACTCTGATTACAAATCATAAATGGCGAGACCAACCATGAATACGATTTCAAAGGCCTCACTCCCCGCGCCCGCGCCCCGCAGTTCCCGTCCTGAGATTCTGGCCGAAGAAATCATCGAGCGCCTGACCTACCGCATCGGCAAGGATGCCAAGGTCGCCAAGCCGCACGACTGGCTCACCGCAACCATCCTCGTCATCCGGGACCGGATCATCGACCGCTGGATGGAATCCACCCGCAAGACCTACGCATCCGGCGCCAAACGCGTCTATTACCTGTCTCTGGAATTCCTCATCGGTCGCCTCATGCGCGATGCCATTTCCAATCTCGAATTGATGGAAGAGATCACCGAGGCCCTCACCTCGCTCGGTGTCGACGTCAACGTCATTGCTGGCCTCGAGCCGGATGCAGCGCTTGGCAACGGCGGCCTCGGCCGTCTCGCCGCCTGCTTCATGGAGTCGATGGCCACGGTCGACGTGCCCGCCTACGGCTACGGCATCCGCTACGTGCACGGCCTGTTCCGCCAGCAGATGGCTGATGGCTGGCAGGTCGAGTTGCCAGAAACCTGGCTGGCGCACGGCAACCCCTGGGAGTTCGAGCGCCGCGAGAGTGCCTACGAAATCGGCTACGGCGGTGCCGTGGAAATCGTCGCCGGCAACGAGGATGCGCCGCGCTATGTCTGGAAGCCCGCAGAGCGCGTTATAGCGGCGGCCTTCGACACACCTGTCGTCGGCTGGCGCGGCAAGCGCGTCAACACGCTGCGCCTCTGGGCAGCCCAGCCGATCGATCCAATCCTGCTCGACGCCTTCAATGCGGGCGATCATATCGGCGCACTGCGCGAGAGCAACAAGGCTGAAAGCCTGACGCGCGTCCTTTACCCGGCAGACGGCACGCCGGCCGGCCAGGAGCTGCGCCTTCGCCAGGAGTTTTTCTTCTGCTCGGCCTCGCTGCAGGACATCATCCGCCGCCACCTGCAGCAATATGACGACCTGACCTCGCTGCCGGACAAGGTCGCCATCCAGCTGAACGACACCCATCCGGCCGTCTCCGTTCCCGAACTGATGCGCCTGTTGGTCGACGTCCACGGCTTCGAATTCGACGCCGCGTGGGACATCACCCGCAAAACGTTTTCCTACACGAACCACACGCTGCTGCCGGAGGCGCTGGAAAGCTGGCCCATCCCCTTGTTCGAACGCCTGCTGCCGCGCCACATGCAGATCGTCTATGCGATCAACACCACGGTGCTGCTCGAAGCGCGCAAGGTGCATAACTTCACCGACGCAGAAATCCGCAGCGTTTCCATGATCGACGAGAGCGGCGACCGTCGCCTGCGCATGGGCAACCTCGCTTTCATCGGCTCGCATTCCATCAACGGCGTGTCTGCCCTGCACACCGAGCTGATGAAGGAGACGGTGTTTGCCGACCTGAACAAGCTCTATCCCGACCGCATCAACAACAAGACCAACGGCATCACGCCGCGCCGCTGGCTGATGCAATGCAATCCGGGGCTGACAAGCCTGATCCGCGAAACCATCGGCGACGCCTTCATGGATGATGCCGAGAAGCTGAAGCCGCTCGACGCCTTCGCCGGCGATGCCGCCTTCCAGGAAAAATTTGCCAGGATCAAGCGCGACAACAAGGCACGGCTTTCCAATCTGGTCGCCGGCCGCATGGGCATCAAGCTGGATCCGAATGCCATGTTCGACATCCAGATCAAGCGCATCCACGAATACAAGCGCCAGCTCCTCAACATCGTCGAGACGGTGGCCCTCTACGACCAGATCCGCTCGCATCCCGAACTCGACTGGCAGCCGCGCGTCAAACTGTTCGCTGGCAAGGCAGCGCCGAGCTATCACAACGCAAAGCTGATCATCAAACTGATCAACGATGTCGCCAAGGTCATCAACAACGACCCGTCGGTGCGCGGCCTCCTGAAGGTCGTGTTCATCCCGAACTACAACGTCTCGCTTGCCGAAGTGATGGTGCCTGCTGCCGACCTGTCGGAGCAGATCTCGACCGCCGGCATGGAAGCGTCCGGCACCGGCAACATGAAATTCGGCCTCAACGGCGCGCTCACCATCGGCACGCTGGACGGCGCGAATGTCGAGATGCGCGACAATGTCGGCGCCGACAACATCGTCATCTTCGGTCTCACCGCCGAGCAGGTCGCCAAGGTCAGGACAGACGGCCACAACCCGCGCCAGGTGATCGAGCAGTCCCGCGAACTGGCACAGGCGCTGGCCGCCATCTCCTCGGGCGTCTTTTCGCCGGACGACCGCAATCGCTACACTGACCTGATCGAGGGTATCTATGCCCATGACTGGTTCATGGTCGCTGCCGATTTCGACAGCTACGCCGCCGCCCAGCGCGACGTCGACCTTCTCTGGGCTGATAAGGCGACCTGGTACAACAAGACCATCTGCAATACGGCGCGCATGGGCTGGTTCTCATCCGACCGGACTATCCGCCAGTATGCGGATGAGATCTGGAGAGCTTGATGAAGAAACGAAAAGCCGGCGCTGAAGGCACGGCCGCAAAGAATGTCTCCGCCGAGACCATCGCAGCGATACTCAACGCAGAGCATACTGACCCGTTTTCCGTCCTCGGGGTGCAGCAGACGGACGAAGGCTATGTCGTCCGCTGCTTCGTTCCCGGTGCCGAAGCGGTCAGCGCGACCACCATCGACGGTACGTTGATCGGCGAACTCGAGATGCTCGATCCGGCCGGATTTTTCGCCGGTCCGGTAACTCTTTCGAAGCTGCAACCGGTGCGCTACCGCGCCCGCCGCGACGATGCGGAATGGGCCGTCACCGATCCCTATTCCTTCGGCCCCGTGCTCGGCCCGATGGACGATTATTACGCCCGCGAAGGCTCCGATCTTCGCCTGTTCGACAAGATGGGCGCCCACCCGCTGAAGCATGAAGGCGTCCACGGCTTCCATTTCGCCGTCTGGGCACCGAACGCGCGCCGGGTTTCCGTCGTCGGCGAATTCAACGGCTGGGACGGCCGCCGCCACGTCATGCGTCTGCGCAGCGACAGCGGCATCTGGGAAATCTTTGCCCCGGACGTCCGGGCCGGCGTCACCTACAAGTTCGAGATTATCGGCAAGGATGGCGATCTGCAGCCCCTCAAGGCCGATCCCTATGCACGACGCGGCGAGATGCGTCCGAAGAATGCATCGGTGACGACGCCGGAACTGGTGCAGGACTGGGAAGACGACGCCCACAGGAAGCATTGGTCGGATGTCGACCATCGTCGCCAGCCGATTTCCATCTACGAAGTGCATGCCGGCTCCTGGCAGCGCAACGACGATGGCACGATGTTGTCCTGGGACGAGATGGCCTCACGGCTCATCCCCTACGTCGTCGACATGGGCTTTACCCACATCGAATTCCTGCCGATCACCGAGCACCCCTACGATCCCTCCTGGGGCTACCAGACCACCGGCCTCTATGCCCCGACGGCCCGGTTCGGCGAGCCCGAAGGCTTCGCCCGCTTCGTCAACGGCGCCCACAAGGTCGGCGTCAGCGTCATCCTCGACTGGGTGCCGGCGCACTTTCCGACCGACGCCCACGGCCTCAGGCATTTCGACGGCACGGCCCTTTACGAGCATGCCGACCCACGCCAGGGCTTTCATCCTGACTGGAACACTGCGATCTACAATTTCGGTCGCACCGAGGTCGTCTCCTACCTGCTCAACAACGCCGTCTACTGGGCCGAGAAATTCCATCTGGACGGCTTGCGCGTCGATGCCGTCGCCTCGATGCTCTACCTCGACTATTCGCGCAAGCACGGCGAATGGGTGCCCAACGAGTACGGTGGCAACGAAAACCTCGAGGCCGTGCGTTTTGTCCAGGAGATGAACAAGCGCCTCTACGGCAGCCATCCCGGCGTCATGTCGATCGCCGAGGAATCCACCTCGTGGCCCAAGGTTTCGGCGCCCGTGCACGAAGGCGGACTGGGGTTCGGCTTCAAGTGGAACATGGGCTTCATGCACGACACGCTGAGCTATCTCGCCCGCGAGCCAGTGCACCGCAAGCACCACCACAGCGAACTTACCTTTGGCCTGATCTACGCCTACTCCGAAAATTTCGTCCTGCCGATTTCCCACGACGAAGTGGTGCACGGCAAGGGCTCGATGATCGCCAAGATGGCAGGCGACGACTGGCAGAAATTCGCCAACCTGCGTGCTTTCTACGGCTTCATGTGGGGTTATCCCGGCAAGAAGCTGTTGTTCATGGGCCAGGAGTTTGCCCAGTGGAGCGAATGGAGCGAGGAGCGTGCGCTCGACTGGAACCTGCTCCAATACCGCATGCACGAGGGCATGCGACGGCTGGTGCGCGACCTCAACTTCACCTACCGCAGCAAGCCGTCGCTGCATGCGCGCGACTGCGAGGGTGAAGGCTTTGAGTGGCTCGTCGTCGATGACGATACGAACTCGGTCTATGCCTGGCTGCGCAAGGCACCGGGTGAAAAGCCCATTGCCGTGATCACCAATTTCACGCCAGTCTATCGGGAGAACTACGCGCTTCCATTGCCAGCGGAGGGGCGCTGGCGGGAGATCCTTAACACTGATGCCGACATCTATGGCGGCAGCGGAAAAGGGAACGGAGGACGGGTGCAAGCCGTTAATGCCGGGGGAAGCATCATGGCCAACATCACACTGCCGCCGCTGGCGACCATTCTGCTGGAACCGGAATTTTAAGAATCGATTGGGAGGATAAAATGGTAGAGAAACGCATTCAGCCCTTGGCGCGCGACGCTATGGCCTATGTCCTCGCAGGTGGCCGAGGAAGCCGCCTGAAGGAACTGACCGACCGCCGCGCCAAGCCTGCGGTGTACTTCGGGGGCAAGGCGCGCATCATCGATTTTGCGCTCTCCAACGCGCTGAACTCCGGTATCCGCCGCATCGGTGTGGCGACGCAGTACAAGGCGCACTCGCTGATCCGCCACATGCAGCGCGGCTGGAACTTCTTTCGCCCCGAGCGTAACGAAAGCTTCGACATCCTGCCTGCCAGCCAGCGCGTTTCCGAGACGCAGTGGTACGAGGGTACCGCCGACGCCGTCTTCCAGAATATCGACATCATTCAGGACTACGGCGTCGAGTACATGGTCATCCTCGCGGGCGACCACGTCTACAAGATGGACTATGAATACATGCTGCAGCAGCATGTCGACTCAGGCGCTGATGTCACCATCGGTTGCCTCGAAGTGCCGCGCATGGAAGCCGTTGGCTTCGGCGTGGTGCACGTCGACGAGCACGACCGCATCATCGATTTCGTCGAGAAGCCTGCCGATCCACCCGCCATCCCGGGCAAGCCGGAAAGCTCCTTCGCGTCGATGGGTATCTATGTCTTCCGCACCAAGTTCCTGATCGAGGAGCTGCGCCGCGATGCCGCCGATCCGAACTCCAGCCGCGACTTCGGCAAGGACATCATCCCTTACATCGTCAAGAACGGAAAAGCCGTCGCTCACCGCTTTGCCCAGTCCTGCGTTCGCTCCGATTTCGAGAACGAGCCCTACTGGCGCGACGTCGGTACCATCGACGCCTACTGGCAGGCCAATGTCGATCTGACGGCCATCGTCCCGGAACTCGATATCTACGACAAGAGCTGGCCGATCTGGACCTATGCCGAGATCAATCCGCCGGCGAAATTCGTCCATGACGACGAAGATCGCCGCGGCTCGGCCGTATCCTCTCTTGTCGCGGGCGACTGCATCATCTCGGGCGCGACACTGTCGAGCAGCCTGCTGTTCACTGGCGTCAGGGCGAACTCATATTCGCGCCTCGAAGGTGCCGTCGTGCTGCCGAGCGTCAAGATCGGGCGCCGGGCACAGCTGAAGAACGTTGTCATCGACCACGGCGTCACCATTCCGGAAGGTCTGGTTGTCGGCGAGGACATCGAGCTCGACGCCAAGCGCTTCCGCCGAAGCGAAGGCGGCATCTGCCTGATCACCCAATCGATGATCGATAAACTGGATATTTGATAATATGAAAGTCCTGTCGGTCGCGTCCGAAGTCTTCCCATTGATCAAGACAGGGGGCCTGGCCGACGTTGTCGGAGCCCTGCCTGGAGCGCTCAAGAGCTACGGCATCGACACCAAAACCCTGCTGCCCGGCTACCGGGCAGTGATGAGCATCATAAGATCGCCCGTCGTCGTACATGTCTTCAGCGACTTGCTCGGCGCCCCCGCCACCCTGCTCGAGGTGGACCATCACGGCATGTCGGTGCTAGTTCTCGACGCTCCGGCCTATTTCGACCGGGCCGGCGGCCCCTACGTCGATGAACGCGGTCGGGACCACCCCGACAACTGGCATCGCTTTGCCGCGCTGTCGCTCGCAGGAGCCGAGATTGCGGCGGGAGTGATTCCGGACTGGAAGCCGGACATCGTCCATGTCCACGACTGGCAGTCGGCCATGGTGCCGGTCTATATGCGCTACAGCGAGACGCCGGAAATCCCGAGCATCGTCACTATCCACAACATCGCCTTCCAGGGCCAGTTCGGCAACGATATCTTCCCGCAGCTGAAGCTGCCGCGACATGCCCTTTCCATGGAAGGCGTCGAATACTATGGCGACGTCTGCTACCTGAAGGGCGGCCTGCAGGCAGCCCATGCGATCACCACCGTCAGCCCCTCCTACGCCGAAGAAATTCTCACCCCCGAGTTCGGCATGGGGCTGGAAGGCGTCATTGCCAGCCGCCAGAGAGACCTCCACGGCATCGTCAACGGCATCGATTCAGACGTCTGGAACCCGGACACCGATGCGATGATCAGCCAGAACTTCAGCCTCTCGAAGCTCGCAAAGAGAGACGAGAACCGCTTGGCAATCATCGACCATTTCCATCTCGACAACGACGATGCGCCTATCTTCTGCATCATCAGCCGACTGACGTGGCAAAAGGGCATGGACCTCGTCGCCACCACGATCGACGAGATCGTCGGCATGGGTGCCAAACTCGCTATCCTCGGCGCCGGCGATGCAGCTCTCGAGGGCGCATTGCTCGCAGCAACCGCTGCCCATCCCGGCCGCGTCGGCATGGCCGTCGGCTATAACGAACCGATGTCGCACCTGATGCAGGCAGGTTGCGACGGCATCATCATTCCGTCCCGTTTCGAGCCCTGCGGGCTGACCCAGCTCTACGGCCTGCGCTACGGCTGCGTACCGATCGTAGCGCGCACTGGGGGGCTGAACGACACCGTAATCGACGCCAGTCACGCTGCACTACAGGCAAAAGTCGCCACCGGTGTGCAGTTTGCACCGGTCACCGTAGACGGCCTTTTGCAGGCAGTGCGCCGCGCCATCCGGCTGTTCCAGGATCGAAAACTCTGGACGCAGATGCAAAAGCAGGGCATGAAATCCGACGTATCCTGGGGAAAGAGCGCAGAGCGCTACGCCGCCCTTTATTCCAGCCTCGTCTCGAAAGGCAACTAACCCGATGATCAAAGCGGTTCCGACAACACCCTATCTTGACCAGAAACCCGGCACTTCCGGCCTGCGCAAGAAAGTCCCGGAATTTCAGCAGGCGAACTATGCCGAGAACTTTATCCAGTCGATATTCGATTCGCTGGAAGGCTTTCAGGGCAAGATCCTGGTCATCGGCGGCGACGGTCGCTACTACAATCGCGATGTGATCCAGAAGGCCATCAAGATGGCCGCAGCCAATGGCTTCGGCAAGGTAATGGTCGGCAAGGCCGGTATCCTGTCGACCCCGGCCGCCTCCCATGTCATCCGCAAATACAAGGCCTTCGGCGGCATCATCCTCTCGGCCAGCCACAATCCCGGCGGCCCGACCGAAGACTTCGGCATCAAGTACAACACCGGCAACGGCGGCCCTGCCCCTGAAAAGATCACCGACGCGATCTTTGAACGCACCAAGGTCATCGACAGCTACAAGATCGCTGACTTCCCCGACGTCAATCTCGACCGCATCGGCAAGGAAGAAATGCCGGGCGGCATGATCGTCTCGGTCATCGATTCGGTCGAGGACTACGCAGCGCTGATGGAAGAGCTGTTCGATTTCGGCGCCATCCGCAACCTGATCAGCCTCGGCTTCCGCATCTGCTTCGATGCTATGAGCGCCGTCACCGGCCCCTATGCCAAGGAAATCCTCGAAAACCGCCTCGGCGCGCCTTCGGGATCTGTCCGCAACTTCAAGCCGCTTCCCGATTTCGGCGGCCACCATCCGGATCCGAACCTCGCCAATTGCCATGAACTCTACGAAGAGATGATGAGCGACGACGCCCCCGATTTTGGTGCGGCGTCCGATGGCGACGGAGACCGCAACCTGATCATCGGCAAGGGCGCCTATGTGACCCCCTCCGACAGCCTCGCCATTCTCGCCGCCAATGCGAACCTGGCACCCGGCTATTCGCACGGAATCGTCGGCATTGCCCGCTCCATGCCGACTTCGGGCGCCGCCGACCGCGTCGCCGAGAAGCGCGGCATCGGCATGTACGAAACCCCGACCGGCTGGAAATTCTTCGGCAACCTGCTCGATGCCAACATGGCGACGATCTGCGGCGAGGAAAGCTCCGGAACGGGTTCCAACCACGTCCGCGAAAAAGATGGTCTCTGGGCGGTGCTGCTTTGGCTCAACATCCTGGCGGTGCGCGGCGAAAGCGTTGCCGACATCATGGGCCAGCATTGGGCGACCTACGGCCGCAACTACTATTCGCGCCACGACTATGAAGGCGTCGACACCGAGGCCGCCAATGGCCTGATCGACGCGCTGCGCGAAAAGCTGCCAACTCTTCCAGGCACCAAGATCGGCAACCTGACTGTCACGTCCGCCGACGACTTCTCGTACCACGATCCGGTCGACAAGTCGGTCAGCAACAACCAGGGCATCCGTATCCTGTTCGAGGGCGGTTCGCGCATCGTTTTCCGGCTTTCGGGCACCGGCACGTCTGGCGCCACGCTTCGCCTCTACATCGAGCGCTACGAGCCGGACTCGACCCGCCACAACATCGAGACGCAGGCAGCACTCGCCGATCTGATCGCAGCAGCCCAGTCGGTTGCCGACATCAGCGGACGAACAGGTCGCCCTGCACCGACCGTCATCACCTGATCCGGCAGATGGCAAAAAAGCTGCAGCAGGGCGGCGTCGTCCTCACAACCGACGGCGCCGAATTTGCGGTATGGTCCAGCCACGCCACCCTGCTCGAGCTCTGCATCTTTGATAAAGCGGGCACCGAAACCGCACGCCTGCCGATGACGCGTGATGGCGATGTTCACCGCGTCGTCGTGCCGGGATTGAAAGAGGGTGCGCGCTACGGCTACCGGGCGCACGGTCCCTACGATCCCGATAACGGCCTATGGTTCGATCCGGCTAAACTCCTCGCCGACCCCTATGCCAGGATCTTCGACCGTCCCTTCGTCTACGACAGCCGGCTCGGAATTTTCAGCAAGGATACGGCAGCGCTGATGCCGAAGGCGGTCGTCACAGCCGACATCGTCGCAAGGCGCGAGGCACCACGGTTCGCGCCCGGTGGTCTCATCTACGAAGTGGCCGTCAAGCCCTTCACCATCCTCAATACCGATATCCCCGAGGCCCGGCGCGGCACGGTCGGCGCCTTGGCCCATCCCGCAGTTATCCGCCATTTGAAGCGGATCGGCGTCGATGCCATCGAGCTGATGCCGATCACCGCCTGGATCGACGAGCGGCATCTGCCACCGCTCGGGCTGACCAACGGTTGGGGATACAATCCGGTGTCGTTCATGGCGCTCGACCCACGGCTGGTCCCAGGCGGCATGACGGAGCTTCGCGACACGGTCGCAGCGCTGCATGCGGAAGGCATCGCCGTCATTCTCGATCTGGTCTTCAACCACACCGGCGAGAGCGACCGAGAGGGCAGCACCCTGTCCCTGCGCGGCCTCGACAACCTGTCTTTCTACCGTCATGTCGAAGGCCGCCCCGGCGAACTCGTCAACGACACTGGCACCGGTAACACGGTGGCCTGCGACCATCCCTATATCCGCCAGCTGATCATAGACAGCCTGCGTCATTTCGTGCTGCAGGCCGGCATCGACGGTTTCCGCTTCGATCTGGCGCCGATCATCGGCCGTACCGCCGAAGGTTTCCAGGCCCACGGCGAAACCCTCAGCGCCATGCTGGCTGATGACGTACTGGTCGACAGGATCATGATCGCCGAACCTTGGGACATCGGCCCCGGCGGCTACCAACTCGGCAATTTCCCGGCGCCGTTTCTCGAGTGGAACGACCGCGCCCGCGACGACACGCGCCGCTACTGGCGAGGCGACCACGGCATGACCGGCGATCTTGCGACCCTGCTCGCCGGCTCTGCACCATCATTCGAGCGCGACGGCCGCAAGCAGACCCGCAGCGTCAGCTTCCTCGCCGCCCATGACGGGTTCACACTGATGGACCTCGTCTCCAACACCCAGAAGCACAATGAGGCCAACGGCGAGAACAACCGCGACGGCCACAGCGACAATCTCTCCTGGAACAACGGTGTCGAGGGTGAAACCGACGACAGCGAGATCATCACGAGACGTCGCACTGATGTCATGGCGATGCTGTCGACCTTGTTTGCAACGCGCGGCTCGATCATGTTGACATCCGGAGATGAGGCCGGACGTTCGCAGCGCGGAAACAACAACGCCTATTGCCAGGACAACGCCATCACCTGGGTGGACTGGGCGGCATTCGACGAGGAACTCGTCAGCCACACCGCGTTTCTCGCAGACGTCCGCAAGCGCTTCGTGATTTTTTCGCAAACCGACTTCCTTACTGACGGGGACGTCGCCTGGCTCTCGCCTTCGGCAGCGCCGATGACCGTAGAGCAATGGCAGACACCCGATCTATCCACGTTGACGATGGTGTTGAACACGGTCGACCGTCTCGAGCAAAAGCCGGCGCGTCTCGCCGTCGTGATCAACCGCACGCATGCGGAGCAAACGTTCACGCTTCCGGGCTCGGGCAACCATCCGTGGCGCCTACTCTCCGCCGGCAGTGAGGCGGAGGTTCCCGAGCATATTTCGGTCTCCTCACGCAGCGTCCGTTTCTTGGTCCAGAGGCGATAAACCTAAAGAATTCATATCGCTTTCATCGCCTGAGCGATGTACGTCTTGGTCATCGATACCGATCGAAGGAGAGACAATGCCACGCGAGATTTCACTGTCGGACGTCCAGCATATCGTCGGCACGGAAGTCGGACTGTCTGCCTGGATGCTCGTCGACCAGACGATGATCGACGCATTTGCCGATGCCACACACGACCATCAGTTCATTCATGTCGATCCGGAACGTGCCCGCGCCGAGACCCCGTTCGGTGGCACGATTGCCCACGGTTTCCTGACATTGTCGCTGCTGTCGGCCATGAACTACGATTGCCTGCCGAAAATCCGCGAGCAAACGATGGGCATCAATTACGGCTTTGAAAAAGTCCGCTTCATGTCTCCGGTCAAGCCCGGCAATCGCATCCGTGGCCACTTCATCCTCACCGAGGCCCGCTTCCGCGGCGCCGGCATGATCATGCTCACCTACGAGGTGACGGTCGAGATCGAGGACGAACGCAAGCCCGCCCTCACCGCCACCTGGATCACCATTACCCAGTTCGATCCGAAGGACCGGCCGGAGGACCACGAGTAAGCTCATGGCGCTCGACGGCACTTGCTGCCTCGCTCAACGCTTGAACCAAAGAATCCCGTCGAGGTATCCCCGCAACCGTTAAGCAAAACCGAACGAAAAATCCCCGCGCGAGGCGGGGACCATGGCTTCAGCGAAATGTTCGCTCAGTGCGCTGCATCTTCCGAGGCTTCGGCGAGAAGCCCGAAAACATAATCCGAAAACGATCGCCAGCACTCGACCTTGAAAGTCTCCGCATCCAGCCGCACCAGCACGATCTCCACCTTTCCGAACAGCGTGCGCGAGCAGGCGCCGACCGGAAAGACGCCGAGCGACAGGTCCTGCGGGCAGCCGGCCGAAAGGCAGGCTTCGGCATCAGGTCCCGACACGATAATGCCGGTGTTGCGGTGGGACACATCGGCTGCCGAATGCAGCACGCCCGAGCCGCCCGCGATGGCAACCAGATCGACTTCACCGTCGTCGATGACCAGCCATTCGTCCGGCCCAAGCCACAGCGCCATCCGGTTTCCCGTCTGGGCCGACGTCTTCGGGCTTGTCGGCAGGGCCAGACCCAGCGCGGATGACAGGGCTGCAACGGAGGCATCGGGCGCGCGCAGCGATATTCGGCTGGCGGGCTTGGCCGGTGTCAGGCGAACGCCGGCGGAGCCGCCGTGGCGCCCGGCGAGCGGCGATGTGCGAATTGCCTGATCAACCATGAATCCGGCCTCCTTCCTTGTCAAAGAACACCATGTCGGTCACCTCGACGGCGATTGTCTTGTCGGGCATCGGCACATAGAGCGTTTTTCCCATGCGCTCGCGGCCGCCGGCCACCAGCGCGAAGGCGATGGACCGACCGCAATTTTCCGACCAGTAGGCCGACGTCACGTGGCCAAGCATCGTCATCGGCTTAGGCTCGTTCGGATCGGCAACGATCTGGGCGCCCTCCTCCAGAACGACGTTCGGATCCTTGGTAACCAGCCCGACCAGCTGCTTGCGGCCCTGCTTGACGAGATCCGGCCGCTTCAGGCCGCGGATTCCGACAAAATCCGTCTTCTTCTTTGAAACCGCCCAGTTGAGGCCGGCATCGTCTGGGGTAACGGTGCCGTCGGTATCCTGGCCAACGATGATGTAACCCTTCTCGGCGCGCAGCACGTGCATGGTCTCGGTACCGTAGGCACAGGCGCCGAGTTTCTCCGCACGGGCCCAGACAGCTTCGAGCACCGACTGTCCATAATCCGCCGGCACGTTGATCTCGTAGCCGACATCGCCGGTAAACGAGACGCGGAAAAGCCGTGTCGGAACGCCACAGAATTTGCCTTCCGCAACACTCATATGCGGAAATGCCTCGTTAGACAGGTCGATGCCCTCGACGAAGGGCTCGATGATCTCGCGCGCCTTCGGGCCTTGGACAGCGATGACCGCCCATTGCTCGGTTGTCGATGTCAGCCACACCTTCAGATGCGGAAATTCCGTCTGCAGGTAGTCTTCCATGTGATGCATCACGCGCGGCGCACCGCCGGTCGTCGTCGTCACGTGGAAGCGGTCCTCGGCCAGCCGCCCGACGACGCCGTCGTCATAAACGAAGCCGTCTTCGCGCAGCATTATGCCGTATCGGCAGCGGCCGGGCTTCAGCGTATCCCAGGCATTGGTATAGATGAGGTTGAGGAATTCTGCAGCATCCGGGCCGACCACCTCGATCTTGCCGAGCGTCGAGGCGTCGAAGATGCCCGCCACTGCACGCACGGTTCGGCACTCGCGGTTGACCGCCTGGTGCATCGTCTCGCCGGCACGCGGATAGAACCAGGCGCGCTTCCAGTTGCCCACATCCTCGAAGATCGCTCCGTGCGCCTCTTCCCAGGCGTGCAGAGGCGTCTTGCGAGCGGGATCAAAGTGATCGCCACGCGAATGGCCGACCAGCGTGCCGTAGGTGACCGGCGTATAGGGCGAGCGGAAGGTCGTCAGGCCGACCTGGGGAATGGGGCGGTCCAGCACTTCTGCGGCAATCGCCAGCCCGTGCATGTTCGACAGCTTACCCTGGTCGGATGCCATGCCATTGGTCGTGAAGCGCTTGATATGCTCGATCGAGTGCATGCCTTCGCGCACTGCGAGCCGGATATCCTTGGCGCAGACATCGTGCTGGAAATCGACAAAGGCCTTGGCGGAGGTATCCGGGCCGGCACCTTCGGCAGCGCCGACCATGCCGCCAGTCCACTCGAAGGCCTGTTCGCCGGTCAGCAGGATCTTGCCGTCGCCGGTGGCACCTGTGGCCCGCGCCATCAGTTCGCCGGCAGCCAGCGATTCCTCGATGGTCTGCTGCAGGCCGTCGGTACCGTTGCAGGCGCCGATGGACAGGCAATCCTGCGCATAGGTGCCGGGCAGGAAGCGCTGCCCCTCTGCATCGAACCTCAGCTTTCCCCGCGACTGCGAGAACATATGCACCGACGGCGTCCAGCCAGCCGACATCAGCAGCGCATCGACGGCAATCTTGCGCTTGGCACCGCCGCCGTTGCGCGCAACTGTCATCGACGATACCCGAAGCCGGCCCGAGGTATCGATGACCGAATGGCCTGCGAGAACTTCGATGCCGAGACGGCGGGCTTCCGCCAGCACCGCCTCGCCGGGCCGGGTGCGGCAATCGACGATGGCCGACACAGACACGCCGGCCTTTTTGAGGTCGAAGGCAGCTTCATAGGCCGAATCATGGGCCGTATAGACGCCGATCCTGGCGCCGACAGCGACGCCGTAATGGTTGAGATACTCTCGCGCGGCCGATGCCAGCATGATGCCCGGCCGGTCGTTGTTGGCAAACACCATATGCCGCTCGATGGCGCCGGTGGCGAGGATCACGCGCCGGGCGCGAACCTGGATCAGCCGTTCGCGCGGCAGCTTGCGGTCAGGGCGGGCCATATGGTCGGTGACGCGTTCGGCCAACGCCACGAAATTATGGTTATAGTAGCCAAAAGCCGTGGTGCGGGTCAGCACCTCGACATTCGGCAGGGCCTTCAACCGTGCCGCGACGGACTGCGCCCAGTCATAGCCATCGACGCCGTCAATCCGGACGCTGGCATCGAAATGCAGCGCGCCACCGACAGTCGCCTGCTCGTCGCAGAGCAGGACCTTGGCACCTGCTTCGGCAGCAGCGAGCGCTGCCGACAGGCCGGCAATGCCGCCGCCGACCACCAGCACATCGCAATGGGCAAACCGGCTGGCATAGTGGTCCGGATCGGCCTCAGTCGGCGCAACGCCGAGACCGGCAGCCCGGCGGATGATAGGCTCATAGACATGCTTCCACGCAGCCTTCGGCCACATGAAGGTCTTGTAGTAGAAGCCGGCCGCAAAGAACGGCGACAGGAAGTTATTGATGCCGCCGATGTCGAAGCCGAGCGACGGAAAGCGGTTCTGCGAAAGCACCTTCATGCCATCGAAAACTTCCTGCACGCTGGCCCTCACATTCGGCTGGCGACGCGCCGAATCGCGCGAAATGTCGAGCAGCGCGTTCGGCTCCTCGGCGCCCGACGACAGGATGCCGCGCGGCCGGTGATATTTGAACGAGCGGCCCACAAGGTGGACGCCATTGGCCAGCAGCGCAGATGCGGCAGTGTCGCCCTCGAGCGCGGTGTAGGTCTTGCCGTCGAAGGTGAAGCGGGCGGTCTTGGCAGGCGTCAGGCGGCCTGCGCCGGGTATGCGATTGGCGCCGCTCATCGGGCGTCTCCTTCCGTCGCTTCATAGGTTTCGACGGGCGCATTGGTGACTGCGGTGGCGTCGATATCGGGCTTCGGTTCGCCGGCCTTGTAGGTCTGCAGGAACTTGTCGCTGACGGTATCGCGGGCCGCATTGAAGAAGCGGCCGCAGCCATGCATATGGCGCCAGCGCTCGAAGATCAGGCCCTTCGGATTATCCCGCAGGAAGAAGAACTCCTCGAATTCCTCGTCGGAGATGGCTGAAATGTCGGAAGGACGAACGATATGCGCGTCGCCGCAGTTGCGGAACTCGAGCTCCGAACGCTCTTCGCGGCAATAGGGGCAGTAGATCAGCAGCATGGGGAACTCCCGGCCGGGTGGGCATGGCGGATGTGATATTCGGCGGCAGGACGGAGAGTGGCCCGGATGTGGCGGCCTATCCCCCTCTGCCCCTTCGGGACATCTCGCCCACAAGGGGAGAGATCATTCATTTCCCTTATGAAAACCGGCGTCGATGGGGATCCCCCCCCTTGTGGGCGAGATGTCACCGAAGGTGACAGAGGGGGGTGGCTCCGAACTCGAGACATCGTTGCCATCAATGTGCCACCGCCGCAGCTGCCGCTTCGTCGATCAGGCGGCCGGACCGGAAGCGGTCCAGCGCCAGGCCAGCCGAGAACCTGTGCGGTTCGTCGCGGGCGATCAGGTGGGCAAACAGATGCGCCGAACCCGGCGTTGCCTTGAAGCCGCCCGTGCCCCAGCCGCAATTGACGTAAAGCCCCGGCACCGGCGTCCTCGACTGGATCGCCGAACGATCCGGCGTATTGTCGACAATACCGCCCCAGGAGCGCATCATCTTGACGCGCCGGAACATCGGAAAAAGTTCGCAGATCGCATCGAGCGTATGGGTGATGATCTGCAGGCCGCCAGTCTGGGAGTAGGAATTGTACTGGTCGGTACCGGCCCCAATCACCAGCTCGCCCTTGTCGGACTGCGAAATATAGGCATGCACGGTGTTCGACATGACGACGCAGGGGAAGATCGGCTTCAGCGGCTCGGACACCAGCGCCTGCAGCGGCGTCGACTGCAGTGGCACGCGGACATCGGCCATCTTCATCACGGTCGTCGTATGGCCGGCAGCGGAAACGCCGATCTTCTTTGTCCCGATCAGGCCGCGCGTCGTATCGACGCCGGTAACCTCGCCGTTCGGCCCGCGCCGGATGCCGGTGACTTCGCAATTCTGGATGATGTGCACGCCACGATCGGCCGCAGCGCGGGCATAGCCCCAGGCGACGGCATCGTGACGGGCAGTTCCGCCACGGCGCTGCAGGGCTGCACCGTTGATCGGATAGCGGGCGCTGGCTGAGATATCGAGCGGCGGACAGAAAGCCTTTGCCTGCTCCGGCGTCAGCCACTCGTTGTCGATGCCGTAGAGCCGGTTGGCATGGATATGGCGCTTGAAAGACTGCTGGTCGTGGACGTTGTGCGACAGCATCATCACACCGCGCGGCGAATACATGACGTTATAGTTAAGCTCCTGGCTCAGCCCTTCCCAAAGCTTCAGCGAGTGCTCGTAGATGTGCATGCTCTCTTCGTAGAGATAGTTCGAGCGGATAATCGTCGTGTTGCGGCCGGTATTGCCGCCGCCGAGCCAGCCCTTCTCGATGACAGCGACATTGGTTATGCCGTGCTCCTTGGCCAGATAATAGGCCGCCCCAAGCCCGTGCCCCCCGGCGCCGATGATGACGACATCGTATTCCTTGCGCGGCTCGGGCGAGGTCCACTGGGCGTCCCAGCCTTTGTGTCCACGTAACGCCTCGCGAGCCACGGCAAAAACCGAGTATTTCCGCATTCGCACTTACTCCTTGGGGAAGAGCTCTTCCAATGGGCCATACAAATCGCAAATCGAAAACCGACACAACGGTTCTTTTGCGACGCATTTGACGCAGGTGTCGACACCGGGGGAATTGGGGATGGATTGCGGGGATTTTTGGGGAGTAGGATGTGCGGATAGCGGCAGTCTGGCTGAAGAGGAAGGAAACGCAGCCTTCGGGATGCATGGACAGGTGAGCATACCGACTTGCCGAACCGCGTGACGCCTGCGTGACGCTTACACCCTCAACGCGCCGGGGGTCAGGCCATCTTCCCGGCGCATGATGGCCGTGAGGTGGCTTTGGCTGGAGAAGCCGCAGTCGATCGCGATCTCGGCCAGCGGCAGCCGTCCATTGACGATCAGTGCGCGGGCCTGATCGAGGCGCAGGCGGGTGAAATACTGGTGCGGGCTCGTCCCCGTCCGGCGCCGGAAGGAGCGCAGCATCTGGCTCGACGAGAGCTCGACCAGCGCGGCCAGGGCGTCGAGCCGGACGCCGTCTGTAAGATGCGCCTGCATATGGTCGCGCACCTGGCGGAACTGCCGGTCCGACAGGCCGCCCAGATCCTTTTGGGGTCGGGCGACGCCATATTGCCGGATGAGGTGGATGCCGAGCAGGTTGAGCAGCGAATCGAGCTCGAGGCTCGCCATCGTCCCGTGCGTACCCGAACGCAGCTCCTCGCGCAGCATGCCGCCGAGCAGCCCGACACGGCGGTCGACGACCGGCAAGGCGTCCGCGACGACGGTGGCAGACGGCAGGTCGAGGTCGGACTGGGCGAGGTCATCGAGCCACTGCTGCGACAGCGAGAACGCCGCCACCTCCTTGGGCTCATGCCAGCGCGCCCAGTAGTCCGCGCCTGCAGGCACGATTTCGCAGCACCCGCTGGCAGCCGAAGCGGTGCGGATCCGCGTGCCGCCGAGACGCGACTCTCGGTTGCTGAAGGGCTTGAACGACAACAACACAAGATGATGGGGGATCGACTGGCTGATCTCGCCGGCGTTCCGCCGGTTCCACGCCGCCGTCCCGAAATCCGACCGGACAAGCCGGCCCCAGTTCGGCACTGGCGCGTCAGCGGTGGCGACATGGGGAGCTTCGGGTGGAATGGCATCAGACATGTCTGTTCCCCGTACGGCGTGCGGATTTACTAACAACGATGCGCGTATCCTGAAAGCCGCACCCCTCCATGTCGCCTATTGCTTGCTCATCAACAAGGAGAAAGACAATGACAGCGAACGACATGAGCAAAAACATCGATGGCAAGGTAGCGGTCGTGATGGGTGCAACGCGCAACCAGGGGCGGGCCTATGCCGTCATGCTGGCGCGCAACGGCTGCCGCGGCGTGGCGGTCCACTATCATGGCGAAGCATCGCGGGGCGAAGCGGAAGAGACCGCCGCCGAGATCAAGCATTACGGTGCCGAGGCGCTTCTGTTCAGCGCCGACCTGACAGAGGTCGCCGACGTGGTGAAATTGTTCGACGCGGTCGACGAGACGTTCGGCCAACTCGACATCGTGGTGAACACAGTCGGCAAGGTGGTCAAGAAGCCCTTCGTGGAAATTACCGAGGCCGAGTTCGACCAGAGCTTCGCGATCAACAGCAAGGCGGCCTTCTTCTGCATGCAGGAAGCCGCAAAGCGGATCGCCGACAACGGCCGGATCATCAACATCGGCACGACGCTGCAGGCGGCAACGACCGGGCTCTACGCGATCTACGCAGGCTCAAAGGCACCGCTGGAACACTTCACACGCGCTCTTGCCAAGGAGATCGGCCACCGGGGCGTCACGGTCAACACCGTCGCACCTGGCCCGCTCAACACCTCATTCTTCTACCCGGTGGAAACGGACGACTCGAAAGCGTTTCTCTCCGGCATGAGCCCCCAGAACCGCCTCGGCGAGATCGACGAAATCACGCCATTGATCGAGTTCCTGGTCGGCCCGGGCGGCGGCTGGGTGACAGCCCAGACCCTCTTCATCAATGGCGGCTTCATCGCCCGCTAAGCCAATGACCAATCGGCGCCCGCCGCAAGCCGGCGCCGACCCCACCTTGAAAAAAGCCGATGAACCATCCGACCGGGCCATCGGCTGCTCGATTTCACGCGACACCTGACAGAGGCACCACCTCGGCCTTGTCGCTCGTCGGCAAGCACGAACCGCCCGCGCGCAACGTCTCCGACCAGTTCGTCCGGGCGCCCATGTGGCCCCTCACCCTATGACCATATGCGTCCCGCCGATAGAGAGCCGCTTTCGCATTCCGTGGTACAACGTCAGTTGCCTTGATTGGGCCCTGGTCCGGCGCCGAAGCGTACGATAAGAAGCGGGCTTGTCCGTCCCGAATTACGACGTCCGGTACTTCCCTTTTTCCCGGCCTGCCCCGTCCCTCATCTAGACTTCCACCCCCCGATCTGCTATCGCCCACGGCCAATCGCCCGGTCTCGGGCCGGGCGATAGACACAATTTTGCCTTCAGGGTCGCTGACTGGCGCAGGCTGGTTGGCGGGGTGCAATCGAACCGGGGAACGGTGTTCTCGTGCAGGTACTTGTCCGCGACAACAATGTCGACTAGGCGCTCCGCGCGCTCAAGAAGAAGATGCAGCGTGAAGGAAAGATCGGATAGTCGTTATTTCGACGTTTTCGAATGTATCTGTGGCGGGGCGAATCATTCGCCGCCGCCATCTTAGTTTATGAACAAATCTCTCGGCACAGCCCGATCTGACCGCATGGAAAGCGAAATCCGGAATGGCATTTATGACGCATGAACAGTCCCGAACCCCGATCCGGTCCGCTTCTGTTTCCAGGGCCGGCAAGGCAGCATTGCCGCTTCTGGCGCTCGTCGCAGCGATTGGCCTTGCCGGATGCCAGACAAATTCGACCGACGCGGTTATCCGCATCGACAAGGCGCAAGGTTCGCAGGAAAACATCTCCTCGCTGAGCTCCGTCATCGCCACCAATCCATCGGATCCGGAAGGCTACAACGTGCGTGGATCTGCCTATGGCCGCGCCGGCGAGTTTTCCAAGTCGCTGGCCGACTTCAACCAGGCGATCCAGCTCAACCCGAAATTCTACCAGGCCTATGCCAACCGCGCGCTGGTCTACCGCAACATGGGCAAGCAGGCGGAAGCCGCCGCCGACTACTCCTCGGCGCTGCAGATCAACCCGAACTACGATGTCGCCTATATCGGCCGGGGCAATATCTATCGCCTCGCCGGACAGGACGACCAGGCCTTCAACGACTTTTCCAAGGCGATCCAGCTCGGCACGACGGACGGACGCGCCTATCACGGCCGTGGCCTGATCTTCCAGAAGCGCGGCCAGCAGGAGAAGGCGATCGACGATTTCTCCAAGGCGATCTCGCTGTCGCCGAATTCGCCGGAGCCCTACAACGGCCGAGGCATCTCCTATATTGCCAACAAGGATCTCGACAACGCCTTTGCCGACTTCAACCACGCCATCGACCTCGACAACAAGGTGGCGGAATCCTGGTCCAACCAGGCTCTGGTCTATGAACAACGCGGCGACAAGGCGAAGGCACAGAAGTCCTATCAGCACGCGCTCAATCTCGACCCACGCTTCCAGCCGGCCAAGGACGGCCTCGCCCGTCTTCGCGGCTGATCGGACGATACCCCGGCGCAACCAGCGCCGGGCATTGCGGAAGGCGTCGTTTCGCAATGCCTCGTTGCAAGACCTGCCTGCGTGACGCAGTCTTCCCGAAGACGCCGCAGACTTCCTTGAGACGCCACTGACATGCGAGGCACCGCTTGGCCCAGTCTATATCCGCGTCCCCCAAAATCGTCGTCATCGGCGCCGGCATCGTCGGCGCATCCATCGCCTGGCATCTGGCAATGCGCGGCGCATCCGTTACCGTCGTCGCCACGAGGACCGGTGGCGACGCAACGCCGAATTCCTTTGCCTGGATAAATGCCAGCTGGGGCAACCCGGAATTCTATTTTCGGCTACGGCTGCGCGCCATGCAGGAATGGAAGCGAATGGCCGAAGACCTGCCAACGCTGCCGCTTCAGTGGACCGGCGGCCTGTGCTTCGACTTATCCGTTGGTCAGTTGGAAGCCTATGCCGTCGAGCATGGTGGCTGGGGCTACGATCTGCGCTCCGTCACCCGCGACGAAATCCGCGCCATCGAACCGCACCTGACGAATCCGCCGGAATTTGCTCTGTTTGCGGCCGAGGAAGGCTCCATCGAGCCCGAAATCGCTGCCCGCTGCCTGCTGGGAGATGCCTTCCGCCTTGGCACGACATTCCTGCCAAATCTCGTCGTTGAAGCGCTCATCGAGAAAGAGGGTCGCATCGTCGGCATCAGGACGGCCGATGGCCCGGTCATGGCCGATCATGTCGTGCTGGCTGCCGGCACGGGGTCGGCCGCAATCGCTGCTTCCGTTGGCATCCACCTGCCGGTTACATCGCCGCCCGGCCTCATCGTTCATTCGAAGCCATACGCAAAGCGCTTGAACGGCCTTGTCGTCGCGCCGCATCTGCATATGCGCCAGACAACAGAGGGCCGTATTATCGCCGGCGGCGATTTTGGCGGCAGCGATCCCGGCAGCGATCCGCAGGGCGTCGCCGACCGCCTGTTTGCCGAGGTGCGGACGATGCTGGACAATGCTGCGGATCTGGAGCTCGAAACATACACCGTCGGATACCGCCCGACTCCCATCGATGGCTTCCCCATCATCGGCGATACCGGGCAAGCGCCGGGCCTATACCTCGCCGTGATGCATTCCGGCGTCACCCTGGCGGCACTGGTCGGCCTGCTGGCGGCCAACGAAATCATTGGTGGCACGCTCGACGCCTCCCTGGCGCCGCTGCGTTTTAGCCGGTTCACGTCCGGCACCCCTCTGATCAAGCACGGCCGCTGACGCGCGCCGGCGAAATCGGCACTCAGCGGGTCATGATATAGCCGACGAAGGCGACAACCACGAAGATGAGCACGCCACCGACCAGTCCCGCATGTCCAAAAAACCCGCCTGCCATGGCAATCAGCAGTGCCGCCACGAACACGCTCAGCAGTTTGGCGCCGTTCAGGAATAGGGAATAGGTCTTCTCGTGCTCGTTATAGTCCATCGGAGCGCCGGTTTCGGATGGACCGGTCGGATGTTCTGCCATGGTATTTCCTCCTCTTGCGCGCCGATCGACCAATGCCCTTACAACAAGGCGCGGTCGATGGCTCTCCCTCGCCGATGCTCTCATAAAGCGAGACAAGAGGCAATGCGCGACGCCCTCGCAGCAGGAGATGAGGCTCAGGCCTGCCGCAGCGCTCCAGCACGGTTGGCCGCAGCAAAGCGCGCGGTCGGAAGGATCGTCAGCGCGTCGAGCCCATGGCTTCCGAACGCTGGAACATCATGCGTCGCTCGTAGGGCTCGGAAATGAAGAAGGGAAAGCGCTCGTAGAGGGCGCTTCGCACTTCTCGTGTGCGCGTCGCCATCAAGGTCAGCGGTATATTGTATTTTCCGACGCCTATTTGTGCCGGAACAACCGTATCGGCGGAAAACACCCGTTTGTAGAATGGTGCATGTTGCGGACTGACCAGTTGCAGCACGCGGTCGGCATCGAAGTAGTCGGCCGCCATTGAGGCGATCCGCAGGGTGAGATACGGCAAGGCCGGCATTTCACCGATGATCTCGGGATCGGCAGCGAAACGGACAGGATCGATCAGCGTCATGCCGCTGTCGAGAAAAGCATCGATCTCCTTCGGGTACATATCGCGGGTAATGCTGATGCGGTGATCCGGCGTAACATGGTGAATACGCACCGTGCTGATCAGCCGTTCGTCGAAATAGACGCCAAATACATAGGCATGATCGTCGAAATCGACGGCATCGATGAGCTTGGCGCCATCGAGTGTCAGGATGTTGGCGAGCTTGTAGGCGCGGTATCGCATCCTCGCCACCTCTTCCATGTCTTCCTGTGTTTCAACGCGCCGGTATTCGATGTGATCCAGAACTTCCAGAAGCTTGTTTGAGAAACTACTTTGAACAACTTCTTTATGCATGACGCCAACGCCCTGAATTCCCAATAGGCGATTAATGCGTGAGCGCGATCCAACTCGCAATGAGTGATTAAAAATTAATTAAGATACATTTTATTAGGGTTAACGTCATTCAATTAAGCAAATAAAATCAATATCATAAGGAATTCAGTGTATTAAAATGTGATTTTTTAGCGAAATTTCATATTTTCTACGCGACGTATTCAACGACTGTTGCCGCGCGTTTGGCATCGAGAACTGCCACCATCGACAGCAGCGCAGCATTCGCAACGGGCTTCGAAAACACATAGCCCTGCACGAAATCTGCACAGTGATACTGGTTGATGAGGTGGAGCTGGTCCTGCGTCTCGACTCCCTCGACCACGATCTGAAGTCCTAACTCGCGGGAGAGATTGACAGTACCGCGGAGCAGCTTGAGCCGGCGTTCGTCCTCGGTGATGTTGCGCACGAACGAGCGGTCGATCTTGACGACATCGATCGGCAGTGAGTCCAGGTAGGACAGGCTGGAAAAGCCGGTGCCGAAGTCGTCGATGGCAATGGTGATTCCCATGCTGCGCAGCTCGGTCAGGATGGCCCCCACCGTCGCAAGCTCATCCATAAGGCAGCTTTCCGTGACCTCCAGATGGAGGCGCGCCGGCGCCAGGCCCGATCCAGCCAGTGCCTTGCGCACGACAGATACGATGGCACTGCTGCGCAGGTCCTGGACGGAAAGGTTGACAGAAACGGAAATCGTTTCAGGCCAGGTCATGCAATCGTGGCATGCAAGGTCGAGGATATGGTGGGTGATGCCGGAAACGATACCCATGTCCTCGGCAATCTGCACGAAGGTGTCCGGCGGGACCATGCCTCGTTCGGGATGGTTCCAGCGTGACAGGGCTTCGCAACAATCGATGCGGCTGCCATCGGGCAGGAACATAGGCTGATAGACGACATGCAACTGGCCCTTCTCTATGGCCTCGCGCAGATCGTCCTTGAGCTTCTGACGCTCTATGTAGCGCTCGTCCATTTCTTCCTCGAAGGCCGAGCAGCTTCCCTTGGAACGGGATTTCGCCTCGAAAAGCGCGAGGTCGGCCTTGATCTGCCATTCCTCCGGACGGAACTCTTGGCTGCCGATGATGACATAGCCTGCACTGACAGAGATCCGGAAGGTGGTGTCATCGACCTCGTAGTTGCCGCCGATGGCCGCATGCAGCATCCGTATGCGCTGATCGAGATCGGCTGCATCGTCCTCGTTGGGAAAGAAAACCACGAACTGGTCGCCCATCAACCGCGCCACCAGTGCGACGCCCTTCGCCTCCCGTTTCAGCCGGGCTGCGATCATGGCCAGGAGGTGGTCGCCGACGATATGCCCCTTGATATCGTTGACATGCTTGAACTCGTCGATGTCGAGAACGGCAAAGCCGATCGTTCCAGGCTTCGCACGCGCCAGAATGCTCTCCTTGACGCGATCGATGAAATATTCGCGGTTAGGCAGGCCGGTCAGCGCGTCGTAGCGCACCATATGCAGGATCTTGCGTTCAGCGCGGATACGGGAGGTCACATCCTCGAAGATCAGGATGACGACTCCGTCGCCACGGCGGCTGGCCGAAAATTCAAGGAACAGGTTTTCGCTGAACTGGATGAGCGTCCGCGACAGGGAACCGTCGACAAGCTGCGCCAACTGGCGCTGGATCAACCCGGGCAGTGAACCGTCGATAAAGGAAGTGCGCACGCCATAGCGCAGCACCACGTCGAGTTCGCAATCCTTGAGCTGCTCCTGGTTTGTAAGATGAAGCAGTTCGCAGGCCTTGCGGTTGACGACAAGAATGCGATTGTTCGCATCCAGCATGAACAGACCGTGCGTCATGTTGTTCAGCGCCGTGTCGAAGCGGTCGTTGATCAGCGAGATCTCGCGCGCCGCAATCACGTTCATGTAAAGAAATTCCCGCACGCCTGTAGCCATCGATCGCGTCGTCAGAACGAACGGGATGAGCGTCACTGACAACAGCTGCATGTAGGGATCGCGCAATAGCAGAAAGCCGAGACTGATCGGCACCGACACGGAGATTGTCTGAAGGTTGACGGCCTTGGAAGACCCGTAGTTGCGCCCGACAACCGCCACCATCGAGGCGAGCGTCACCGCGACGCAAGCGATCTCGGCGAACATGTCCTGCAGCACCAGCACGGCAAATCCGCTACCGATGCCCAGCAGAGTGGTCGTTGAGACGCCCCCATACAGATAGCGACGCTCCCACAGCGCAATATCCTCACGGCTCATGGCGGCCTTGTCGGAGATGTCGAAGCGGTGGAACCAGTAGATGCGATAGGCACAGACGGCAATGAAGACAGCGGTGAGGTAGAGGTAGAAATGCGACCCGGATTTTGAAAATACGGCAGCGTAGGTCATGATCTGCACGATCATGCCCGTGAAAAGCGTGCTGCGATTTCCAAACAGTGAACTTACGAATGACAGGTAGACATCTGTCGGAACGCCGTTCGGGTCTTGAGGCTTCATCCACAGTCCCCCTGATACGCGGCAGACAATAGGTCAAACCCCTTAAAAAATAATTGCCCAAAAGGCCGTTAACGGACCGGCATTAACGATTGCAACGTCTATCGAGTAAACGCCACAGTATTGAAACTTCTCTTTTACCGCGATTTTTTAATAGCCAAACTCACCCTGCCTTTAGGTCAGCAACACGGCTCACAGCTTGCCCGCACGTTGCTGGATCATCATGAACGTGTCGAATGTGTACTCAGAAAGCTGCATCCATAGATAGGCATCCTTTTTAAAAGCAACCTGATCGTCATAGATCTTCTTGAAATATGGGTTTGCCTTCGAAAGATCGGCGTAGATCCCAACAGCGGCCTGAAAACAGGCTTCCATGATTTCCTGGCTGAACGGCCGCAGCGTTACGCCTTGGCTGACGACCGCCTTGAGAGCCTGAGGGTTTTTGACATCGTACTTTGCCAGCATGTTGGAGTTGGCAAAGGCGCAGGCGTCGGCAAGAACTGTCTGGTATGCCTTCGGCAACGCGTTCCACTTCTCCAGGTTGAAGAGCGCGTGGATGACGGCGCCGCCCTCCCACCAGCCCGGATAATAATAGAATTTCGCCACCTTCTGGAATCCGAGCTTCAGGTCGTCGTAGGGCCCGACCCATTCACAGGCGTCGATTGTGCCCTTCTCCAGCGCCGAATAGATATCGCCGACAGCAAGCTCCTGCTGCGGAACAACGCCTACCTTTGAAATTACCTTACCGGCCAGCCCCGAGATGCGCATTTTCAGCCCGCGCAGGTCATCGAGCGTGTTGATCTCCTTCCGGAACCAGCCGCCCATCTGCACGCCGGTATTGCCAGCCGGCAGACCGTAGAGCCCCTGCGTCGCATAGAACTCGTTCATCAGCGCATTACCGTTCCCCTGGTAATACCAGGCGTTGGTCAGTCGCGCATTCAAGCCGAACGGCAGTGTCGTGCCGATGGCATAGGTCGGATCCTTGTTCCAGAAATAATAGGAGCAGGTGTGGGCGGCATCGACCGTACCCGCGCTGACCGCGTCGGCAACCTGCATGCCCGGAACGATCTCGCCGGCCTCGAACGTCTGGATGGTAAAATTGCCGTCTGTGGCATCCGAGACCCGGCTGGCGATGTCATCGATGCCACCATAGATCGTGTCGAGGCTTTTCGGAAAGGACGACGTCATCCGCCAGGTGACCTTCGGCGCCTGCTGTGCAAGCGCCGGCGCTGCCAGCGCCGTCGAAGCCGTGGCGGCAGCCCCCATCAAACCCGCTTTCCTGATGAAGGAACGACGATCCATCACAATTCTCCCCCGTGGACAAACCGGAAGGGCGTCCACCCGTGCCGGTCTCGGTACGGCCGGTTCGAACTAAACATTTCGACCCCCGCGTTTCAACCCTCAGCATTCCCGCAGACAGCGCGGAATCTTGACTTCGCTGGCATTCTGCGTTCCTAACGATCTTATAAATCGGGCATTTTTACCGGAGACTTGCATGTCCAAGCCAATCATCGCCATTCCTGCCGACTTCCGGACGATGGAGAATGGCGGATGGCATGCAGTCCAGCACCAGTATATCCGCGCCGCCATCAATGCCGCAGGCCTGATGGCGCTGATCGTGCCCGCCATAAAAGAGGGCTACGATATCGACGCCATACTCGACCGCGTCGACGGCGTGCTGGTGTCCGGCGCCGCGAGCAACGTCCACCCATCGCTCTATGGCAGGGAGGCCACCGAAGAACACGGGCCCTTCGACCCGGCCCGTGACGCGACCTCGCTTCCGCTGATCCGCCATGCCATTGATCGCGGCATGCCGCTGCTCGCCATCTGTCGCGGCATCCAGGAACTGAACGTCGCACTCGGCGGCACGCTCGACAGCGAGATTCAGGAGAAGCCCGGCCGCGACGATCATCGTAAACCGCCGGTGCCAGAGCGCGACGCCATGTATGCCATCCGCCAGACAGTGCGGATCAGGGAAGGCTCCTGCATCGCCCGCTATCTCGGCAGCGAGGATATTCTCGTCAATTCGCTGCATCGCCAGGCCATCGCCATCCCGGCTACGCGCCTCCAGGTCGAGGCAACGGCGCCGGACGGAACAGTCGAGGCCGTCTCGGTGATCGATGCCAAGGGATTTGCCGTTGGTGTCCAGTGGCATCCGGAATATTGGGCCGAGACCGATACGCCGTCGCGGCAGCTATTCGAAGCCTATGGCGACGCGGTCCGCGCCTACGTGGCGGCCCGCGCGACGCGGTAGGGCAGGCCCTGCATTAACGCTTGAGAGGCGTTTCCGGGACGGGCGTGACCGCATGCCCCTTGTCTAGCCATGAGATGATATTGCCGGCCACCAGGTCCGCCATCGCATCGCGGGTCTGCACTGTCGCGGAACCGAGATGCGGCAGCAAGGTTGCATTCGGCAGGGCCAGTAGCGCTTCGGGAACGTCAGGCTCATTGTAGAAAACGTCCAGACCGGCTGCACCGAGAGTTCCGTTGCCAAGTGCGGCAGCTAGCGCATCCTCGTCCACGGACCAGCCTCGGCCGACATTGATCAGCACGCCCTTCGGCCCGAGCGCCGACATGATTTCGGCATCGATAACCTTGTGGGTCGCGGCCGTCTTCGGGACGATGGCAACCAGCGTGTCGACCGCCTCGGCCATCTCCTTCAGCGTCGGATAATAGTCGTACTCGACGTCAGGATAGCGGGTGCGCGTATGGTAGCTGATCTTCACCTTGAAGGGCGCCAGCCGATGGGCGATCTCCTTACCGATGCGGCCAAGCCCGAAAATGCCGACATGACGTCCTGTCAGCGAGAACGGGGCCAACGGATAGGACCCATTTTTCCAGTTTCCCTGGCGAAGCCACTGTTCGGCCGTGGGGAATTGCCGGAGCGTGTTCAGCAGCAGGCCGATCGTGGTATCGGCAACCTCGTCGTTCAGCACATCCGGCGTATTGGTGACGACGACGCGCCGCGCCACGGCATGTGCAACGTCGACGCCGTCATAACCGACCCCGAAGCTTGCAATCAGCTGCAGGTTTGGCAGTTGGTCCATCCAGGCGGATTCGAAAGTGCCAGACGAGGCGACGGTGTGGATCCGTTCGGCAACCGCCGGCTCGATCGCCAGTCGCTGACTGCGTCCGACGACCAGGACATCGAAATGCTCCTTGAGTTTTTCGGCAACACGAGGATGAACGTCGGAAAGAACGAGGACGGTGGGACGCGTATCTGGCATGGACTTCTCTCGATGATGGTTCAGGAGCGCGGGCGATAGGGCTCCGTGGATTGGCGGATACGCATCTCGGGCTTTATGAGATGGATACCGTCCGGTTCGTGGCTGCCTGCCAGCCTATCCAAAAGCGCGCGCGCTGCAAGCCTGCCGACCTCTGCCTGGCCGTTCCAGACTGTCGTCAGAGCCGGCGTGGCGATGGCCGCTTCCTCCAGATCGTCGTATCCGGTGACGGAAATATCCTTGCCGGGGACCAGTCCGGCACGGGCGATACCGTTCATCAAGCCGATTGCCACCAGATCGTTCCAGCATACGGCGGCGGTCGGCTTTTGCGGCAGGGAGAGGAAGTGGACGGCGGCCTCGAAGCCCCCCTGCTTGGAGCGGGGCCCCGGAATGCGCAGGTCCGGATCGACCTCGATGCCGGCCTTTCGCAGCGCGTTGACATAGCCATGATAGCGGTCGCGTCCGGTCGAGGTCTGGTCGGTGCCGCCGATCATAGCGATTGAGCGGTGGCCGAGGCTGATCAGGTGATTGGTCGCCAGCGAAATACCGTAGCTGTCGTCGCCCCGGAACGTCGGCAGGCCGAGCGCCTCCATCGAGCGCGCCACGAGGATGGCCGGCATGCCGTTTTCCTCGGCCAGCGCCAGATCTTCCGGCGGCGTGCCGATGGCCGGCGACATGATGACGCCGTCGCCGCCAAGCTGCAGCAGCGTCTCGATGAAGGTCCGCTGCTTCTCGACCGAATCGTAGTGGTTGGACAGGATGAAGGTATGGCGGCTGCGGTCGAGTTCGGTCTCGATAGCCTTCAGGATCTCGCCGTAGAATGGGTTCATGATGTCGTGCACGACAACACCGATGATGCCTGAGCGCGAGGTTCGCAGGCTGGCGGCGCGGCGATTGTAGATGTAGCCGAGCGCCCGCGCCTGGTCCTTGATGCGCTCCCGCGTGGTGGCCGCGACAAGCGGACTGTCGCGCAACGCCAGAGATACGGTCGCCGTCGAAATTCCCAGCGTTCCGGCAATCGTCGATAGTTTTATCTTTTGTACCACGTCATCTCCCCGGCACGCCGTCATTCGCGCCACCGGGATTTAAAATATTTAGTTCGCGATTAAAATCAACGTTATTTTGACGACATATTTGAAATCAGTCCTCGGCTTCGATCTGCTCCTCGCCCTCCCCGGCCAGCAGATTATTATCTATGGCTTTCAGAAGGCGCACCGCGGTCCTGATTTCCTTTTCGGAAAACCCGCGCGTTGCCAGCGCGTCGCAGGCTTGCGCCGAGGCATTGATCTGCGCCACGGTGTTGCGGCCGCTGTCGGTGAGATAGACCTTTGTCAGCCGCGCATCGTCCGCATCGGCGCGGCGTTCGACGAACCCCTGCGCTTCCATCCGACCGATGGTCCGGGTGATCGTCGGCGCCTTGACGCCGAGCTTGTGGGCGAGGCTGCCGGCCGGCAGGCCGTCTTCCTCGGCAAGCGCCAGGATGACACCGTCCTGCCCGGCATAGAGACCGCTATCGCCGAGATTGCGAGTGATGGCCGTGCGCATCGACCGGGCTGCCTGGGTGAGCGCCGGCGATAGATCGGCCAGCGTGTACTCAGCCTGGTCCTTTTTCTTGGCCGACTTGCTTTTCTTGCTGTCCTTGTTCTTCTTCGCCATAGTGTGTCCGCCGTCTTTCCGCTCGTGCCTCACCGGGATATGACATCGCAAACGACGTTGACATAAACAAGGGGCACGTTCGCACATGACGCGACCGTCATTTCGCTTAGCCGATAATGATACCGATTTGCAGCCGCTCGATCGCGCCGGTTGGATTGCCATCCTGCCACTCGGCGCCCACGAACAACACGGCCCGCACCTGCCGTTCGAGACCGATACGCTGATTGCCGCAGGCATCGTCGATCGCCTCGAGCAACGCTTGCCCGGTTACCTGCCCGTCACGGTGCTGCCGGTAGAACCGGTCGGCTACTCCCCGGAGCATCTGCATGTCGCCGGCACCCGGTCCCTCGCCTATCAGGATGCCATCGAACGCTGGCTCGGCATCGCCGCCGACCTGCATCGCCTGGGCATCTGCAAACTCGTCCTGCTCAACGCCCACGGCGGCAACGCGCCGCTGATGACCATCGTCGCCACCGAGGCTCGCATCCGCTTCGACATGCTGGTCGTCGCCACAAGCTGGACACGTTTTGGCGTGCCCGATGACGTGATATCTCCGGAGAACAAGGCGATCGATATCCACGCCGGCGATATCGAGACGTCGGTCATGCTGGCGCTTCATCCGGACGCCGTAGACATGACGCAAGCCGCGGATTTCCCGTCCCGCCAGTCTGGGTTTGCCGGGCGCTTCCGCCATCTTCGGGCCTACGGCCCGCACGCATTCGGCTGGAAGATGTCCGACCTCAACGAACAAGGAGCCGCCGGCAACGCGGCGACAGCTACAGCGGAAAAAGGCGAGGCGCTGATCGCTCATGCCGTTGGCGGACTGATAGAACTGCTGCAGGATGTAGATGCTTTCGAAGTCGCTGAGTTGCGCTAGCCAAAACTTGCGCTGCTGCCGAAGATCGCCCATATTGCCTTAGGCTATATCGCCGAACAGGAGGCGGATATGCGCATTTCCATCGCCGAGGCAGAAGGGCAACTCACCGAGCTGGTGCGTCTTGCGACACAGGGCGAAGAGGTCGTCCTGACCCAGGCCGGAGGCCCTGCCGTAAAGCTTGAATTGGTGCCGGAGGCGAGGGTATCGATAACGCCCGAGGAAAAATCGGAATTGATTGCCCGTCTTCAGGCAGAAGTTCGCCGCAAAAATCTTCCGCCGGGACCGGATGCGGCCCGCAGCCAAGACTTTCTCTATGATGAATACGGTCTCCCGATATGATCGTTATCGACACTTCGGCTCTTGTCGCAATGCTGCTACTTGAGCCGAAGGCATCGGTATGCAGTGAGGTCTTCAATCGCGAAACCGAAATCTTGATATCTGCAGGAACAGTGGTAGAGGCATTAATTGTCGCCAGACGTCGCAACATCTCTGAACAGATGACAGAACTATTAGCATCGCCTTTCATCACGATTGTAGATGTCGATAGGGATCGCGCCCGACTGGCCGGCGAAGCATTTGACCGCTGGGGGAAGAGCATCAACGCCGCCGCCCTCAACTTCGGCGATTGCTTCTCCTATGCCACGGCCCGGGAGTTCGGTTGTCCCCTGCTCTTCATCGGCGATGATTTTGCCCGCACCGACATCGTCCCCGCCATTGCGCCGTGACGGGAATGTGATTCTATTACAATAAAAGCCTTTGAACTGCCGGAACCGTATCCTTATATGGTGACCGACCCCATTTCCGCCCTTGCGGCCCCCTCCAGTTCTCGAGGCTCCCATGACCGAACCAGTCGCTCTTAAGCCAATCCCCGTCACCGTGTTGACCGGCTATCTCGGCGCCGGCAAGACGACGTTGCTGAACCGCATCCTGTCGGAAAGCCACGGCAAGAAATACGCCGTCATCGTCAACGAGTTCGGTGAAATTGGCATCGACAACGATCTGATCGTCGAATCCGACGAAGAAATCTATGAAATGAACAATGGTTGCGTCTGCTGCACGGTGCGCGGCGACCTCATCCGCGTCGTTGAGGGCCTGATGCGCCGCCCCGGCCGCTTCGATGGCATTATCGTCGAGACCACTGGCCTTGCAGATCCCGTTCCGGTTGCCCAGACCTTCTTCATGGACGACGACGTCCGCACCAAGACCGAACTCGATGCCGTCGTCACGTTGGTCGATGCCAAGCACCTACCGCTGCGCCTCAAGGACAGCCGCGAGGCAGAGGACCAGATCGCCTTCGCCGATGTCGTCATCATCAACAAGACCGATCTCGTCTCGCCGGCCGAGCTTGCCCAAATTGAGGATGTGGTGCGCGCCATCAACCCGGCGGCCCGCGTCCACAAGACCAGCCGCTCCGGCGTCGATCTCGCCCACGTGCTCAACCAGGGTGCCTTCAACCTGGAACGGGCGCTTGAAAACGACCCGCATTTCCTGACTGCCGGTGACGAGCACGTCTGCGGCCCGGATTGCGACCACGACCACAGCCACGATCATCACGATCACCATGATCATGGGCATCACGACCATGGGCACGACCACCACGGACATGATCATCATGGCCACGACCATCATAACCACGGCCCCTCGCCGATCCACGACGTCACTGTCCAGTCGGTGTCTCTGCGCGGCGGCGAAATGATTGCCGACCGCTTCTTCCCGTGGATACAGAAAATCACCCAGACCGAAGGCCCGAACATCCTGCGCCTGAAGGGCATCATCGCTTTCAAGGGCGATGCCGAGCGCTATGTTATCCAGGGTGTTCACATGATCATCGAGGGGGACCACCAGCGCCCCTGGAAGGACGGCGAAATCCACGAAAGCCGCCTCGTCTTCATCGGTCGCGAACTTGACCGCGAGAAGCTGGAAGCCAGCTTCAAGGCCTGCCAGGCGGCCGCCTGATGCCGACAGTTGCGCCGATTGATATCGACGGCCATGTCCTGGCCGTCGAGTTCCTGAACGATGTTCCTTATTTCATTGCAGCCGACGGCACGGTTCGGAGGTTCGAGGGCGGCGAGAAGGTGACGGAAGCCCATCAGGGCCTGCTCACCTGCGTCCGCGACACCCATAGCGAAAGCCTGATCGTCGGTGGCGAGAGCGGCAAGGTGCAGCGTATCGCCTCCGATGGCGGCATAACGCAGATTGCCGAAGCACCGCGAAAGTGGATCACCCAGGTGGCGGCGGGTCCCCAGGGCGCCATCGCCTACGCCCACGGCAAGACGACCTACGTCGTGCTTTCCGATGGAAGCATCCGCGAATTTTCCGAGGAACGCACAGTCGAAGGCATCGCATTTGCGCCGAAAGGCCTGCGGGTCGCCGTGGCGCGCTACAATGGTGTGACGTTGCACTGGGTGGGCACGTCGGGAGCCCCCGTCGATCTTGATTGGAAAGGCGCCCATAACGGCGTTACCTTCTCGCCGGACGGCCAATTTGTCGTCACGACCATGCAGGAAAATGCGCTGCATGGCTGGAAGCTCGACCCGAAGGCAGGCTCGGACGCCCGCCACATGCGCATGACCGGCTATCCCGCCAAGGTAAAGTCGCTGTCCTGGTCCGCGAAGGGCAAGTGGCTCGCGTCCTCGGGCGCTCCCGCCGCCATTGTCTGGCCGTTCCAGGGCAAGGACGGGCCGATGGGCAAGGCGCCGCTGGAGCTTGGTACCCGCGCCAACATCATGGCGACCTGCGTGCGCTTCCATCCGGCCGAGGACATCGTCGCCATCGGTTTCATCGACGGCATGATTCTGGCCGTGCGGGTAGCCGACGGCAAGGAGGCGCTTTTGCGCCGTCCGGGCAACGGAGGGATTACCTCAATGAGCTGGAGCAAATCCGGCAAGACGATGGCCTTTGCATCGGCTGCCGGCGATTGCGGTGTCGTCGACATAGCGGCATAGCCGCGTCGAAGGGCTGAGTTGGACGCTCCATCGAGCGCCCGGCGGCTATCTTGCGCGATCCCCGCAGAAGCCAACGGCACGTCGATATCAAACGCGCTACCGCAGCTCAAACACCAGGGATGGAAAAAAGGTTCCGCCGAACGCGAGATTGAAGCCGCGAGCGAGGCGGGTTGTGACGCGCATAACATGGGGGAGCTGGACGACGCTGTCCATGCAGCGTCGTCAGTCCGAGATCAGGCCGCGCGGCGCGATTTGGCCTGCGTGAGCCTGCGACCGCTGGCGACCAGCATGCCGGCAGCGCCCTCCAGCCATGCGTCCTTCAGTTCCAGCGCCAGGAAACGATGACGCTCGAATGGGCCGGGCATGACGAGATGGCACGCTTTTTCGGCAAAGAAGCCGAAGCGTTCGTAATAGGCGGGATCGCCGACCAGCAGGATGGCACCATGGCCGCGCTGCTTGGCCTCGAGAATGGCAGCCCGCATCAGGGCCGCACCAATGCCCTTGCCCTCGTGGTCCGAATCGACGGCGAGTGGCCCGAGCAACAGGGCATCGACTGCCTGTGTTTCGCGGTTCACACCGGCCTCGATGTTCCAGAGACGCACGGTCCCGATGACATGGCCGCTGCGGTCGCGGGCAACAAGTGCCAGGCCTTCGGCCGGAATGCAGCCGCGACGCAGCTTTTCCGAGGATTTCCGTGTACGACCGGCACCCATGGCGCGGTTCAGCAGGTTCTCGCGGGCAACGACGTCGCCTGCGTTTTCGTGATCGATTGCGAAAGTGGACGGCGCAAAGAGTGCGCGTACAGAATCAAGAACAGCGGCCATGTCGGCCTCCCGTACCCAATACCGTTATGAGCGGCGGTGAATGAAAATTGTGAAGGTGCCGCCCCGGTCTTTCCCGGGGCCGGCGAAGTCGACCTAGATGACGTAGGACTTCAGCGGGTCGAAACCGTTGAATGCCACAGCCGAATAGGTCGTCGTATAGGCGCCGGTGCCTTCGATGAACACCTCGTCGCCGATCGTCAGTGACAATGGCAGCGGATAGAGGTTCTTCTCGTAGAGCACGTCGGCCGAATCGCAGGTCGGGCCGGCAATGATGCAAGGCTCCATTTCGTCGCCGTCGCGCTCGGTGCGGATCGGGTAGCGAATGGCTTCATCCATCGTCTCGGCGAGACCGCCGAACTTGCCGATATCGAGGAAAACCCAGCGGGCTTCGTCATTGTCCGACTTCTTCGAGATCAGCACGACTTCCGCCTTGATAACGCCGGCGTTGCCGACCATGCCGCGACCTGGCTCGATGATCGTCTTCGGGATCTGGTTGCCGAAGTGATCGCGCAGGCTCTGGTTGATGGCCTTGCCATAGGCTTCGGCAGCAGGAACGTCGCGCAGGTACTTGGTCGGAAATCCACCGCCCATGTTGACCATCTGCAGGTGGATGCCCTGCTTGCCCAGCGAAACGAACACGCGCTTGGCATCGGCAAGAGCCGAGTCCCAGGCATCGACCTTGGTCATCTGCGAGCCGACGTGGAACGACACGCCATAGGATTCAAGGCCCAGCTGATGTGCATAAACGAGGACGTCGACAGCCATCTGCGGAACGCAGCCGAACTTGCGCGACAGCGGCCATTCGGCACCCTCGCCATCCGTCAGGACACGGCAGAATACGCGGGCACCAGGAGCGGCACGGGCCATCTTCTCGACTTCTTCATGGCTGTCCACGGCGAAAAGGCTGACACCGAGTGCATGCGCACGGGCGATGTCCCGTTCCTTCTTGATCGTGTTGCCGAAAGAGATGCGAGCAGCCGTTGCACCAGCGTCGAGCGCCATTTCGACTTCAGCGACGGACGCGCAATCGAAGTTGGAGCCCATGCCGGCCAGAAGCTTCAACACTTCAGGAGCCGGATTGGCCTTGACGGCATAATAGATAGAGCTGTCCGGCATGGCGTGACGGAAAGCGTGAAAATTGTCGCGGACCACGTCGAGATCCAGCACGAGGCAAGGGCCGTCGGGACGTCGGGTTGCAAGAAAGTCGCGGATGCGCTGAGTGGTCATGGTTAGTCCCTTCAATACAGGCTCCGGCGGTCAGACCGGAGGACAAAGGGCAAACGGGAATCCGCGCTAGGACCCAGCCGGTGGAGACCCCGGATCCTTGGCGAACGCACGATGCTCGATCAGTGAACCAACGCCATAGGATGGCATAGGTTCGGCTTTGTCTGCCTTGGATTGGAGGTTTCCCTACCGCACTTCCGGCAATGATGGTGTGCCTCTTCAGTAACCCCGGCTGATGGAAAGCCGGAAGAGAACAAAAAGGCCCGCACCGTCGTTGCTTCAGATGTCCTCGCATTTCTCGGAAGGCCGAGATAGCGACTGGAGGGGTTAATTCCAGGTACCTTACCGTATCCTCACCAATTAGAGGACCAGCGGACACCCATGGGCACGTGCGACTTTGGGCTGACCGGGAGATAAGAACATTCGTTGTAACAATCAAGAATTTTCTTGGCTGAAGTCAAAAAAAATGCGCGGCGTCAACTGGATGCCGAAAATCGTTACCGACGAGGGCGAAAAGCTATCCGAAGGAAATAGCAGGGTCGTGGCTCTAAGACCGCCACCCACCTGAAGACACTTGGTAAAACTTGACACCATCCCGGGATTCGTCATGGGTCTATCCGGTCGAAGAACAGGATTACCGCGAAAAATGGATACCCTCACCCGCATACGCGCCTTCATCGATGTCGTCGAAGCCGAGGGTTTTTCGGCCGCCGCCCGCAAGACCGGGCGCTCGAAGGCGCTGCTGTCGAAATATGTGCGGGAACTCGAAGACGAACTCGGCGCGCTGCTGCTCAACCGGACCACCCGGCAATTCTCCATGACGGAAGCTGGCCACACCTATTTTCGCACCGCCTCCGATATCCTGAAAGAGATCGACAATCTCGCCGACCTCGTCCGTGAAAACAATGTCCAGCTCAAAGGCCGACTGAAGGTTTCGGTGCCGCGCACCTTCATGGATGCCGATGTCGGCCAGTCGCTGATCGACTTTGCCAAGGAAAACCCGGATCTTTCGCTGGAGATCGCTGCAGAGGACCGCTTCGTGGACCTGATCGAGGAAGGCTTCGACGTCGCCGTGCGCGTCACCAAGCTCGAGGATTCCGGCATGATCGCCCGGAAAATCTCGGATTTCCGCGTGCATATCTGCGCCACGCAGGAGTTTCTCGACCGCCATCAGCCCCTCGATCATCCGAGCGACCTTTCCCGCATCCCCTTCATCATCGACACCAACAACCGCGCGCAGGGCAGCATCCGATTCTGCAACGCCGACAGCACCTGGTTTAATGTCCCCGTTACCGGCCCGATGGAGGTCAACAGCCCGCATGCGACATTGCGCGCCGCGCTGGTCGGCATCGGTTTTGCCATCGTCCCGGACTTTATCGCCCGCAAGAGCATCGAGAGCGGCGCACTGGTGACATTGTTCAACGACTATATACCGACAGATCGCGGCATCTACGCCGTCTACCCCCATCGGCGCTACCTGCCGGCAAAGGTACGCATCTTCGTCGACTACCTGCACAACTGGTTTCGCAAGAACGGCTAGCTCCCTGCCCACTCGGACCGGTCCCAATTCCGTCTCATTTTTTCACGAAGTTGCACCATGAACGATGACCTGCGATGCGCCGAGGGCTCATGAAGAAAACAACCCTCCTGCTCGCCGCAATGCTGTTGATGGCGCCCGCCGCAGCATTTGCCCACCCGCATATTTTCGTGCAGGCGCGGCTTGAGGTGGTGGCCGGCGATGATGGCAATGTCAAGGAGCTACAGAATGTCTGGCGGTTCGACGAAGTATTCTCGTCTTCGGTGCTGATGGATTTCGACAAGAACGCCAATCTGAAGCTCGACCCGGACGAACTGACCGCAGTCGGCGCCACCGTGCGCGATTCGCTTGCCGACTACGATTACTACGTGAACATGTCGTTGAACGGAAAGGCGATTAAGGTGAACAAGCCTGATGTCATTCACGTCGACTACAAGGACGGACAGTTGTTGATGTTCTTCAAGGTCTCGCCAGCCGAGCCGATGCCGATGAAGGGCAACCGCCTTTCCTTCGGCATCTACGACCCGACGCTCTACACCTCGATCGACTTCCCGACAGACGGCGACCTGGTGACCATGGGCAGCACCTTCAAATCCTGCACCACGAAGGTCGTGCGCCCCGACCCGGACGAGGTCATCGCCGAGAACAAGTCATCGCTGACCGACGCCTTCTTCAACGACCCAACCGGGACGACCATGTCGAAACTGTTTGCAACACGGATCGATGCCCAATGCTGAACCGCCGCCTTGCCTTTGCGTCGCTTGCAGTTGCGCTCCTCCTTGCCGCAACCGGCTTCGCGCACGCCACTGGATCACCCCTCGGCATCGGCACCGCCGAACCGAGCTTCCAGCCTATCGGCGGTCCACTTGCGCCTATCTTCCTCTACGTCAACGAACAGCAGCAGGCATTTTACCGCGCCCTGACCCAGTCGATTGGCGCCATGCGCAAGGATCCCTGGCAACTCTCGACGCTGATCGGGCTATCCTTTGCCTACGGAATTTTCCATGCTGCCGGTCCCGGCCACGGCAAGGCGGTGATCTCGTCCTACATGGTTGCGAACGAGATCCAGTTGAAACGCGGCATCGCGATTTCCTTCGTGTCCGCCTTCGTCCAGGGCGTGGTTGCCATTGCCGTCGTTGCTGCCGCCTATTTCGTGCTGCGGGGTAGCGGCATCACCATGACCGAAGCGACCAACGCCATGGAGATCTCCTCCTTTGTTATGGTCATACTGTTCGGCTGCTGGCTGCTGTTTCGGAAATTGCGCTCTATGATGCGCGCGATGCCCGAGCGCCGCATGGAAATGGCGACCCCTGCCGGCCCTGTCAGCGTGGCGCTGTTCGACAGCGGCGCCTTCGCGCGCAATGACGCAACCGTGGCATCTGCCGGCCAGTTCAACTGCGATGCCCCGACCCTTGGAACGGCCGGGGTGGTCTGCGAGGATTGCGGACGCCCGCACCTGCCCGATCCCTTGCTTCTGAAGGCGGAGCATTTCAGCGCGCGTGAAGCCTGGTCGGCCATTGTCGCAGTTGGCCTTCGCCCCTGCTCCGGCGCCCTACTGGTCATGACCTTCGCAATGCTCAATGGCCTGCTGCTGGGCGGCGTGCTGTCGGTGTTCGCCATGTCGCTTGGCACGGCCATCACCGTATCGATGCTGGCGATCATGGCCGTTACTGCCAAGGGGCTCGCGATGCGACTGGCCGGCCCGGGATCGGCGAAATCCACCTGGGTGGGCAACGGCATAGAACTGCTCGGGGCTGTCTTCGTGATTGCAACGGGTATCGTCCTGCTGGGCGCGTCGTTGCAGACCTAGAGATCAGGACCGGTTGCGTCGCTGGTACCGCGCCCGCAGCCAGAAGATCAAGAAGAAGCAAAGAATGACGGCTGCGCCAAAACCCGTCGCCAGCCAGGGCGAAAACTGCCCGATCCACAACACCGCGTCCGGCATGAGGTAAAGCACCGTGCCAGCGCCGAGGAGAATGATCGCTGCAGCAATGGCTGACGATCGGTTTTCCGACTTTTTATCGGTCAAGCAGCCTACCCCTTGAAGCGCCGACGGCGCCGTGACGCTTCGGTAGCCGATCGATGGCGAACTGCAGGTCCGACCCGGACCGGCAGTCTCGAACGCGTATCAGCCGCGCAGTGCCGCAGCTTCGGCCGCGAGCTTCGTGATGCCGGCCCAGTCGCCCGAAGCGATCAGTTCCTTTGGCGCCACCCAAGACCCGCCGACGCAGATCACATTCGGCAACGACAGATAATCGCGAGCATTTTTGAGAGATACGCCACCCGTCGGGCAGAACATCGTGCCGGCCAGCGGCGACGAAAGCGCCTTGAGATAGCCGGCACCGCCTGCCTGCTCGGCGGGGAAGAACTTCAGCACCTGATAGCCTTCTTCGCGCAGCGCCATGACTTCGCTCGCGGTCGCTGCACCCGGCAGCAGGGGAACGCTCGACTGTCTCGCGACATCGAGCAACTCCTGCGTCGTGCCGGGGCTGACGATAAATTTCGAACCGGCTTCGACGGCCGCTTCCCAATGGGCGACGTTGAGGATCGTGCCGGCGCCAACCTCGGCGCCTTCGACTTCGTCGGCAACGGCGCGCACCGCATCCAGCGCTGCCGCCGTGCGCATGGTGATCTCGATCGCCTTCAGTCCACCGGCGACCAATGCCCGGGCAAGCAAGACTGCCGACTTCACGTCGTCGACGATCAGCACCGGCACGACCGGTGCATATTGCAGGATGGCTAGCAGCTTTTCGGTTTTTTCACCCATCGCCGACACTCCAGGAAACGATTGAATTTCAGACTTCGATAACCCTCCTGAACATCCTTGTCGAGACAAAAGCGGGCAACCGCCCGCCCGGGTAGGAAATGCCGCGGACATCGGTTAGCCTGTCTGAAATAGGACGAGGCCCGGGGAGGCTGACACCATTGGCAAAAGAGATTGAACGCAAATTCCTGGTCCGGCATGACGGATGGCGGGATCTCGTGGCTGAGACGATCGAACTGCGACAGGCCTACATCGCCTCGATGGAGGATCGATCCGTTCGTATCAGGCTTGCCAACGGCACGCTGGCGACGCTGACCGTCAAGATCGGCAAGCGCATGACGCGGGACGAATTCGAGTATCCTATCCCCCTGGCCGACGCGGAGGAATTGATGACGAAAGCAGTCGGCGTGCCGATTATCAAGACCCGTCACAAGGTGCCCTACAAGGGGTTTACCTGGGAAATCGACGTGTTCGACGGTGTGCATGCGGGCTTGCAGATAGCCGAGGTCGAGATGGGGCACGAGGATGACAACCCCGAGCTACCGGATTGGCTTGGCGAAGAGGTCACCGGCCAGCACCGCTATTCAAACCAGGCGCTGGCGATGCGCTCTAAAGTCTAGGATGCCCGCCATCGACCCACAGTCGAGCAAGCTTTGCCACAGGGGTCGCAAATCGACATTGCGTCAGAGGTCTCAAGGCTGTATTTCGACCGCATGACCGACATCACCTCGTCCACGCCCTCAGGCGTCAGCCCCTTTCTGGTGGCAGCGCTCTATCATTTCGCCGATTTCTCGCGGTTTGCCTCCATGCGCGACACGCTGCAGAGGCTGTGCGAGGAACAGGGCGTCAAGGGCACGCTGCTGCTCGCCCATGAGGGGATCAACGGCACCATCGCCGGCACGGACGCCGGTGTATCGACGGTTCTTGCTTTCCTGCGCGCCCTGCCGGAATTTTCCGCGCTGGAGCACAAGGAGAGCCGCGCGTCGAAGATGCCTTTCGTGCGCATGAAGGTGAAGCTCAAGAAGGAAATCGTCACCATGGGCGTCGAGGACATCGACCCCAACAGCATCGTCGGCACCTACGTCGCGCCGAAAGACTGGAACAGCCTGATTTCCGACCCCGATACCATCCTGATCGACACCCGCAACGACTATGAGACGGCCATCGGCGTCTTCAAGGGCGCCCTCGACCCGAAGACCAGGACCTTTCGCGAGTTTCCGGAGTGGGTTCGGCAGAACACCGGGCTGCACAACAAGCCGAAGATCGCCATGTACTGCACCGGCGGCATCCGTTGCGAAAAGGCGACGGCCTTCATGAAGCAGCAGGGCTTTGACGAGGTCTATCACCTCAAAGGCGGCATTCTCAAATATCTTGAGGAAGTGCCCGAGGAAGAAAGTCTCTGGGAGGGCGCCTGCTTCGTCTTCGACGAGCGCGTCTCTGTCGAACACGGGCTGAAGGAAGGCGAACACAGGCTTTGCCACGCCTGCCGCACGCCGATCACCGCCGAAGAGGTCACCTCGCCCTACTACGAGGCCGGCGTCTCCTGCAGCCAGTGCTACGATGTCAGAAGCGAGAGCGACCGGGAACGGTTCCGCGAACGGCAGCGCCAGATAGAGCTTGCCCGCAAGACCGGCCGCGCCCACAGAGGCTAGAGTTTCGAGCAACAGTGCGTGGATGCGCTACGCCGGATATCGTCCCGAAACGGCGATCCGTTGCCCGTTGTCCTCAGCATCGCGGAGTTCAGCCTGATAACGCTTGGTGATATCGGCGGCCGGCATCGGCTTGCCGTGGAAATATCCCTGCAACTCGTCGCAGCCGAATAGCCGCACCGCGATCCCCTGCTCCTCGGTCTCGATCCCCTCGGCGGTCACCGGGATATCCAGCGATCGGGCGAGTGCAACCGTTGCCTGCAGCATGTCGCGGGCGCTCTTGCCTTCCAGCACGCCCATGGTCAGCGATTTGTCGATCTTGATGCGGTCAAAGCCGAACTGGCGGAGATAGCCTATCGATGAGAACCCCGATCCGAAATCGTCGAGCGCCACCTTGACGCCGAGCGCCTTCAGACGCTCGATTGCCACGCGTATTCGCTTCGGGTTCTGGATGATGTAGCCTTCGGTGATCTCCAGCGTCACGCGCTCGGGATCGATCTCCGTCTGCTTTAGTACATAGCGCACATAGTCGGCGAAGGCCGGATTGCGGAACTGGCTCGGCGAAACGTTGACCGCGATACGCATGCCTGGCCAGGCGACGGCCGCCTCGCAGGCCCGCCGGAGAACCAGCAGCCCCAGCCCCTCGATCAGGCCGCTGGTTTCGGCCACCGGGATAAAAACTTCAGGGGATATCGGCCCGTAGCCGGGGCGATCCCAGCGCACCAGCGCTTCGACCCCGATCATCGCATGCGTCGCCGCATCGACCAGCGGCTGGTAGACCACACCGAGGGTTTCCCCTTCGATCGCAGCACGCAGATCGAGCTCCATGGCATTGCGACCTTCGCGATCGGTGTCCATGTCGCTGTCGTAGCACATCATGCGGGAGCGGCCTGCTTCCTTGGCCTTGTACATCGCGAGATCGGCGCGACGCACCATTTCCTCGCGACCGACACGACCTTCCGGGGACATGGCGATGCCGATGCTGGCGCCGACCACGATGACGCGGCGACCGATTTCGAGCGGTTCCGACAGGAAATCGAGCACCTGTTCGGCAAGGCCAAGTGCTGGGCCGTCACTCAGGTCTTCGCCGGGGAAGGCAACAGCAAACTCATCGCCGCCAAGCCGCGCGAGAATTGCGTTTTTCGGCACGAGGACTTTGAGCCCGGCAGCTATGGCGCGGATAAGCTGGTCGCCGGTACCATGGCCATAGGAATCGTTGATCTCCTTGAAGCCGTCGAGATCGAGATAGAGAAGAAGCACGTTGCTGCGATCGAGAGATGCCTGCTCGATCATCTGGTCGACATGCACCCGCATGCCTTCCCGGTTCAGCAGGCCGGACAGCCGGTCCTGCAGGGCCGCCTCGCGCGCTGCTGCTTCCTCTGCCCGTAAACGCTTGTTGGCAAGCGACCCGAGCATCAGCAGCACCACGAAGAACATGCCGACCAACCCGAGCGCACCGGCCACCAGCGGCCGCGCCTGCTGGTAGCTCATGTCGCCGGGAATGCTCGACTGCCAGACCATCTTTCCGAGCGTCCTGCCCAGAGGATCGACGACCGGCACCGCAATTTCCGACGCCGTGTCCGCCGAGACGAGATGCAGGCCGTTGATGACATAGTTATCCGCCATCACCCTGATCTGATCGGCGTCAAGGTGGCGGATCAAAACGAGGTAGCGCCGCTGGCCTGCCGGGACCGGAACGGCGCCCGATTTTTTGCGCACCAGCGCTACGCCGGCAACCGCCAACCCGCCGCTGGTGTCGATAAAGCCAGCCGCTTCCGGCACTGCACCTGCAGGCGCAGCAAGGGCCGTATCGAGCAAAGACCAGATGGCAGGGTCGAGCATGCTTTTGATAGGTTCGTTACTGGGCTTGCCGTTCTGGTACGTCAGGACAGGCTTTCCGCCCTCATCGACGACGAGCACGCTGTCAAAAAGCGGGTTGTTCGCCGACATCTCACCGAAGTTGCTGGCCACCCAATCCATGCCATTGGGCGCGTAGACGAATTTCGCCGCATCGTCCCACGCAGCATAGTCGCTCAGCGTTGCTTTCAGTTGGGTCTGGAATGTCTTCAGGGCGCCAGTCGTTGTCTGGAAGGAGCGTTTCTCATCGAGCCTGTTGGAATAATCGGCCACACGGGCGACGGCCGTCAGAACCATCAGCGTCACGACAGCAACCACGAGCGCGAACGAAAACAGCACAGCCATCACGATCGAATGACGGTCGCGTCCAATATCCCGCTGAAACAACTTCGAAAACGCGCCCATACGGCACTCCTTGAGCGCGGAATATGCAGAACAGGTCTTCAAGAACCGTTAAGGAAATTGAGAACGCGCTTGAAGGACAGAAATAATGCAACCTTTTGCTGCATTTCCCTATGCTTCTACCGCACTTCCAAGGAGTTAGCATCCCCTCATTTCGGGGATCAGATCGCGGTATGGTTGCCCTTTGGAAACAGCGACGCCAGTTCGGAAAACCATTTGCCGCTGTCCTTGACGGTGCGCACCTGCGTCTCGTAGTCGACATGGACAAGGCCGAAGCGCATGCGATAGCCCTCCGCCCACTCGAAGTTATCCATCAGGCTCCAGGCGAAGTAGCCGCGCATCGGATATCCGTCCTTGATGAGATCAGCGACGATATTGAGATGGTCAATGTAATAATCGAGCCGCGGCTGATCGTCGACTACACCGTCCACGACGCCCATGTTATAGGCGGCCCCGTTCTCGGTGATGTAGCATTCCGGCATCTCGTAGCGCCGGTAAAGGTCCTCGATCAGCAGCTTCAGGCCGGGCGCATAGACTTCCCAGCCGATATCCGTCTTGACGTCGCTGACCGGCGGCGCCTCTTTCGTCCATGGAAAGTCGCCCGATTTCTCCGCGTCGTCGAAGACACGATCCGGCTTGTAGTAGTTGATGCCGACCCAATCGAGCTTCTGGTTGATCAGCGCCATGTCGCCATCGGCGATCTCGGGCATGCGATCGCCCAGCGCCGCCACGAAGGCCTCCGGATACTGGCCCTTGAAGACCGGATCGAAGAAAGCGCCGTTGTGGAACTGGTGCGCCCGCTCTACAGCCGCATGATCGGCTGCACTGTCCGAGCCTGAAACGATCGATGCGGCGTTGAGCACCAGCCCGACCGGCACCTTCGGCGCCTCGGAGCGGATCGCCTCGACACCGAGCCCATGGGCAAGATTGATATGGTGCATGGCAGCCAGCGCCGCTTCCATATTTCGTTCGCCCGGCGCATGGATGCCCCAGAGATGGCTGAGCCAGACGATGCACCAAGGCTCGTTGAATGTAGCGACCGAGTCGAGACGGTCTCCTAGTCGTGCCATGACCGTCTTGGCATAGCGCTGGTATGCATAGGCCGTCGAGCGCGCCGTCCAGCCGCCGTCACCCATTAGCGAAAGCGGCAGATCCCAATGATAAAGCGTCGCGAAGGTCTTGATGCCGCGTGCCTTGCAACCGTCGACCAGCCGGTCGTAGAAATCCAGCCCCTTCTCGTTGATCGGCCCGGTACCCTCGGGCACGATGCGCGGCCAGGCGATCGAGAAGCGATAGGCCTCGACGCCCATCTCCTTGATAAGATCGAGATCCTCGTCCAGCCGGTTGTAGTGATCGCAGGCGACATCGCCGTTATCGCGCTGGAAAACCCTGCCCGGCATATTGCAGAACGCGTCCCATATCGACGCCTTGCGGCCATCGGTCCTGGTGGCGCCCTCGATCTGGAAGGCGGCCGTCGCCACTCCGAATGTAAAATCCCCTGGAAACCGCGCGGCCATCGTTTTTGGATCGATCATGGAAATTCTCGTTTTCTTGAACTGCTGGTGGACGATTTAGACCAGCAACTGCCCGGTTGTACAGATGATGAATGTCAAAACTGCAACGTTGCAGACAAGCCCATGCCGGCCGCCCAAAAACCGGCCCGCAAGGTACTCCAGGAACTCATCGATGTCGCCGTGATCCTAAACTCTCTGCGAGCCCTATGGACCAACCCCGAGATCGCACGAGTCGTGGCAGAGGGTTGATTGTGGGCATCGCCGTCCGCTTTGCAGACGACCGTTCCATTACGTCCTGTGCAACGCGGGCATTGAAACCGATCTAAACGGCCTGCGCCAGAACGGTTTTGGAGAGCGCGCGTTGTAGGGCTTCGATACAAATCGGATCATGCGATTGCCCCGCGCCTTCCCAGAGGATCGACATCGCCTTTGCAACGGACATGGCAGGGCGATAGGGCCGATCTGCGGTCAGCGCATCGAACACGTCAGCCGTCGAGACGATCCGGACTTCCATCGGAATATCCTTTGCGTGCAAGCCACGAGGATAGCCCTTGCCGTCCAGTCTTTCATGATGCGCTCCACCAACGAGCGCAGCAGCTGAAAAGGCACCGATATTCGAGAGGATTTTCTCGGACAGTTCGGCGTGGCGCCTCATCTGCGTCCACTCATTGTCATCCAGCTTGCCAGGCTTGTCGAGTACGCTGTTGCTGACGCCGAGCTTGCCGATATCGTGGAGCAAGGCGGCGCGTTTCAACAACCGGCGCCCGACGAGATCGAGGCCCATCTCTTCGGCAATCAAATCTGTAAACAACGCGACCCGGTCGCTATGACCCGAGGTAAACGGGCTCTTGGCGTCGATTACCCTGGCAAAGCCAGCCGCGATATCGTCCAGATAGTCCTCGTCCGCCATGATCATCTGCTGGCCGGGCTCGGCAGCCAGAACGAACGCCTCGATGTCGTCGGCGTTCAGGGCCTCCCAGAACCCTTGTGTTTGCGCAACGCGAGAAAATGCGTCGGTCAGCGATGGATCGAACCAGCGGCCTTTGCGCAGGCGAATTTCCTTCAACGCATTCTGTGGCCCACCGCTGCGCTGGAAGACATCGATCACCTGTGCCAGCAAGGCTATGCGAGAGAAAAGCGGGATGTCCTCGCCGGCCATGCCCTCCGGTTTGCCGCCACCGTTCCAGTGCTCATCGAGACCCATGATGCCTTGTGCTACACTCTCCGAGAAGCGCATTTGCCGAGCAATTTCGGCGCCGCGCTGGCAGCGCGTCTGGATGAGTTCGGTGGAAAAATCTCCGCCGTTCTGAAGGACATGGACGATGCTGCGAAAGCGCTCCGCAAGGCCCGCCTGCATGCCAGTGTGACCGATGACAAAACGCAGCATCTGGCCGAGACTGCTGTCGACCAGTTTGAAGTCGCGCTTGAAGCTCAGGTCATCGGCGAGATAAAGCTCGCATATCCTGGCCGCATTGCTGCTGCAGCCGAGATCTTTCAGGAGTAGCGTGTAGTAGAGGTCCTGCAGTTGGCTGTCGCTCAGACCGATTTCACGGCCTATCAGAGTGCCGATGTAGCAGCAGCGGATGCAATGCCCCGGAGGCTGTCCTTCCGTCATATCGAGCGCCTGGCTGAGAGCCTGTATAATTTCTGCCAAACGAATGTTGATGCCGGCCATCGGATCAGTCTCCTCGACGCCGCAGATTAGCAGAGGAAAATTGACAAAAATTGAACCCGCCGCCCGAACCGGGTATTGCGGCACTCTTCCGCTTACACAATGCGGTCGGATCATCGCCTCTGTCGGGGCGCGCCTTCGGATTGGCGACAGCATCAACTATGCGGCATCCGGCCTCATCGACTGGAGACTTGCATCCGAATTTGCCGGCGGTGGTAACTATGGGCGGTGTCCGCGGCTTGAGGCTATCGGCACGGCTGAGCATTTACAACGGCCTGCTCAACCGTATGTTCGCTCTGCTGATCTTCGTCGTCGGCTGTACGTGCTGTATCGGAGCATGCTGGGGGTCACTAACCGATAGCATCGGCGGGCGCCGACCTGGTACCCGGTACGCTCGTCCTTACGTCCAACGACGCACCACCTGACAACACTTGCATCAGCCACCATTCCGCAGGAAACCCGTTTGCATGAGCGTTCCGACAACTTACCCCTTCGACTTCGACCCCACCTACGGCATGCAGATCGAAGACCTGCTGGCAATCAGGCCACCGCCATCGCCGCCCGGTTTCGACGCGTTCTGGAAAGCCCGCTATCGCCGCGCCATCGCTGCCGATCCGAAACCAATATTGCGGCGGAGCAAGGCGGCGCACCCGGACTGGCATGTCCTCGATATCACCTACACATCGACAGGGGGCTTTCCGATAGGCGGCTGGCTGCTGTTGCCTCGGACCGGACCGGTTCGCCGTGGCCTTGTCGTCGGCCATGGCTATGGCGGGCGCGACCAGCCGGACTACGACCTGCCGGTCGAGGAGACAGCCCTGTTGTTTCCCTGCTTTCGCGGCCTTTCGCGGAGTTCACGGCCTCCCATTCCGGCCGATGCTGCGGGCCATGTGCTCTACGATATCGACAGCGCCGATCACTACATCATCGGCGGCTGCGTCGATGATCTGTGGCTGGGGGTCTCGACCCTGCTGGCCCTCTACCCCTGGCTTTCGGGCCATATCGGCTATAGCGGCATCAGCTTTGGCGGCGGCATCGGCGCGCTCGCGATCCCTTTCGACACGCGCATCGCCCGTGGCCATCTGGTGGTGCCGACATTCGGCGACAGGCGGGCATGGCTGACATTTCCGACCGTCGGTAGCGCCCATTCGGTGCAAGCTTACGCAACCAGCCATCCGCAGGTACTGGAAACGCTGACCGTCCTCGATGCAGCTGTGGCAGCCTCGAGGATCACCGTGCCGATGCTGACAGCCGTCGCGCTTTTTGACCCGGCGGTGGCTCCGCCCTGCCAGTTTGCCATCGCCAATGCGCTGCCAAAATATAATGAAACTTTCATCCTCGATGCTGGCCATTTCGACTATGATGGCAGCGAGGCTCAGGAAGCCGTGCTGCGCGAGAAGGTTAGACAGTTTTTCAAGGACCTATGAACCGCGAATATTTGCGCTGGTACAGCCCGCGCCTGCATCGAGACATGGAGTTGCTGGTGTTCGGGCACGCCGGCGCCAAAGTCCTGATGTTTCCCACGCGCGACGGACGGTTCTGGGAATACGAGGCTCTTGGAATCGTTGCCAGTCTCGCGGACAAGCTGGAGGCCGGCCAGTTGCAGCTGTTCTGCATCGAGGGGCTCGCGAGCGAAAGCTTCTACAACGCCCACCGACGGCCTGCCGAGCGCATCGGCCGCCACGCCGCCTTCGAAGACTATATCCTGCATGAAGTGCTGCCGCTGATGGCCGCAAAAAATCAGGATGGCTGCACCATCGTCCACGGCTGCAGCCTCGGCGCCTTCCAGGCAGCCAACCTGGTCTTCCGCCACCCGCATCTGTTCCGCAAGCTCGTCGCCTTCTCCGGCCGCTACGATCTCACCATGAAAGTCGATTCTTTCGGCGATCTGCTGGACGGCTATTATGACGATCGGGTCTACTTCAACACGCCGCTGCACTTTCTTCCCGGGATGACCAACGACTGGCGGCTGGACAAGCTGCGTCAGGTCGAGATCGTGCTGACGATCGGCAAGGATGATCCGTTCCTCGACAACAACCGTCTGCTCAGCCACGTTCTGGCAGACAAGCAGGTCGGCCACCAGCTTCACCTCTGGGATGGCCGCGCCCACCGGGGAAGCGCCTGGCGAAAGATGGCGGCGCTTTATATCTGAAAGACGGTCGCCACCCTCTTCAACCTCTGGCTAGCCTCAGAGCTTGACCCAGGCACCGTTTCGCTTCGACGAGGCAACGCAAGCATCGACGAAGGCAACACCCTTCACGCCGTCGTCAACCGTCGGATAGACGACATTTTCATCGACAGCCTTGCCAGCCTTCGCGGCATTGATGGCGTGAGCAGCCTCGGTGTAGATCGTCGCGAAGGCTTCGAGATAGCCCTCGGGATGGCCAGCCGGAATGCGCGAGACGCGCGCAGCAGCCGGACCGGAGCCAGCACCGTTGCGGGTGATCAGCCGCTTTTCGCTGCCGAACGGCGTAAACCAGAGATAGTTTGGGTCCGCCTGTACCCATTCAAGCCCGCCCTTGGTGCCGTAGACCCGGATCTTCAGCCCGTTCTCATGGCCCGGCGCCACCTGGCTGCACCACAGCATGCCCTTGGCCGGCTTTTCCGCCCCCTTGGCCTTGAAGCGCAGCATCACATGGGCATTGTCGTCGAGCGGACGACCGTCGACGAAGCTATCGAGATCGGCTGCCAGGCTGTCGAGCTCCAGCCCCGAGACGAAGCAGGCGAGATTGTAGGCGTGTGTGCCGATATCGCCGGTCGAGCCACCGGCCCCTGACTGTGCCGGGTCGGTGCGCCAAACGGCCTGCTTTGCGCCGGTTTGCTCGACCGCCTCGGTCAGCCAGTCCTGCGGATATTCGGCCTGTACGACGCGGATATCGCCAAGTTCGCCATTCGCGACCATTTCCCTTGCCTGCCGGACCATCGGATAGCCGGTGTAGTTGTGGGTCAGCACGAACAGCGCACCGCTCTCGTCGGCGATCTTCTTCAGCTTCTTTGCGTCGGCAAGATTGGAGGTCAGCGGCTTGTCGCAGATGACGTGAATGCCGCGCCGCAGGAATTCCTTGGCGGCGTCGTAATGGACATGGTTGGGTGTCACGATCGACACCGCCTCGATGCCGTTCTTCAGCTTTGCCTCGCGGATCGCCATCTCGCGGTAGCTGCCATAAGTCCGGGATGGCTCAAGACCGAGATCGAGCCCGGAGGCCATCGCCTTTTCCGGCGTCGACGACAGGGCGCCGGCCAACAGTTCGAACTGGTCGTCGATGCGGGCAGCGATCCGGTGAACCGCGCCGATGAACGCCCCCGCCCCGCCGCCGACCATGCCGAGCCGGATGCGCGGTGCACGGGCCTGTTGCTTTGAACCTTCGATTGCCATGGGTTTCTCCTGGAAAATATCTGTTTTCTCTTCTCCCCAGCGGGGAGAATATGTCCGAAGGACAGATGAGGGGGTGGGCGACGCGAACGCCTCGTGCGCCCTCATCCGGCCCTACGGGCCACCTTCTCCCCGCTGGGGAGAAGGGGAAATGGACTAAAGCCCCAGCATCCGCCGGTTTGCCGCATCGTCGGTGCCGCCGGCGGCAAAATCGTCGAAGGCGTGCTCGGTGACACGGATAATGTGCGCCTTGACGAACTCGGCGCCTTCCCGCGCGCCGTCTTCGGGATGCTTCAGCGCGCATTCCCATTCGACGACAGCCCAGCCGTCGAAATCGTTGGCGGTCATCTTGGAAAACACCGCGCCGAAATCCACCTGCCCGTCGCCCGGCGAGCGGAAGCGGCCGGCGCGATTGACCCAGCTCTGGTAGCCGCCATAGACGCCTTGGCGGCCGGTCGGGTTAAACTCGGCATCCTTGACGTGGAACATCTTGATACGGTCTTTGTAGATGTCGATGTTGTCGAGATAATCCAGGCACTGCAGGATATAGTGCGAGGGATCGTAGAGCATATTGGCGCGGGGATGGTTGTTCACCCGCTCCAGGAACATCTCGAAGGTGACGCCGTCATGCAGGTCTTCGCCCGGATGGATCTCGTAGCAAACGTCAACGCCGTTTTCCTCGGCATGGTCGAGGATCGGCGTCCAGCGCTTGGCAAGCTCCTCGAATGCCGTCTCGACGAGACCCGCCGGTCGCTGCGGCCATGGATACATATAGGGCCAGGCCAAAGCCCCGGAAAAGGTCGCATGCGCCGAGATGCCGAGGTGCTTCGACGCCGTCAGCGCCATTTTCACCTGCTCGACCGCCCACTCCTGCCGTGCTTTCGGATTGCCACGCACCTCCGGCGCCGCGAATCCGTCGAAAGCCTCGTCATAGGCAGGATGCACCGCCACCAGCTGGCCCTGCAGATGGGTCGAGAGCTCCGTTACCTCGACACCATTCTGGCGCGCCAAGCCGGCAAATTCGTCGCAATAATCCTTCGAGCTGGCAGCCTTCTTGAGGTCGATCAGCTGTCCGGCCCAGGTCGGCACCTGCACACCGACATAGCCTACATCGGCCGCCCATTTGGTGATCGAGTCCCACGAATTGAAAGGTGCGGCATCGCCTGCGAACTGGCCGAGAAAGAGGCCGGGCCCCTTGATGGTCTTCATGTCAGATTCCTCCCTGAACAGATACCGTAAACGTTTCCAATGCGGTCCTGCTGCGCCCTGGGCACGCAGAGGGCTCCTCAACCCACCGCAGAGACTCCAGCCTTATGGCCAGAAGTCAACGTGCATCGAACTAATCACGGGCGTCCGACATACGCAAGAGGTACGTACCGCATTTATGGATGCACGACTGAGGGTACGACAGAATTTTGACTGTGCCACCTATGACTTCGGTCACTCCAGGGCCTCTGGCTGACCACTCAACAACAGGATGCAATCACGAACTCGTAAAAGATGTATTAAATAAAATTAAAGCCTATAGATGCAATTAGAAAAACGTGTTTATATGCCTTGTCGCAACCTGAGGTAATAATCATGCAACTCAACACAACATCCGTTAACTTAATGTCTGCTGCAAAGTCCCCGGAGGATGCCGCAAAACTGTTTCTTGGCGCGGTTAGTCAAGGCCTCGCCATCGTCGTCGCCGACGCACTTTCCAAAGCCGTATCGACTACGGTAGCGAGTGCTGCAACAAGCACATCCATTGTCGGCTGGGAAAGCCTGATTGGCGGGCTTGCAATGGAACTGGCTTGGGCTACTCCGGCTCTCGTCGATGCGAAACCAATGGTCAGAGTTATAGGCTATGCACCATGCTTACCTGCGGGAACCGTGTCGTCGCTCGGTATTAGCGTCGGCATTGGGGTTAGCATCTCAGCAACATTCTAAACATAGTGGTAGTGACGATGCCTGTCGCCACTACCAACCCCCGTAGTCTGCCATTCGGTCGTTGCAGCACCTACACCCACTTGAACCTGATCAGCTACGCGAAGGTGGGAACCAAGTTATCTTGGCGTTACCCTTAGTCGTCAGCGTCGCATCTTCCGCAGTGGGTCGCCGTTATTCACCGGACCTATAGAGCATCCTCGGCACCTACAGGCCATCAACGCGATTTTTCCACCAAACCGCGGGGAACCTGCCCCCCCCAATTGGGATCGTGTGCATATTTGCCGCGCCTCACATCCTGACGCTATATAGACCTCCGGAGTTGGCTTTGGGTCGATCTGGGTGGATCGCGGCGATGGCTGCACGCGACTGGCCGAGGCAATTCCACGATACTTGACAAGTCTCCTGTCCTCCTTAGGGCTACAGGCTGGATTTTGCTTTCAGGAGATCACAGAGATGGCACACGAACTCAATGTTCCTCCCGGCACCCCGGCTATCCTGCGGAACGCGTCGCTGGAAACGCCGGAAATCTGGGAGGCACGCGTCGATCTCGCGGCTTGCCTTCGGAGCGCCGCGCGGCTGGGCCTTGAGGAAGGCATCTGCAACCATTTCTCGGCGCTGGTGCCCGGTCACTCGGACCTGTTCCTCGTCAACCGGCTGGGCTGGGCCTTCCAGGAGGCAACCGCCTCGTCGCTGCTGATCTGCGACTTCGACGGCCACGTGGTCGCCGGTGACGGTGTGCCGGAGGCGACGGCGTTCTTCATTCACGCCCGCCTGCACAAGATGCTGCCGCGCGTTGGCGCTGCCTTCCACACCCATATGCCGAATGCCACCGCGCTCAGCATGGTCGAAGGCGAACCGCTGGTCTGGGCTGGCCAGACCTCGCTGAAATTCTATGGCCGCACCGGCATCGACGAGCACTACAACGGCCTGGCGCTTGATGAGCGTGAGGGCGACCGCATTGCCGCGACCCTTGGCGATAACGACATATTATTCATGAAGAACCACGGCGTCATGGTCTGCGCGCCGAACATCGCCGAAGCCTGGGACGATCTCTATTATCTGGAGCGCGCCGCCGAGGTGCAGTTGAAGGCCATGAGCACCGGCCGCCGTCTGCTTGCCGTCCCCGCCGAAGTCGCCTCTGCCGCCGCCCGCCAGATGCGCGAGGGCGACCCGGAAAGCGCCCGGATGCATCTGGAAAGCCTGCGGCGCGTGCTGGACAGGCAAGAGCCGGAATATCGGAATTAATAACCGCGCTGCTGAGATGAGATTTCTTCTGTGGTGCGGTCCCCTCATCCGGCCCTTCGGGGGACCTTCTTCCCGATGGGAGGAGGGGAGACCTGCGCAGGTCGCGTAAATTGCCGTCAGCCACCGGCTGATTAAATAGCAACCCGGTTCCGCGAGAGAAATTGCCCTTCCCCTTCTCCCCGAGGGGAAGAAGGGGCCCGAAGGGCGGATGAGGGGGTCTCCCCCCTCACCACTCACTTGTGGACAATGACCTTAGAAAGGCGAATCCGGGAAATAGAAATCCTTGGCATTCTCCTTCGTCACCAGCGTCGCATCGACCAGATAGGTGCCGCGCACCGGAACCTGGCCGTAGAAGTTGGCGACCGTAAGTTCCAGCGCCGTTCCGACCATGGCCGGCGGATAGAGCACGTCGACGGGGATCATCTTGTCGCCGTCCATGACCTTCTTGATCATATCCTTCGAGCCGGCACCGGCGATCACGTATTTGATATCCGTGCGCTTGGCCTGGTCGATGGCCTGCAGCACGCCGACGGCCATGTCGTCGTCCTGGCACCAGACTACGTCGATCTTCTTATACTTGGTCAGGAAGTCCTGCATCACTTTGAAGGCATCGTCGCGGTTCCAGTTGCCGTACTGGCGGTCGAGCACCTTGACGTTGGAGCCGGCAATGCCCTTGTCGAAGCCGTCCTGGCGCTGCTGGTCGATCGGGATCGGCAGGCCGCGGATGACGACGACCTCAGCATCCGGAGTGTTGGCCTTGATATATTCGCCGGCAGTCTGGCCGAGCGCCGGATTGTTGCCGGCAACATAGAGGTCGCGGATCGTATGGTCGTTGACGCTGGGCGCGCGGTCGACGATGGCGACGAACTTGCCCTTGTCCTTGACCTCCTGCATGGCGTTGACTAGCGGATCCGGATCGGATGGCAGGATGACGAGGGCATCGATGCCCTGCGTCGACAGGTCCTGCACGGCATTGGCCTGGCTTGCCGGATCAGCCGAGGTCTTGACGATGATGTTGAGGCCCGGATGTTGTGCCATCAGCAACTTGGCGACACGGTTGGCATGGAATACCACACCGGACGTCCAGCCATGGTCGGCGGCAGGGATAGACACGCCGATGGTGACTTTCTTGTCTTCCGCATGGGCAGCACTCACCAGCGCGGCAAGGGCGACAGTCGTCGCCAACAGGATTTTACGCATATCTGTTCTCCTCCCAGAGAGTATCGGGGTCGATATCGCAGAAGACCGGGCGACCCCACCACCCGGTCCTTTTTCACGACTTGCCTATCAGCGACCGCTGAACGAGCATCGCAATGATAATGATCGCGCCCTGGATGGCGCCGATCAGGTATTCGCTGACGAAATTCGACAACAGCATGATATTGCCGACGATTTCGAGAATGAAGGCGCCGCAGACCGTCCCCCAGATACGCCCGACCCCTCCCCGGAGCGCCGTACCGCCGACGACGACAGCCGTGATCGCCTGGAGTTCCCAGAGAATGCCGGTGGTCGCCGATGTCGACCCCAGCCGAGGCACATAGAGCAGCACGGCAACGGCAACGCAGATGCCCTGAATGACATAGGCGGCGGTGCGTACCCGGTTGACCGAGATGCCGGAATAGCGCGCCACATCCTCGTTCGAACCGACAGCCGCGACATGCCGACCGTAGCGGGTGCGATAGAGGATGAAGGCGCCGATGGCAGCCATGGCGAAGATGACGATCACAGGCACGGGCACGCCGAGCACCTGGCCGAAATAGGCCGGCCGGTACATCTTGACGATCTCCGGGCTGCGCACCGTGATGGCACCACCTTGCGACAGCCAGGTGGTCAGGCCACGAAAGATGCCCATCGTGCCGAGCGTCGCGATGAACGGCTCGATGCGGCCGACTGTCGTGATGAGGCCATTGGCCAGTCCGCAGGCACCCCCGAGGGCGATGGCGAGCAGCATGGCGACAATAAGCATGCCGGCGGGATCGGCGATAACGCCGCTGTTGATGAACAGGATCATCAGGCTGGCAACGAATGCCACCATCGAGCCAACCGACAGATCGATCCCGCCCGCCGAGATGACGAAGGTCGCGCCGATGGCAATGATGGCGATGAATGCACTGCGTGTGATGACGTTCAGCAGGTTGTCGATGCTGATGAAATTCGGATTGGCGAAGGCGCCTAGCACCAGCAACAAGGCGAGCGCCACGAATGGAGCCACGGCCCGTAGATCGAGATCCTTCCACGAGCGTTTCATCTTGACGGATTCGGCTGTTGTCACATTGCTCATGGTTGCTCCGCTCATGCGGCCTCTCCGGCACTGGCACCGGTGGCCAGCACGACGATTTCGTTTTCGGTCATCATTTCGCCGGCAACCTCGCCGACGATCCGGCCGCCGCGCATCACCAGTATCCGGTCGCAGATGCCAATGAGTTCGGGCATTTCAGACGAGACGACGATGATCGAGCGGCCCTGTTCAGCAAGCGTGGCGATGAATTTGTAGATTTGTTCCTTGGTGCCGATGTCGATGCCGCGCGTCGGCTCGTCGATGATGACAATGCCCGGATTGAGCAGCATCATCTTGGCCAGCAGCAGCTTCTGCTGGTTGCCGCCCGACAGCTGGCCGGCCAGCATGTCCTTGTCTCCGACCCGGATGTCGAACTCCTTGATGGCGGCATCGAGTGCGGCACGCTCCTTTGCCCGGTCCACCTGGAAGCGGCGGGCAAACCGGCCGAGGGCTGCCAGCGTCAGGTTGACGCGGAGATCCTTGGTGAGCAGCAGCCCCTTGCCCTTGCGATCTTCGCTGAGATAGACGATCCCGGCCTTGAGGCTGGCATGCACGTCGGCGAAGTGCACCGGCTTGCCGTTGAGCTTTACAGCTCCCTGCCCCGTCCGAAGCCCGACCACGCCCTCCATCAGCTCTGTCCGCCCGGCGCCGATCAGCCCGGCAAAACCGAGGATCTCGCCACGATGGAGGGTGAAAGACGCGCGCTCGGCATAGCCCGGAACTGAAAAATTCTCGACGTCCAGCACAGTTTCACGAACCACCGCCGCATGCCGGTCGGGATAGAGCTTGGCCACATCGCGACCGACCATCAACCGCGCCATATCGGCAGGCTCGAGATCGGCAGCCGGATGGGTGGCGACCAACCGCCCATCGCGAAGGATAGTCACCCGGTTGGCAATTTCCTTCACCTCCTGCAGCCGGTGCGAAATATAGAGGACCGCCACCCCCTTGGCGCTGATATCCCTGATGACCTTGAGAAGCGCCCTGGTCTCGGTTGGCGTCAGGGAGGCGGTCGGCTCGTCGAAGATCACCAGCCGGTGCGGCACCAGCAGCACGCGCGCGATCTGCACCAGTTGCCGCTGGGCAATTGACAGCCGCCCGACCACCACAGTGGGTTCGATATCGGCACCGAGATCGCGGATGGCGCGGCGCGCCCCGTCGTTCATGGCGCGGTCGTTTACAATGAAGCCGCGGCGCAGTTCACGACCGAGATAGAGATTTTGTGCCACCGTCAGATCGGGAGCAAGCAGGATTTCCTGGTGGACGAGCACGATGCCGCGCGCTTCCGCATCGACCGGCCCGGACAGGTGCGCGGGCTCGCCATCGACCCGTACCTCGCCGCGCGTTGGTTGAAGGTGCCCCGAAAGGAGCCGCATCAGCGTCGACTTGCCCGCGCCGTTCTCGCCGATGATCGCATGGACCTCGCCTGGCATCACGGAAAGTTCGATGTCGCGCAGGACCTCGACAGGTCCGAATGATTTCGAGAGGCCGACGGCTTGCAGAAGCGGCGTGGAAACATCGAGGCGCGGGTTCATTGCGGCGCATCCTCTGCTGCCGCTTCCCGCCCTTTGGCGCACAAACCTTGGGCCCCACAAAGGGCGACAAGGCTCACGCCATCGTCCTCAAGAACTCTCTCCACCCCGGCACTCCTCCAGGCAAGAGGCTAGCGTATATGATGAGGTACGTAAAGCAGTGGGCGAATGTTTTTTATGGATTACAAACAGGACGTGCATGCGAGGCGGGAATCCGACTTGAGAAGCCGTATTTTATAAACTACATATGAAGCATGTTGGAGCTGCGGCAAACAGCCGCTTTCGCAAAGTGGCGACAACGCCTGACCGATGACCGGGCCCGTGCAATAATCGCCTCACGGCTCGACAGGCTTGCCTATGGCCACAGTGGCGACGCGCAGTCCGTCGGCGATGGCGTTCAGGAGCTTCGAATTCACTATGGCCCCGGCTACCGCATATATTTTAAAACACGCGGCAACACGCTGATCATCCTGCTGTGCGGCGGCGACAAAAGCACGCAGGCAAGAGACATCAGCGCCGCAAAGCGCCTGCTGACGGAGTGGAATGACGACCATGGTTGAGAAATTGACCCCTTACGACCCAGCCGAAGATCTCGTCTCGGATGAGGCAATGGCAGTCTTCATGGGCGAAGCGTTCGAGACGGGCGATGCCGGCTATATCGCCCACGCCCTTGGCGTGGTCGCGCGTGCAAAAGGCATGACGCAGATTGCCACCGAAACCGGCCTGTCGCGGGAGCAACTCTACAGGTCTTTCAGTGAGGCAGGAAATCCAACCCTTAAGACAACGATGGCAGTGATGAAGGCGCTCGGCATTACTCTCACCGCGAAGGTCGCAGCCGAATAAGCAAGAGCGTCTCCCCGCAACCAGCGGAGAGACGCTCCCAGCCATCAAACGTAACGATTGACGATGTTTTCCAGCAGTTCCTGCTTGCCGGAACGTGGCTGCGGGTTGATGTCGTTGCCTTCCACCCACTTGGCGATGTCGTCGAGCGCGTATTCGCCGCGGAGCAGCTTCTGGGGCTCGGCGGCGTTCCAGCCGGCGTAACGGTCGTCGAGCGGCTTGGACAAAGCCTTGTCCTCGATCATCTTTGCTGCCGCCTTCAGTCCCCGCGCGCAGCAATCCATGCCGCCGATATGACCGATCAGCAGGTCCTCCGCATCCAGCGACTGGCGACGCAGCTTGGAATCGAAGTTGGTGCCGCCGGTGGTGAAGCCGCCGCCGGACAGAACCTGATAATAGGCCAGCGTCATTTCCGGCACGTTGTTCGGGAACTGGTCGGTATCCCAACCAGACTGGTAGTCGTTGCGGTTCATGTCGATGGAGCCAAAGACGCCGAGTGCGTTGGCAAGCGCCAGCTCGTGCTCGAAGGAATGGCCGGCGAGGATGGCATGGCCCTGCTCGATGTTGAGCTTCACCTCGTTCTCGAGGCCGTATCTCTTGAGGAAGCCGTAGACCGTCGCGACGTCGTAGTCGTACTGGTGCTTGGTCGGCTCCTGAGGTTTCGGCTCGATAAGGATGGTGCCCTTGTAGCCGATCTTATGCTTGTACTCGACGACGAGGTTGAGGAAGCGGCCCATCTGGTCGAGCTCGCGCTTGAGGTCGGTGTTGAGCAGCGTCTCGTAACCCTCGCGACCTCCCCAAAGAACATAGTTCTCGCCACCGAGTTTCTGCGTCGCGTCGAGGCAGGTCTTCACAGTCGCCGCAGCGAAAGCAAAGACGTCCGGATCGGGATTGGTCGCAGCACCGCTCATGTAACGGCGGTGGGAGAACATGTTGGCCGTGCCCCAGAGAAGCTTGACGCCCGTATCGGCCTGCTTCTGCGCAAAGTAGTCGACGATCTCGTTGAGGTTCTTGGTGTTCTCGGCAAAGTTATTGCCTTCCGGCCGGACGTCGGCGTCGTGGAAGCAATAATAGGGAGCGCCGAGCAGGGTGAAGAATTCGAAGGCGACATCAGCCTTCAGCTTGGCAGCTTCCATGGTGTCGCTGAACCACGGGCGCAAAAACGTCTGGCCGCCGAAGGGGTCGCCGCCTGGCCAGGTAAACGTGTGCCAGTAGGCGACGGCAAAGCGGAGATGGTCCTCCATCCGCTTGCCCAGCAGCATCTCGTCCTTGTTGTAGTGCCGGAAGGCCAGCGGATTGGTGCTGTCGGGGCCCTCATATTTTACCTTCTGAATATCTCCGAAAAATCCTGTGGTCATGGTCTACTCCTCCTGGGTTGGTCTGTAGTGTTCGTTATGGCGCGTTGCCTCATCCGGCCCTTGGGGCCACCTTCTCCCCTCGCGGAGAGGGTAGGCTGAGGGGTGTCTCCTTTATTAATGGGCGAGCGACTTGATCGCCGGATAAAGCGCCCGATAGCGCCGGTATGCCTCCTCGTAGGCGCCCGCGAAGGCCGCGTCGGGCTCGATGGTGCCTGCCGTGGCGGGCGGCGTGCAGACGGCGACGGGATCGGCGCCGGTGGCCGCGATCAGTCCCAGCCGGGCGGCGCCGAAAGCGGCTCCGAAGTCGCCGTCGGCGGGCAGGTCGACAGGCACGCCCAGCGCCGTGGCGATCGACGCCAGCCAGTAGCGCGAGCGCGAGCCGCCGCCGATAGCGGTGACGCGGGAGATTTGGGTGCCGGCAGACCGCAGCGCCTCGAGGCTGTCACGGATGGCGAAGGATACCCCTTCGAGCACGGCCTGGGTCAGCACGACACGGCTGCTCTCGTGGCCAAGGCCGATGAAGGCGCCGCGGATCGCGGCATCGTTGTGCGGCGTGCGCTCGCCGGAAAGATACGGGAGGAATGTGACGCCCGACGGCGCCTTCAGTGTATCGCCGAGTTCGCCGGTGAGGTCAGCAGGTGACTTTCCGGTGATCTCGGAATGCCAGTTGAGCGCATCGGTGGCCGACAGGATGACGCCCATTTGGTGCCAGGTGTTGGGAAGCGCATGGCAGAAGGCATGCACGGCGCTCTCCGGCTTCGGCAGATAGGAGCCGTTGGCCGCAAACAGCACGCCAGAAGTCCCGAGCGACACAAAGGCTGCGCCATCGCTGACGGTTCCCATGCCGCAGGCCGAAGCCGCATTGTCGCCTGCCCCGCCGGCTAGGACGACGTCGCCGGACATACCCCATTTCGCCGCCAGTTCGCGACGAAGTTTACCGCCAACCTCGGTGCCTTCGACCAGTTGCGGCATCTGCGCTTCGGTAAGGCCGGTGGCGGCCAGCAATTCAGCCGACCATTTGCGCTTGCCAGTATCGAGCCAGGACGTGCCCGCCGAGTCCGACATTTCCGAGATGTGTTCGCCGGTCAGCCAGAGGCGGAGGTAATCCTTGGGAAGCAGCACGTGGGCCACCTTGGCGAAGATTTCCGGCTCGTGCCTGGCAACCCAGGCGAGCTTGGGCGCGGTAAAGCCCGGGAAGACGATGTTGCCTGTCAGTGCGCGAAAACGCGGATCGGCGTCGAGCGCGGCCGCCTCGACATGGCTGCGCGTGTCGTTCCAGAGGATGCAGGGGCGCAGCACCTTGTCGGCAGCGTCCAGCAGCGTCGCGCCATGCATCTGACCGGAAAGGCCGATGCCGCGCACCGCCGAAAGCTCGTTCGGATGAGCAGCCTTGAGGCCTGCAACAGCCTCCTCGGTGGCACGCACCCAATGCGCCGGATCCTGCTCGGACCAGCCCGGATGCGGGCGCGAAACGTCAAGCGCGCCATTGGCGGAGCCGACGATTTTCTGATCGCCGTCGATCAGCATGGCTTTGACGCCGGATGTGCCGAGATCGAGACCGAGATACATGTGGTTTACTCCTGTTGCCGCCACTCAGGGCAGATTGTCTTTCAAAAAAATATCGAGCCGGATGCGCTCCTGGGCCGCGATGACAGCCAGCCCATCGGCCTTGGCCTTGAGTACACGGACAGCGCTGCGAACCTCATGACCGGCGTCCTGGTTAAGCACCACGTCGATCAGCCCATCCTGCAGGGCCTTGCGGGTGTAATCGGTCAACTCGTGCGCAACGACTGTCAGATCCTTGCCTGCAGCCCGCGCCCGCAAGGCCCTGATCAGGCCTCGGTTGCCGGCGCCGATGCTATAGATGCCGATCACATCGGGATTGTCCGCCAGTGCTTTCGTCACAAGCCCGTTCACCGTCTCCGGATCGTCGAGCCCCTCCAGCACCGGCAGCAGCGTCAGTGCAGAAAACTCCTGCTCTATCATCGCCGAAAAGCCCTCGAGCCGTTCGCGATGGTCGCGTACCAGCAGCGAACCCGCGAGCACGAGGACTTCCCCCTTCCGTCCGCCGAGAAACCGGCCGAGCAAGCGCGCCGCCGTCCGCCCCGCCGCGATGTTGTCGATGCCGGCGTAATGATGACGTGCGGAACCGGTCAGATCGGAAACCAGCGTCACTACGGGAATTTTCGCTTGCACCAGCCTTTCAACGGCATCCCGGACTTCGGGCGCATCGACGGCAACGAGCGCCACTCCGGCGATATCGGCGCCGGCAAGGCTGTCCAGCGCCGCCACCAGTGCCGCGGGGTCGAAAGCCTTGACCTCGATGATGCGGATGGAACACCGCTCCGATCCAGCGCGTGAAATTGCCTGGCGCGCCTCGGCGTGCAAGCTGTGCATAAAAGAATTGTCGCTGGCCGGGAGAATGAAGACTAGCGGATAGAGGCGACCCTTGGCCAGATTGGCGGCCGCCATGTCACGCACATAGCCGATATCGTTGATGACCGCTTCCACCCGCTGCCGGGTGACGCTGCGCACGCCGGCACGCTGGTTCAGCACCCGGTCCACGGTCGCAAGGCTGACGCCCGCTGCAGCGGCGATATCGTGAACGGTTGGCCTCATGTCTCCTCCTTCGAAGACACTTAGCGCCAAATCTGACGTACGTAAATCAGATTTTTCAAGGCGAAGTCTATTGACGCAAGCTTGCCGCCGAAAGACTGCGCTCAGACGTTATTCTTCGCGGTCGTTGGCGATCCCCGCCTCGACCCGCCGGGCGATAGCCGAGAGATCGCGCTTCTCGCCACCGAGGGTCTCGATAGCACCCACCGCGACGTCGCTCGCCACGTAGTCGGATTTGTGGCCCATATTGTGGATCGAGATTAGCCGGGCGCCGCGTATGGCTTTTGCAAGTTGTCCTGCGTGGATTGTGGGCGAGACGACGCTGTCGGTATCGCCCGTTATGATGATGGTGGGCTTTTCTATCTCTGGGTAGCGCGGCGATGTCTTGGCGGTCCAGTCCTTGAGATTGGCAACATCGACGGCGTTGTTGTGAAAAGAACCGGGACGGATCGCCATCAGCGCGTGGGTTCTCGCCACATAATCCGCAGGCGCGACGTTCGGCGCAAAAACGCCCTTCACTGCACGGTCGATCATCACCACGCCGGCTGGCGGTGCAATGAACGTCGAAAACAGCCAGCCCGTCACGGGCGTCGAGGCGGCGCGATAATACCAGGCTATGCCGCCCGGCCAGGGATAGACGGCGGGCGAAAGGAAGACCAGGCCGATGACCTTGTCGGGGTGGCGCAGCGCAAAGCTGGCAACCACGGCACCACCAAAGGAGTGGCCGACGATAATCGCCTTCTTTATCCCCCGCCTGTCCATAACGGCGGCTATCGCATCCGCCTGACCATCCGGATAGGCGTTTTCCGCACCGCCACGGTCCGAGCGCCCGTAGCCGGGGCGATCGACGAACAGCAGATCCGCGCGGCCCTGCAGCTTTGCACGAAACGACAGCATCGGGTCGAACAGGTTAGCGCTGGCCCCATGGACGAAGACGACCGGCGGCAGGTCGGGATGACTGGCGCGCAGGTAGACGCTGTTCATCCTGTAGCCACCGACATCGATCAATTCCTGCGGCACGGAATCTGCAGTCGCCGAGGTCGCGCAGGAAGCTCCGCAAGCGAACAGTGCGAGAAGCACGAGTGCCCGCCTGATGGTGCAGAAAGTCGTTTTGAGCATGTAAACGGGGTCCGGCATGGAGGAACGAATGAGATGTCGATACGTCGCCGAAGGCGCGCCGGTTCACCGGCGGGCACGAAAACGCCGCCAGACAGATACGTCGTGGCGGCGAAAAGGTTTCGGTTGAAGTTGCTAGTGGCCGCCGGCCGGCGCACCCTTGGGTGGCGGCTTCGGCTTGCTGATCATCGCAACGCCGATCAGCATCAGCGTGAAAAGCACCGTCAGGATCATGAACACGTCGCTGAACGACATCACCATCGCCTGCTGGGTCGTCAGGTTGACCATCGTGCGTATGGCAACATTCGAACCGTCCATCCCGTGAGCATCGTAGTTTGCAGCCATGCTGTTCAGTTGGTCGACGGCAACCGGATTGCCCCAGTTGATATTTTCGCGCAGGCGCATGTAATGCAGGTCCTGCCGGTTGGTCAGCACCGTGTTGATGATCGCGAGGCCAACGGCGCCGCCGAGATTTCTGGTCAGGTTGAACAGGCCTGAAGCGCCGCGCATGCGCTCCGGCGCCATCGTGCCGAGCGCGATATTGTTGATCGGAACCATGCACAGCATCAACCCGACGCCACGCAGGATCTGCGGGATGAGCAACTCCCAGAAATCCCAGTCGGTGGTAATCGACGTCATGATCCATGTGCCGGCCGCAAAGAAGATGAACCCGGCGCCCATGATAATCCGCGGATCGAGCTTGCTCGAGAGCATGCCGGCAATCGGCGCGGTACAGAACATCGCCAGGCCGGAGACGAACATGGTCTCGCCGATCATCAGCGAATCGTAGCCGCGTATGCGACCGAGATAGAGCGGATAGACGTAGGTCAGGCCATAAAGGCCGATACCCATGACGAAGGAAAATACGGAGCCGAAGGAGAAGTTCTTGTTGGCGAAAGCCTTGAGATCGACGATCGGAAATGAGGCTGTAAACGCCCGGAAAAAGAAGATCACACCGCCTATCGCCGAAGCGATGGCGGCGATGACGATGTAGCCGTCGTTGAACCAGTCATTGGTGTTGCCTTCCTCGAGCACATACTCCAGCGCACCGAGAAACACGGCCATGCCCAACAAGCCCCACCAGTCGAACTTCTTCATCAGCGACAGCTCAGGTTTGTCGAAGTCGATGAAATTCCATGTGACGAGCGTCACGAGAATACCGGGACCGATGTTGATCAGAAACAGCCAGTGCCAGGAGAAGGCATCGCTGAGATAGCCGCCAATCGTCGGTCCGATGGTTGGCGCCAGCGTGGCGATCAGGCCGATGATGGGCGATATGACATTGCGCTTCGACGGCGGAAAGATCGTGAACGCGGCAGCAAACACGGATGGGATCATGCCGCCGCCGATAAAGCCCTGCATTGCCCGATAGACGATCATCTGGTCGATATTGGTCGCCGTCGCGCAGAGCGCGCTGGATGCGGTAAAGCCGGCAGCACAGATGGCAAAGAGATAACGCGTGGAGATGATCCGTGCCAGCGTGCCCGACAGCGGGATCATGATGACCTCGGCGATCAGATAGGCAGTCTGCACCCAGGCGATTTCATCCGAGCCGGCACTGAGGCCGGCCTGGATTTCGGCCAGCGATGCCGAAACCACCTGGATGTCGAGGATCGACATGAACATGCCGAGCACCATTGCGAAGAACGCGATCAACCGGCGAGGATCCATCCGATCCGACACAGGCTCACCAGGACCGACAGTCGGTCCTGCAGTTGTGGTGACGGCAGCCATGGGTGCTCTCCGCGCTCTACTTGGTTGACTGCGGCGCAGTGCGCGTATCGACATCGACCACGACGCTGAGGCCGGCGCGCAGGCGACCGCTGTCGAGTGCTTCCTGCGGCAGGGCAATGCGAACAGGCACGCGCTGGATCACCTTGGTAAAGTTGCCCGTCGCATTTTCCGGCGGCAGCAGCGAAAACACCGATCCGGATGCCGGCGCGATAGACTCGACGGTGCCGACAATCGGCTCGTCGCTGTAGGCATCGACATGCACCTCGACCTTCGAGCCCGGAACGACGTGCTGGAGCTGGGTCTCCTTGAAGTTGGCGTCGATGTAGAGCTTGCGGGTCGGGACGATGGACATAAGCCGCGTGGTCGAGGAAACATAATCGCCTTCCTGGACCGATCGGTTACCCACGACACCATCATAGGGTGCCTTGAGGACCGTGAAGCTCAGGTCGCGGGCGGCCTTGTCCCGCGAGATTTCGAGTGTCCGGACCGTGCCTTCAGCCTGCTTGCGCTGCGCCTGCAGCAAGGCAATATTCGCCTGTGCCGAGGCAATATTGGCGTCGCCGGCGACGAGGTTGGCGTTGGCCTGGTCGAGCGCAATATTGGCAGAATCGACGTTGGCGGCGGTGCCAGCAGACCTTGATTCCAGCTGGGTGGCGCGGCTCTGGGTGATCTGCGCGCCACGCACCGTTGCCTGCAGCGCCACCTTCTGGGCCTGCGCTTGGGCAAGCGAGGCCTGAGCCCCGACGATTTGCGCATCGATGGTCTGCAATGCCAGCTTCTCGGTTTCGACCTGGGCCAGAGCCTGGTCGAGCGCGTTCTGGTAGTCGCCTGCATCCAGTGTCAGCAAAACATCGCCAGCCTTGACCTGCTGGTTGGCAACGACATCGACCTTGGCCACATAGCCGGCAACCTTTGGCGAGATGACAGCCATGTCGCCGCCGATATAGGCGTCGTCTGTCGACACCATAAAGCGCCCGGTCGTCCACCAGTCATAAACATACCAGCCACCGCCGATCAGCGCGATCACGACGATGATCGGTAGAATGAGGCTGCGGCGCTTTTTCTCGGATTTCGGCGGATCGACTGTCGTTGTAGCCGACGGCGGAGCGTTCAAAGGCGCGCTGCGTGCCTCGGCAGCTGCGGGCTCCCCTTGCACTGCCGCATCAGGCTGGGCAGAATTTGCATCGGTTGGTTCGCTTACAATGCGTGCAACATTGTTCTTCGGAATGGACGACATGTAGAGAGCACCAAGGTTTTACGGAATATATCGAACCGAACGGTTCGGTTCAGTTGACATAGAGCGTTTAACACATCATATCAAGTCGTGCCGAACCAATCGGTTCGATTTGGTTAAACAATCTTCGTTGAGTGACAGTGTCTGACAATATAACCGTCAAAAACAATTCGGCGCCTGAGGATAACTCTTCTTCGGCAACAGGTCGCTGGGCAGCTGGCGAGGATCCGACGAAGCGCGAGCAGATCCTGGATGGCGCCCATCGCGTCTTCATGCGGCTCGGCTTCGATGCCTCGAGCATGAACGATGTAACGCGCGAGGCTGGCGTTTCAAAGGGCACGCTATACGTTTATTTTGCCAACAAGGAAGAGCTGTTTACCGCAATCATCGAGCGGCAACGAGCGGCTTTCATCGCCACGATGCGTATGGCGCTGGCCGAACACGACGATCTCGAAGGCGGCCTCTACGACTTCGGCGTCACGTTCGTGCGGCATATGACCGACGAAAAGGTTATCACGGCGATGCGCACGGTGCTGGGCGTCCGTGAAAGAATGCCTGTCCTCTGCAAGAGGTTCTTCAAGGGGCCGGAAAATCTGCGCACTGTCCTGCAGGATTTTCTGCTGCGGCACATGGCGGATGGCAAGCTGGAGATAGACGATCTCGACCTCGCAGCCGGACAGTTTCTCGACCTTTCCAGCGGCACTTTCTTCAAACTCCGCCTATTCGGCAGCATGGACGAGCCCCCTGAACAAGCGGAAATCGAACGCGTCATCAATGGAGCGGTCAAAACCTTCCTCGCCGCCTATGGAAAGTCTCCGAAGCCTTCGTAAACAGGGCGCCTAGACGACGCTTGCGTTCAAACTTCGAGTTCCTACATTAGCCCGGGTATTTTTCGCCGGTTATTCAATGTGGGGAACACGATCGATGCAGACACTGATGCCATTGTTACAAGATCCAAGCGCCTGGGTGGCGCTCGTCACACTCGTACTGATGGAGGTGGTTCTCGGCATCGACAACCTGATCTTCATCTCGATCCTGACCAACAAACTGCCACCTGAAAACCGCGACAAGGCCCGCAAGATCGGTATCGGCCTGGCTTTGATCATGCGACTGGCGCTGCTGGGCACGGTCGCCTGGATCGTGCGCCTGACGGAACCGGTCTTCGACATAATGGGCCACGGCTTTTCCTGGAAGGACATCATCCTGATTGCCGGTGGCCTGTTCCTCCTGTGGAAAGCCACAAAGGAAATCCATCACAGCGTCGATCCCGTCGATCAGAACGGTGATTTCATCGCCAAGTCCACCACGACGGGCTTTGCCGCAGCCATCGGCCAGATCCTTCTGCTCGACCTCGTCTTCTCTGTCGACAGCATCATCACCGCCGTCGGCATGACGCCGCATATTCCGATCATGTTCGTGGCCGTCATCACCGCGGTCCTGGTCATGCTGCTGGCTGCAGCGCCGCTTGCCAACTTCATCGAGAAGAACCCGTCGATCGTCATGCTGGCGCTCGCCTTCCTGCTGATGATCGGCACCACGCTGATCGCCGACGGCATGGGCTTCCATGTCCCGAAGGGCTACATCTACGCCGCGATGGCCTTCTCTGCCGTGGTGGAGATTCTCAACATGATGGTGCGCAACCGCAGGGAAAAATCCAAGACCCGGCACTGAGCCCACAGACCTTCCCTCAAAAGGCCGGATCGACGCCCGAAAGACTGCCGATCCGGCAGGCCAGCATGCCCCTGGCGCACCGGGAACCGGCGGTTTTTCTTGACCTCGACGGTTGAATATGTCCTAAGGCCAGCCAGACGGAAAATGGCTGGCCTGGCAGTGTTTTTGGCGCTGTTTTGAGGCTGTTTCCGAAACTCGATCCTTGGCGCCGGCCAGTGCCCCGTCTGGATCTCCCGCACGTCATTACGGATAGACATCATGACCACTTCAGGCGTCCGCGTCCGCATCGCACCCTCCCCGACCGGCGAGCCCCATGTCGGCACGGCCTACATTGCGCTGTTCAACTATCTCTTTGCCAAGAAACACGGTGGCGAGTTCATCCTGCGCATCGAGGATACCGACGCGACCCGTTCGACGCCGGAATTTGAGACGAAGGTTCTGGATGCGTTGAAGTGGTGCGGGCTGGAATGGTCGGAAGGTCCTGACGTCGGTGGACCCTATGGGCCCTATCGCCAGAGCGACCGCAAGGACATGTACCAGCCCTATGCCGAGGAGCTTTTGCGGAAAGACCACGCCTTCCGCTGCTTCTGCACGCCAGAGCGCCTGACGGCCATGCGCGAAGCCCAGCGCGCAGCTGGCAAGCCGCCGAAGTATGATGGTCACTGCCTCAACCTGTCCGCCGAGGAAGTCACCTCGCGCGTTGCATCGGGGGAAGCCTCGGTCGTGCGGATGAAGATCCCGACGGAAGGCTCCTGCGATTTCCACGACGGCGTCTACGGCGATGTCAGCATTCCGTGGGACAGCGTCGACATGCAGGTGCTGATGAAGGCCGACAACATGCCGACCTATCACATGGCAAATGTCATCGACGACCATCTGATGAAGATCACCCACGTCGCGCGCGGCGAGGAATGGCTGGCCTCGGTGCCGAAGCACATCCTGCTCTACCGCTATTTCGAATGGGACCAGCCGGTGTTCATGCATCTCTCCCTGATGAGGAATGCCGACAAGTCGAAGCTGTCGAAGCGAAAGAACCCCACCTCGATTTCCTATTACACCGCGCTCGGCTATATCCCGGAAGCGCTGATGAACTTTCTCGGCCTGTTCTTCATGCAGATCGGCGAAGGCGAGGAACTGCTCGATATCGAACAGCTAACAGCCAACTTCGATCCCGAGAACCTGTCCAAGGCCGGCGCCATCTTCGACATCCAGAAGCTGGACTGGCTCAACGGCCGCTGGCTGCGCGAGAAAATGTCGGAAGAGGAATTCAGCCGGCGCGTGCTCACCTGGGCGATGGAAAACAACCGCCTGCAGGACGGCCTGAAGCTGTCGCAGTCGCGCATCACCAAGCTTGGCGAGCTGCCGGACCTGATGGGCTTCCTGTTGAAATCCGATCTGCACCTCGATGCATCGGCCTTCGCCAAGATCAAGTCGACGCCGGAAGAGTTGCTGGAAATCTTCAACACCGTGCAGCCGGATCTCGAAAAGATCCTCGAATGGAACGTCGAGTCCATCGAGGCCGAGCTGCGCGCCATCGCCGATCGCATGGGCAAGAAGCTGAAGGTCATCCTGGCGCCGCTGTTCGTTGCCATGTCCGGCTCGTCACGCTCGCTGCCGCTGTTCGACAGCATGTCGATCCTCGGCCGCTCCGTCGTGCGCCAGCGCCTGAAGCTCGCAGCTACTGTGGTGGCGACGATGGCCGGCAGCGGGAAATGAATGTTTTGGGAGGAGACACCTTTGTGTGTCCTCTCTCATTCCTGTGCTTGTCACAGGAATCCAGCCACGGCGCGTCTGCGCCGTGAGAGTATGAAAGAACTATCCCACGTCCAAGGACTTGGACGTACTGGATTCCTGTGACAAGCACAGGCATGAGGGATACCGAAAGCAAAGCGCGCCCCGGCTACAGGAAATAGAACAATGTCCGACAACAAGACCGAAACTGCCCTGTCCTCCGATGCGACCGAAGTGCGCACCCAGAAGCTGAAGCTGCTGCGCGAACAGGTGGGCGATGTCTATCCGGCCCATTTCCACCGGACCATGACCAATACCGAGCTGGCAGAGAAGTACAAGGACCTCGAGATGGATGTCGAGACGACCGACACGGTCACGGTCGCCGGTCGCGTCTACTCCTCCCGCAATTCCGGCATGTTCATGGACATCCATGACGCCGGCGGCAAGATCCAGATTTTCAGCCACAAGGACACCACGCCGGAAGAAGCCCGCGCACTGCTGCCGATGATCGATATCGGCGACATCATCGGCGTGACCGGCGTCGTGCGCCGTACCAAGCGCGGCGAGCTGACGATCTCGGCCCGCGAGATCACCATGCTGACCAAGTCGCTGCTGCCGATGCCGGAAAAGTGGCACGGCCTGTCCGATATCGAGACCCGCTACCGCAAGCGCCATCTCGACATCATGACCAACGAGGACTCCAAGCTGCGCTTCCAGCAGCGCTCGAAGATCGTCTCCGGCATACGCCGCTTCATGGAAAATGACGGCTTCATGGAAGTCGAGACGCCGATGCTGCATTCGGTCTATGGCGGCGCCACGGCAGAACCCTTCAAGACCCACCACAACACGCTGAAGCTCGACATGTACCTGCGCATTGCACCGGAGCTGTTCCTGAAGCGCACGTTGGTTTCGGGCCTGACCGACAAGGTCTTCGAGATTAACCGCAACTTCCGCAACGAAGGCGTTTCCACCCGGCACAATCCGGAATTCACGATGATGGAGTGCTATTGGGCCTATGCCGACTACGAGGACATCATGGACCTCGTCGAGCGGCTGTTCGAGACACTCGCCCTGTCCATCCACGGCACGACCGAGTTTGCCTTCGGCGACAAGCAGATCTCCTTCAAGGGCCCGTTCAAGCGCGTACCCATGCCGGATGCCGTCAAGGATGCCACCGGCATCGACTTCCTTTCCATGAAGACCGATGAAGAGGCCCGCACCGCCGCCAAGGCTGCCGGCTTCGCCGTCGAGAAGGACTGGACCTGGGGCGAGTGCCTGGCCTTCGTCTTCGAGGAGAAAGTCGAAGGCACGCTGATCCAGCCAAGCCACGTCACCCATTTCCCGAAGGACATCTCGCCGTTCGCCAAGGAAGTGCCGGGCGAACCGCGCCTTGTCGAGCGTTTCGAGACCTATTGCAACGCGTGGGAACTCGGCAATGCCTTTTCGGAACTGAACGATCCGGAAGAACAGCGCAAGCGCATGGTCGAGCAACTCGAGCAGGCCCATGCGCGCGGCGAAAAGGACAAGCAGCTGGACGACGAATTCCTGGACGCGATCGACCAGGGCATGCCGCCGGCCGGTGGCCTCGGCATCGGCGTCGACCGACTGATCATGCTGCTCACCAACGCGCCGTCAATCCGCGACATCATTCTCTTCCCGGCTCGCCGCGCCAAGGCCGACTAGCCAACGGATATGCTGAAGCGCAGGGGAAGCCGCCTGCGCCAATCGGCTACCGGCTTGTTCCTGTCATCTGCGGATCGGCCGGCAAGGTTGCAGCAACTGCGTCGCTCGTCGCAGGCAAGGCAGCGATTGCCTGCAGCGAAGTGGGCATGATCTTCGGCTCGACCTTGACACCTATGAAACTTCCGGTGCTGCCCTGCTCCGGCTTGACGTCGGCTGCAGCAGGCGGATGCTCGGCCGGTGGTGCGCCCGCCGCAGGTGACTTTTCCTCGCCGCTCTCGCTCTTCGCAGCGCCCTCGGCTGTCGGTGGGGTCTTCGGATGCTTGCCGCCTTCAGGCACCTTGGCAGCTCCCGTGGTGACCGGATCGGTACAGTCGCTGTGGTCTTTCAGGGAGGCCATCACGCCGTCGATATCGGTGCTCGTCATATCGACCCGGTCTCCGAAGAACAGGCCTTCGTCGCTGGCGCCGCCATTGTAGTAGCGCGCGGTTATCGGCACCTCGACCGTGCCATCGGCAATCTTCTCAGGGTGGGGTATGTAGACCACCGTGGCGCCGAGTGCGCGGCCGTGAATGTCCGACTGCAGTGTCGGTCCCTTCTTGTCGAGGACCACCACCTGAACCAGATCCGGCTTCTGCGCATCGTAGACGGCCTTTGCCACACGCAATGCTGTCTTGATTCGCGTCAGACCGTCGGTTGCATCGGCAGTGATGTACTTGCGCAGCCAGACGCGATGATTCTTGCGGATCGTCACGAGGTTGAGGTCGGTGCATTGCATGCCGTTCACGGATGTCGTGGAAGGTCCAAGCAGTCTGTCGCGACCTATATAGAGTGCGAATGCGCCGGAGGAGCCCATCAACAAGGCCACTCCGCCGACAATCATAACCAGCTTCCGGGGTAACCGAAAAATGCGCAGTAAGGCCCTCAAGCCAACTGCTCCACCATAAAGAGCTCCAACACCGCGATAGACACTCGCAACGCTAGAGATATGACGTTTCAGAATACTTAAGGAGAGCGTAAAACTCCCTTCCATACAGCCACATTTCGATAAAACAGCTGCCGGAATTTCGGAAATGAAACCAGTAGCTTCAAGTTTGTGCGGACACCCGGATCCACCTGAGGCTGTTTCATTTTGAGACGATTTTCAACCTGATGCTGCGTCGATAAGTTGCTGGCATTCGGCCATATGCAGTGCGCCACCCACGATAGATCATTGCACCGCGATCCCGCCGGCCGACATCGTCATCCAGGCGCTGTTCCCAATCGGCGGGTCCACGACCGATATTGCGGTGCTGGTCACCCTGCCATCGAATGTGGCATCCTACTATCTTGACCCCAGGCGACGATAGATCGCTAGCGGCGGCAATCAATGAAAAGGGAGAACGTCATGGACACTGCAATGCTGATCGGGTCAAGCTTCGAGGCAGGCACGGAAAATGAAGAGCACGTCCTCAACCCGAAGACCGGCGAGACAGTGCTCGACCTCCCAGAAGCTTCGCTCAGTCAGGTTGACAAAGCTGCCAATGCCGCTGAAGCCGCCTTCAGGACCTGGTCGCAGACCACGCCGGCCCAGCGCTCGGCTTACCTGCTGCGGATCGCCGACGCGATAGAACGGGATGCGGAAGGGTTTGCAGCCCTTGAGGCGCTGGATTGCGGCAAACCCATCAACGCAGTCCTCAATGACGAGATACCGGCGATTGTCGATTGCTACCGCTTCTTTGCCGGAGCCGTGCGCAACCTGCACGGACCTGTGGCGGGTGAATATCTTCCGGGATACACCTCGATGGTCCGCCGCGACCCGGTCGGCATCGTAGGCTCCATAGCGCCCTGGAACTATCCCCTGATGATGATGGCGTGGAAGCTGGCTCCGGCGCTGGCCGGCGGCAACACTGTGGTGTTCAAGCCGTCTGAGCAGACACCGCTATCCGCCCTGAAGATGGCGAAGCTGTTCGCCGAGATTTTGCCCGAGGGCGTGGTCAACGTCATCCTTGGACGCGGGGAGACGGTCGGCAGCGCGCTGATAAACCATCCGCAGATCGGCATGGTGTCGATCACCGGCGACATCGGCACCGGCAAGAAGGTTTTGGAAGCAGCCGCCAAGACGGTCAAGCGGACCCATCTCGAACTCGGCGGCAAGGCGCCAGTCATCATCTTCGACGATGCCGACATCGACGCGGTGGTGTCGGGTATTCGCACCTTTGGCTACTACAACGCCGGCCAGGACTGCACTGCGGCCTGCCGCATCTACGCCGACGCCAAAATATACGACAGGTTCGTCGCCGACCTGACCTCGGCCGTTTCCTCCATCAAGTTCAACCTAGCCGACGACACCGAGAACGAGATCGGACCTCTGATCTCGAAACGCCAGCGCGACAGGGTGGAAAGCTTCGTCGACCGTGCAGCGGAACACAAGCACATGGAGATCACCACAGGGGGCAAGGTATCCGGCGACAGGGGCTTCTTCTACACTCCGACCGTCATCGCCGGCGCGACGCAGGCAGACGAGATCGTCCGCCGAGAGGTATTCGGGCCGGTTGTCTCGGTCACCCGCTTCAGCGACGTCGACGACGCGGTCGCCTGGGCCAACGATAGCGACTATGGCCTTGCCTCATCCGTATGGACAAAGGACATCGGTCGCGGGATGCAGACGGCGGCGCGCCTGCAATACGGCTGCACCTGGATCAACACCCACTTTATGCTGACGAACGAGATGCCGCATGGCGGAATGAAGCAATCGGGCTATGGCAAGGACATGTCGATCTACGCACTGGAAGACTACACCACCGTACGCCATGTGATGATAAACCACGGATGAAGCGGCAATCTCGGCGCACTCCACTTCGGTGCGCCGGTTGAATTCAGAGGCCGTTGGAACTTTTCTTTCGCTCGCGCGTATCCCTGCGACAATTGGCGCAGAGGAAAATTTTCATGCTGAAATGGGCTCTTATATTCTTCGTTGTTTCGGTTATTGCCGGCTTCTTCGGTTTTTCAGGCGTGTCAGCCGCGACGGCAACCATCGCACGCGTGCTGTTCGGCATCGCCCTGATCGTGTTCCTGATCTTTGTCGTTCTGGCCATCATGGCTGGCAACGCAATCGTCTAACAAACTGAATTTGCTCCGCCCCCTGTTGGTCGGGCGGAGCATCCGACCTTTAAGGCGGGCAAGCGTCGAAGGTCAGCGTGAACCGCGTTTCTTCCGCGGAAGAGGCAACGGTCAACCCACCGCGATGAGCGCGCGCAATCTCGGATGCGATATAGAGTCCGAGCCCAAGCCCCTGATGACTGGAATTTGCCGAAGCCCGCACAAAGGGCTTGAAAAGGTGCTCGACAATTTCTTCCGGAATAATATCGCCTGGATTTGCGACAGTGAGCTCGAAAAGGCCGTTCTTGACCAGTGCGCTCACAGAAATTTCCCCATCTTCTGACCCGTGTGTCAAAGCATTCGCAAGCAGGTTGGACAACAGCTGGCCTATGCGCGCCGGATCGCAGCGGACGCTGACGTCGCTTATGTCCGCCCGGATAATCCGGTCAGGATGCGTGGAAGCAAGCTCGCTTATGACCTGCTCGATCATTGGCCGCACCGGAACCACTTGAAGGCGTTCCACAAGGAGCCCACTGCCGAGGCGTCCGCGTGCGAAGTCCAGTACGTCGTCGATCAACCCGGACATGCGGCTGACACTCGCCTGCATGAGCGTCAGGATCGAACGCGACTTGTCATCGAGAGGCGAGCGCTGCAGGATCTTCGCACCGGCGTCGATTGAGGCCAGCGGATTGCGAAGATCGTGCCCGAGGACAGCGATGAATTCCTCTCGAAGTGCCGTGTTTTCCTGCTCCGTCCGCAGCCTGTCCTCGCTGTCGAGAATTCGCTGGTTGGCATCGAGATGCAACGCTATCAGGTCGGCAAACAGCCGGAACATGCTGATCGTCGATTGCGTGCTCAGTGTTCTCGGCACCCGGTCGATAGCGCAGAGCGTCCCGAAAAATGTGCCGTCGGGCAGGATGATCGGCATCGAGATATAGCTCTGCAGACCATACATCTGCGGCGTTTGATGCGTGGAAAACACTGGGTCTGTGGCAACGTCATCGATAACCACCGGCTGCCGGTTCTGCCGGATGTCATGGCAGATGGTTGTCTCGACCTTCAACTCTCCGCCGGGCTCCAGGCCAAAGGCAATGTCGTCCCGCACGCCGCAGGCAATCCAGCGATTTTCGGTGACCCTTGCCACCGCCGCAAATCCCATGCCCGTGGTTTTGCAGACGACTTCGAGAATGGTGGGGACGGCGTCAATCCGCGAGATGGCCCGGACCGAGGAGGTCGATAGCTCGTCTGACATTCCACGTTCACTCGCCACGCTTCAACAAAGCGTCTCCCCTCCTGCGGAGGGAAAACAAACCCAATTTGACCTATACAGAACATTGGCCTTTGGATAGTAGCGAACCTGACTAATTGTCGGCCAGCACGCAGACGAGCAAGTCTAGCGCTGGATTGCAGAAGTCCTTATCAAAACGAGCCTAGATCAGACTGGCGCCAACATTGATCGCCAATGCCAATATCGTCGTATTGAACAGGAACGACAACACCGAATGCAGCAGCGCAGTCTTGCGCATGGATGTCGTGGCAAGGGCGACATCGGCGGTCTGGGATGCAACGCCGATCGTGAAGGTGAAATACAGGAAATCCCAATAATTGGGTTCCTTGATATCGTCGGGGAAGCGGATCGGCGGCTTGCCACTGCTGTCTGCATAAAAGCGATGGGCGTAGTGGGTGGTGAACAGCGTGTGCAGGAAGATCCATGAAATCAGGATCGTCAGAAACGCAGTCCCGGCATTCTCCAGAGCCTGCTCAGGCGAGGCATTTTTGACGCCGCTGAGTTCGATGCCGATTCCCCCGATGCTCGCCACTGCGGCTGCGATCGACAGGCAAAGCACCAGTACGTCGGAAAAGTCGCAGTCGGCCGATCGCTGCCGGATGCGGCTGACGTTGGAGCGCAGCATGCGATACCAGGTGAAGGCGATATAGACGACGGCGCCCCAGTTCCAGCTGGCCAGAAAGTTGCCGGCATTGAACTGCCGGGAGGTCGTCAGCGCGAAGACGACCAGGCTGGTCAGGACAGCGATTGCGACGTTCAGATGCTTGCGCACCAGCCTCACGACGGGCGATCGCGCCGCCCTTCGCTCTACACTCTGCTGCATGCCGGCGCTCCGTTCCTGGTCACATTGTCCTGATATACAGTCGCGCGGCAATCTGACAAGCCATTCCACTCGAGCCACTGCACCAGCGAACATGTGCTGTCATCAGCAAAGTCAGGGTTACGTCCGCCGGCTATCTGTCAGCCGGTCCAGCCGCCGTCGACGACCAGCGCCTGACCTGTCGTAAAGCCGGATTCATCCCCGGCAAGATAAGTCACCAAGGCAGCGATCTCGTCCGGCGTGGCGATGCGCCCCATCGGTTGGCGGGCAATGAAATCGGTCATGGCCTTGTCGTAGTCACCGGTGGCCCGAAGGCGCTCATGAAGTGAGGGGCTATCCACCGTACCCGGGCAAATAGCATTGGCACGAATGCCCTTGGCCACGAAATCGGCGGCAATAGACTTGGTCAGGCCGATCACGGCAGCTTTGGAGGCACAGTAGGCAAAGCGGTTCGGCACGCCCTTAACGCTCGAGGCGACCGATGCCATGTTGACGATGACGCCCTTGCCCTTCTCCAGCATGCCCGGCAAGAATGTACGGCATGTGGTGTACATCGCCTTTGCATTGAGATTGAAGGAGAAGTCCCAGTCTTTCTCCTCGCAGTCGAGGATGCTGCCGGCATGCACGAAGCCGGCGCAATTGAACAGCACGTCGATGGTACCGATCTTGCTGGCAAATTCCTTGACGCGATCGCTATCGAGCACATTGAGGACGTGGGTTTCGGCTCCCTCGAGGCTCTCCAGCGCCGCCTCGTTGATATCGGTCGCAATGACCCGTGCACCTAGCCCGAGAAAACGCTCGGCCGATGCTCGGCCGATGCCCTGCGCCGCCGCAGTGATCACGACGGTCTTTCCTTCCAGTCCGTGTCCCATATCGAATTTCCTTGTCCTAAAAATCTGCCGGAACGCCTGGCATAAGCCGGGATCGTTTACCCAATTAACCGATTGAGATTGTCATTTTGAAGTCAAAGCCCACTGATGTGACAGCGTCCAGAGGCATCGTATGCCTGCCCACTGGCATTGGTATCCACATATGCATCGTTGATTTATCTGTAAACGTGGCATATTGCAGCGTCAAGGCACGAGCCCGTAGCTTGCAAACGCTATCCATTCATATATGAATGGCATTCAGTCAAACTGCAGTGACAGAGATGCGATGGCTAGCGCTGACGAAGAAAGTGACCGTTACAGAGCCCCGGCGCTCGATAAGGGTCTCGATATCCTGGAGCTTCTGGCGCGCATCGACGGCGGCCTGACACAGGCGGAAATCGCCAAGCATCTCGGCAAGAGCCCCAACGAATTCTATCGCATGCTAGATCGGCTGGTCCGTCGCGGCTATGTCCAGCGACAGGAAGGCGATCGCTTTTTACTGACGCTGAAGCTGTTCGGGCTGGCACATTTTCATGCGCCCGTGCGCCGGCTTGTGTCGTTCTCAACGCCGCTGATGCGGGAATTTGCCAACCGCGCCGAGCAGGCCTGCCACCTTGCAGTCTACGATCGCGGTTCCGTCGCCATTATCGCCCAGCAGGATTCGCCGACCTATTGGGGGATCTCGATCCGGGTCGGCGCCCAGATCAGCCTTTTCAACACCGGCTCCGGCCATGTGCTGCTCGCTTTCCGCGACGAAAAGCAGCGACAGATGATGATCGACGAGCAGCAGCGCCGCGAAGATGATGTCGCCATGCCCGGCGATCTCATCGGGCGGCTGAAGGTGATAAGGGAGCGCGGCTTCGAGACCATGGACAGCCTGCAGACGACAGGCGTCCGCAACATTTCTGCGCCCATATTGGCGCGAGATGGCAATGCGCTGGCCGCTCTTACCTGTCCCTATATCCAGCCGGTCAGCGACAAGGCACCGAGCTTCGACCAGGTCATAGCGTTTGTACGTGCCGCAGCAGCGGAGATTTCCGAGACGGTTGCCGGAATGGTGGACGAGGCAGGTTGATAACTCTTATATGAATACCCTATTCTTCCGTGAAGCCTGACGGCACATCCGGAGGAAACTATGCTTTTCGATAGCCATCTTCATATCGTTGATCGCACAAGGCTGAACTACCCCTGGCTCGCAGGCTCGGGCGCGCTCAACCGTGACAGCCTCTACGACGACTATGCCCTCGAAGCAAAACGGTGCGGCATCACCGACGTCCTGCACATGGAGGTCGACGTCGATCCTTCCGACATCGAGCCGGAAACAGAGTATGCGCGCGAACTCAGCGCTCGGTCGGACAGCCTCATCCGAGGCGCGATTGCAGCCTGTCGCCCGGAGGACACCGACTTTCCGGGGTACCTCGAGCGTGTGCTGGCCGATCCCTTCGTCAGAGGCCTGCGTCGCGTCCTGCATGTCGTTCCCGACGAGTTGTCCACACGCCCGCTCTTTCGCGAAAACCTCAGCCTCATGGCGGAGACGAGGTTGACCTTCGACCTCTGCGTCCTGCCGCATCAGATCGAGCATGCGATAGGACTCGTCGACCTCAACCCAGAAGTCCGGTTCATTCTCGATCATTGTGGGGTCCCAGCCATCAAGGATGGCATGAGCGAAGCCTGGCAAAATGGCATCCGGGAAATCGCGCGCCGTGACAATGTCAGCGTGAAGATTTCCGGGGTTGTCGCCTATGCCGATCCCCACACGTGGACAGTGGAGACTTTGCGGCCGTTCGTCGAGCATTCGATTGCAAGCTTCGGCTGGGACCGCGTCATCTGGGGTAGCGACTGGCCGGTCTGCACCCTCAGCGGCGGGATGTCGACCTGGGTGGCTGCAACCCATGCATTGATCGCCGGCTGCAGCGAAAGCGAGAGGACACGGATGTACCGGCAGAATGCCCAGCGGCTCTGGAACCTCTGAACCAAACCTAAAGAAAAAGGCCTGGCTGCGTGTTGCAGCCAGGCCTTCAAGAGCATAGTTCAGGCGTGACTGTTAAGCGGCCTGCAGTTCCTTGGAGACCATCAGACGCAGCGTCACCAGATCCTTGCCGAACTGGCGAATGCCTTCGGCAAGCTTCTCGGTGGCCATGGCGTCTTCGTTCATCATCCAGCGGAACGTCTTTTCGTCGACGTTCAGCTTCGGCGTTGCGTGTTTGACGTCGGGCGAAAGCTTGCGTTCGAGCTTGCCTTCGTCCTTCGCGAGTTCGTCGAGCAGGTTCGGGCTGATCGTCAGGCGGTCGCAGCCGGCAAGTGCGGCCACTTCCTCGGCGCTGCGGAACGAAGCACCCATGACAATCGTGTTGATGTCGTTGGCCTTGTAATAGTTGTAGATTTCACGAACCGAGATGACGCCTGGATCTTCTTCCGAGGTGTAGTCCTTGCCGGTCGACTTCTTGTACCAGTCGAGAATACGGCCGACGAACGGCGAGATCAGGAACACCTTGGCGTCGGCGCAGGCAGCAGCCTGGGCCATGCTGAACAGCAGCGTCAGATTGCAGTCGATGCCTTCCTTCTGCAGGACTTCGGCAGCGCGGATGCCTTCCCATGTGGATGCCAGCTTGATCAGGATGCGATCCTTCTCGATGCCGCGCTCCTTGTAGCCGGCAACGATGGCATGCGCCTTCTCGATCGAGGCCTTGGTGTCGAACGAAAGGTCGGCGTTGACTTCGGTCGAAACGCGGCCGGGTACCAGCTTCGACAGCGCGGCACCGACGGAAACTGCCAGACGGTCGGCAACAGCTTCGGCAACGGCCTCGGACGAACCCGACTGCTTCTTGCCCCAGGCAACGGCTTCCTTGATGTCATCGGCAAACATCGGCGTGCCGAGCGCCTTCAGGACGATTGATGGGTTTGTCGTGCAATCCACTGGCTTCAGGCGCGCGACGGCCTCGATGTCACCGGTGTCGGCGACGACGGTCGTCATTTCGCGAAGTTGGTCAAGCTTGGAAGTCATGATGAATATCCTTGTTGATTTCGAACTGAGGACCGGCGCCGTCTTGCGTGGCGTTCGGTAAGGTTGGCAGGCCCTCCCGGACCAAAGTAAACGAGAGGGCAGTAACGATGTTCCGGCGTACGCAAGGCGCGGGCTGGAGGATATGCCGGCGGAGCCATGCGGTGCAAGCGCGGAACTCCGTTCGCTGCATCGCCGCTCCAGCACGCTATCCTATAAGACGCCCGCAGATTGCCCTCCCCGCTGGACAAGAGACTCGGTTTTCCAAGTTTGATATCAACGCTCCACCAAGGAAAAGTCAAGGACATTTGTGCATTTCAATTGACATAAGTCTCATACCGCCCAATATCAATTCCGAAAAGCCGGGGTAGCGGCAAGCAACATGCATGCGAGCGCTGCCAATGTCACGTGGCGGCAAACTCTCGGCGGCCTTGTTGCCGGAGGACATATGGCCAAGCTCAGACGTGGAACCCACATCGCCTATTCGGAAACGGCATCGCTGCGCCTGAGGGCTGCCTGGCTGTACTACAACCAGAGCCTGACGCAGAAAGATGTGGCCGAGCAGCTGGGCATCAGCCGCACCACCGTCATCCGGCTGCTCGACGAAGCGCGGCGACGCAGCGAAGTGCAGATCTGGATCAACGACGGTATCGACGATTGCGTCGAGCTGTCCATCAAGCTGGAGCGTGCTTTCGGGCTGGACGAGGCGATTGTCGTGCCGACACCCGCAGGCGGCGGCGTCGATGCCCAAGCGAAGTGCGTCGGCCTGGCGCTCGGACAGTTCCTGACCGAGGCCATCCCCGACGATTACACCATCGGTGTCGGCTGGGGCCGGACGATGACGGCATCGCTCGGCAGTTTCCGCCCACCACGCCGTGACAATTGCAAGGTAGTCTCGCTGCTCGGCGGCATTGTTGCCGTGCAGCAAACTAATCCGATCGACTATACGTGGCGACTGGCAAGCCAGCTCGGCGCCGAATGCTACATGTTTCTAGCACCGCTGCTGGTCGATTCGATCGAGACGAAACGAAATCTTATCGAGAAATGCGGTCTTGAAGCTATCTATCGGTTGGCGGAAAATCTCGATCTGGCCATCGTCAGCTGCGGCGATATCGGCCCGCACTCCACCTCGCTGTCAGAAGGCTTCATATCCAAGGCCGAACTCGATGAACTCATCGCTGCCGGCTGCGTCTGCGATACCATGTTCAATTTCCTCGATGCCGATGGAAACTCCGTCGACCACACCATCAACAGCCGGGTGATGTCCGTCGATCTCGACACGCTGAAGAAAGCAAAGCACATCGTTCTCGCCTGCGGCGGCGCACACCGGGCGACGGCCATCCATGCCACGATAAGGCGCATCGGCTGCAACACGCTCATCACCGACGAAAGTGCGGCGCGCGAACTGCTCGGCCGCATGGAGCCTTTTGCCGCCTGACCTCAGGCATTGCCGGCTTCCCAGCCGAGCATTGCCCGTTTGCGCGTCAGCCCCCAATGGTAACCGGTGAGCACACCGCCCTTGCCCAGCGCGCGATGGCAGGGAACGACGAACGAAATCGGATTTCGACCGATTGCCCCGCCAACCGCCCGCATCGCTGTCGGCTGTCCGATATCCCGCGCAATGTCGGAATAGGTCATTGCCTTGCCGAAGGGAATTTTCAAAAGGCTTTCCCAGACCCGCACCTGAAAATCGGATCCGATCAACACGACACGCAACGGCTGGTCCGCAGACCATTGGCCCGGCTCGAAAATACGCTTGGCAAAGGGCGCCGTTGCCTGGCTGTCCTCGACATACCGGGCGTTCGGCCAGCGGCAGGTCATGTCTTCGAGACAGGCGACCTCACCACCGGTATCGCTGAACGCCAGGCCGGCCAGACCTCGATCGGTGACCATCACCAGCGCCATGCCGAACGGGCTGCCATGGAAGCCGTAGCGGATGGTCAGACCCCCGCCCTTCGCCTTCCACTCCCCCGGCGACATCGCCTCGTGGGTGACGAACAGGTCGTGAAGCCGGCTCGGCCCGGATAGCCCGACCTCGATAGAGGCTTCGAGCAACGGCAACGCCTCCTGCCGCAGCAGCCGCTTGGCATGATCGAGCGTCACCGCCTGCAGGAAGGCCTTGGGCGACAGCCCGGCCCACCGGGTGAATGTCTTCTGCAACTGTGTCGGCGACTGCCCCAGCCGCGTGGCAAGATCCTCCAGGGACGGCTGGTCGCGATAATCCTCTGTGATCAGCGCGATGACGCTACGCACGACCTCGTAGTCAGATCCTTCCGGGGTAATGTCTTTCGTAAGCAGCGGCGCCATGTTCATCATCGGTCTCCTTGCAACCATGATGAGGGTTCGCAACCCGTCTCGCCACCCGTTTCTTGCACCGAAGCTAAATTCGCCGCTTCACTGTCGCAAGTGCCGCCAGGAATGCCTTGGCGAAGCTTTCGCGGTCATCCGGGTTGAGAAACGATCCAACATCCGCCCGCCGCCCCTCGCCCGATAGATGCATTGAGCGGATGCCGATGCCGGGCTCCCGCCGAACCAGGAAGCGCAGCCAGAACGGGTTGAAACGTTGCTCGACGGAGCGACCGGAGGCCAGCACCTTGCGAATGGAGACATCGGTACGGGACACCTTGACCTCTTCGCGGACACGGCCCGCACGATAGTTCAGCCAGAAGGCGCCATAGAGAAGCAGGAAATCCGCACCGAGGAAAAAGCCGATCGGCCACGCGCCGCTGGCAACGAACAGGCCGCCATAAAACAGGCTGAGAAAGCCGGCCAGGGCGAGCATGACCTTGAACCCCTTTCGGCCAAGCGAGCGATGCGGAAAAAGCTCCGCAGAAAAAACCAGCTTTTCTTCCGGCGCCCCGCCGTTGCCATCGGTCATAATCCGCGATTATAGGTCTTTGATGGCAAATCCCAAGATCAAATCCAGCCTTCCGGCTCCGAAAACGGCCCTTGCGACAGCACGTCGCAAGCCCTCGTTCCGCTGCGTCTACCCAAAGACGGAGATCGACGAGATCTTCCGCCGCTTCTCGATCCAGCGGCCTGAGCCAAAGGGCGAACTGGAGCACGTCAATCCCTTCACCCTGCTCGTTGCCGTGGCATTGTCAGCGCAGGCGACCGATGTCGGTGTCAACAAGGCGACACGCGGCCTGTTCGCCATCGCCGATACTCCCCAGAAGATGCTCGACCTCGGCGAGGATCGTATCCGGGAGCATATCCGCACGATCGGCCTCTATCGTAACAAGGCCAAAAACGTCGTCGCCCTGTCGGCAAAGCTGATCAGCGACTTCGGCGGCGAGGTGCCGCAGACCCGCGAAGAACTGGTCACCCTGCCGGGCGTCGGCCGCAAGACCGCAAATGTCGTGCTATCCATGGCCTTCGGCCATTCCACCATGGCCGTCGACACCCACATCTTTCGTATCGGCAACCGCATCCGGCTCGCACCCGGCAAGACGCCGGACGAAGTCGAGCAGCGGCTGATGAAGGTCATTCCGGACCACTATCTCTACCACGCCCACCACTGGCTGATCCTGCACGGTCGCTACGTCTGCAAGGCCCGGCGGCCGGAATGCGAACATTGCATCATTGCCGACCTCTGTCGCTCGCCGGAAAAAAGCTGCGACATCCCGGCGCCGCTTGTACCCCTACCGCCGCAATTCGTCGGAGAATGAGGGGTCGCGAAGGGTCAGCCGCTTGTGCAGATGAACCATCATGGCGCCGGCAAACAACGGCGTCAGCAGGTTGACGAACGGAATGGCGAGAAACGCTGCAATCACCAGCCCGGCAAGGAAAACCGTGGAGGCATTCTTCTTTCGAAAATTCCGGGCCTGCTGCGGCGAGCGAAAGCGGCTGGCGGCGAATTCGAAAAATTCCCGGCCGAGTAAGTAGCCGTTAACCAGGAAGAAGGCGACGAGATTGACGCCCGGCACGATCAGCAGAATAAGCGCTATGCCGTTGCCGACGATGAGCACTCCGAGAAACTTGATCGAACTGACCATGGCGGGTCCGAAAGGCATCGCTTTGCCGGGGACATCAAGTGGATAGTCCTGGCGCTCGACGACGGCGGCGACGTCATCCAGGAACAGCCCGGCGACCAGACCCGCCACCGGCGCCAGCAGGAAGGCAGCGCCGAGCCCCACCACCGCCGCCAGCAAGACGGCCAACCAGTCGACCCACGCAGGCAGGCCTGAGAAAAAGTAGTGCAGTAATGACACCCCGTAGGTGGCGACAAACGCTTGCAAAGCCAGCCAGAAGCAGATCAGGACGGCGATGGAGAGGCCGAGTACTTTCCAGACCAGCCGGCGCATGTCTGGCGCCAGCAAATTGGCAACCGCCAGGCGTGCAGATTCTATAATCATGAATGACATTCTCGCGTAAAAGGCTTTTGATCTATGTAAGGGAGGCCAGGCACTCCGACAAGAACTCGGTGTGTACAAGCAACGCCAACATTGTAATAAAGGCTGCACTAATATAAAATGAATGATATTACACGAGACAAACCTTACTTTTGACCAAACTGAAAACTAGGCATGCACGCGCGCAGATTGTTTTCATCGGACAGTGCTGGCGCAGTAACATTGCGAGGCAGCATGGACGATCTCAGCCAGAAGCTAAAACAATATATCAAATCCGGCACGCCCGCCGAAAGACGGATTGCGCGGTACTTTTCAGACCATATGAGCGAACTGCCATACGAAACTGCATCGTCCGTTGCCGATAGGCTGGAACTGAGCCCGATGACCGTCGGCCGCTTCCTGCGCGCTCTGGGCTACCAGGGGCTGGATGGCTTCAAGGTTCATCTGCGCGAGACGGTTCCGCCGACCGCGCTGCAGAAGAACCCGACTTCCGTCGAGCAACTCCAGCAGGATGCCGCCGCAGGCCTGCCGCTGGCAGCATTGATGGCAGAGCAGCTGGACATGCTGCACCACGTCTACAATCTCTCGTCCCAGCCGCAATGGGCGGACGCGGTCTCTTCCATCCTGAGCGCAAGCGACGTGTTTGTCGCGTGCCATCTGACATGCCCGATCGGCCAGTATTTTTGCGATCGCCTGAGCTTTGCCCGCGACAACGTGCGGATGGCGGGCAACGGCAATGCCACATACATGGAGCTACTGGCACCATCCACCACGAATTCGCTGCTCATCATAATCGACTCCCACCGCTTCGCGAAATCGAGACTGCTGGCCCGCTCGGCCCGTCGCTCCGGCCTGAAGGTTCTGCTGGTTACCAGCCAATACACCGACTGGGCCCACGAATTTGCCAATACCACGCTGTCAGTCCCCCCGCCCCGCGTTGGACCGCGCGACAACCTGACGGCTATGTCCGCACTACTGGAGTTCCTGGCAACCGCCGTCATCCACGCCGCCGGCCAGGACGCAGAAGTCCGTGCACGGCGACTGGCAGAGCTCGAGAACATGTTTGCTGAAGCACCGATGCGGTAATGCCGAGAGGTGGACGAAACAGTTGCAGCGAAACTGCGTATCGCGCTTTGCGTCTGGAACTGGGCAATAACAACGCTATAGAGCATTTTGCATCCCTATGAGATGCTGAAAATGCTTTACTCCAACAGGTCGAGTTCAGCCCTATGGCGGATCATCGCCAGGAACCGTCTGTACTCGCGATCGTAGCCGGCCTTTCTGCTCGCATCCGGCAGGCGCTCGTTGCCGCCCGGATACATCGCTGCCCCGGCGGTCGCCAGTGTCTCGTGCATGCCACAGGCAACCGATGCCGCAATGGCGGTGCCGAGCAGCACGGCTTCATTCATCTTCGGCACGATCACGTTGCAGCCGGTAACGTCGGCATAGAGCTCCATCAGCACCGCATTCTTCACATGCCCGCCTGCAACATGCAGCGTGTCCGGAACGTGCCCGTGTTCCCGCATCTTTTCGAGAATGTGGCGAATGCCGAGGGCGATGCCGAGGCTCGTGCGCCAGTAGAGCCGGCATAATCCGTCGAACGATGTGTCGAGCGTCAGGCCGCTGATGACGCCGACCGCATGCGGATCGGCAAGCGGCGACCGGTTGCCGTGGAAATCAGGCAGCACGTGAATGCGGGCGCCGAGAGCGGCACCCTCCATATCGCGCAACTCCGCAATCCGCGCGACGATATCGGCATGCAGGGCAGCGGTGGGTGCCCCACCGGCGGCGTGCATCCCGACGATATGGTCCAGCAGCCCGCCGGTTGCCGATTGACCTGCTTCAACCAGCCACCAGTCGGGACAGACCACGTCGAAATATGGCCCCCACATACCGGAACTGGCCGGCATTTCGCGGGAGAAGGCGACCACGCAGCTCGACGTTCCCGCAATCAGCGCAAGTTGTCGCCCGAGTTCCTCCGGCTTGCCGACATGGGCGGCAAGTGCCCCCAATGCACCCGCATAGGCATCGATGACCCCGGCGGATACATGGCAGCCGCGGTCTAGCCCGAGGGCTAGAGCCGCCTCCACGCTCAACATGCCCATGCTCGAGCCGACCGGCGTCGTCTGCTCCGGCAGATGTCCGCGCTCGAGAAGGTCGGAGAGACCGATCTGGTCGAGAAAGTCGTGCTGCCAGCCGGGGTTGCGATGCGCCAGGTAGTTCCATTTCGCCGTCAACGTACAGCGCGAGCGTGCCAGAGATCCGGTCGCCTTGTAGGTCATGAAATCCGCCAGATCGAAGAAGTGGCCGCTCCGTGCCCAACTCTCCGGCAGGTTTTTCTTCAGCCACATCAGCTTCGGTATCTGCATTTCCGGCGACATTACATGACCGGAATGGGCGATGACCTGATGCTGCGTGGCGGTGCAGAGGTCCGCTTCGGCCAGCGCCCGGTGATCGAGCCAGACGATGGTGTCGAAGCGCGCCTCTCCTCCGGACGACACCGTCAGCGGCTGGCCGTCTCGGTCGCGCACCACCAGCGAGCAGGTGGCATCGAAGCCGATGCCGGCAATAGCTTCTGCCGCCACGCCGGAAGCGGAGCGCGCAGCCCGTACGGCGGCACAGACTGCCGACCAGATATCCTCCGAGCTGTGTTCCGCGTGATTTTCCTGCGGCCGGTTCATGAGGATCGGATGCTCGCCCTTACCCAGCATCCGCCCATGCGAATCGAACACGCCGGCGCGCGCGCTGCTCGTGCCGATATCGACCGCAATCACATGATCACGCATTAAGTCCCGGTCCCGTCCGTCCTGTGTTTTTGGACAAGGTGTATCAAATCCGGCATCGCGTCAAACACCACTTCGGGTGCCAACCGCTCCAGTTCCGAACGGTAGTGGGCCGAGGTGGCATGCGCTCCACCGGTGAAGGCAAAGACCGTCATTCCGGCGGCCCGTGCAGCGACGATGCCGGCAGGACTATCTTCAACGACGATACAGTTTTCCGGTGAAACGCCCATCTGCTGGGCCGCATAGAGAAACAGGTCTGGCGCCGGCTTTCCGCGCTTGACCATGCTGGCACTGAATATATGCGGCTCGAGTCGATCGAGCAGGCCCGTCAGGCCCAGCGACAGCTTGATCCGCTCCAGCTGGCTGGACGACGCCACGCAGCGCCTGATATCGAGCCTGTCGAGGGTTTCGCTAATGCCGGCAATCGGCTGCAGTTCGCTGCGAAACCGGGCATAGAGGTCTTCACGGATGCGATCGAGAAAAGCCTGGTCGGCCTGGACGTTAAATTCGGTATCGAGCGTATCGATCAGGGTTGCCAGGCTTTTTCCGAGAAACCGCTGGTAAGCACCTTCAGCATCGATTTCGATACCGCTGTCCCGCATCGCCTGGACGACGACAGCGATGGAGAGCGGCTCGCTGTCGACGAGAACGCCATCGCAGTCGAAGATGACAAGCCCGTTTTCCGCGTCAATCATTGCCGGTCCACCTTCGTCCATCGGGATGCCGGCGCCCCTTGGGACGCCAGCCGACCTTTAATCAGCCAGATTGTTGTCGAGGTAAAGCTGCAGCGTCTCGCGCGTACCCTTTTCCCACAGCGTCTTCAGCGCATGCGCGAACCGCTTGCGGAAAAGATCGGACTTTGCGACCTCGCCGAAAATATCGTCGAAAACGAGGAAAGCCGCCGGATCTGTCTTCGCCTTCAGTGCTGCTGCGTGCAGGCGATCCGAACTGGCATCGTTGAAGACAATCTCCTTGCCGCTGTCCGTCGTACCGGCGAAATAACGGCACCACAGCGCCGATACCAGCGACAAGCCGACAATGTCCCTGCCCTGCGCCAGATTATCGAGCGTCGATGGAAGGATGAATTTCGGCTGGCGGTTGGAGCCGTCCTGCGCCAGCCGCGGAATGGTATCGGCAATCTTCGGGTTCAGCAGCCGGTGCTCTATCAGTTCGAAATAGTCCTTCAGGTCGGTGTTCGGCACAGGCGGGATGATCGGGATGATTTCCTCGTTCTCGAGCTTGGCGAGAAAAGCCCGGATCAGCGGATCCTCCATCGAGTCATGCACGAAATGGATGTCCATCAGCGCCGCCGGATAGGCGATCGCTGCGTGGCCGCCATTGAGGATGCGGATCTTCATGTGCTCGTAGGGGGTCACATCGGGCACGAAGGTGACGCCGACCTTTTCGAGCGCCGGGCGGCCTGCCGTGAACTTGTCCTCGAGCACCCATTGCTTGAATTCCTCGCAATAGACCGGCCAGTTGTCCTCGATGCTGAAAGCATCTTTCAGCAGGTCGATCTCGCGCTGCCCGGTCGCCGGTGTGATCCGGTCCACCATGGCGTTCGGAAAGGCAACGTTGGCCTTGATCCAGTCGGCAAGGTCAGGATCCGAAAGCCGCGCAGTGCCGACGACGGCGTTGGTAGCCACCACGCCATTGTGCGGAATGTTGTCGCAGGACATGACGGTGAACGGGACGAGGCCCTTGTCCTTGCGCGCCCTCAGCCCGGCAACGATCAAGCCAAAGACGGTCTTCGGCTCGCCAGGATTCTCGCCGTCGGCAACGATGGCCGGGTGTGCTGGATTGAACTTGCCCGAGGCATCGATGAAATAACCGCCCTCGGTAATAGTCATGGACACGATACGGATGGCCGGGTCGGCGAGCTTTGCAATGATCGCCGCGGAATCGCCGACTGGCAGGATGTCGATCATCGGACCTGTGACGCGCGCCGACGTCGAGTTGTTGTCCTGCTCGACAACGGTCGTCAGAAAATCCTGCGCCGCAAGCTTTTCACGCATGCTGGCGTCGGACGGCAACATGCCTGCACCGACGATTGCCCAGTCATGATCATGGCCCGCAGTGAACAGGTCGTCCAGATAAACCGCCTGATGGGCACGGTGGAAATTGCCGACGCCGAAATGGACGATACCGGCCGACAGCTGAGACCGGTCATAGGCCGGGATGGCGGCCGTTTCCGAAATGGCTTTCAGGGTTGCCAGCGAGAGTTTGGTCATGGTCGAAAGTCCTTCCGAAAGGTCCTGATGGTCCATATTGTCGTTGCGCCCGTCGGCCACTGCGCTTCCCCGGCTCACTCGCCGGGACATGCGTCATCGCTCGTCGCGGGTGCGGCGTGGCCAGCCTTACGAGGCGATGGCCAGGCCCTTGTCGTCGAACTTGTGGATGCGGGTGCGGTCCGGGGTCATGTAGACGATCTCGCCTGCCTTGACCGGAAATTCGCCGGTACCACGCGCCGTGATGTGGCCGATGCCTTCGACATCGACGTGCAGGAACGTGTCCGAGCCGAGATGCTCGGCAACGGTGACCTTGCCCTGCCAAACGCCGCTTTCGGTCGACAGCACGATATGCTCGGGCCGAACGCCAACCGTCGGCGCGCCGAACGGCTCCGCATAGACGCCGGTGACAAAATTCATCCTCGGCGAACCGATGAAGCCGGCGACGAAGAGGTTTGCCGGGTTCTTGTAGAGCTCCATCGGCGAGCCGACCTGCTCGATGTTACCGCGGTTTAGGACGACGATCTTGTCTGCCATGGTCATGGCTTCGACCTGGTCATGGGTGACGTAGACCATGGTGGTCTTCAGCTGCTGGTGCAATTCGCTGATCTCGAGGCGCATGTTGACGCGCAGCGACGCATCGAGGTTCGAAAGCGGCTCGTCGAAGAGGAAGGCCGCCGGCTGGCGCACGATGGCACGGCCGATGGCGACGCGCTGGCGCTGGCCGCCGGACAGCATGCGCGGCTTGCGGTCGAGATAATCGGTGAGGTTCAGCACACGGGCGGCTTCGGTCACTTTGCGGTCGATCTCGTCTTTCGACATGCCGGCCATTTTCAGCGGGAAGGCGATGTTGCTGCGCACGCTCATATGCGGATAGAGCGCGTAGGACTGGAACACCATGGCAAGCCCGCGCTCCGATGGACCGAGGCTGGTGCCGTCCTTGCCGTCGATGATGATCTTGCCGCCGGAGACATCTTCCAGGCCGGCGATCAGCCGCAGCAGCGTCGATTTTCCGCAGCCGGATGGCCCGACGAAAACAACGAACTCGCCGTCCTTGATTTCAAGGTCGATGGAAGGGATGACCTTGGCTTCGCCAAAGACCTTCGAAACCTTTTGAAGGGTAATGCTGCCCATGTCTCTCTCCCAGATATCTTATTTGACCGCGCCAAAAGTCAGGCCGCGTACGAGTTGCTTTTGGCTGAACCAGCCGAGGATCAGGATCGGCGCAATTGCCATGGTCGAGGCGGCCGAAAGTTTTGCATAGAACAGACCTTCGGGGCTCGAGTAGGAAGCGATGAAGGCCGTCAGCGGCGCCGCCTGGGAAGCTGTGAGATTAAGCGTCCAGAACGCTTCGTTCCAGGCCAGGATGACGTTCAGCAACAATGTCGAGGCGATGCCCGGTATTGCCATGGGGGTCAGCACGTAGATGATTTCCTTCATCAGCGAAGCGCCGTCCATGCGGGCGGCCTCCAGGATCTCGCCCGGAATTTCCTTGAAGTACGTATAAAGCATCCAGACGATGATCGGCAGGTTGATCAGCGTCAGCACGCCGACGAGGCCGATTCGGCTGTCGAGCAGGCCGGTGGCCTGGAAAAGCAGATAGATCGGAATGAGGGCGCCGACCGGCGGCATCATCTTGGTCGAGAGCATCCACATCAGGATGTCCTTGGTCCGCTTGGTCGGCGAAAACGCCATTGCCCAGGCAGCTGGAACCGCGATGATCAGCCCGATGACGGTCGATCCGACGGCTATGATGACCGAGTTTGAAAAGTGCAGGAAATAGTCCGAGCGCGACTGCACCTCGACATAGTTCTCGGTCGTCCAGTGGAAGAACAGGAACAGCGGCGGCGAAGCAACGGCATCGCCTTCCGACTTGAAGCTGGTGAGGAACGTCCAGAGGATCGGGAAGAAGATCAGCAGCCCGAGCGCCCATGCGACGAGCGAGACGATAACCTTGTGGCGGGTGGAAACGCTGCGAGCCATCTCAAGCCTCCAGATTCTTGCCGACGATGCGGACGAGGAAGATAGCGACGATGTTGGCAAGCACGACGGCAACGATACCGCCCGCCGATGCACCACCGATGTCGAATTGCAGCAGCGCCTGCGAATAGACGAGATAGGTCAGGTTCGTGCTATCCGTGCCCGGACCGCCATTGGTGGTGACCAGGATTTCGGCAAACACCGACAGCATGAAGATGGTCTCGATGAGGATGACCACCGTGATGGCGCGCGCCATGTGCGGCAGGATGATGTAGATGAATTTGGACACTACGCCGGCGCCGTCCATCTCGGCGGCTTCCTTCTGCTCTTCGTCGAGCGACTGAAGTGCTGTCAGCATGATGAGCGTTGCAAACGGCAGCCACTGCCAGGCGACGATGACGATCACCGAGGCCAGGGGGGCGTTGGCCAGAAAGTCGTAAGGCTGGAGCCCGACAGCCTTTGCAACATAGGCAAAGAGGCCGTTCACCGGGTTCATGAACATGTTCTTCCAGATCAGCGCCGCCACCGTCGGCATGACGAAGAACGGTGCGATCACCAGTATACGGACGATCCCTTGGCCGAACATCGGCTGGTCCAGCAGCAGCGCGAAGGCAATACCGCCGACAATGGTGATGAGAAGCGCGCCGCCAACCAGCAGCAGCGTGTTCATCAGCGCCTGCAGGAAAGCTGGATCGGTGAGAAAATATTCGTAATTGCTGAAGCCGATGAATGGATGATCACCCGGCATCAGCAGATTGTAGTTCAGCGTCGAGAAATAGATCGTCATTGCCAGCGGCACGATCATCCACGCGAACAGCAGGATCACGGAGGGCGCCATCATCAGGCGGGCAGCGGAACGGGTCTGTAAGGTCGCCATGGAAAGGACCAATCTTGTCTTGAAGCGGGGAGAGTGGCCGCAACAGCGGAATTTTTAAAAGGCCGCCAAGTCACGCTTGGGGCGATCGACGGCGAACAGGAGGGAGGCGCGCAAGGCGCCCCCGCTCCCTAGCCCAGCCGATATCTTACTTGGGATAACCGGCCTTCTTCATTTCGCGGGTCGTCAGTGCCTGGGCACTCTTGAGAGCCTGGTCAACAGTGACCTGGCCGGCAAGCGCTGCAGAGAACTGCTGGCCAACGGCAGTGCCGATACCCTGAAATTCAGGAATAGCGACGAACTGAACGCCGACATAGGGAACCGGCTTGACAGTCGGCTTCGTCGGATCGGCGGAGTTGATGCTGTCCAGCGTCATCTTGGCGAAAGGAGCAGCCTTCTGGTAATCGGCATTCGCATAGAGCGAAGCGCGGGTACCGGGAGGTGCGTTCAACCAGCCGTCCTTTTGCGCAACAAGGTTTGTGTATTCCTTGCTGGTTGCCCAGGCGACAAACTTCTCGGCAGCTTCCGTCTTCTTGGAACCGGCCGGGATGGCGAGGTTCCAAGCCCAGAGCCAGTTTCCGCGCTTGCCAAGACCGTTGTCAGGAGCAAGTGCGAAACCGACCTTGTCGGCAACCTTGGACTGCTTCGGATCGGAAACGAAGGAAGCAGCAACCGTGGCGTCGATCCACATACCGCATTTGCCGGTCTGGAACAGGGCGAGGTTTTCGTTGAAGCCATTAGAAGAAGCACCTGGAGGTCCATCTTCCTTCAGCATCTTCACGTAGAAGTCGAGGGTCTTCTTCCACTCGGGCTGATCGAACTGTGCAGTCCACTTTTCGTCAAACCAGCGTGCGCCGAAGGAGTTGGACATGGCTGTCAGGAAAGCCATGTTCTCGCCCCAGCCGGCCTTGCCACGAAGGCAGATGCCGTAGACTTCGTCTTTCTTGTCAGTGATCTTCTTGGCTGCGTCAGCGATGAAGTCCCAGGTCGGGGCATCAGGCATCTTCAGGCCGGCCTTGTCGAAAAGGTCCTTGCGGTACATGACCATCGAGCTTTCGCCGTAGAAAGGCGCAGCGTATAGCTTGCCGTCCATGGTCAGGCCGCTGCGGATGGCCGGAAGAAGGTCATTCACATCGTAGCTGGCGCCGAGATTGTCGAGTGGCTGCAGCCAGCCTTGCTTGGCCCAGATCGGAACTTCATAGGTACCGATCGTGAGAACGTCGTACTGACCGCCTTTGGTCGCAATGTCGGTCGTGACCTTCTGGCGGAGGATGTTTTCTTCGAGCGTCACCCACTGCAGATCGATGCCCGGGTTCTTGGTCTTGAAATCATCGGTAAGTTTCTGCATGCGGACCATGTCGCCGTTATTGACGGTGGCAATGGTCAGCGTCTCTGCAGACGCCATTCCGGCAAGCATCATCACTGAGCAGGCGCTCAGGAGTAGAGTCTTCAATTTCATAATCTTCCTCCCAGAAGAGAAAATATGAGCATTCGCTTAGCTCGAGGGCAATTACTCATAACATGCGACAAGTTGTCAATGCTTAATCGTTGCTGCGACGCCGAACGAAAAAATAAGTCGTTGAAGAAAATGGGTTAAATTTGCTTCAGTCGTCGATCAAGGATGCGGCAGTCGCCTCATCCGTAATCAGGCCGTTGATCAGCCGGCCTGTCAGCGCCGCTCTGATAGCCTCGAGTTTGCGTTGGCCCTTGGCAATTCCAATCACGGTCGATGTTTCGCGGCTGGGTATCGGCGCGCTGGCGACACGCTCGTTGACGGCGTTTTCGAGCAATTTGCCTTCCCCGTCGAAGATCCAGCCGCAGATCTCCCCGGTAGCGCCTTTTGCAACAAGCTCGACCATTTCGTCCCGGCCGAGGAAGCCATCGACGCAGAGTGGCGCGTCGACGCCCATTTCGCCGATCCCGACAAAGGTCACATCGGCAACCGCGCTGATATCGAGCGTCGAGCGCACCAGCGCCTGCGCGTGCAACAACTCACGCTCGGACGCAGCCGATACGAGAACCGGCAACGGCATGGGATAGTGACGGGCCTTGATCGCATCCGCCATGCTGAAGATGACGTTGTAGTAGGCAGCGGAACCGTCCGGACCGATGTTGCCGGTGAGCGAAACGATCCGATGCTGCGTGCAATCGATGGAGGGCAACTGGTCGACGGCAGCCTTCAGCGTGCGCCCGGTGCCGATGGCAAGCACGATGGGCTCCGGTCGCTTGAGCCAGCGTTCGATCTCGGCGGCGGCGGCCTCCGCGATGCCGACAGTCGTCGACGTCGATCCGGGATCGCTCGGCACCACCTCGACATGGGAGAGGCTGAATTTCCGGCGCAGATCCTCGGCAAGCTGCAGGCAGGCGGCGATCGGATGGTCGAGGCGGACCTTGATCAGCCTTTCGGCGACCGCGAGCGACACGAGCCTCTGCGCCGATTGCCGCGAAATCCCCATGGCCCCGGCGATCTCGTCCTGGGTCCGGCCGGCGACATAGTACAACCACCCGGCTCGTGCCGCGTCGTCGAGCCTGCCCTGGGTTTCCGACTTCCTGGCCATCCTGTCCCTTCTGTGGCGCTGGCCGCAGCATCCCCGACATCGGGTCGAACATCGCTGCAGCCAGGGGCACGATTGTGACGACGCGAACCTTACGCTGCGTCGGGCGGAATGACGCCCTTGGTCAGGGTGAAGCAGCCGTAGAACCGGCGCTCGCCTGTCTGGATAACGCAATAGGCGCTCTTCGCACGCTCATAGAACGCGAAACGCTCGACCGGCACAAGCGGCCAATGCTTGCCTTCGGCGCGATCGATCTCTACCTGCATCTCGACCTGAACGGCCGGCAGTTCACCCGGGGAGCCGACCACCTCCATGCGGGTGGCTGCATCGTCGATGAACGTATCGAGCGGCATCAGCGACAGGATAGCGGCAGCAGCCTGTGGAGAGGTCACGTTGTCGATCCGCAGCAGATGGCCGAGGCTCGTTTCGAGCGCCACCGACTCTGCCGGAAAATTGGTATCGACAATGACAAGCATGTCGCCATGGCCCATGGAGGCCAGCGCGTGCAGCACGTCGGCATTGAGAGCAGGTGAAATTCCCTTGAGCATGATTAAAGCCTCCTCCAGGCACTTCTTTCAGAATTCGCATCGGTGGCGGGAGACCCCCGCACTTTGCGCAGCAGACAAGTAAACGCGGCGCCGCAGTCTGTCCAGAGACGCCCGGATGGGCGTCCGCAAACAAGGCGCCGATACCAGCTTGATACACGGCTTATTTCCGCCTCGATTGACCGCATAGCTCCCGCCATATTAGGACAGACGTACCCGAGCGTTGCGAGGCAATTGTGAGAATTCTCCTGGTCGAAGACGACGACACCCTCGGCAGCGCTGTCCGCGACCACATCGCCGCGAGCGTCCATGCCGTCGACTGGGTGAGAAACCTCGGAGATGCAGAAAGCGCGGCGAACTCGGTTCACTACGGCCTCATACTTCTCGATCTGCAATTGCCGGACGGCACTGGCATCGATTTTCTGAAGACGCTGCGTAAGAATGGCAAGGAAACACCGGTCATCATCCTGACAGCGCGTGACCAGATTTCAGACCGCATCGAGGGTTTGAACAGCGGCGCCGACGACTATCTGGTCAAGCCCTTCAATCTCGGCGAACTCTCCGCCCGCATCATGGCGGTTGCCCGGCGTTATTCCGGCAGTCCGCAGCCGATGCTCAAGATCGGCGACCTCGAAGTCGACCAGACGCAGCGCCGCCTTATCGTATCGGGCAAGGACGTCGTGCTGACCGGCCGCGAATGGGCGGTTCTCGACCTGCTGGTCGCCCGCCCCGGCGCCATGGTCTCCAAGGACCAGGTGGAAGAGGCGCTCTATGCCTTCGGCTCGGAAATCGAGAGCAACACTGTCGAGGTCTATGTCAGCAGGCTGCGTAAGAAGATCGGCCGGGACCGCATCCGCACGGCGCGCGGCGTCGGCTACTCGCTCGGAGAACGATAATGCCGGAGACCCTCGGCCGCCTCAGCCGCATCAGCATCACCCGCCGGCTGATCACCACGCTCACGGGGCTCGTCGTGCTCTTCTGGCTGATCGCGGTGGGCCTGGGCGCCTATGTGATGAACCGGGAATTCGCCGAGATCTTCGACGGCACGCTGCAGGAAACAGCCGAAAGACTGATGCCGCTGGTGCTCGACGACCTCGCCCAGCGCGACGGAGCCACCGATCCGCAGGCTTTGCAGGCCGTGCAGCAGGGCCTGAACAAGGAATATCTCACCTATCAGGTCATCGATTCCAGCGGCAAGGTCATCATCCACTCGCAGGAAGCGCCGGCCACGCCCTATGACGTGCCCCTGAAGGTCGGTTTTCACGACACGCCGAAGCACAAGATTTACACAGAATCGGCGCTCAACGGCACCTTGTTCCTGCATGTAGCCGATGCCTTCCGAAACCGTCGCGAGGCCCTGCGCGAAGGCACCGTGGCGCTGCTCTGGCCGCTGCTGCTGCTGATACCGACGAGCATACTGCTGATCCAGTTCATCGTCAGCCGGTCGCTGGCACCCATCGACCGCCTGCGCGACGAGATTGCCACCAAGGACAGCGGCAATATGGCAGCAGTCGAAGGCGATACACTCCCCCGCGAACTGCGGCCGATTGCCCGTTCCGTCAACCTGCTGCTCGGAAGGCTGCGGTCGGCACTGGAAGCCGAGCGGGAATTTACCGCGAACAGCGCCCACGAACTGCGCACGCCGATAGCCGGTGCGCTGGCGCAGACACAACGGTTGATCGCCGAACTGCCCGAGGGTCCCCTGACTGTCAGGGCCGGACGCATTGAGACAGCGCTCGCCAATCTCGGACGCCTTGCAGAAAAGCTGCTGCAGCTGGCGCGTGCTGAAGCCGGGATCGGCACATCCGACAAGCCACTGGATCTGACGCGCATCGTGGATGCCGTCGTCGGCGACTACGACCGGGACAGCCGCACCGCCGGACGCGTCACGCGGGACTACGCTGCCGGGGTTACCCTTGCGCGCTGCGTCGACATCGACGCCTTTGCCATCGTCGTCCGCAACCTGATCGAAAACGCACTCGTCCACGGACCGCATGATGGGGTCGTCACCATCTCTGTCACCGGAGATGCCGTCAGCGTCGTCAACGGCGGCAATGTCGTCGCGACTGACGAACTCGCCGGCCTCAAGCGCCGGTTCCGTCGCGGAGAAACCAGCGCCGCCGGCTCAGGCCTCGGCCTCGCGATTGCCGACAAGATCGTCACCCAGATGGGCGGCCGACTGGACCTGCTGTCGCCGGCCTCGGGTCAGCCAGATGGCTTCGAGGCCCGCATCGTCCTCACACCGCCGCCCGGAAGCTGATCTCTTGCAATGGCTGGAAAAGGATGCGAGCAACGTCGTCTCAATGCCATAGCGAGTGACGGATGATCGTTTCTTTTGACATCGGCGGGTCCGCCATCAAGGGCGGTTTTGCCCGCTCCCAATCCGACATCACGACGCTGCCGCGCCGGGTTACGCCCGGCCATGATTTCGAGGCTTTCGTCACGGTGCTCCGCGAGATTATTGCCGAGGCCCCGGAAAAGCCTGACGGCATCGCCGTATCGATCGCAGGCGTCGTCGATCCGGACACTCGGACGCTGACCTGCGCCAATATTCCCTGCCTCCACGGCCGCCAACTTGGTAGCGATCTGGAGACGGCACTCGGCTATCCCGTGCTGATCGCCAACGATGCCGATTGCTTTGCCATGGCAGAGGCTTTTTCCGGCGCGGGTCGCGGTCACCGCATTGTCTTCGGCGCCATCCTCGGCACCGGGGTCGGCGGTGGACTGGTCGCCGACGGGCGGCTGGTCAATGCATCCGGTGGTTTTGCAGGCGAATGGGGCCACGGGCCAGTCGTCGCGGCCTTTGCCGGCACCCCCCCTGTCGCCATTCCGGCGTATCCCTGCGGCTGCGGGCAAAGCGGCTGCGTCGACACCATCGGCGGCGCACGCGGCATGGAACGCCTGCACGCGCTGCTTCATGGCACCAGTCTTTCCAGCGAGGAAATCATCGGCCTTTGGCTCGGCGGCGACGACAAGGCGAGTGCAACGCTCGACGTCTATATCGATCTCGTCGCGCCGCCCCTGGCCCTGACCGTCAACATTACCGGCGCAACCATCGTGCCCGTGGCAGGCGGTTTGTCGAATGTCGAGCCGCTACTGGAGCGACTGGATGCCGCCGTGCGCCAGCGAATCCTGCGGAAATTCGACCGCCCTCTCGTCGTCCGCAGTCAGTGCCGCATCGAGCCCGGCCTGATCGGCGCCGCCATTCTCGGACTGCGCGATGTCGAGGATCGCCGCCATGTTGCTTGAGGTCTGCATCGAAGACAGCGCCGGCCTTGCAGCCGCCATCGACGGCGGTGCCGATCGCATCGAACTGTGCAGCGCGCTTGCCATCGGCGGCCTGACGCCGAGCGCCGGCCTGATGCGCGAAGCCGGCCAGCGTCAACTGCCTTGCTATGCCATGATACGACCACGCGCCGGCAACTTCGTCTGGTCCCCGGAGGACATGGAGGTGATGTACGGCGATATCGACATCGCACGCAGCGCCGGATTGGCCGGCGTCGTACTCGGTGCCTCTCTGCCCGATGGCCGGCTGGATCGCGAAAGCCTCGACAAACTCGTACACCACGCGCGAGACCTCGGCCTTACCCTGCATCGTGCCTTCGACCTCGTGCCCGACTGGCGCGACGCCATCGAAATCGCAGTCGATCTCGGTTTCGAGCGGATTTTGACCTCGGGTGGAAAAGTGACCGCTCCTGATGGGATCGAGGAGTTGGAAACACTGGTAGAACTTGCAGCCGGCCGGATATCCATCATGCCTGGCTCCGGCATCAATCCGCAAACCGTGAGCACCTTGATCCCGAGATTGAAGATCACCGACATCCACGCCTCCTGTTCTTCCAGCACAGCATCGAGCGACCCGCGGCTTGTCTCCCTCGGCTTTGCGCCTGCGCTCGAACGACGTACGGACGGCGCGGTGGTTCGCGCCCTGAAGGCGCTGGTCGCCTGAGAGCTGCACTGCCCCAATTGGCAAGCCCAATTGCCAGTGGGCTTCAAAGAGGGCATGAATGCTTCTGTTGCGTAAAGGCGCCCCGTCCGGACGGTCGGGAACCGCTGCGCGAAAACGATGCTTTCACGGCTTGAGTCCCTACCGTGATTTCGCAGAGAGCATTAAATGACGGTTTCACCCCCGCGTCGCAAAAGCCGCATCGTTTTCTGGCTGGCCGCGATCTTCATCCTGACGGGTATCGTCGCAACCGCGCTGCTTGCCAACGACCGGCGGAACTTGCGGTTTCTGGCTGACCGCTACCATATCGGCTGGCTCGGATATGAAACCGTCACGCCGCCGAAGAAGTTACAGCAAGTCAAACAAGGCCCGAAGCGGGTTGCGCCACCGGTATTCCCGCCTGCAGTGGCAAAACCGGTCGCGACACGGCTTTTCACCAACCTGAATTCCGCGCCCAGCTTTTTCCTACGCCGCTGGAAGATCTCCGGCGAGACGGCCTGCGACGCAATCTCACGAGCCGGCTTCGCCGTCGGCCCTTGGCATCAGGGCGCGATCGACAATTCGACATTCGAATGCAGCTACCAGACGCCGGTGTCCGAGACAGCAGCGGATGAACAACCGTCGCTCTTCGTCATCGTCCGCGGCACGCCGAAAGGCGAGGTCAGCAGTATCCGGGTCAAGGCGATCCTGCCCGAGACTGCCGCCGGGCGGGAGCTACAGGCAAAGTTCCAGGGTCTGGTCCACGCCATCGTCCAGGCTGTCGGCTGGAGCGACCTCAGCGATGCCACCGACCGCATTGGAAAGCTCGAGAACGTCACACAGTCGAGCTTCGGCGCAAGGATCGTATTCTCGCACGAGTTCGCCGATCCGCGCCGGTTCAACCTCATTCTCGACATCGACAGGCCCACCGGCGACCGTATCCTAGCGGCCAACTTTTTCGACACGTCCAAGTGGTTGCCGCTGCCCGAAATTACCTCGCGCAGGTGATCCGAATTGGCACAGCAACCGAGTGCAGAGAGGGAGACCGCAATTGCTGCGTTGCAACATACTGCCATTGCACTAAGATGGCATCGTTCTACATGTTCGTTTCACCGTTCATTCCGTAGGGGATTTCGATGAGGTAGCAGGCGTGAAGCCAGCCGGTAAAGCTCTGGCATCATTCATGAAACTGATGACATATCAGTCTATCTGTTTCTTGAGCGATTACGCAGGAGCCGGAAATCTGGCCACGTCAGCAACTTCAAATCGACCAACAGAACGCGTTTGCGTTGTCTGAAAAAGAGGAAAATCGATGCGTATCACGATGATCGGGTCTGGTTATGTGGGTTTGGTGTCAGGCGTCTGCTTTGCAGATTTCGGCCATGACATCATCTGCGTCGACAAGGACGAGAAAAAGATTGCAGCGTTGCGGGCCGGCGAAATCCCGATCTTCGAGCCGGGGCTCGAAAGTCTCGTGGCCGAGAACGTCCGCTCGGGCCGCCTGTCGTTTTCGACGGAAGTGGCGGAAAGCGTCGCAGCCAGCGATGTCGTCTTCATCGCCGTCGGCACCCCGTCGCGCCGTGGCGATGGTCATGCCGACCTGTCCTACGTCTATGCAGCTGCCCGCGAAATTGCCACGCACGTCAAGGGCTTCACCGTCATCGTCACCAAGTCGACCGTTCCTGTCGGCACCGGCGATGAAGTGGAGCGGATCATGCGCGACACCAACCCGGACGCAGACATCGCCGTCGTATCCAACCCCGAATTCCTGCGCGAAGGCGCCGCAATCGAGGACTTCAAGCGGCCGGACCGCATCGTCATCGGCCTCGACGACGATCGTGCCCGGGCCGTGATGACCGAAGTCTACCGGCCGCTCTACCTCAACCAGGCGCCGCTGCTGTTCACCTCGCGCCGCACGTCGGAACTGATCAAGTACGCCGCCAACGCCTTTCTCGCCATGAAGATCACCTTCATCAACGAGATGGCCGATCTCTGCGAAAAAGTCGGCGCCAATGTCCAGGAAGTCTCCCGCGGCATCGGGCTCGATGGCCGTATCGGCGCCAAATTCCTGCATGCGGGCCCAGGCTATGGCGGCTCGTGCTTTCCGAAGGACACATTGGCACTGGCGAAGACTGCACAGGACCACGACAGCCCGGTGCGCCTGATCGAAACGACCATCTCGATCAACGATAACCGCAAGCGGGCCATGGGTCGCAAGGTCATCGCGGCTGTTGGCGGCGACGTTCGCGGCAAGAGCGTCGCGGTCCTCGGCCTGACCTTCAAGCCGAACACCGACGACATGCGCGACAGCCCTGCGATCTCGATCATCCAGACCTTGCAGGATGCCGGCGCCAAGGTGGTCGGTTACGATCCGGAGGGCATGGACAACGCACGCGGCCTGATCGAGGGCATGACGTTCGCAGCCGATGCCTACACGGCCGCCGAAGGGGCAGACGCTCTCGTCATCGTAACCGAATGGAACCAGTTCCGCGCGCTCGATTTTGCCCGCCTGAAGCGGGTCATGGCCGCACCTGTCCTCGTCGACCTCAGGAATATCTACCGCCGCGACGAAATCACCAAGCACGGCTTCGAATATTCGAGCATCGGACGGCCGAACCAGACCAACGATCAACACTGATCGTCGTCAGCAATCAAAAAAAGGGGGCATAGCTTGGCGCTATGCCCCCTTTTTTATGCGTTACCCAATCAGCATTGGAAACAACGCCGGCAGGTCTACTGCTTATCTCACACTCACATAAGGTTTGGATTCGCGTATGTGGTGGCGATAGTACGAGCCCGGCGAATCGGCCGAGATCAGATTGCGGTAAATCTGTTCAGGTACGTTGCTGTAAGGCTCAACTTTGCCATTGTGAAACTCGATTTCCATGCGCGACGATTTCAGATCGTACGCAACAGCCGTAATGAGGCGCGATTTTATTTGAATGCGTTCCATTCCAAAATTCCCTTAGTTGCAAGAAATCAAAAACCAGAGCATGGGCACTGCTTCTACATCCCAGCCAGACGAACTTAGTATCTTTTAACGCTTATATTAAGTATTTAATAATAATAGCAATTCACAAATAATCAACGATGTTTACAGTTGCACTTCGCGGATAACGATTAACAACCGTGGAGTGCGAAATGTCTCCGAGTATTGAAATAGTGCTCACGCTGATGGAAGCAGTTCCTGCATCAGCCTCCCCAACTCGCTTACGAAGAACCCGACAGACCGTATTTCTCGCTATGCTGGGGCAATTTTGCGGCAAACGAAGTGCTCCCCAAGAGTTGATCGGTAGCTCCCCTGCACTGCAGGGTTTTGCTTGCCCCGCATGCGCGCAGTGGTGATATTCACCCTTCCTCCTTGTGCATCATCGCCGACGCCGCAAATGCGGAGCCAAGCCGCGACGGAAAGCCTGAATCAACAGCATGACACAGACTGAAAACGCCCCCTCGGACCCAGGGTTCGCGACCGAGCGCGATCCGCGACTGCGCTTCATCATCCCGGCCGTCGTTGCCGTCGCCTTCCTGATGGAACAGCTGGATTCGACGATCATCGTCACAGCTATTCCCGCCATGTCCCACAGTCTTGCCGTGACGCCACTCGCCATGAACCTTGCGGTCACGGCCTATATCCTGACGCTTGCGATGTTCATTCCGGTCAGTGGCTGGTTTGCCGATCGATTCGGTGCACGCCGCATCTTTGCGCTGTCGCTGCTGATCTTCACTATCGGCTCGGTGCTCTGCGGGCTGGCAGTCAACTTCCCGATGCTGATCGCGACGCGTGCCCTGCAGGGCTTCGGCGGGGCGATGATGACGCCGGTCGGCCGGCTCATCCTCATTCGCAGCTTTCCGCGCAGCCAACTCGTGACCGCCATGACCTACATGACCTTGCCGGCCATCATCGGGCCGTTGGTTGGCCCCGTCCTCGGCGGCGTCCTGACGACCTATCTATCCTGGCGCTGGATATTCTACGTCAACGTGCCTTTCGGTATCATCGGCATCGTCATGGCGCTGCGCTACGTCGAGGATACCCGCGCCGACAAATCCAAACGGTTTGACATTCCGGGCTTCTTGATGGTCGGCTCCGGACTGGTGCTGCTGCAATACGGCATCGAGAATATCGGTCGGCCGGCTATTCCCGTCCCGGCCATCATTGCCGCCCTTGTCGCCGCCTTGCTGCTGCTCGTCTTTTTCGTCCGATATGCGCGCGCCGTGGCGGCGCCGGCTGTCGACCTGACGCTGTTTCGCCTGCGCTCCTTTCGCGTCGGTACGCTTGCCGGAGGCATCTGTCGTGTCGGATTGAACGGCGTGCCCTTTCTGCTGCCGCTGATGCTGCAGATCGGCTTTGGCGTCAGCCCCATCGTCTCAGGCTCGCTGACGTTCGCCAGCGCCTTCAGCGCACTCGTGGTCCGGCCGATCTCGCAACGGCTGCTGCGGGCCTTCGGCTTTGACCGGGTGCTGACATGGAGCGCTGTCGCCGGCTCGCTGACAGTCGCTGGCTTTTCACTGATGACGCCTCAGACACCCTATTGGCTGATTATCGTCTGGGTGTTTGTCTTCGGCCTGACGCGGGCCGCACAGTTCATGACGTCGAACACGCTCTCCTATTCGGACACGCCGGCAGCGCAGCTCAGCAGCGCCACGAGCCTCGGGGGCGTGCTGCAACAGTTGAGCGTCAGCTTCGGCGTATCGATAGCCGCCATGCTGCTCGGTCTCGTTACAGCGGGCAGTGGAGCCCTGACGCTCGGCAGCTTTCATATCGTCTTTCTGGTCATGGCTATCATTCCCCTGCTTGGCCTGCCCGGCTTCCTGCAGCTGAAACCTGAAGACGGCCAGCAGGTCAGCGGCCATGTGCGAAGAATAGCCCCGGACTAAGCGGATCTTCAGGGTATTCAGGCTGCCACGGCAACCTTGCGGGGACTGACCAGGTGATCCTTTAGCAAGATACCCGCCCTGTCGATCTCCTGCAGCACGACATCGTAGCTCCAGAGGTCGGCCAGATGCTGCAGCACCTTCCGGGTGTCGCCCTCCTCCAGCAGACTGCCGTTCATCACCGTGTGCCGCAGGATCAACCGACGGTCGCCGGGCAGGTCGACATCGACGACCTCGATATGTGGATCGATCCAGCCGATGTCGAATTGCCGAGATAGTTCTCGCCGGACGCGCCGATAGCCGCGCTCGTCGTGAATTGCCGCCACCCGCATCCCCTCCTCCTCAGCCGGATCGTCGGTCAGGTGGAACAGCCGCAGCTTGCGCATCAGGTTGGGGCTCAGGAACTGGGCAATGAAGCTTTCATCGCGATAATTGGCCCAGAGATCGCGGAGCACAGCCATCGCGTCGCCGGTCCCGGCGATCTCCGGGAACCACTCGCGATCCTCCTGCTCCGGCTTGGTGACGATACGCTCGATGTCCTGCATCATCGCAAAGCCGATGGCATAGGGATTGAGGCCGGAATAGCGCTGGTCATCGAACTGCGGCTGGAACACTACATTGGTGTGGGATTTCAGAAACTCGAGAAAGTCACCGTCGCCGATACCGCCGCGCTCGTGCAGGCGTGTCATGATCTCATAGTGCACATAGGTCGCCGTGCCCTCGTTCATCACCTTGGTCTGGCCCTGCGGGTAGAAGTACTGGGCAACATGGCGGACAATTCGCAGGATTTCCCGTTGCCACGGCTGCAGTCGGGGCGCTGTCTTTTCGAGGAAATAGAGGATATTTTCCTGCGGCAGCCCGGTGATTGCCTGCCGGCGCTCGAGGCTGAGATCGGGTGCGCTCTTGCCGGCCTTGGTCGGCACGGTGCGCCAGAGATCGTTGAAGATGCTTTCGTCATGCGCCCGCCGCTCCTGCAGCCGGACTTCCTCCATCCGCAGGTCGAGCTTCTTCTTGCCGGCATAGCGGTGCACACCGTGCGACATCAGCGCATGGGCGGAATCGAGCGTCCGCTCCACGGCCGCATGCCCGTAGCGTTCCTCGCAATTGGCAATATAGCCCTTGGCGAAATTCAGGTAATCGAGGATGCCGTCGGCGTCTGTCCACAGCTTGAACAGGTAGTTGTTCTTGAAGAAATGGTTGTGGCCGAGGGCGGCATGCGCAATCACCAACGCCTGCATCGTCGCGGTGTTCTCCTCCATCAGGTATGAGATGCAAGGGGACGAGTTGATGACGATCTCGTAGGCCAGCCCACGCAGGCCCTTGCGATAGAATGCCTCGTGATGGGCGAAATGCTTGCCGAACGACCAGTGCTTGTAGAACAGCGGCATGCCGATCGAGGAATAGACATCGAGCATCTGCTCGGCGGTGATGATCTCGATCTGGTTAGGATAGACATCGAGCCCAAGCTCGTTGACGGCAATGTCCTGGCATGCATCGTGGATGCGCTGCAACGCGGCGAAATCCCAGTCGGCACCGTCGTAGAGACGCTTCATTGCCTTTGCCATTGTCAGCCAGCCCTCGTCTCCGCAGCGCGGCGTTGAAAGAGATCATGGAATACCGGATAGATCTGGCTGCGGTCGCTGACTTTGCGCATCGACAGCACCGGCCAGCCGGCTGAAATCCGCTCGTAAAGCTGCCAGACGGCCGAGCCGGACGAGATCGCCCCGCTACGCCCTTCGCCAACTTCGAGATAGGCGAAATATTGCGTCGCCGGCAGAATCCAGTCCTGCAGAAGGGCGGCTGTCGTCGTGCTGTCGGAGTAGGCGTTGTCGCCATCGGACGCCTGCGCGGCATAGATGTTCCAGTCGGACGGTGGAAAACGCTCGATCATGATCCGTTTCATCGCATCGAGCGCGCTCGATACCTGTGTACCGCCCGTCGCAGGGCTGCGGAAGAAGGTCTCCTCGTCGACCTCCTCGGCCGTATCGGTATGGCGGATGAAGACGATTTCCACGCGCTTGTACTGCCGCGTCAGGAAGATATAGAGCAGCATGTAGAAGCGCTTGGCGAGATCCTTCATGTGTTCGGACATCGAGCCGGAGACGTCCATCAGGCAGAACATCACCGCCTGGGCGACGGGCCTCGGCTCGTTTTCGAAACGCCGGTAGCGAATGTCGATTGGATCGATATAGGGAATGCGCCTAACCCGCGATTCCAGCGCCGAGACTTCAGCTTCCAGTGCCAGCCGCCGATCCTCATCGACACAATCGGCGATCTCGGCGTGCAGCATGGCCACCGCCTCCGCCTTCGGCCGGTTGAGCGCAACGCGGCGCATCATAGCCCGCTTCATGGTCCGGTTGATGGCGAGATTGGAGGGAGAGCCGTTGACGGAATAGCCTGCCCGCACCGGGTTTGGCTGTTCGGATGTGGCGAGCTTTTTCTTGGCCAGATCCGGAAGCTCGAGGTCGTCGAGGAAGATGTCGAGGAACTCGTCGCGGGTCAGCACGAAGCGAAAGGCATCCTCGCCGTTGCCGTCGCCACCGTCGCGCGGCTTGCCTTTTCCGCCCGGCGGGCGGGAGAGAATGTCGCCCTCGATGAAGGTCTTGTTGCCCGGCAGGACGTGTTCGTGGATGCCGGCCGGGCCTTTCCGGAAGTGCGGCTCCTCAGTACCCCCGAGGGGAATGCTGATCTCGCCGCCTTTGAGAACGTCTTGAATACCGCGGCTTTGCGAGGTCTCGTAGACCGCTTTCTGCACCAGCGCCTTTGCTCGTCGCAGGAAGCGCTGGCGATTTTCGAGACTCTTGCCGCCTGGATTCAGGCGCCGGTCAACAATGTGCATTCCTACTCCTCTGTTGGGACTAGTCTAGCCTGCCTGTTTGACGCGCATGTACCACTCTACCAACCGGCGAACCTGACGCTCCGTATAGCCGCGCGAAGTCATGCGTTCGACGAATTGCCCATGCTTCTTCTCAGTGTCGCCGTCCTTCTTGGAGCCGAAGGAAATCACCGGCAACAGGTCTTCCACTTGGCTGAACATCCGCTTTTCGATGACTTCACGGATTTTCTCGTAACTCGTCCAGGATGGATTCTTGCCGACATTGCTCGCCCGCGACCGAAGGCAGAACTTTACCACCTCGTTGCGGAAGTCTTTCGGGTTGGCAATTCCCGCCGGCTTTTCGATCTTGGTCAGTTCCTGGTTGAGCAGATCCCTATCCAGCATCTGGCCGGTATCCGGATCCTTGAAATCGACATCCTCGATCCAGGCATCGGCATAGTCCACATAGCGGTCGAAAAGGTTCTGGCCGTAGTCGCCGTAGGATTCGAGATAGGCCTTTTGGATCTCGTGTCCGATGAATTCCGCGTAGCGCGGCGCCAGTTCCCCCTTGATATACTCCATATACTGCTTCTCGACGTCGGCCGGCAGTTGCTCCCGCCGGATCGATTGTTCGATGACATACATCAGATGCACCGGATCGGCCGCGATCTCTGTCGTATCGTGGTTGAAGGTTGCCGCCAGAACCTTGAAGGCAAAGCGCGTCGAGACGCCGTCCATGCCCTCATCAACGCCGGCTGTATCGCGATATTCCTGCACGCTGCGGGCCCGGGGATCCGTTTCCTTGACACTCTCGCCGTCGTAGACGCGAAGCTTGGAAAACGGCGTCGAGTTTTCATGCCGCGTCAACCGCGACAGAACCGTGAAGCGCGCCAAGGTTTCCAGCGTCGACGGCGCGCAAGGCGCCTGGCTGAGTTCGGATTCCTCGATCAGCTTCTCGTAGATCTTCTGCTCTTCCGTGACCCGCAGGCAATAGGGAACCTTGACGACGCAGATACGATCGATGAAAGCCTCGTTGTTCTTGTTAGCCTTAAAAGTCTGCCACTCCGCCTCGTTGGAGTGGGCCAGAATGACGCCTGAGAACGGGATGGCGCCGATATTCTCGGTGCCAATGTAATTGCCCTCCTGCGTCGCCGTCAGCAGCGGATGCAGCATCTTGATCGGCGCCTTGAACATTTCAACGAATTCAAGCACGCCCTGATTGGCGCGGTTAAGGCCGCCGGAATAGCTGTAGGCGTCGGCATCGCTCTGGGCGAGGCTCTCGAGCTTGCGAATATCGACCTTGCCGACCAGCGAGGAGATATCCTGGTTGTTCTCGTCGCCGGGCTCGGTCTTGGCGATGGCGATCTGGCGGAGCCGCGACGGCTGCATCTTCACCACCTTGAAGCGCGAGATATCGCCGCCGAACTCTTCCAGCCGCTTCAGGCACCAGGGGCTCATGAGCCCTGTCAGCCTTCGCTTCGGAATACCGTAGCGTTCCTGCAGCATGTCGCCCATCGCAGCCGGATCGAACAGGCTGAGCGGGCTTTCGAAAACCGGGCTGAGTTCGTTGCCGGCCTTCAGCACGTAAATGGGATGGACCTCCATCAGCGCCTTCAGCCGTTCGGCCAGCGACGACTTGCCGCCACCGACAGGGCCGAGCAGATAAAGGATCTGCTTGCGCTCTTCCAACCCCTGCGCCGCATGGCGGAAGAAGGCGACGATTCGCTCGATCGTCTCTTCCATCCCGTAGAAGCCCTCGAAGGCGGGATAGGTCCGGATGGTCCTGTTGAGAAAGATACGTCCAAGGCGGGAGTCCCTCGACGTGTCTACAAACTGTGGTTCACCCATCGCGGCAAGTAGTCGCTCTGCCGCATTGGCATACATCAGTGGTTCGCCCTTGCAGGCTTCCAGGTATTCAGAGAAAGACATCTCAACTTCGCGCCGCGCTTCAAAGGAACGGGCAAAGGTGTTGAATAGTACATCCGTGTTGTACATGGCGCCTCATCGAGGTTGCTATTGCAAATACGCCTGGTCAGCTGGATAACAATCCGCTGTATTCATATTTCGGTGACGTTTCTATGAAAGTGAAATGCGACCGTGAATCAAATGCTACGCTTGATTCGGCAATGCAGCAATATCCGAGGCAATCCCAAGTCACCGATTTAATGATAAAGATGCTCAGGGTTGCGCAACAGTCAATGAGAATATACCTGAAGTGGCGAACGCGAGTGTATGGTACTCAAGCGATATGCGCCATAAAATCGATACCAAGCCATTGATTACATAACAATCAACGCGAGTGGCACCGATAGCGGACGGCAAAATTGCCACATGCCGTCCGATTTTTTCCACAGAGCCCGTTTGTTATCAGGCGTTCATCTGGGAGATGAAGCGCGTTTCCAGATAGGAATCCACCGCCTCTGAGCCGCCTTCCGTGCCATAGCCGGAATCCTTCATGCCGCCGAACGGCACTTCCGGAATGGAGAGGCCGTTGTGGTTGATGGTCAGCATGCCTGCTTCCATCCGCTGTCCCAGCGCATGTGCCGTGCCGACCGACGTGGTGAAGGCGTAGGAGGCGAGCCCGAACGGCAGGCGGTTTGCCTCGGTGATCGCATCGTCGACGGTCGCGAAACGGTTGATGATCGCGACGGGACCGAAGGGCTCCTCGTTCATGATGCGTGCATGGGTCGGCACGTCGGTAATGACGGTCGGCTCGAAGAAATTGCCTTCGTTGCCGATCCTGCGGCCACCGGTGCGCAGGGTCGCGCCCTGCGATACTGCATCGTTGATCAGCGCTTCCAGCGCAGGGATCCGCCGCTCGTTGGCGAGCGGCCCCATCTGCACGTCGGCATCCAGCCCGTTGCCGACCTTGATCGCCTTGGCGGCAGCAACAAATCCATCGGTGAACTGGTCCATCACGCCGTTCTGCACGAGAAAGCGAGTCGGCGCGACGCAGACCTGGCCGGCATTGCGGAACTTCGCCAGCGACGACACTTCGATAGCCTTGGCGATATCGGCGTCATCGAAGACGATTGCCGGCGCGTGCCCGCCGAGTTCCATCGTCGCCCGCTTCATGTGCAGACCGGCAAGCGACGCCAGCTGCTTGCCGATGGGGGTGGAGCCGGTAAACGAGATCTTGCGGATGATAGGGTGCGGGATGAGATATTCTGAGATTTCGGCCGGCACGCCATAGACCAGATTGACGACCCCGGCCGGCATGCCCGCGTCCGCAAAGGCGCGGATCAACTCGGCCGGAGACGCCGGCGTCTCCTCGGGCGCTTTGATGATGATCGAGCAACCGGTCGCAACCGCTGCCGACAGCTTACGGACGATCTGGTTGATCGGGAAATTCCAGGGCGTGAAGGCCGCAACCGGGCCGACCGGCTGCTTGATCGTCATCTGCAGCACGCCGGTGTGGCGCGCAGGTATGATCTGGCCGTAGGTGCGGCGCGCCTCCTCGGCAAACCAGTCGATGGTATCGGCAGCCCCGAGCGTTTCCGCCAGCGACTGCGCCAAGGGCTTGCCCTGTTCACGCGTCATCACCCAGGCGATCATGTCCTTGCGCTCGCGCAGGAGATCGGCCGCACAACGCATGATCTTCGAGCGCTCGAAGGCGGACGTATCGCGCCAGACCTTGAAGCCCTTGTCGGCCGCCGCCAGCGCAAGATCCAGATCGCCGCGCTCCGCATGGGCGATCTGCCCGATGGTCTGGCCGGTGGCGGGATCGCTGACAGCGATCGTCTTCTTCGAAAGCGCATCGCGCCATTCGCCATCAATGAAGAGTTTGACGTCGAGATAGGTGTGCATGGGGAACCTCTTTGGATGATCAGGGCCGGCTTTCAGCAGATGCCGCAGGAAGCGGCGTTGCGACAAGCCTCCAACCGACCGTCGTCGATCGATAATGCTTTTATGGGAGCGCTCTACATGGTGTCAACGACGGCACAATTCCAGCCACTGGTGGCAGCAGCCGAGGATCACGAAAACGCGAACAACTCTGGATTTCATTAGAAGAAACGCCATATCCGTGTCACAAAAGGAGCGAGAACATGAAAAGACTAGCAATTATCGCGGTGTCCCTGATGACGGCATTCACCGCCATCACGCCTGCCGAAGCATTCCCCGCATCCGCTGCGCCGGTGACCACGATCCAGAATTCGAATGTCGTAAACGTGCAATACAGCGAATACAGGCATCACGGACGCCGAAACGGCGACCGGCGCAATTATTATCGCGGCCGCGGCCACGATCGCCGCTATGACCGCGGCTACCGTCGCCACAACAACACGGGCGCAATCATCGGCGGCCTTGCAGCCGGCGCAATCATCGGCGGCATCGTTGCCGGCTCCCGCTCGAACGGCAACTCCCACGCCCAGTCCTGCGCCAACCGCTACAGAACGTACCGCGCTTCGGACAACACGTATCAGCCTAACAATGGCCCACGGGTACAGTGCCGGTAAGATATCGGTTTGATTGAGTTTATGTGATGTTAGGCCGCCCGTGACGAGAGTTGCGGGCGGCTTTTTGGTGCGGAAACTCGGTGAATTGCGCATGGGAAAGACAACCGCACCTACCAGACTTTTGACGAATTGATGAAGGTGCATGTGCGGGTGGCGGACGTGATCGATCCCGGACCAGAGCCGCAGATTGGGAACGCCTGATCGAGGAATGCCTCAACGAGTGCTCGGCCGACAGCCGATCGGAAATTCGGGCCATTACCACCCGTGCCTTCAACACCGCCAAGGACGACAAGATCAACCCCTCTGAAATCTTCATGTTGCTTCAGTACGAGATCGTAGACGAGCGGTGGAAGCAGCCATGGAAGCCATCCGCTATGCTATGCGTATGGCGGGTTCCAAGGTATACGTCCGCTTCTACACACGCACGCGGCCGGAAGACAGCTGGCAGGCCGTCACCATCGATCTGGCTGAGGCATAGACGCATGAGTATAAATTAATAGCTTCAGACGATCTTCCATCCTTCCATCGCCCGTTCAAGTTTTTCGCACAGATGAACAACCAGCAGAGAATTATTACCGACAAGCCATTCAAACTGGTCTTCCGTTGGGGAGAAGTCGGGGGCAAATCTCTCTTCCTGCGTCGGCGAAAACAACAAAAATTGGTCGCAAACAGTCTCAACTTCCATACTAATCGCGATCATTTCGGGCTCGAGCAAGTGCGCTGCTTGTATCCAGTCTTCATGAGCGAAACCACGCTTCAACCTCGAAACAAAAGTAATCGCGTTATTATAAACGGTAGTCAGTACACGCGGCCCTTTTGACCGAATGGTCGCAATATTGTCACTCGTTAGCCTGCTGCAGATCTGCCTCACGACCTTTGTATACGCCAGCATATGGTGCTCAGCGCGCAATAGGGCGCGTTTTTCCCTGAAGACGGTTGCCTCAATAATTTGATTGTGTCGCACTTGCGCAGCTTGGTCAGCCTTTTCCATCGCGCCAACCGTCCACCATGCTGCGAAGACGGCCAATCCCCCGCCAATAAGCGTCTGGAAGTCGAAAAGTATGTTACGCCAAGGATCGCCGCCGTGTTGTCCGTCGACTAGCCGTGGCTCACCAAAAATGACGGCCGGCACTATGGAAGCAATGACACAGACTAACATAAAGGTCCTGATGCGGCTCGAAAATACCATCTGCTACAATCCACTGGTTTAGCTCTTTATACTTCGAATTAAATGAAACTAGACGATTTCCACATAACACGACAGAACCCGGCGCAACTGTCCGCATCGGGCCGCATGTGATCGCCATTTCGGTTGCGACCATGGTGACGAAGCACGGATAATCCGGAAGATCGGGATCGGCGTGACCACGTTCGAACCATATTGATCAAAGGGGTCCGCCAGCATTTGCCCTGATATGATCTGGCATGCGATGCGGCTGCATTGATAGCCAAGCGTTACATTCCAAAAGGCGGGCTGGTCTAGGACATCGGGTGCTCGACCAGCAATGTCGGCCGCTTTCACGGAAAGACCGTAGAGAGCGGTGAACTCGGCTGATCGACATCGACATTTCGAGGACAGGGCGAAGGCCTATCAAGCGCCGGGTGAACTGGTCATCGCATATGCCGCAGACTACTATTTCCAGCCCTTTGACGTGTCCTACGCTGATGTTGATGCCGGTGGCTGCACGAGCCGTGTTGATGTCCCGCGCAAGCGTGGCATTTTCAGGCGGCAAGACAACAAATCAATGCACTTCAGGAAGTTTATGGTGCCCGGAGGCGGATTTGAACCACCGACACGCGGATTTTCAATCCGCTGCTCTACCAACTGAGCTATCCGGGCATACCTGCTTCATCCCGAAGGATTTGCCTTGCTTGAAGGCTTGGGGAGCTTGGTTTCCCCCGGAAGCGTGGGCGTTATAACATCTTGTTCGGCCATGTCCAGCATCAATCGCTACTTTTTCGACAGGAAATGCAAGATCGGCAATTGTTGAACGCCATCAATGTCTTGACGTTCGTTTTCGACAGGTTTGTGACTATTCCTCGTCTTCGTAGTCGGCCTTTGTCTCGTCGTCGGCAACCGGAATGGCATAGGAACCGCTCAGCCAGCGCGACAGGTCCATCTCGCGGCAGCGGTCCGAACAGAAGGGATAATGTTCGCGCATCGAGGGCCGGCCGCACTCGGCGCAGGCGCGCGGCTTGCGCAGGGGCTCGACCTTGGCGCCGAGTTTAATCTCGTTTTCCGACATGGATCATCCTTCCTGCCAATGGGCGTGAACGTCGAATCCTTCGCCTGAAAGCAGCAGCATGGTCTCGTAGAGCGGCAGCCCGACGACATTTGTGTAGGAACCGACAAGTTTCTGGACGAAACCGCCGGCCAGCCCCTGAATGGCATAGGCGCCTGCCTTGCCGCGCCATTGGCCGGAGGCCAGATAGAATTCCATGTCGTTGCCGGAAAGCCGCTTGAAACGGACCTTCGTCTCGACGACCTTCTGGCGCATCTTGCGATCCGGCGTAATCAGGCAGATCCCGGTGTAGACGGTGTGGCTCCGACCCGAGAGCAGGTGCAGCGCCGCCGATGCTTCCTCGACGAATTCGGCCTTCGGCAAAATGCGCCGCCCGACGGCCACCACGGTGTCGGCCGATAGAAGATAGCTGCCCTGCCATGCGACGTCGCCCTTCAGCGCGGCATAGGCAGCCTCGCCCTTTTCAGCCGACAGACGACGGGCCAGCGAGCGCGGATGCTCGGCCTTTTTCGGCGTCTCGTCGATATCCATCGGCATGAGGCGCGCGGGTTCGATGCCCGCCTGGTGCAGGAGATCGACGCGGCGCGGCGAACCGGAAGCCAGTATCAACGAATGTTTCAGCGCCATAAAACCTCGACGTCAGCGGGAAGACGGGGGAGCCGGCGTCAGAACCCGCCGGACTACTTGAAGCGGTAGGTGATGCGGCCCTTGGTCAGGTCGTAGGGAGTCATTTCCACCAGAACCTTGTCGCCAGCGAGAACGCGGATACGGTTCTTGCGCATGCGGCCCGCCGTGTGGGCGATGATTTCGTGTTCGTTTTCGAGCTTGACGCGGAACGTTGCGTTCGGCAGCAATTCGGTCACGACACCGGGAAATTCGAGGACTTCTTCTTTAGGCATGTAAGACGGTTCTTCCTGTCGTTTGACGCCGGGGCTGATGCCGCCGGAAAATTTGCGCGGAAACTACACAATCGACGCGGTCTTGTGAACCTCGTTGATCAGGCTTTCTGCATTTGTTTCATGCCGATTGCGCGGCAATTCCATTTCGCCGGGCCAGCCGGCTGTCGATCAGCCCGTACAGATGGTCGCGCACGCCACGATAGGCTTCAACGATCTGTTCGCGCGTGCCGGATATAACCGTTGGATCGAAGGTTGGCCAGTAGATGACCTCGACCGCCTGCGACCGCGTCAGTTCCAGCGCCGTGTGGTGGGCTTCCGGCGAGAGCGTGATGATCAGATCGAAGAAGTCATCCTCCAGTTGCTCCAGCGTTTGCGGCTGGTGGCGACCGAGATCGAGGCCGATTTCGTCGAGCACCACATCCACGAAGGCGTTCCGCTCGCCGGCCCGCACGCCCGCCGACATGATATAGGTGCCCGATGGCAGAACGCTACGGGCGATGGCTTCAGCCATGGGCGAGCGGATCGAGTTCATCCCGCACATGAACAGCAAGGCCTTGGGCGTATGGTTTGGCGTCGGAAAACGATCCTGCGTCTCCAATGGCGCCTAACCCCGCCAGTAGAGAACGCAGACGAGCGTGAACAGCCGCCGCGATGTGTTGAAGTCGATGTCGATCTTGCCTTTCAAGCGGTCGCACAGCGTCTGCGACCCTTCGTTGTGGATACTGCGGCGACCCATGTCGATTGCCTCGATACGGCTCGGCGTCGCCGACCGGATCGCCTCGTAGTAGCTCTCGCAGACCAGGAAGTAGTCCTTCACGATGCGCCGGAATGGCGTCAGCGACAGAATATGCGTGGCGACCTGAAGCTCGCCTTCGGCACTGATATCCAGCACCAGCTTGGAATCCAGCAACGACAATTTCAGGCTGTAGGGCCCACCGGCATGACCGATGGGCTGGAAGAAATTTTCCTCGACCAGGTCGAAGATGGCAACGGCGCGCTCGTGTTCGACATCAGGGCTGGCGCGGCCGATCGTATTGTCGAGGACCACATCGGTCAGCCGGAAGTCGCCCGCCGCCATCGCCTAGCCTTCGAGGTTGAGCCGGATCGCCACCGAGCGGGCATGAGCATCGAGACCTTCGGAATTGGCAAGCGCGATGGCCGCCGGCCCGAGCGCCCGCAGTTGTTCGGCCCCGAGCTTCAGCACCGAGGTGCGCTTCATGAAGTCGAGCACCGAAAGGCCGGATGAAAAGCGTGCCGAGCGGGCAGTCGGCAGCACGTGGTTGGAGCCACCGACATAATCGCCGATAACCTCAGGCGTGTGCTTGCCGATGAAGATGGCGCCGGCGTTGCGGATACCGAGCATCAGCGCATCGGGATCGTCGACCGCAAGCTCCAGATGTTCGGCAGCGATGCGGTTGGCGAGCGGGATCGCGTCTTCGAGGCTCTCGACGATGATGATGGCGCCGAAATCCCGCCAGCTCGCAGCTGCGGTCTCGGCACGGCCAAGCGTCTTCAACTGCCGCTCGACGGCCTGTTCGACGGACTTGGCAAGCAGCGGATTATCGGTCATCAGGATCGACTGGGCACCCCGGTCGTGCTCGGCCTGGGCAAGGAGATCGGCCGCGATCCAGTCGGGATTGTTATCCTTGTCGGCAATGACCAGCACTTCGGAAGGACCGGCGATCATATCGATGCCGACGGTCCCGAACACATGGCGCTTGGCGGCCGCCACATAGGCGTTGCCCGGCCCGGTGATTTTCGCCACCGGCGCAATCGTCTCGGTGCCATAGGCGAGTGCAGCCACCGCCTGCGCCCCGCCGACGCGGTAGATTTCCTCGACACCGGCCATGCGGGCAGCAGCGAGCACGGCGGGATTGACGACGCCCTCCTTTGCCGGCACCACCATGACGACACGCTCGACACCGGCGACCTTGGCCGGGATGGCATTCATCAGCACCGAACTCGGGTAGCTTGCCGTACCGCCGGGCACATAGATGCCGACCGCCTCGATCGCCGTCCAGCGCGAGCCGAGCACGACACCGAGTTCGTCCTCGTAGCTGTCATCGCGCGGCAGCTGGCGGCGATGGTGCGACTCGATGCGCACGGCGGCAACCTTCAGCGCGCCCAGCACTTCCGATGGCACCTCTGCGATCGCCGCATCGATTTCCTCCGAAGTCACCCGCATCGGCGTCGCATCGAAATCGATACCGTCGAAGCGGACGGAATATTCCATCAACGCAACGTCGCCACGCGCCCGCACGTCGGCGATGATGTCGCGGACGACGGCGTTCACATCCTCGGACACTTCCCGTTTCGTGGTCAGGAATGCCGCGAACTGCGCCTCGAACCCATCCGCCGCCTGCTCAAGCCAGATCGCCAATGCCGATATCCTTTGCCTTCAGAAACCGCCGCAGCGGCAAGAACCAGTCTCTGCCACTCAGGCAGCGTCGTCGGGATGCGTCGGTTTCTTGGCCGTTTCCCATGCGCCACCGATATCGGCAAGCTGCACTTCGATGCATTCCACGTCGAGCGCCAGCGTGGCGTTGCCAGCAAGCGTCAATTCGATCGTGCCATCCGGCCCCTCGCCCTTCTGCTCGAAGCGAATGGCCAGAAGCGAAAGCACCGTCTCGCGCCTGCGGCGGTCGATGCCCAGCGTCCGTACGGCCAGCACTCGCTTGAATACGAGTGCGGCGCGGTGGCGCTGATAGCCCTTGGCCTTGCCGTCTGCCTTTTCCCAGTCGAAGCGGTTTGCCGTCAGGGAAAACTGCAGGCCGCGCGGCTCATAGGCCATGTCGCCGACCTTGAAGACGGCGTCCTGCATATGGGCAGAAACAACCGCCAGGTCTTCGCCATCGAGCGCCACAAGCTTCAGATCTGCCATGCTTAGTTCCCCACATCCTCAGCCGCCACATCCAGCGGCCCGTTCCACCCCGAGATAGGGCGCCTGGGGCCTGGACGCAACGGCAGATGCGGCTCCCGGCAACGCTTTCAGGGCCTATTCGCTGAGCCGTTCGACGATGGCGCCGCAGCGCGTCAGCTTCTCTTCCAGCCGCTCGAAGCCACGGTCGAGATGGTAGACGCGCGAAACGACGGTTTCGCCTTCGGCAGCAAGCCCGGCAATCACCAGCGACACGGAGGCGCGCAGGTCGGTCGCCATGACAGGCGCACCGCGCAGCCGCTCGACACCCTCGATCTTCGCCGTCTGGCCGGACAGCGAGATCCGCGCGCCGAGACGAGCCAGTTCCTGAACGTGCATGAAGCGGTTTTCGAAAATCGTCTCCGTGATGTGCGCTGTGCCGGAAGCTCGCGTCATCAGCGCCATGAATTGCGCCTGCAGGTCGGTCGGGAAGCCCGGGAACGGGTCGGTGACGATGTCGACCGGCCGGATGCCGCCGCCATTGCGGCGAACGCGCATGCCGTTGTTGGTCGGCGTGATCTCGGCGCCAGCACGACGCAAGGTTTCAAGCGCCGTCTCGAGCAGCGACATGTCGGTATTTTCAAGCGTGACGTCGCCGCCCGCCATCGCAACCGCCATGGCATAGGTGCCGGTCTCGATACGGTCCGGCAGCACGCGGTGGCGGGCGCCAGAGAGGGATGTGACGCCATCGATGGTGATGGTCGAGGTGCCGGCGCCAGAAATCTTGGCGCCCATGGCGATAAGGCAGTTGGCGAGATCGACGACCTCAGGTTCGCGGGCGGCATTGCCGATGACAGTGGTGCCGCGCGCAAGCGTCGCCGCCATCATCATCACATGCGTAGCGCCGACGGAGACTTTCGGGAACGTGTACTTTGCGCCGATCAGCCCGCCCTTGGGCGCCGTAGCGTTGATGTAGCCGGCATCGATATCCATGTTGGCGCCCAGCGCCTGCAGGGATTCGATGAACAGATCGACCGGCCGCGTGCCGATGGTGCAGCCGCCCGGCAGCGATACGCGCGCCTGGCCTTCGCGGGCGAGCAGCGGCCCGAGCACCCAGAAGCTGGCGCGCATCTTCGAGACCAGCTCGTAATGGGCAGTGGTATCGACGATCGTCCGGCAGGTGAAATGGATCGTGCGGGAATAGGCGTCGTCCTGACGCTCGCGCCGGCCGTTGACCGAGACGTCGACGCCGTGGTTGCCGAGAATGCGCAGCAGCAGCTCGACATCGGCCAGGTGAGGCACGTTTTCGAGCGTCAGCGTGTCGCTCGTCAGAAGCGACGCGATCATCAGCGGCAATGCGGCATTCTTGGCGCCGGAAATCGGAATGACGCCATTGAGCTCATTGCCGCCGACAATCCTGATACGATCCATGTGCGATTACGGGCGAACCCGCCTTTCTGAAATCTTGATGCCCTGCAGAGGAAGGCGGTGTTTAAAGGAAATCGGTCGCCGCTTCAATTCGTTTGCGGCGTGTAAGACCTAATCATTTCAATTCGTCCATTTTTGCGGCAGGCAGGCCATCCGTCTCGTCAGCCTCGCCGGCGCGGCGTGCCCGCACCTGCTGCTTGCGGCGAGAAAGATTCTCCTTCAGCTTGGCAGCCGCCCTTGCCCGCCGCCGATCCGCTTCGCTGGGCCCGGGCTGCTGCGGTTTAAGCAAGGAGACATCAGCGGACGCGGCACTCGTGCCATCACTACTTTGTTCGTCTTCGTTCATGTCTGCCTTGATAGCGCAGATGACGATATTTCAAAAGCCACGCCGACGTTTTCCCGCGCTTGTTTCAAGAAGATTGGATTTTGCGGCTTGCGCTTGCCGATCAGCTATGGCAATAGCCGCCTCGCCCGATACGGCGCATCCACTGCGCCACGATGCTGCTATAGCTCAGGGGTAGAGCACTCCCTTGGTAAGGGAGAGGCCTGGGGTTCAAATCCCCATAGCAGCACCATTTTCCCAAACCATGCTGCGGCCTCATCCATCACTGATAAGCACATTTCGTCGCTTGGCCGCGTCAACGCGTCTAACTATCTGCCTGCGTCGGCACCGCAGCGGGTTGGTACCAGCTGGTTTGCGCACTGGAGCGAGGTCCGAGCACGTAGGCGAGACGGCGGAAGAAATCCACGGTGCGGAAAAGATGGGCCGGAAGGCGCCTCCAGGCAGCCAGTTTGGCCGCACGGTAGTCCCGGCGGCGGCCGATCATCGTTTCGCGTTGTGATTTGTTGAAGCCGACCAGATTGGACTTGCTGGAAAAAACCGAAATATTCATATCCCATCCCCGCTCGATGGCGACGTCCCACGGCAAGGACATGACCGCGAGCGACCGGGCTATTTTCTCTGCACCGCGCCGCGTCACCAGATAGCAAGCCGTAGATCCCTGTGGTCCGAACAGGCAGCGGCCGATGGTGTCACCACATTCGCTGCGGGCGTGGAAGCGGAAGCCTTTCCAGCGGTGATTGACAAGCTTGATCATGTCAGCGTCAGGAACAGCGCGACTGGCGGCCAATGCCCTCGCCATGAATTCTCCATCAAGCGCGATGTCATCCTCGATGATCACGGCAGCTTCGTTGCCACTTGCGATAAACTGGCGTAGCGCCAGCAGATGGCTCCGGTAGCAACCGTACTCGCCGGGAAGAATACGCCTGCCATGACGGTTACCGAAGCGCTTCTGGTCGACATCGACCCATTGCGCCTCTGGCACCATCAACCCGTCGACGCCCTCCACAAGCTCAATGGCGATGCCGAGTTCACGGCCACGAGAGCAAACTTGCTGCAGTCTTTCCGTCGCCCGAGCGATATTGATGAGATAAACCGGAAGAGGCTGCAGGGTGGACATAAATGGCCTCGGTACGCGTAAATGAAGGTGGACAGAACCGGATGCGCTCAGATCACGCAACCATCCGACGAATCGATCAGGCGGGCTTCGTGCAGGGCACAGTTAAGAACTCGGCCGCTCCATAACAAGCTGGCGGCGAGACCGCCACCCTCACACTTTGTTGTTCGAAGCCACTGCAGCTTTGTTATCCGGGCAAGGCCGCTGTCAGCACAGATTGCAAAACTCAAACACCCGTTTGAACAAACCGCTTTCCCTTTCTATAGTCGCCTCGAACGAACATTCCAATGTCGTCCCTTCCGCAACCCTGGCGGCAGAAGCGACGACCCTATCGACAACGGAGGAGAAGACGATGACGAAGATGCGTGCGCTGGTTCTCGAGCGCCAGCACGAACTGGCCTTGCGCGACATAGACATGCCGCAGGAAGTCGGTGCCGGACAGGTGAAGATCAAGATCCACACGGTCGGCGTCTGCGGCTCCGATGTCCACTATTACACCCACGGTCGGATTGGCGGCTTCATCGTCAATGCACCGATGGTGCTGGGCCACGAGGCCGCCGGCACGGTGGTCGAGATCGGCGCCGGCGTAGCCCACCTGAAGATCGGCGATCGCGTCTGCATGGAACCCGGTATCCCCGATGCCAATTCCCGCGCCAGCCGGCTTGGCATGTATAATGTCGATCCCGCCGTCGTCTTCTGGGCGACCCCGCCGATCCATGGCGTTCTAACGCCCTATGTGGTTCACCCGGCCAATTATACCTTCAAGCTTCCCGACAATGTCTCGTTTGCCGAAGGTGCCATGGTCGAACCATTCGCCGTCGGCATGCAGGCGGCAAGCAAGGCGCGAATCGCGCCTGGCGATACCGCCGTCGTGCTCGGCGCCGGACCGATCGGGACAATGGTGGCGCTTGCAGCGCTTGCCGGCGGCTGCTCACGCGTCATCGTCGCCGATCTCGCCCAGCCGAAGCTCGATATTGCCGCGCAGTATCAGGGGATTATTCCTGTCAACATCCGCGAGACGAAGCTGCTCGACGCGTTGAACCTGTTGACGGACGGCTGGGGAGCGGATGTCGTGTTCGAATGCTCCGGCTCGCCGAAGGCTTGGGAGACGATCATGGAACTGCCACGTCCGGGCGGCGCCATCGTTGCCGTCGGCCTGCCGGTTGCGCCTGTTGCCATCGACGTCTCGATCGCCACCACCAAGGAGGTGCGGATCGAGACAGTGTTCCGCTATGCGCATCAGTACGACCGTGCCATCGCCCTGATCGGCTCCGGACGCGTGGACCTGAAACCGCTGATTTCAGAGACTTTCGGCTTCGAACAATCCATAGAGGCGTTCGAGCGCGCCGCAGAAGGCCGGCCCAGCGACGTCAAGCTGCAGATCGTCATGGAGCAGTAGCCGAACATAAAAATGCCCGCACGACATCCGTGCGGGCATCTGCAGAGAGGCGTTGAAAACCTGCTATTCAGCGGCCGCTTTGACGCCGCTGGCGTGCCGACCCATGGTCAGTTGCGCGAGCAGGAATGCAGTCACTGCAGCGCAGGCGATGGCTACCGTCATCGGCACGGCTGTTCCATTGGCGAACAGACTCGCCAGCACCATCGCAATCGCGCCTGTGGTGAATTGCAGCGTGCCCATAAGCGCCGAGGCCGTGCCGGCGATGGCACCATGCTCCTCAAGTGCGAGTACCGCTGTCGTCGGGATGACAAGGCCGAGAAACCCGAAGCCCACGAACAGAAAGGCAACAAGGACCGGTAGTTGCTCGAAGCCGAGGCTCATTGCCGCGACCAAACCCACCATCGACGCAGCAAAGCCAGTGACGGCAACGCGCATGACGCGCACAAGCCCGTAGCGCTGTCCAAGCCGCCCCGTCAGCTGCGACACCGCAAAAAACGACACGGCGTTGACGGAGAAGGCAAAGCTGTACTGCGTGGGTGTCAGTCCATAGTGATTGATCAGCACGAAGGGCGAATTGGCGAGATAGACAAGGAAGCTGGAAATGCCGAAACTGCCGATGAGGGAAAGCGTCATGAACGTTCGGTCCCCCAGCAGATAGACATAGGCCGCCATCGCGCTGCGGAAACTGCTGCCGGCGCGGTCTTCTCTGGAGCGGGTTTCGGCAAGCTGCGTCGAGAGCAGGACCAGGCCAATGAAGGCAGCGATTGTCACAGCCCAGAAGACACCGCGCCAGCCGAAGAAGGCAATGACCGCGCTGCCGGTCAGCGGCGCCAGGATGGGCGATATGCTGAACACCAGCATCAGCAGCGACATCAGCCGCGCCGCCTGCACGCCCACATGCATGTCGCGGACGACCGCCCGAGGCACCACCATGCCGGCAGCACCGCCGATGCCCTGAAGAAAGCGGAAGGCAATTAGCATTTCGATATTGGTAGCCAGAGCGCATCCGATACTGGCGACGGCAAACAGGCCAATGCCGATATAAAGCGGCGCCTTGCGGCCGTACATATCGGCCAGCGGCCCATAGAGCAGTTGAAAGGCAGCGAAGGGAATGAAGAAGGCAAGCAGGCTCATCTGAACCAGATTGTCCGGCGCACCGAGGTCATGGCCAATGGATGGCAGCGCCGGCAGGTACATGTCGATGGCAAAAGGCCCGATTGCTGACAAAAGGCCAAGAATCAGCGCGATGCGAAAGAAGGGTGTCATGGGGCGAATACTCTCGAAAATTGGATAGGGGCCGATTTCGCTGGAAGCGCGGTAACGGATGCCGAATGCGGTATAGCCCAGTCACATTTGGACACTGGTGTCAAATTAGACAGACTTGTCTAAAACGTCAATGCGACTTACTCTCCGATCATGACAAATGCGCGAACTGCACCACCGCAATCCATTCCAGCCGTCCGGCGGGGGCTGTCGACCAAGCGGGTCTCCGTTCTCACGGCCGCAACGGAAGTTTTCTGCCGCGAAGGTTTTTCCGGAGCTTGCATAGATGAAATCGCCGAGCAGGCCGGTGTGTCGCGCCAGACGATCTACAACCACTACCGCGACAAGGAAGCACTCTTTGTCGCCATCGTCGAAGACATCACGGCGCGCACCGGAGAGGCGCTTTCATCGACGATCGCCACTTTTCCAGACATGCCAGCCGACATAGCGGCGGAAATGACTGCATTGGTGTCCCTGCTGGTGCGCAACTGCCTCTGCAATCGCGATGGCCGCTTTATGCGCAAGCTGCTGCAGTCCGAAGGCGAGCGATATCCGCAGCTGTTTGCGGCGTGGCGGCAAAAAGGTTCCGGCTTGCCAGCAGAGGTCGTCTCTGGACTTTTTGCGCGCATCGCCAAAGCGGGTCTACTGGATATCGATGACGCCGACCTCGCGGCCCGGCAATTTCTGGCGCTTATCCATGCAGACTTGCAGACGACCACCTTGTTCGGCGGCATTCCCGGAGATGAAGATGTGGCGCGAGCAGCCCGCAACGCCGTGCGTACATTTCTCCGCGCCTACTCCGTACCGGCATAAGCCCACAGTCCGGCTTGAGGTAGGGTAGAAAACAAGGCGCCGATATCGTCGTCACATCGACGAGGATATATCAGGCGCCTGAAAGCATCAGGCGTCCGGCAAGTCGATCTTCAGGGCAGATGCAATTCGCTTGATTTTGAGCGGATCAGTGTCGGTGCCGGCCTCTATGGCGACGATTTCGTCAACTGTCAGTCCAACTGTCTCGGCCAGATCGTCGACGCTGTAGCCGAATGAGCCGCGCGTGATGCGGATGCGGGTTCCGACATCCGCGAGCGGGGCGGACGGTGTGTCATGGATGGGGTTGGACATGGAATTCTCCTTCGCCGCCGGTGATCGTATTCGACCGCTGGCGGCATCGTTTACCAATGCCGACCCTCTTTATTGCCGCAACATCGAATCGGCAAGCAGAATTGCTGCAGAGCACAAAAGGATTGCCTGCCGGTTAACCGGGTCGCCACCGCCCCCGATGTCAGCCCGGGTTCGGCAAATCATGAGAAAACAAAGCCTCGACACGGTGTGAAACCCGACGCTGCCTACTCCGCAGCCATTGCCGGTGGCATCGGGTGTTGCTGTGCGTCGCCTGCACCGGCACCGGTCTCGGCCTTGCCGGCCTTCGATTTCGGCGCCTTGCCGAAGAACAGCGCGTAAGCCGCGGGCAGGACGATGATCGTCAGGACGGTGGCCACCAGGATACCGCCCATCATCGCATAGGCGAGCGGCCCCCAGAACACGCCACGCGAGATCGGGATCAGCGCCAGCACGGCGGTCAGCGCGGTCAGCATGATCGGCCGGAAACGGCGCACGGCAGATCCGATGATCGCCTCCTGACGCTCCATGCCCGCAGCGATATCCTGGTCGATCTGGTCGACGAGGATGATCGAGTTGCGGATGATGATCCCGAGCAGTGCGATAACGCCGAGAATAGCGACGAAACCGAACGGAGCACCGCTGATCAGGAGTGCAGCAGCGGCTCCGATGATGCCGAGCGGTCCTGTCGCCAGCACAAGCATCGCCTTGCCGAAGTGCTGCAACTGGATCATCAGGAGCACGACGATGACGAGCAGCATGATCGGTGCCTTGGCGGCAATGGAGGCCTGGCTTTCCGCAGCATCCTCGGTACCGCCCTGCACCTCGATCTGATAGCCGGGCGGCAGGCTGTCGCGGAGCGGCTTCAGGTCGGCGTAGAGTTTTGTCGTCACGTCGTTTGCCTGCACATCGTCGGGCAGCGTAGCCCGCACCGTGATCGTCGGCAGGCGGTCGCGGCGCCATTCCAGCCCAAGCGTCATGGTCGGCACGACCTTTGCCACCTGCGACAGCGGCACGAAACCGCCGGCATCGCTCGGCACGGAGATGGAATTGACCGCAGACAGCAGATGCCGATTGGCTTCCGGCTCGCGTGCCACGATCGATACGGTCTCTTCCCCTTCGCGGAAGTCGCCGAGCGATGCTCCGGTGACGGCAGCGGCCAGCACCTGGCGAATACGCTGCGACGTGACGCCGAGGGCCCTTGCCCGATCCTGGTCGATCACCAGGCGCATTTCCGGCACCGGTTCAAGCCAGTCATCGTGGATCGCACCCATGCGGGGATCGGCGGCGAAACGCTGCTTCACCTGGTCGGCGATACGACGAACCTCGAGACGGTCGGGGCCAAGCACCCGCATCTGCACGGGCCAGCCGGTCGGCGGACCGAGGAACAGCCGGTCGACCTTGGCGCGGATGTCAGGGAAGTCTGCGGCGAGAATGCCGCGCAGCTTGACGATCAGCCGCTCACGAGCGGGTTCATCGTTGGCAAGCACGAGCAGTTGCGCGAAGTTCGGATTGATAAGCTGCTGGTCGAGCGGCAGGAAAAAGCGCGGCGCGCCTTCTCCGATATAGGTGGCCACAAAACGCTTGTCCTTGTTGTCGGCAATCCGGGCCTCCAGCGCTGCCGCCTGCTTTTCGACCTCGATGATGCTGGTGCCCTCGGGTAGCCACAGGTCGACAAGGATCTCAGGCCGCGACGACTGCGGAAAGAAATTCTGCGGAATGAACTGGAAGGCCCAGAGACTGGTGCCGAAGGTTAGCAGCGTCAGCGACAAGACGATGATGCGGTGCCGCACGGCCCAGCCGACAGTGCCGCGCAGGCGACGGTAGAAGCGGGTATCGAAGACGTCGTGGTGGCTGCCCGCATGATGACGCTGCTTCAGGATCATGTAGCCGAGCCACGGCGTGAAATAGACGGCGACGAACCAGGACGTCACCAGCGCAATGCCGACCACATAGAACAGGGTGCGGACATACTCGCCGGCGGTGGACGCGGCAAAGCCGACCGGGATGAAGCCTGCCGTGGTGATGAGTGTTCCCGTCAGCATCGGGAATGCGGTTGATGTATAGGCAAAGCTGGCGGCATCGAGCTTGACCATCCCCTCCTCCAGCTTGCGCTCCATCAGTTCGACAACGATCATGGCATCGTCGACGAGAAGGCCAAGCGCGATGATCAGGGCACCCAGCGAAATGCGCTGCAGATCGATGCCGAATTCGTACATGATGGCAAAGGTCGCGGCCAGCACCAGCGGAATGGCGATGGCAATCACCAGACCCGAGCGCCAGCCGATCGACACGAAGGAGACGATCAGCACGATGACAAGCGCTTCGCCCAGCGCATGCATGAATTCACTGACCGCGTCGGTGACGACATCGGGCTGGTTGGCGATCTGGTCGACGGCAACACCGAGGGGCAGCGACGATTCGAACCGCTGGTAGACGGCATCGACGGAATGACCGACGTCGGTGACCTTGTAGCCCTTGGCCATGACCACGCCGACCTGCACGCTCTCGTGGCCATTGTACTTGAACTTAGCCGTGTAGGGGTCCTGCAGCCCCGCATAGACGGTGGCAATGTCGCCGAGACGCGTCACCTGGTTTCCGGCCTTCAACCTCAACTCACGGATATCGTCGATCTTCTTGACATCGCCCTCGACGGAAATGCGCACCGACCTCAAGCCGGTGTCGACGGAGCCGGCCGAATCGACGCTGTTCTGGCCCGTGACGGCAGCACGAAGGGTATCGAGCGTTAGGCCGCGCTCGGCCAGCGCCTTCGACGAGACGTCGATGTAGATTCTCTCCGGCTGGTCGCCGATGATCACGGCTTTTTCGACGCCCGGCACGGTCAGCAGCATGTCCCGCGCCTGGATGGCGAACTTCTTCAGCTCCGGATAGCTGTAGCCGGTGCCGCTGATCGAATGCAGCGTAATGAAGGTGTCGCCGAATTCATCGTTGAAATAGGGTCCGAGGAGGCCTGACGGCAACTCGCTCTGGATATCGCCGACCTTCTTGCGCACCTGATAGAAGGCGTCGTTGACCTCGGCCGCGTTGGTGTCACCCTTGACCTGAACCGTGATGATGGCGCTGCCGGCGCGGGTGTAGGATTTTACCCAGTCGAGATGCGGCGTCTCCTGCAGCTTGCGCTCGATCTTGTTGACCACCTGGTCTTCCATCTCGTCGATCGACGCACCGGGCCAGACGGCCTGCACCACCATGACGCGGAAGGTAAAATCGGGATCTTCCTTCTGGCCCATGTGGGTCAGGCCGAGGGCTCCGGCGATGATGATCAGTCCGAACAGGAAGCGGGCGATACTCGGATGGCCGATTGCCCAGCGCGAGAGATTGAATGGCTGCTTGGGTTCAGTGGGTGTGGTCATTATCTTCATCCGCTTTGGAGTGCGATCAGCGCATGACGGCCGCAGACGCGGCGGCGTCCACAGGCTCTGCGGCGGCGGCTTGCTGTCCACTGCCATCGGGTAGCTTGACCTGCATGTTTTCAGCCATGAACTGCGTGCCTGCGGCGACGACCAGATCGCCGGCCTTCAAGCCACCGGATACCCGAACGCCGGCACCCGAGAATTCGGCAAGCCTGACGTCCTGCGAATGCACCGTGGCTGTCGTCCTGTCGACCAGCCAGACGACCTTCCGACCGTCCTTCTCGGCAAGCGCACTGAGCGGTACGGAGACAAAGGGCACCGCATTTTCCGCTGTCGCCTCGACGGTAGAAGTCATCCCGAGAAGCACGCGCGGGTCCTTCGGCAGGCTGATCCGGACTGAGAAAGTGCGCGATTGGGTATCGGCGCTGCCGGAGACCTCGCGCACTTTGCCATCGAATACGAGGCCGTCGTTCGCCCAGAAACGCGCCTTGACCGTCTTGCCGACGCTGAACTGGCCAACATCGGTTTCCGGCACGGCGATCGCAACTTCCTTCTCTCCGTCGACAGCAACGGTGATCACCGGCGTACCAGTACTGACTACCTGGCCGACATCGGCATTGACGGCGGTGACGATGCCATTGAAATCCGATGCGAGACTGGCGTAGGCGACCTGGTTCTTGGCCTCCTCGAGCGACGAGATGGCCGAATCGAGCGTTGCGACGGCCTGGTCGTAAGCCAGCTGCGCCTGCTCGAGTTGCGACTTCGAGGAGACGTTCTTATCGAACAGCTGCTGGGCGCGATCGCGAGAAAGCGTTGCGGTCTGGACCTGCTTCTCGGCGGAAAGACGATCCGCCTCCGCGCGCTTGACCGATAATGCGTAGTCAGTGGCATCGATTTTCGCGAGCACATCGCCCGGCTTCACGCGCTGACCTATGTCCACCCGGCGCTCGATGATCTTGCCGCTGACGCGAAAGCCGAGGTTCATCTCGGTCCGGGCCCGCACGGAGCCGGAATAATCCAGTGTCCGCGTTGTTTCCGCCTTGGCAATCTCGACGACCTTGACGGGACGAATGACAGGCTTGGTCTCGGCCTGTTTCTCGTTGCAGCCGGAAATGACGGCCGCAGCCATGAGGAGGACAAAGGCGGATGAAAGGCGCAGTTTGATGGGCGAAATCATGATCGCACTCCTCGGGTCGACGGCGGATGGACGGGCAGCAGGCAAATTATCTCAAGGCACGAATGGCGTATTCCACGAGATCGTCGGGCATCGCCCGGTTCTCCTTGGCAAGGCACTGCGCCACCATCTGCGGGTGACAGAGGGTAACCGTCGCCGCGCCAAGACATTTCGACGCGATGTGGGGGTCCTGTTCGGCAAACTCGCCGGCAGCGATCCCCTCGGAAATTATGCCGGCCATGACGTCGTGGATGCGGTCGATGTGCTTTTCGATGACATGCCAGTCACGCTCGATGGCGACGACGACCATCTCATGGACCTTCTCCTCGTCGAGCATGGTATCGAGGGTGAGTTTGTACTGGCCATGCACCAGGGCACGCAGCCTGTCGGCGGCACTCGCCTGCTTGCGCGCTGCGCCAAGGGCGAGCTCATAACCGCTATCGAGCATCCGCCCGCAGAGCGCCTGGTGGATTTCGACCTTGGAGCCGAAGAAGCGATAGATGTTTGCCGTCGACATGCCGAGATCCTTGGCGATGTCGGCCACCGTTGTCTTGGCATAGCCGTAGTGGCGGAAAAGCCGCTCGGCGCAATCGAGGATGCGCCCAACATTCTCCTGGCGGGTGACCTCTGAGGAATCGGCGATGGTATTCATAAGGCACTTTCGAATTACGACTGACGAAAATAGAATTTCGTCAGTCGTAATTCAACAGCCGCATGCTGTCAACTTCCTGCCCGCCATTTGGCATGGGTCCGCTATTTTAAACTTATGTTTATGATGGGAGCGGCTGTGATGGTTCGGCTGCACGATGCTCATGGCACACGACGCATAAAAAATGCCGGACCATTGGCTGGTCCGGCATGTCAGGCAGCAAGTTTTCTTAAGAGAACTGCACGTCGAGCGTCATTGGCACGGCGGCAAGCGCCTTGGATACAGGGCAACCGGCCTTCGCCTGTTCAGCCAGTTCCTTGAACTTGGCCTCGTCTGTGCCGGGCACGCTGGCAACCAGCGTCAGGGCGATACCGGTAATGCCGAAGCCGCCTTCGACGCTCTCGAGGGTGACCTTGGCAGTTGTCTGCATGCTGGTCGCCTTCAGGCCGGCGCCATCGAGAATGCCGGAGAGAGCCATTGTGAAGCAGCCGGCATGGGCAGCGCCGATCAGTTCTTCCGGATTGGTGCCGGCAACGCCTTCGAAACGGCTGGCGTATCCGTAAGGGTGCTCCTTCAGCGCGCCACTCTGGGTGCTGATCTCGCCTTTTCCGTCCTTGATTCCGCCAGCCCAATGGGCCGAGCCCGTGCGTGTGATCTTCATGTTATGCTCCTTCTGACTGGTTGTCGGGAGACGGCGGTTGCCGCTCCAAGGCAATCGATCGGAAAACCTCAAAGGTTTCCAAACGACAATATAAGGCCTTACCCGCAAAAGGCGACAGCAGAATAAGACACATCCAAAAAGGCGAATTTTCTTTTCGGCAGACCATGAAAAGCCCCGCGATCCGTCGGGATCGCAGGGCTCTTCGAAGACCGTGCCAGACTATGGCTGGTTCCGCCCAGCCTTACTTGTTGAGCGTCGCCTGCAGCTTGTTGACGTCGTCGGTCGACATCTCACCATCGGTGGCGACCTTGCCGTCGGCAATCTTCCAGAGACGGAACGGGCCGGTGATATCGCCGTATTTGTCGAAGGCGACGGGACCGATGACGCCTTCGTAGCGGATCGGTTTGCCATCCTTGATCAAGGCGAGTGCCTTGGTGAACTCTTCCTTGCCGGCATAGATCGGCGTTCCCGACGGATCGACGGTCTTGTAGATCGCGTCCTTGATCTTGGCAGGATCTTCCGAGCCGGCAATGGCGATGGCAAGACCGGCAATGGCACCGGCATCATAGGAGCGGTCGGCTGCCGGATTGGACGGCTCGATACCCGAGAAATCCTTGTAGTTCTTCATGAAATAATCGGTCGAGGCCGTCGGGCTGGTGCCGGAAGACGTGCCGTAGGCTTCCTTCAGGTAATCGGCGCCGACAGACTCGATGAAGTCAGGGCTGTTCATGCCGTCGTTGAGCAGGAATTTCTGCACCCCGCCCTGCGAGACCCAGGTACGGGCAATCGTCGCTCCGTCGACCGGGGTGCTGATCAGGTAGAGGCCATCCGGGGTGCCGGACATGGCAGCGGTGACTTCCGAAGCGTAGCTCGACTGCTTTTCGTTGTAAGGCGTGTCGGAGATGATCGTACCGCCGAGCGCCTTGTAGGCGCGCGAGAATTCGGCCGACATGTTGACGCCGAAGTCGCTGTTGACGTGGATGATGGCGAGCTTCTTGAAACCCTTGTCGACTGCGTATTTGGCAGCGGCAACGCCCTGCAGCGCATCGGACGTGATCGTGCGGAAGAAGATGCCGTTGGTCTTGCCATCGCGCCCGAGCGCCGTAAGCGTCGGGGACGAGGAGGCAGGCGAGATCTGCACGACCTTGGCAGGCGCTGTAACCGATGTCAGGATCGGAATCGACACCGACGAGATGATACCGCCGATGATGACAGGCACCTTCTTGACCTGAACGAGCTGGGTTGCCGCATCGACAGCGACATTGCCTTGGCTCTGGCTGTCGCGGGTATCGGTGACGAGGTCGCAGCCGCGCACGCCGCCGGCAGCATTGAGGTCGCGGAAAGCCATCTCGACCGACTTGGCGCCGGCCTGGCCGTATTCGCCGGCAGGACCGGTCAGTTCCATGACGAGGCCGACGGTAATCTTGCAATCGGCAGCATTGGCAATGCCCGCGGCCGCGATCAGGCCGAGCGCTGTGGTTACGGAAAGAAGCGTCTTTTTCATGATTGTTCCCCTTGTTAGGTACGACTTCTATTTTTACGCAGTAATCCTGTCAGGTCTCCGGTGTCTGCAACCAGGTTTCTTGCAGATGCCGCCATTGGACGCCCGATGGCGCCGATGAGCTCGCGGTAAAAAGGGCACTCGCCTGCCGACGCGACCAGACGCCCCTGCGGCACTGCACCTCGACATAGGTAACGACGACAGTATCGTCAGTCTGGAAGCCCGCACGGATATCCTCGATATCGATCGAGAAATCGCCATTGAAGGTGGCGCGATTGGCCCGGATCAGGTCGATGGTCGCTGCTCTATCGAAAACGCGGCCGGTCGGCGGTATCATCTGGAAGCCGTCTCCGAACGCCTGATCGCAGCGCCCGAAATCCGTCAGGTCCGCTGTCGCCGCGTCGTACCAGCCGACGAAGAATTCGTGGAAGGCGATGACCTCGGCGCGGGCACGCTCGAAAAGTGACTGGTCCTGGCTCATACTTTCCCCGCGTTGAGATTGTAGTGCATGATCGAGCCATGCCTGCCGTTTCGGTCGCGCTCCAGCGTGTAGACGTCACCGAGGGGGCCTTCGCTTTCAGCGATGATCGCTTCGATCTGCCACATGTCGTCTGCCGAAAGCACGACATCCATGATGCCGGCATTGGCCAGCGCATGCGCCTGGTTGCGGGCGCCGACGATGACGGCTGCGACCTGCGGCTGACGCAGCACCCAGGCGCTGGCGACAGTGGCGATATCGACGCCACGTCGGTTGCCAATGACCTTCAATGTCGAAAGCAGCGATTGAAACAGATCCCAGCCGCCGAAATCGTCGATGATCAGCTTGTATTTGACCAGCGACCGGTTCTCCAGCGGCATCTCAGGCTCCGGCTGACCCAGCCACTTGTCGCTGAGGAAACCGCCGGCAACAGAACCGTAGCACAGGAATTTCACATCATTCGCAGTAGCCAGCGCAGTCAGGCTGTTGGCCGGCCGCTGGTCGAGGACGGAATATTGCAGCTGCTGGCTGACCAGCGGAATGCCCGCCTTCAGGATCTCGGCAACATGCGGGGTGTCGAAATTCGTAGTGCCAACATTGCGGACCTTGCCCTCTCCGTGCAATTCGTTGAGCCAGCCCAGCGCATCGAGATAGCCGTCAAGCGAGTAATCCCACCAGTGGAACTGCACGAGATCCAGCCGCTCCGTGCGCAACCGCCGCAGCGACTGCTCGACGATGCCAAGGATATAATCGCGGTTCATGTTGCCGAGCTTCTCGAGATCGGGCACCAGCTTGGTGTGCACCTTCATCTCGGCCGCCGCTTCGTTCCCCCGCTCGTTTCGCAGGCGGTCCCGGGCAGCGCCGATCAGTTCCTCGACGCCGGTATAGATGTCGGCACAGTCGTAGGTCCTGATGCCGGCATCGTATGCGGCGATGAGGTCGGTCACGGCCTGATCGCGATCGATCGTCCCGTGGCCACCGGCCAGCTGCCAGCCACCGCGAATGACGCGGGAAATGGCATAGCCGGGGCGAAGTTCGAAGGTTTTCGTCATGTCATGCAGCTTTCAAATTGGTAGAACGGTGGAGCGCGAAGGGCTCCCCCTCATTTGCCCTTTGCGGGAGCAGGCCGATATCGGCATCCTGTGCGCCCGCCATCGATCAGCCCTCGGCGCCCGGCAGCGGCACCGCCGTTGTCTCGGCGTGGCTGAAGCGGCGCTTGCCCAGCCGCACGATCCTTAGCCGGCTAGCGCAATTCGGGTCGGGACAGGCGATCTCGGCATCCGAGGTCATCCAGTCGTTCCGGTGCGTCGGCCGCTGCTTTGCAGCCAGGAGCGGCAGCACGGCCGAAATCGAATAGATGGAAAATCCCTGGCCTGCAGGCATCGACAGCATCTCGCCTTTCAGCTCGAAATAATCGCCCTCCATGGCGCCGCAATAGATTGGCTTGCCCTCTGGGATGACCGCCTCGACGCGCAGGTCGTAAAGCTCGAAACTATCGTCGGTTTCGCTCACCTCAAACCTCCGTCAGCGCGAAGGTGACATCGCAGCCGCCGTTGCGGCGGATGATGCCGCAGGCGGCGGCGAAATGCTCGCGCTCCTCCGGCCGCACCTGCGCCATGACGCTGCCGGCAAGCCAGCCGATCGGGAACAGCAACCGCGCACCCTGCCCGTAGAACAGGCCGATGTCGAAAATGGCGTTGGGGCTGCCGCCCCACATGCGCGCCGGCACGTAACTCAGCACAATATCGCCGGGCTGCGGCGTCACCGTAGCATTCTCGGCCGGCAGCGCGGTTGCATAGGCGGCGCCCTCGAGATGAGCCGCCGGGATCGGGCAGGAGATTTCCGGGCCGGTCCACATCGCATGGATGCCGGGCACGATGCGCGGCTCCGACAGATATTGCATGAAAAAGGCGACGTTCTCGGGCGCCTTGCCAACCAGCAGCGGCGCGATCACGGACAGTCCGGAACGGGGCTCGGTGATATGGATTGCATTCTGGCTCATCGTCGGCCTCAAATCCTGGCTGCGTCTGTCTGCAGCTTGTTGCGTAAAAATGTGAAGGGCCGGCTGATATCGGCGACCAGCGCGACCCGCGCCGCGTCGGCATCCTGGGCCGCCAATGCCGCGACGATACTGCGATGGTAGTGGGCGGTATCGACCTCGCCGGCTTCGGAGAAGGCATAGATCGCCACCCGGATGCAAGGGCCGGATTGCAGCCACAGGCTTTCGATCATGGGGATGAGCACGGCCGAGCCGCAGGCCCGGTAGATCTCGAAATGGAATGTCTGGTTGAGCGTGACCTCGCGGTCCACGTCCTTCTTCTGCTTCAGGGCGCGCATCTCGTCCCATTCGTGCAGCATGCCCTCGATGACGGTGATATCTTTCGGACCCATGCGTTTCGCGGCCAGAGCGATGGCCTCGCCCTCTATCAGGATACGGGCGCGCAAGAGGTCGTCGATGCGCTCGAGCGTGATCGGCGGGACACGCACCGATCGGTTGGGCAGTGCCTCCAGCGCCTTTTCGGTGATCAGCCGCCCGAGTGCCTCGCGCACCGGCATGGTGCTGGTAACAAGCGCATCGGCAAGGCCACGGATCGTCAGAACCTGGCTCGGCTCGAAAAGTCCGCCGATCAGCGCCCTGCGAAGCTCGGAATAGACACGGTCCTGAACGGTTTCGCGGCCAACCGGGGCCAACTGGGCGGCAATCAGATCATTGCTTTTTTCGGCTGAGGCCTTTTGCATTGCGATCCCGTTTTTGACTTGCAGAACGAATTAAAGCTGAATAGCGTGATCAATGCAAGTGTGATCACAAATCAAAAATCAGGGTGCGACAACGATCGTTCCCGGCCAGAGGGATCCATGAGTTTACCATCTGAACGGCAGGGGGAGGATACCCGGGAGCCTGTTCTGAGTGCGAAGAATATCGTCCGCCGGTTCGGCGGCATCGCCGCCGTCAACGACGTATCCTTCGAAGTGCGGCACGGCGAAATCCTTGGCCTGATCGGCCCGAACGGCGCCGGCAAGACGACGATGTTCGATCTCCTATCCGGCAGCGTCCTGCCGACGAGCGGCGAAATCCGATTGAACGGCACAGTCGTTTCCGGCGAATCCGCACACCGGCGCATCGGTCGCGGTCTAGGCCGCACCTTCCAGATCCCCCGCCCGCTCCCCAACATGACACTGATCGAAAACGTCATGCTCGCCGCACAGCAGCAGACCGGCGAAAAACTGTTTGCCAACTTCCTGGTGCCGTGGCGCGTTGCGGCCGAGGAGAAGCGCTCACGCGATAAAGCGATGGAACTGCTCGATCTCGTCTTGCTGACGCGGCTGGCCCACGAGCCCGCCCGCGTACTCTCCGGCGGCCAGCGCAAGCTTCTGGAACTTGCCCGGGTGATGATGGCGGATCCAGCCATCATTCTCCTCGACGAGCCGGCGGCCGGCGTTAACGCTACCCTGCTCGAAGTCATCATCGACCGCATCCGCGATATCAACGCCCGCGGCATCACCTTCCTGCTGATCGAGCACAATATCGACATGGTCACCCGTCTCTGCAATCGCGTGCTGGTCATGGCCGGCGGCCAGCTGCTTTGCCAGGGCACAGCGGAAGAAGTGGCGCGCGACCCCCGCGTTATCGAAGCCTATCTCGGAGGTGCGGCATGAGCGAACCCGTTCTCCTCGTGCGCGATCTCGTCGCCGGCTACGAGCCCGGCGTACCGATCGTCCGCGGCGCCTCTATTACCGTCAACAAGGGCGAGATCGTCGTCGTGCTCGGCCCCAACGGCGCCGGCAAGTCGAGCTTCATCAAGGCTGTCGCCGGCCTGGTCCCGATCTCTGCGGGCACCGTGTTGCTCGACGGCAGGGATATCACCGCAGCACCTGCCCATATGATGGTCCGCCTCGGCCTTGCCTTCGTGCCGCAAACGGAAAATATCTTTCCGCAGATGTCGGTAGACGACAATCTGAAGGTCGCCTGCGGTATCCTGAAGCCGAAAGACGTCCCGTCCCGCATAGAGGCGATGTACACCGCCTTTCCGGACCTTGCCCGTCACCGTAAGATCGCCGCCGGAAATCTTTCCGGCGGACAGAGACAGATGCTCGCCGTTGCCCGTGCGCTGGTCGTCGACCCCAAGGTGCTCGTCCTCGACGAGCCGTCGGCTGGCCTGTCGCCGAAATTCGTCTCGATGGTGTTCCAGATGCTGACCGAAATCCGCCAGTCCGGCGTCACCATTCTGCTGGTCGAGCAGAATGCCAAGGCGGCGCTGGCGATCGGCGACCGCGCCTATGTGCTGGTCGAAGGCAAGGACCACCATGAAGGCATCGCCTCCGAGCTTTGGAACGATCCCGTTGTCGCAGAGCTCTATCTAGGGCAGCGACCGACGCAGCCTGCCAGACCGACCGAGACCGGAGGTGCCGCATGAACCTGCAATTCATCGTCGACGGATTGCTCACCGGCTCGATGGTCGGCCTTGGCGCCATCGGCGTGACGCTGACTTATTCGATCCTGCGCTTCTCCAACTTCGCCCATGGCGACTTCATGGCCTGGGGCACCTACGCGACCCTCACCGCCGTCAGCGCCATCGGCGCAATGTTCGGCAAGATCGCACCTATCGGTCCATTTTCCTTCGGCTGGCCGCTGATCGTTGCCGTCGTCATCGGCATGGCTTTTACCGGGCTGATGGCACTGCTGCTCGACAAGATCCTGTTTGCGCGGCTGCGGGCAAAAGGCCAGACGATTATCGTCGTGATGGCCAGTTTCGGCGCCTCCATGGCGCTGCGCAGCCTGCTGGAATTCATCTTCACCTCGCGTCCCGCCTATTTCAGCCGCTCGATCCAGATCGCCATGCCGGTTGGCTATGGCATACGCATCACGCCCGACCAAATCGTGCTGCTGCTGCTGACAGCAATTCTGGTGCTGGCGGTACACCTGCTGATGACGCGCACCCAGATCGGCCGGTCGATGCAGGCCGTCAGCCAGAACCCGGCGCTCGCCCGCGTCGTCGGCATCGACGTCAGCAAGGTGGTGCGGGTGACGTGGCTCATCGGCGGGGCGCTTGCCTGCATGGCCGGCGTCATGATCGGCATCCTCGTGCAGATCCGGCCGCTGATGGGCTTCGACATGATGCTGCCGATGTTTGCCGCCGCCATTCTCGGCGGTATCGGCAGCGTGCCGGGCGCCGTGCTCGGCGGCCTGATCATCGGCCTGACGGAAGCCGGCGCCGTCCAGTTGATCGGCGCAGAATGGCGCGCGGCGGTCTCCTTCGTCATCCTGATGGCGGTGCTGCTGGCCCGGCCGATCGGCCTCTTCGGAGTGAGAGAGAGATGATGGACCTTCTTGGCTATGGCGCCTTCTTCCTGACGACGGCGCTGATCTTCTCGCTGATCACCCTCGGCCTCAATCTGCAATGGGGGCTGACCGGCCTTTTCAACGTCGGCCTCGCCGGTTTTGTCGCCATCGGCGCCTATACCTCGGCGCTGCTGACGACACCCGATACCGTCGGCCGCTTCGGCGGCTTCGACATGCCGATTGTCGTCGGCTGGCTCGGTGCGATGATCGTTACTGCCCTTGCAGCGGCCATCACCGGCGTCGCCACGCTGCGGCTGAAATCCGACTACCTCGCCATCACCACCTTCGGCGTCGCCGTGGTCGTGCAACTTGTAGCCCTGAACGCGCAGAAACTGACCGGCGGCCCGTTCGGCATCGGCTTCATCCCGCGCCCCTTCGCAGCACTTGCAGAAACGCCCGTGCTCTTCAACTTCTCCAACCTCGCTGTCGTCGCCGTCGTCACGCTCGTTACCTATCTGGCTCTGGAGCATCTTGCCCGCAGCCCATGGGGGCGCGTGCTGAAGGCCCTGCGCGAAGACGAGCGGGCCGCCATCTCGCTCGGCAAGAGCGCCCGCTTCTACCGAGTCCAAGCCTTTGCCGTCGGCGGCGCCATCATGGGGCTGGCCGGTGCTGTACAGGCGCATTTCATCGGCTTCATCGCGCCAGACAACTATGTGCCAACGCTGACTTTCCAGGTCTGGACGATGCTCATCGTCGGCGGTTCCGGCAGCAACAAAGGTGCCATCCTCGGCAGCGTCCTCGTCTGGGCGATCTGGGCGGGCTCCGGCGCGCTGACCAGCGCCGCCTTCCCGACCGACCAGCAGGCCCGCGCGGCCTCGCTGCAGATCGTCGCCATCGGCGTCATGCTCTGCGTCATTCTGCTGGTGCGCCCCAATGGTATTCTCGGCAACATGCCACGCCGACTGCGCTGGTTCGGCAAGAAGCAGCCCCCGGCCATGTCCGACCAGAATGGTGCCGCCTCGTGAGCAAAGCAGACACCGCATCGCCGGACGCGCCGTCCCTCTGGCACGTCGTCGGCCGCAACCGGCGGCACCGGCCGCAACTGGAAGGTCCGCTCGATGCTGACCTCGCGATCGTCGGCGGCGGCTTCTCCGGCCTTTCGACTGCGTTGCATGCGGCAGAAAAAGGTCTCTCCGTGATCCTGCTGGAGGCTGGTATCATCGCCTGGGGTGCCACCGGTCGCAACGCCGGCTTCGTGGTTCCAAACTTTGCCAAGGTGGACCCGGATAACGTCATCCAGCAACTGGGCCCCGAGCGCGGAAAGCGGCTTGTAGATTTGGCAGCCGGCAGCGGCGACCTGGTCTTCGAGCTGATCCGCCGCCACGCAATAGAGTGCGCCGCGCAGCAGAGCGGCTGGATCCAGCCGGCCCATTCCGCCACCGCCCTCGAAAAAGTACAGTCCCGCGCCGCGCAATGGCAGGCGCGCGGACGCCCGGCTGATGTCATGGACCGACAGACGATCCGCGACGTGACCGGCGCAGACGGCTATTTCGGCGGCTGGACGGACAAATCCGGGGGCGTTCTCAATCCCGTCGAATATGCGCGCGGCCTTGCCGACGCTGCGGAAGCGGCTGGCGCCCGTATATTCGAGCGCTCGCCCGTCTCAGCCATTGGCCGCGCAGCCGACGGTTGGCTGCTGCAGACGCCGACGGGCAGCCTTCGCGCAGGCAAGGTCGTGGTCGCGACGAATGCCTACGGCGGACGGCTCAATCCGGAACTCGCCCGCACCTATTTTCCATTGAAGGTATTCCAGGTCGCCACACATCCGCTGCCGGCCGCAATCCGCCAGCGGCTACTGCCGGCAAACCAGTGCGTTTCCGATACCAGGCGCAACCTCTTCACCTTCCGCTTCGATGCCGGCAACCGGCTGATTTCGGGCGGCATGCACATCTTCGGCCCCGGCGCCGACAGCCGCGTGCCAGCGACAATCCATCGACGCATGGCCGAAATGCTCGGGCTCCCCGATCTACCGCCGCTGGAATTCAGCTGGTCTGGCGTTGCCGCTGTCGAACCGGATTTTCTGCCGCATCTGGTCGATCTCGGACCCGGCCTGATCGCCGGCTTTGCCTGCAATGGACGCGGCATCGCCATGACCACGGCGATGGGCAAGGAGCTTGCCGCCTGGGCAACAGGTGCAGATGCCCGCGATCTTGCGATCCCCTTCGGACCGCCGGCACCGATACCGTTCCATGCTCTCCTGAAGCACGCGCCGAATGCGCTGCTGCCGTGGAGCATGCTGCAGGACCGGCTGGACGAGCGAGGCTAGCTCCCAAACGCAATGCGCCCGCCGATCCCATGACAGATCGACGGGCGCCCGCTCACTCCTGGCCCCACCAGGAGGAGCTGTTACTCGCGGTCGCCCGTAAAGTTGAGCAACAGCTGGAAGATATTGACGAAGTTCAGGTAGAGCGACAGGGCGCCCATCACAGCCATTTTCTGCTGCGATTCCTGATCATGGTTCTCGGCATACTGTTCCTTGATGTTCTGCGTATCCCAGGCGGTCAGGCCGACGAAGACGGCGATACCGATCACGGACACCGCAAACTGCAGGACAGTCGAGCCGAGGAAGATGTTGACGACGCTGGCGATCACCACGCCGATCAGGCCCATCATCAGGAACGAGCCAAAATTGGCGAGATCCCGCTTCGTCGTGTAGCCATAGAGGCTTGTCGCGCCGAACATGGTGGCTGCGATGAAGAAGGTACGCGCGATGCTGGCGCCGGTGAACACCAGGAACACCGAGGCGAGCGACAGTCCCATGACCGCGCAGAAGGCCCAGAACATGGCCTGCGCGCCGCTGGCGGACATCGACTGGATCTTGAACGAGAAGAACAGCACGAAGCCGATCGGTGCCAGCATGACAACCCACTTCAAGGGCGACGAGAAGATCGGCACATAGAGCGCCGGCGTCGTGCCGACGACGAAGGCAACGAGCCCCGTCACGACCAGACCGATAGCCATGTAGTTGTAGATGCGCAGCATGTGCTTGCGCAGTCCTTCGTCGAACAGCGCCTGGGTGCCGGCGTTAACGCCGAAACCGGAGCGGGGATTGATCGGGTTCATGATCTGTCTCCTTGATTGCGTTAATAGAGTGTCCGGGAAAGCCGCTCGGCCTCCCCGTCGAGATTGTTGGCGGCGGCATCGGCGACCAGCGCATAGGCAACGTCGCCGATCTGCCAGTAGGATGCCTGCACGCCGTCGAGGGCGATGTGGTCGACGTTGGCGACGGCAAAACTGCCGCGTCGGACTGCAAACAGCGATAGCCGCTTGCCATTCGCATCGACGGTGACTTCGATGCTCGGTCCGAAGGCCGACGGATAGATTTCGGCATCGGCCACCTTCCAGTCGGCCGGCAACGTCGGCATGACGATTGCGGTGGCCGCCCGGATATCATCCGGGTTGTAGCTGGCCGACTTCGGCTGCGAGGCGACCTGCGCCCTCAATGCCGAGGTCCGGAAAGCCGCAACCGCATCGTCGACGAAAGCCGGCGGCGGCACGGATGCCGAGACCTCGGTGGCCGAGAAAGCGCCGAACGAATTGTGTGCCACCCAGCCCGATGCCACCAGAACGGCAACGGCGGCAATGCGCTGCAATGACTGGAATACGCGACCGTAGGCGAGCCCTCGCTCCAGGCGACGGGCGGCCTCGCGGGTCTGCACGCCGCCGGTTACGGCCTCGGTCGCCAGCGCCAGCCGCAACTCGCCGCGCAGGCTCAGATCAGCCATGACTTTTGCAGCCGTTGCCGGATGCTCCGAAAGGTAGGATTCCACCGCGATGCGCCGCGATACATCCAGTTCACCGTCGACATAGGCATCGAGATCGGCGTCGATGATCGGATCAACTGACGTCATGATCGTTCCCTCCGATAACACGCAGATGCGATGCAGCCGGCGCCTTGTCCTCGAAATCCCTCAACTGGGCACGCGCCCGTGAAATCCGCGACATCAGCGTGCCGACAGGTATGCCGAGCGTCGCTGCGGCCTCGTTGTAGGACATGTCCTCGATGGCAACGAGATGCAGCGCCGCGCGCTGTTCTTCCGGAAGCCTGAAGAAGGCGTCGCGCACCTGCGACAGGCGGACGGCGTGCTCCTGGCCAGCCGCCAGCGACTGCTCCATCTCGACGGCCGCGCCATCATGGCGCCGCGTCATCGACCGGTCCCGACGCAGACGGTCGATATGGGCGTTGTGGACGATGGAGAGAAGCCAGGAGCGCAGGTTTGCGCCGCGACGGAAGGTTGACTTGCGCTCATAGGCCCGCAGCAAGGCATCATGCACAAGGTCTTCCGCGTCGTCGGCGTTGCGCACCAGCGAACGGGCGTAGCGTCTCAGGGATGAGAGCTGTGCCAAGACATCGAATGTGCGTCCGTTGCGTTCCATGACCCAGTATACGGACACCGATGCGAACTTATTCCCGGCACGGTCAAAAAAATTCCGATGCGGCTTACATCAGCACGAAATTGGTAGGCGTCGGCAGCGGTGGCAGGTCTGTCTCGCCCATGGCTTCTCGCAGATTGTGCTCGATAGCATCGGCGAGCGCACCGATAGGCAAAGCATTTGCCTCCTTGCTGAACGGATTTTCGAGCTCGTCACCGAGCGCATCCAGGCCGAAGAAGGTGTAGGCGATGACCGCCGCCGCAAACGGCGTTCCCCAGCCGAGCACGTCGACCGAACCGAACGGCATGAGGAAGCAGAATAGATAGGCCGTCCGATGAACCAGCAGCGTGTAGGCAAACGGCAACGGCGTGTTTCGGATGCGCTCGCAGGTCGCCGGCACGATTGCCATGTCGGTGATTGTCCTGTCGAGTATCTGGTACTGGATATCGCTGATCCTGTCGCTCGCCCGCATTCTTGCCAGATCGGCCGACATCAGCCGCATCAGCATTTCAGGCCTGTTCGATGCAGCGTGATAGAGGGGCTGGACATCGTCCGGCAAAAGCCGTTCGACCTTGCTCTGGTCGCCGTCCGGCCGAAGATGCTGGACAAGCGCATGCGGCATGGCCATGGCCAGCGTCAGCAGGCTACGCCTGACCCGCCGCCCCTCCTCGCCGTGCAAGGCTTCCAGCAGCAAGGTCTGGCGCGAAAACGTCCGTGCCGCGTAGACCAGTTGTCCCCAGCTGTGCCGCGCCTCGCACCAGCGCTGGTAGCAGGCATTGTTGCGGAACGACAGAAACACCGAAAGCGCCGTGCCGAGCACGGCGAAGGGCACGCCGCTGACCGACAGGATCATGCCCGGTCGCTCGTGATGGCCCCAGGTGATGAGGCAGGACATCACGAAAATCACGACGATCTGCGGCAGGATGCGGGGAACGATCGATCCACGCATGATGAAGAATAGCGGGAGTAGCCCCGGGCGCTCGCGGACGATCATGGTGGATGCTCTGTTGGGGCTACCTGCGGCATTCCACCTAATCGGATAAAGATAGGCTGCCTAACCGATATTGACACAAACGGTGCGCCGAGGGGATGCGCCCATTTGTCGCCTCACACGAGAGGCAATGCCGACCGACTGCAATATCGGATATACACGAACCTCGCATAAATATCCGCCAAACCTACTCCCCAGACTCAAGGCTGCGGGTCGCTCCGCCAGTTGTTACGTGACGGAGCAATGGTCTTCGATCAGTTGCTGGCGGTCACCAGTACCGGTTCGGCGCGATAGTCCTCGGGGAACATGCGCTTCAGGTCATCTATTTTCGGCATGTCGTTGATGGCGATGTAGGGATAGGTCGGGTGGGTCGTCAGGAAATTCTGATGATAAGTCTCGGCCGGATAGAAGCTCTTTCCCGGCTCGATCTTCGTGACGACAGCCTCACCGAAAACGTGTGCCTTGTTCAGTTGATCGATATAGGCCTTGGCGACGCGCGCCTGTTCAGGCGTGGTCGGAAAGATTGCCGAGCGGTACTGGGTACCGCTGTCCGGCCCCTGGCGGTTCAATTCCGTTGGATCGTGAGCAACTGAGAAGTAGATCTGCAGCAGATGGCCGAGGCTGATCTTATGCGGGTCGAAGACCACCTTCACGGTCTCGGCATGGCCCGTGCTGCCGGTGCTGACAGTCTCGTATTCAGCGGTGTTCTTCGCGCCGCCGGCATAACCGGACACCGCACTGACGACGCCGTCGACATGCTGGAAGACGCCCTGCACGCCCCAGAAACAGCCCCCGGCCAGCGCGATTGTCTCGGTGCCGGAACCCGGCGCTTCGTCGACAGTCGCTTTTGGAATCTCGCGGGCTTCGCCGGCCTGGGAAGGTGTGAGATGCAGCACAGTGCCGCCGACCAGAAGCACCGCGACAGCGGTGCCGGCCCGTCGGCCATAGTGGGACAAGGCTTCGCGCATGGAATATTTCAAAGACATTGTCATGGAAGATCTCCCGTCAACCGGAGGTGAATGCACAGGTCTAAAGTCTGAACCCAAATGCTGGGCAGGATTGGCGTTTCAGCAGGTGCGTCACGCTGATGACGCCTGGAACGTCATGGCGATGCCGTTCATGCAGTAGCGAAGGCCGGTCGGCTTGGGGCCGTCGTTGAAGACATGGCCGATATGACTGCCGCAACGGGCACAATGCACGGCGTTGCGCGCCATGCCGTAGGACGTATCCTTGACGGACCCGACGGCTTTCGGCAGCGGTTGCCAGAAACTCGGCCAGCCCGTGCCGCTCTCGAACTTGGTTTCCGATGAAAACAGCGGTAGTTCGCAGCCGGCGCAGGCAAAGCGTCCTTTGCGGTGTTCTTCCAGCAGCGGGCTGGTGAAAGGGCGTTCCGTGCCCTCGTTGCGCAGAACGTCGTATTGGTCTGCGGTCAAAAGCTTGTGCCATTCCGCATCGGAATGGGTCAGAGGAAACGTTGCGGCAGCCGCAGTCCCCAGCGATCCGTTCCAGCTCCGCGCGGAAAACACCGCCGCACCGGTTGCCACAGTCATCAGCAATGCGCGTCTCGTCTGCATTCCGGCCGTCCCGGTTTTAATCATCATACAGCAGATACGGACGCGGCCGTGGTTTTGTTACACAAAGGCGCGTGAGACACAGAAATGTGACCGCTATCCAGGCGCGGCCCCGGCAATACGGGGATCAGTAGTGCGGCGGTTTCGCGTTAGCCGGCGCCTCGGCGGTTTCTTCCTCAAGCGTCATGAAACGCTCCACCAGCCGTTCGAGCTTGTAGCGGGTTTCCTCGACCACCTTCCACTGCGCCGTCAGTTGGTCGGAGAGTTCGTCGATGGTCTTTGCCTGATAGGCGACAACTTCCTCAAGCTGGGTAATGCGGCTTTCCTGGTCAGACATGTCGGCTTCCTTTCGATCGTGCAATGGCGGCGACACACCAGCTTTCGGCCCGGTTGGCAAGAGCCGCGCAAATCTTGCAGCAGGCCCTTCCTCTCGGTGGAACTGATGGCCTCGAGGCAAGTTACGAAACGCGGCCTTGTGCAAGCAGGAGATGATAATGTCCGACACTCCGAAAATCGAACCGAACGATGCTCCGGCTGGCGGATGGGGATCGGTCCGATCGCTGGCCCATCAGGCGCGGGAAAACGGCCAGCCGCTCAGCGTGGTTGCCGGTCTCGCCAAGCAGAACAAGACCGATGGCTTTGCCTGCGTCAGCTGCGCCTGGGCAAAGCCCGCCAAGCCGCACCCGGCCGAGTTCTGCGAAAATGGCGCCAAGGCGACATTCTGGGAACTGGCCGCTGCGCGTGCAAACCCGGATTTCTTCGCACGGCACACGGTCACCGAATTGCGCGGCTGGAGCGACTACGATCTCGAAAACGCCGGCCGGCTGATGCAGCCGATGCGATACGATGCCGCGAGCGACCACTATGTTCCCGTTTCTTGGGACGAGGCCTTTTCAGCCATCGGCCGCGAACTGAAGGCAATCCGTACAGTCGATCCCAACAAGGTCGTGTTCTATGCCTCCGGCCGGGCCTCGCTGGAAACATCCTACATGTATCAGCTGATGGCTCGGGTTTACGGCACCAACAACCTGCCTGACAGCTCCAACATGTGCCACGAATCCACCTCTGTCGCACTTCCGGAGAGCATCGGGATTCCAGTCGGAACGGTGCGGCTGGACGACTTCGAGACGGCGGAAGCCTTCCTTTTCTTTGGCCACAACACAGGCTCCAATGCGCCGCGCATGCTGCACCAGCTGCAGGAAGCAGTGCAGCGAGGCGCCGAGATCGTCACCTTCAATCCGCTGAAGGAACGTGGCCTCGAGCGCTTCGTCAATCCGCAAAACCCGATCCAGATGGCCACCAACCACGCCACCGAGATCAGCAGCCAGTATCACCAGGTCAAGGCAGGTGGCGACATTGCCGCTATAGCCGGCATCTGCAAGGCACTGCTGGCAACCGACGACGCCGACCTCGCATCCGGCGGGAACGGCGTCCTCGACCGTGAATTTCTGGCAGAACACACCCACGGCGCCGAGGAATTCATCGACTACGTCAGGTCTCAGGATTGGGACGTCCTCGTTCGGGAATCCGGCCTGCCAATTGCAGCAATGGTCCAGGCAGCGGATACCTACAGTCGCGCCAAATCCGTGATCGGCATCTACGGCATGGGACTGACCCAGCACAAGCTTGGCGTCCAAGCGGTCCAGATGCTGGTCAACCTGCTCCTGCTGCGCGGCAATATCGGCCGGCCCGGCGCCGGCATCTGCCCCGTGCGCGGCCACTCTAATGTCCAGGGCCAGCGTACGGTCGGCATTTCGGAAAAGACCAAGCTGGTCCCGCTGGACAGGCTGAAGGAACTCTACCACTTCGAACCACCTCGCGAGGATGGACTAACCACCGTCGATGCCTGCCAGTCCATCATCGAGGGCGATGTCGATGGCTTCATCGGCCTCGGTGGCAATTTCCTTCGCGCCGTGCCGGAACGGGAACTGATGGAGGAGCGCTGGCCGGCCATGCGCCTGACAGTGCAGATCGCCACCCGGCTTAACCGCGGTCAGCTGTTCAACGGCAGCGTCTCCTACCTCCTGCCGTGCCTCGGCAGAACCGAGATCGACGAGCAGGCAAGCGGTCCGCAGGCCGTCAGCGTCGAGGACAGCACGTCCTGCATCCACGGGTCCAGGGGTTTTCACGCTCCGGCGGGCCCCGGTCTCTATTCCGAGACAAAAATCGTTGCAGGGATCGCCAAGGCCAGCCTGCCCGACAATCCGGACATCCCATGGGACACCTGGGTCGACGACTACGCCATGATACGCGACGCCATCGAGGCCACCTACCCAAAGATATTCAAGGATTTCAACAAGCGGCTGTTCAACCCCGGCGGCTTTGAAAAGCCGCTCGCCGCCCGCGAGCGCGATTGGCAGACGGACACGGGCAAGGCAAATTTCAAGGTACCAACCGCGCTGTCGGCAAGCTTCGCAGAGGACCACGTCGACATCTTCCGGCTGATGACATTGCGCAGCAACGACCAGTTCAACACGACTGTCTATGGCTACAGCGACCGCTTTCGCGGCGTCGAAGGCACCCGCATGGTGATTTTCCTCAACGCAGCGGACATGCAGAGGCTCGGCATTGCCAAGGACGAGACTGTGTCGTTGGTGACAGCTGCAGATGACGATATCGTCCGCCGGCTGGATGGCCTGAGGGCTGTGCCGTACAGCATCCCGGAAGGATGCTGCGGCGCCTATTACCCAGAGTGCAACTCGTTGATACCGCTCTGGCAACATGCCGAGAAGAGCAAGGTGCCCGCCGCAAAATCTGTCCCTGTGTACATCCTGAAGGACGGAAGCAAGCTTGAGCCAATGCCACTCTACAGCCGGATCGTAACGAGCCAGCCGGTCGGCATCGAGACGTAACGGCGAGCGATCCGAGCTTGCCGAAAGGCAATCCGAGAAGCCACAGCAGGACGTTTCACGACAACTCGGCGAAACCTTAAATGGTCGTGAGGCTGTTATTCAACTGACATGAGCGAGCACTAGAGAGAGCGGCAAGAAGCGCCGGCCTCCTCTGGAGCGCCGCTCACCGAAGGCGCTTCCATCTTTATTTCGGAGACGCCGCATGAAAATCATCCAGATTACCGACACCCATGTCAGCCCCGGAAAGCCGCATTTTAACGGCAACTGGGAGCCGCTGGCACGCTGGATCAACGACAGCGGCGCCGATCTTGTCATCCACACCGGCGACCTCAGCGTCGACGGCGCCGACAAGGACGAGGATCTCGTCTTCTCTATGGATCTGATGCGGCAGGTCTCCGCACCGATGCTGATCCTCCCCGGCAATCATGACGTCGGCCATCTCCCGGGTTCGCCCCAGCCCGTCAATGCCGAGCGGCTTGCCCGCTGGCGTCGTCTCGTTGGCCCCGACCGCTGGGTTGAAGATCGAGGCAACTGGCGCCTGATCGGCCTCAACAGCCAGTTGATGGGCTTTGAGGATGGCGAAGACGAAGCTCAGTTCGAATGGCTGGAAACAACGCTTGCCAGCAGGGGCGACCGCCGCGTCGCCATCTTCGCCCACAAACCGCTGTTCGTCGATACGCCGGACGAAGGCGACACCGGCTACTGGAGCGTCCGACCGAACCAGCGACAGCGCCTCTACAATCTGATCGCCGCCCATGATGTTGCGCTGTTTGGCAGCGGTCATCTACACTGGGCCTGGAAGGGCGGCTTCAGCACCACCGCCACCGTCTGGGCGCCACCGGCTGCCTTCATCCTTGACAAGATGGAACGGGAAATGCCGGGCGAACGCTTTGTCGGCGCCGCTATCCACACTTTTGCCGATGACGTCACCACCGAGCTTGTCGCCGTTCCCGGCATGACCGCCTATTTTCTCGACGATGTCGTCGAGGAGGTCTATCCCCAGGCAGCCCACAAGGTCGTCCGGGATGCGGCCCAATGAGCGCCCTCTCCCTTTCCGGCATTACCAAATCCTTCGGTGATACCGCCATCCTCAAGGGCGTCAGCCTCGAGGTCGAGCCGGGCGAGTTCATTGCGCTGGTCGGCCCTTCCGGCTGCGGCAAGAGCACGCTTCTGCGCATCCTCGCAGGCCTCGATCATGCCGATAGCGGCGAGATCGTCATAGGCGGCAAGGAAATGTCCGGCACGGCGGCGGCCGACCGTAACATCGCCATGGTCTTCCAGTCCTACGCCCTCTATCCCCACCTGACCGCTGGCCAGAACATCGCGGTACCGCTTGCCATGCGCCGGCTGTCTCGCAGCCAGCGCCTGCCTTTCATCGGCAATTTCATGCCCGGCCAGCGCAGCACGCGAAAGACGATCCAAGGCGACGTCGCCGAAATGGCGCGTTCGTTGAAGATCGACCACTTGCTCGACCGCAAGCCTGGCCAGATGTCCGGAGGTCAAAGGCAGCGCGTCGCACTCGCCCGCGCCATGGTCCGCCAGCCCAGCGTCTTCCTGATGGATGAGCCGCTGTCCAACCTCGACGCCAACCTGCGCGTCCATGCCCGCGGCGAGATCGTCGATCTCCACCGCCGCGCCGGCGTGCCGACGGTTTACGTCACCCATGACCAGGCCGAGGCCCTGTCTATGGCCGACCGCGTCGCCGTCATGATCGGCGGCAACTTGCTGCAGCTTGCAACGCCGCAGGTCATCTATGACGACCCGGCTCATGTCGACGTTGCCCGCTTCGTCGGCCAGCCGCGCATTAATCTGGTACCGGCGCTGGCCGAGAACGGCATCGTCTCGTTCGGCGGCATCCGCATGACGCTCGCCGACGACAGCGTCGATGGCACCGACGTCACCATCGGCATTCGCCCCGAGTTCGTGCGCCTGTCGGACGTCGGCAAGGATGCGCTTTCCGCCCGTGTCGAGCGCGTCGAATTCCTCGGCTCAGAGGTCATCGTCTACTGCAAGCTCGACGCCATCGGCGAAATCATGATCGCCAAGCTGACGCCGGCCGAAGCATCCGGCATTGCCGTCGGCAAGCCGGTGGGGATGATCCTCTCGCCCGACCGGGCAATGGTCTTTGCCGCCGATGGAAAACGCCTCGCCGCCGCTCACGTCAGCGTCGACGCAGTGCGGGAGCACGCCCATGGCTAGCATCGCCTTCGACGCCGTTCCCGCAAGGAGGACGGCCGACATCCACGCCCGCAACGAAGCGCGCACCGCCTGGCTGCTCGCCTCGCCGGCCATCGTCCTGATGGTCGTCTTCGTGCTCTTGCCGGTGATTGCCGTCATCGGTCTCGGCTTTACCAATTTCGAACTCGGCATCGACAAGTTCCGGTTTGTCGGCCTGGACAACTACGCCCACCTCTTCAGCGACCGCACCTTCAAGAAATCGTTGTGGAATACGACGGTCTACACGGCCATCGTCGCGCCGGTCTCCATCATCCTCGGCCTTGGCGTAGCGCTTCTGATCGAGAGCGAGACGACGGCGCGCAGTTTCTTCCGCACCGCCTATTTCCTGCCGGTCGCCTCGCTGATCGTCGCCATGGCGACCGTCTGGCAATATCTGTTCCATCCGACTATCGGCCCGATCAACGCCATGCTGGCCATGGTCGGCATCCCGGGACCGAACTGGCTGGGCTCTGCCGGCACGGTTCTGTACAGCCTGTCGATCATCGGCGTCTGGCAATCCGTCGGCTTCAACATGGTGCTGTTTCTGGCTGGTCTCACCGCCATCCCGCGCGAGCTCTATGCCGCCGCCGAAGTCGACGGCGCACGCTCGGCGATTGATCGGTTCCGGCTTGTCACCTGGCCGATGCTGGCGCCGACGACGCTGTTCGTCACCACCATCAGCATCATCAACGCCGTCAAGGTGTTTGAGACGGTACAGACGCTGACCGAAGGCGGCCCAAACCGGGCGTCGGAAGTCCTGCTCTTCACCATCTATCACGAAGGTTTCGTCTACCTGCATGTCGGCTATGCGTCGGCAATGACCGTCGTCTTCCTCATCATCCTGATGGTGCTCACCTTCCTGCAGTACAACGTCCTAGACAAGCGGGTGCACTACTCATGAGCACAGCCACCTTCAACACCGGCCGCGCCATCCGCCTGACCGTGCTATCGCTCGGCGCGCTGATCTTCCTGTCGCCCTACATCTTCATGCTGTCGGCGGCCGGCAAGACGCAGAGCGAGATCTTCACCTCGGCGCTGTCGCTGATACCGCAGACCTTCTATTACGTCGCCAACTTCACCAAGGCCTTCAGCCGGGTGCCGATGGGCACGCTGTTGTGGAACGGCGTTCTTGTCTGCGGCCTGATCTTCTTTTTTCAGGTCATCGTGGCAATTCCCTGCGCCTATGCCATGGCCAAATTGAAGTTCCGTGCGGCGAAATTGATGATGGCGATGGTCATGCTCGGGCTGCTGGTGCCGATCCATGCGACGGCCCTGCCGCTTTACGTCGCCTTCGACAGCGCCTCGCTGCTCAACAGCTACACCGCGCTGGTGGCGCCGTTCTCGATTTCGGTCTTTGCGATCTTCATGTTCCTGCAGTTCTTCCGCGCCATGCCGGACGACCTGATCCATGCAGCCCGCCTCGATGGCATGTCGGAGATCGGCATCGTCGCCCGGGTCATCGTGCCCAATGCCTGGCCGGCCGTGACAGCCTTCGCGATCTTCTCGGTGGTCGCCCACTGGAACGATCTTTACTGGCCGCTTATCGTCATCAGCAAGCAGGGCTTTGCCACGCCGCCGCTCGGCCTGATGTATTTCCGCGCCGCAGAAGCCGGCGATGACTACGGCGCTCTGATGGCGGCCACCATGGTCATAACCCTTCCCCTCGTTGCCGCCTTCCTGCTCGCGCAAAAGCGCTTCGTCGAGGGAATTACCATGACCGGTCTCAAAGGCTGACCGGTCGTCAAACAGGAGAACGCTCGATGAAACATTTCACCAAGCTCGTTGCCGCCGCTGCCATCGCGATGGCCGTGTCGGTGCCGGCCTACGCCGAAACCACGCTGACGGTGCATTACCCGATGCCCGGCTTCTTCAAGGACGTGATGGACACGATCTCGAAGAAGTTCATGGAAGAAAACCCTGATATCAAGATCCAGTTCGCCAGCCCGTCGGCTACCTATGAGGACGGCATCCAGACCATCCTGCGCCAGGCCGGCACTGACGCCATGCCCGACGTCACCTTCATCGGCCTCAACCGCCTGCGCATGATCTCGGAGCGCAACGTTGCCCTCGACGTCGGACCGCTGGTCAAGAAGGACGGCAACATGGCCGAGGAAGGGTTTTCGGACACGATCCTGAAGCTCGCTCAGGTCAACGGCAAGCAGCTCGGCCTCGCCTTCGCCACGTCAACGCCGATCATGTACTACAACGCCGACCTGGTGAAGGCTGCCGGCGGCAATCCGGACGTCCCACCGACCACCTGGGACGAAGTCATCGCTCTCGGCGGCAAGATCAAGGCGCTCGGCAACGGCGTCGACGGTATCGATTTTCGCTGGCAGGGCGACGACTGGATGTTCTCGGCCCTCTTGTTCGGCAACGGCGGCACGATGCTGAACGCCGACGAGACGAAGGTCGCATTCAACGGTCCTGAAGGCCTGAAGGCTGCCGAAACCCTGCAGCGCATGGTCAAGGAAGGCGGCCTGCCCGTCTTCACCAAGTCCGCTGGCGAACAGGCCTTTGCCGCTGGCAAGGTCGGCTTCGAATTCCAGACGACCGGCGCACTGCGCAACACCATCAAGAATGTCGGCACTAAGTTCGACCTGCGCACCGCCAAGCTGCCTTTGCTTGATCCGGCCAAGGGCCACCTGCCGACCGGCGGCAACGCCGTCGTCATTCTCGCCAAGGACCCGGTCAAGCAGGAAGCCGCCTGGAAGTTCGCCAAGTTCGCCGCCGGCCCCTACGGCGCCTCGGTTGTCGTTCCCGGCACCGGCTACGTTCCGAACAACGAGCTGGCCGCCAAGTCCGACAAATATCTTGGACAGTTCTACAAGCAGAACCCGCTGTTCCAGGCCGGCCTCAACCAGATGTCCCTGATGATCCCCTGGTACGCCTTCCCCGGCTCCAACGGCGTCAAGGTCACCCAGACCATCGTCGACAACCTGTCGCGTGTCGTCGACGGTTCGGCCGAGCCAAAGGCCGCCCTCGATGACGCTGCCGCCGACGTCGAAGGCATGCTGCCCCGCAGCTAAGCCACACAGGCTATGGCATGATCAGCGCCGTCTTCCGAAAGGGAGGCGGCGTCTTTGTTTGAGCAGCCTTCGGGCTATGCGGCAGCCCCCCTCTGTCGGCCGGGCCGACATCTCCCCCACAAGGGGGGATATCAAGTCGCCGCGCCAGCCGACCAAAACAATGGCCTCGCGGAATCCGCCATGTCGAAGCCTGTGAGGCAGGCAATGGCGCTCCAGCCAATCTCCCCCCTTGTGGGGGAGATGCCCGACAGGGCAGAGGGGGGTGGCGCCCCCGGAAACGGGCTGACCCGCAACCAGCCAAGCCCCAGAACAAAAAAAGCCGCCGTCCTTCCAGACAGCGGCTTCAAATTTACACTAAGCCAGAGGCTTACTTCCCAGCGCGCACGCCGTCGAGCAGGTGTGGCAGCGTCTTCACGCCGTCGTTGCTGAGTTCCGGCGGCAGCAGGCCATCCGGGAGGTCCTGGTAGGAGACCGGGCGCAGGTAGCGGCGGATGGCCATGGTGCCGACCGAGGTGGTGCGGCTGTCCGAGGTGGCCGGGAACGGGCCGCCATGCACCATGGCATGGCTGACTTCGACGCCCGTTGGCCATCCATTGGCGAGAATGCGACCAACCTTGCGCTCGAGCACCGGCAGCAGCTTGCGCGCATCGTCATGGTCGGCGGGGTCGAGATGCAGCGTTGCCGTCAGCTGGCCTTCCAGCTTCTCGGCAATTGTCACCATCTGCGCCACGTCCTTGCAATGGACAAGCAGGCTGGCAGCACCGAAAACTTCGTTGCCGAGGCTTTCGTCTGCCATGAAGTGCTCGGCGTCGGTCTCGAAGAAGATCGCCGGGCTGCGGTTGGCGCCGTCGGCGGCCTTGCCATGGGCGACCGTCTTGACGGCCTCGTTGCCGGCAAAGGCAGCGACGCCCTTGTCATAAGCAGCGTGGATGCCGGGGGTCAGCATCGGGGCAGGTACGCTTTCGGTAAGCGTACCGGTGGCAGCAGCGATGAAGGTGTCGAGGTCAGGGCCGTCGACCGCAAACATCAGGCCCGGGTTGGTGCAGAACTGGCCGGCACCCATGGTCAGTGAGCCGACGAAAGCCTTGCCGAGCGCTTCGGCGCGGGCGGCAAGGGCTGCCGGCAGCAGATAGACCGGGTTGACGCTGCTCATTTCAGCATAGACCGGGATTGGCTCCGGACGAGCTGCAGCAATGGCTGCAAGCGCCAGGCCACCGGCACGCGAACCGGTAAAGCCGACTGCCTTGATGTGCGGGTTCTTCACGAGCGCAGCACCGGTTTCATTGGCACCAGTGACCAGCGAGAATACGCCTTCCGGCAGACCGCAGGAGGAGACGGCAGCGCGGATGGCGCGTCCGACGAGTTCACCGGTGCCGGGATGGGCAAGATGGCCCTTGACGACGACCGGGCAACCGGCGGCAAGTGCCGATGCCGTGTCACCACCGGCGACCGAGAAGGCGAGCGGAAAGTTGCTGGCACCGAACACGGCGACCGGGCCGAGCGGGATCTGGCGCAGTCGCAGGTCAGGGCGCGGCAGAGGCTGGCGCTCAGGCAGGGCCGGATCGACGCGCAGGTCGAGCCATTCGCCCGCACGCACGACGGACGCAAAGAGGCGCAGCTGGCCGACGGTGCGGCCACGCTCGCCGGTGAGGCGCGCGAGCGGCAGGCCGGTTTCGGCATGCGCACGCTCGAGCAGCTGGTCGCCGATCTCAAGGATGTTGGCAGCAATGGTTTCAAGGAAGACGGCGCGGGCTTCAAGGCTCACGGAACGGTATGTGTCGAGAGCCGCCGCTGCCAGATCACAGGCACGATCGACATCGGCAACGCTGGCGACAGCGAAAGCCGGTTCCATGTTTTCGCCGGTAGCAGGATTGATGGCGCGCACGGTTCTATTGTCGCCGGTGGAGTCGGCGCCGATCAGAAGGTCGCCCTTGATGTCGAATGCCTGGGTCATGAAATTTCCTCGAGTGTTTGGAGGACGCCGCGAAATGCGCCCGGAAGCCGGATATCAATATCGGATGACAGCTATAAGATGATGGCCCGCGCTGCAAGTTCAAGTCGCGCATCGGGGTAAGTCATCGTCGACGATCGCGTGGCGTCAGGGATGGAACTGTGCCGGCGTTCGTGCGACTGTAACGCCCGCTCAGCCTCGGCCGCGCACCTCGTTTCTTTCCGCGTAGACGATTGGTCCCTCATGACGTTTGAAGATATTGCCAATCCTGTCGTCCAGTTCTGCTTCGTCATGATCGTCGGTTTTGTTGTCAGCCGTATCCTGCTGCGCCGCCGCCAAGTCTGGCGCCTGGTCGCGCAGATCGCACTTTTCATCCTGCTGACAGTGGTGTTGATCCACAACGACATCGTACCCTATGAAAAGGCAGCACTTGAAACCTCGACCTCGGTAACGCTGCGCATCTTCACGACCTTCGCCAAGATCGTATGGTGGATCAATGGGGCCTGGACGCTGGTCGCCTTTGTCCGCGTCTTCCTGATATTCGAGCGCAAGCCACGCGAGGGCCGGCTGCTGCAGGACCTCGTCGTCGGCGTCATCTATATGAGCGCCGGCCTCTCCATCGTCGCCGACGTCTTCGGTGTCCCCGTCGGCACGCTGCTCGCCACGTCGGGCGTATTCGCCATCATCCTCGGCCTCGCACTGCAGAGCACGTTGAACGACCTGTTTTCAGGGATCGCTCTCAACCTCGGCCGGCCCTATTCGGTCGGTGACTGGGTGGTGCTCGACGACGGGATGCAGGGAAAGGTGATCGAGACCAACTGGCGGGCCACCTACCTGTTGAACGGAACCAACGGTCTGATCGTCATTCCGAACAGCGCCCTGGCCAAGGCGCGTCTGACAAACCTGTCGAGCCCCGATGAACAGCACGGCGTTACCATCACGGTTCGCCTGGTACCGACGACGGCCCCCAAGTTCATGGCAGAGGTCATGCGAAACGTCCTGCTCAGCAGCAATTCTATCCTCGCAAACCCGGCACCGTCGGTTTCCATAGATGCGCTGGACAGCCAGGCCGTACAGCTCGGCCTCTCCTTCAGCGTCAAGAACATCGCCGTGACGACCACGGCCAAGAACGAAATCTTCGACCTGATCTACCGCCACGTCAAATCCTCCGGCTACCGGATGGCACCGCCGGTGGGCAGCGGCATCTACGGCGATGCGGAGGCCTTGGCGGATACGGACAAGGTCCACAAGATTAGCACTCCGCTCAGCCTGCTCAGCAACATCCCGCTATTTGCGCCGTTGACCCCGGAGGAAAAGGAGGCCCTTGCAGGCCAGATGACCCGGCGGACCTATCGCAAGGACACTGTCATCGCCGCCCAGGACAGCCAGCTATCCGCACTGATGATCGTGCGGACCGGCGTCGTCAGCATCACGCGCAGCGAGGACGGCCGCGAGATCGAGCTGACCCGGCTCGCGCCTGGCGACTGCTTCGGCGAAGGTGGCGTGTTGATGGGAGCAAACGAAGTCGGCAGCATCCGAGCGCTGACATTCGTCGTCATCTACGAACTCGGCCAGGAACACCTGTCGCCCTTATTGAAGGACAGGCCGATGATTGCCGAGGAGCTCGGCCAGATCATGTCGCAGCGTATCGATGCTGAAAAACACCTTTTCGCCGGCGGAAGCGCTATCGGCAATGCACAGGGCGGGTCTCTCGCAACCCGCATCCGCAACCTGTTCCAGCTTCCGCATGATTAGGCACTGAAGCGGCTTTGCCATTCGGTATTTCAATTGCCCTGAGGCCTGTGGAAGAATAACGGAAAGGTCTGCCGTTCAGTCCTTCCAACGCAAAACGCCCGGCACTCATTGCCGGGCGCGCACCTGCGATACGGCCATTGAGGAGCGGCCAGATGCCCGCCGCCCTGGATGCCCCTGATCAGTTCTGGCCGCGGGTCGCCTCGAACAGGAACCATGCGCGACGCTCTGCAAAATCAGTCCAGGTGTCAATGACGCCGCTGGTGCCGTTGTCCTTGGCATCGTCGGCAAGTTCCTTGGCCTGTCGAAGAGTTTCCACCAGCGAGAGATTGTCGGCATGCAGTTCCTTCAGCATCGCAACCGGTCCAACGAACTCGGCATCGTTGTCCGATAGTGACTGGTGCCGCGCGATGTCGCCGACAGAGCGCAGCGTGGTCGCGCCGATCTTGCGGACGCGCTCTGCTATGTCGTCGGTCGTGCCGATGATCTGGGCAGCCTGCTCGTCGAGCATCAGGTGATAATCGCGGAAATGTGGGCCTGACATATGCCAGTGGAAATTCTTGGTCTTCATATACAGCGCGAAGGTGTCCGCGAGGATACCGTTCAGCGCATCGGCGACCTTCGTCTTGTCGTTACGGCCGAGATCGGTAGGGGTTGCGAGAGCTGCTGAGGATGGACTGTTCTTGGTCATGATCTTCCTCTGATATCTTTGGCGCGGGCCAACGCCCGCATCGGTAAATCTGTCATGTTTTTATGCCCGGATGTGGCTCGGCGTTTACGCAAAGGCAAGCGCCGGCTTGCCGCTTTCATTCCGGCTGGGCACGCCGATAAGCACGCGAAAGGACAAAAGGTTCCTTGAGCTTGAGGCTATATCGTCTTGACCGCTGCCGCAACAATGCCAGCTTTGCAACGCATGCCATGCTGGCACCGGAAAGGCCTTGCAGGCCTTCGACGAAACGATCACAACGAAGCTGCCACCTCCGATTTCCAATCCCCAAGGAATTGCCGATGTCTGCAACTGCGCCCGAGATACTGGCCGCCATGGCCGATGAGACACGCACCACACCTGCGCCGGCCGACCCCTGCGCCATGGTCCTGTTCGGCGCCGGTGGCGACCTGACCCGCCGCCTGGTCATTCCGGCGCTTTATAATCTGCTGTTGTCGAAGACCCTGCCGGACAAATTCGCACTGATCGGCGTCGACCTCGCCGATGGCAACGTCGAGAGCTGGGCCAAACGCCTGCGCGAAATGCTGGAAACTTTCATCGGCAACCGATCCTCGGACTTCGACATCACCGCCATCGACGAGGCCGCATGGACGACGCTGGTGTCGAAAATGGTCTATATCCAGGGCGACCTGACCAAGCCGGAGCTTTATGTCGAGATCGGCAAGGCGCTGGATGCCGCCAAGTCCGGTCATGACACCCAGGGCAACGCCATCTTCTATCTGGCAGTCGCCGGCCAGTTTTTCGGCACCGTCATCGATCAGCTGGGTGCGGCCGGCCTCGTGGCCCAATCCGAGGGATCGGATGGCAGGTCGAAGTTCTGGAGACGGGTCGTCATCGAAAAGCCCTTCGGCCACGATCTCGCCTCTTCGCAGGCCCTGAACGCGCAGATCCTGAAGGTCCTGACGGAGGACCAGATCTATCGTATCGACCATTTCCTCGGGAAGGAAACGGTGCAGAACATCATGGCCTTCCGCTTTGCCAATGGCTTTTTCGAGCGCATCTGGAACCGCGATGCCATCGAGCAGGTGCAGATCACCGTGACGGAGACCGTTGGGGTCGAAACGCGCGGCAAATTCTACGAAAACACTGGTGCCCTGCGCGACATGGTCCCGAACCATCTCTTTACCTTGCTGTCGATGGTGGCAATGGAACCACCGACCTCCTTCGACGCCGCCTCCATCCGCTCGAAGAAGGCGGAAGTGGTGGAAGCCATCCGTCCGTGCCAGCCATCGGACGCCGTGCGCGGCCAGTACGATGCCGGTTCGGTTTTGGGCAAGACGGCCGTCCCCTACCGGTCCGAGGCCAATGTCGATCCGGCCTCCAATGTCGAGACCTATGTCGCCATGCAGCTGTCGATCGATAATCCGCGCTGGGAAGGTGTGCCTTTCTATGTGCGCACCGGCAAGCACCTGACCGAGCGGCGCACCGAGATAGCCATCTCCTTCAAGGCAGCCCCCGGCCAGCCGTTCCACAAGGAGGGCGAGGCCCCGCAGCCAAACTGGCTGGTGCTGCGTACAGCACCCGACGAAGGCATATTTCTGTCCCTGCAGGTCAAGCAGCCCGGCCCGGAAATGGCGCTTGCCAATGTCGGCATGCTGTTTCGCTACGACGACTGGTTCGCCGATTTCCCGAATGTCGGCTATGAGACGCTCATCTATGACGTAATGGTGGGCGACGCCACGCTGTTCATGCGCGCCGACATGGTCGAGCAGGCCTGGCGGGTCGTCCAGCCGTTGCAGGACGCCTGGGCGAAAGAAGAGCCGTCCTTCCCGAACTACGCCTCGGGCAGCGCCGGCCCGCAGGCATCCGACGATCTCCTCGCCCGCGCCGGCCACGCCTGGCGGACGCTGAAGCCCTACGCTCCGAAGACCTGAAACAACCATCGTAAGCAAACCCCGGGAGGCCGGTACTGGCCTCCCCCGCCTACTCCATGAAACGATATTGCTCTCGAGGGAACGTTCCCCGCGGCATTCCGTTGTCCCACAATTGGAAGGATGTGGCCATGGAATCTCGATTTGGACAACGCCTGATGATGACCCTGATGGTCATCGGCTTCATCATGTCGGCAGCCTACGCCCTCAGCAGCTCCCGCCACCACAAGGACGCAGCCACAGCCGACGCGCCCGCCGCAAACTGATCATTCGCATGAGACCTGTCGCACCCCGAACGCAAGATGGCCCGCGGTCGTTATGACTGCGGGCTTGGTGGTGCTGGGCTGGTTTATGTTTGATTGGTTTGGTTGCGGGGGCAGGATTTGAACCTGCGGCCTTCAGGTTATGAGCCTGACGAGCTACCGGGCTGCTCCACCCCGCGGAATGTGACGTTGGCATTTGCCGTTGTCTGTTTGCGTTATGCAAACGGTATTGATTGTTGGTTTTTGGAACGACGTTGTGTGGTTATGCGATTGTGAATGAGAATTATGTTGCGTTTTGCAGACCTGGCAGCGACCGACTCTCCCGCGTCTTAAGACGGAGTACCATAGGCGCAGGGGCATTTCACGGCCGTGTTCGGAATGGGAACGGGTGCAGGTGCCCCGCCATGACCACCAGGTCGGCAAAGCGCAACATTTGAGAAGCTGGTGCAGGGCTATGCCCTGCTTTTCTTGAGTTTATGTGAACACGTTTGGCGTCGGTCCGGACAACCGCGAAGCGGTTGCCGGGTTGTACGCAAAAGCTACGCTTTCGCTCTGTCGGGACAAGTGCTTTGCACTTGCCCTGAGATGAGCACAAGCAATGAGAACGATCAAGCCAGTCGAGCTATTAGTACCGGTAAGCTTCATGCATTGCTGCACGTCCACACCCGGCCTATCAACGTGGTCGTCTTCCACGGCTCTGATAGGGAACACTCGTTTTCAGGTTGGTTTCCCGCTTAGATGCTTTCAGCGGTTATCCATTCCATATTTAGCTACCCTGCTATGCCCTTGGCAGGACAACAGGTCCACCAGAGATATGTCCATCCCGGTCCTCTCGTACTAGGGACAGATCCTGTCAATATTCCTACACCCACGGCAGATAGGGACCGAACTGTCTCACGACGTTCTGAACCCAGCTCACGTACCGCTTTAATTGGCGAACAGCCAAACCCTTGGGACCTGCTCCAGCCCCAGGATGCGATGAGCCGACATCGAGGTGCCAAACAACCCCGTCGATATGGACTCTTGGGGGTCATCAGCCTGTTATCCCCGGCGTACCTTTTATCCGTTGAGCGATGGCCCTTCCACGCGGGACCACCGGATCACTATGACCGACTTTCGTCTCTGCTCGACTTGTCAGTCTCGCAGTCAGGCGGGCTTATGCCATTGCACTCGACGACCGATTTCCGACCGGTCTGAGCCCACCATCGCGCGCCTCCGTTACTCTTTCGGAGGCGACCGCCCCAGTCAAACTACCCACCATACACTGTCCCGGATCCGGATAACGGACCGCGGTTAGACATCCATGACGATAAGGGTGGTATTTCAAGGATGGCTCCACAGAAACTGGCGTCCCTGCTTCAAAGCCTACCACCTATCCTACACATGCCGACACGAATGCCAGTGTAAAGCTATAGTAAAGGTGCACGGGGTCTTTCCGTCTGACCGCAGGAACCCCGCATCTTCACGGGGAATTCAATTTCACTGAGTCTATGTTGGAGACAGCGGGGAAGTCGTTACGCCATTCGTGCAGGTCGGAACTTACCCGACAAGGAATTTCGCTACCTTAGGACCGTTATAGTTACGGCCGCCGTTTACTGGGGCTTCAGTTCAGAGCTTGCACCCCTCCCTTTAACCTTCCAGCACCGGGCAGGCGTCAGACCCTATACGTCGTCTTGCGACTTCGCAGAGCCCTGTGTTTTTGGTAAACAGTCGCTACCCCCTGGTCTGTGCCACCCCACAAGAGTTGCCTCGAGTGGGGCCACGCTTCTTCCGAAGTTACGCGTGCAATTTGCCGAGTTCCTTCAACATAGTTCTCTCAAGCGCCTTGGTATGCTCTACCTGACCACCTGTGTCGGTTTCGGGTACGGTCTATACGGTGGAGCTATTTCCTGGAACCGCTTCCCTGCACAATCAATCCAATAAGATCGTACAAGTTACGCAATCCGTCACTACCACCAGGCCCACGATTATTAACGTGGTTCCCATCGACTACGCGTGTCCGCCTCGTCTTAGGGGCCGGCTAACCCTGCTCAGATTAACTTTAAGCAGGAACCCTTGGTCTTTCGGCGAGGGGGTCTCTCACCCCCTTTATCGTTACTCATGTCAACATTCGCACTTCCGATACCTCCAGGAGCCCTCACGGGTCTCCCTTCACAGGCTTACGGAACGCTCCGCTACCACTGGCAAACTCGCTAGAGTTTTGCCAATCCTCAGCTTCGGTGCATGGCTTCAGCCCCGTTACATTTTCGGCGCAAAGACCCTTGACTAGACCAGTGAGCTGTTACGCTTTCTTTAAATGATGGCTGCTTCTAAGCCAACATCCTGGTTGTTTTGGGATCCTCACATCCTTTCCCACTTAGCCATGACTTGGGGACCTTAGCTGGAGGTTAGGGTTGTTGCCCTTTTCACGACGGACGTTAGCACCCGCCGTGTGTCTGCCTGATAGTACTCCCCGGTATTCGGAGTTTGGTTAGGATCAGTAAGACGGTGAGTCCCCATAGCCCATCCAGTGCTCTACCCCCGGGGGTATTCGTCAGACGCTCTACCTAAATAGATTTCGCGGAGAACCAGCTATTTCCGAGTTTGATTGGCCTTTCACCCCTAGCCACAAGTCATCCCAATCTATTGCAACAGATGCGGGTTCGGTCCTCCAGTTGGTGTTACCCAACCTTCAACCTGCTCATGGCTAGATCACTCGGTTTCGGGTCTAATGCAACTAACTATATCGCCCTATTCAGACTCGCTTTCGCTTCGCCTACACCTACCGGCTTAAGCTTGCTAGTTACACTAAGTCGTTGACCCATTATACAAAAGGTACGCGGTCACCCTTTCGGGCTCCCACTGTTTGTAGGCATCCGGTTTCAGGTTCTATTTCACTCCCCTTGTCGGGGTGCTTTTCACCTTTCCCTCACGGTACTTGTTCGCTATCGGTCATGCACGAGTACTTAGGCTTGGATCGTGGTCGACCCATGTTCAGACAGGATTTCTCGTGTCCCGCCCTACTCTAGGACATTGAATGTATCTACGTGTAAGGGGCTGTCACCCGCTACGGCCAAGCTTTCCAGCTTGTTCCACTTTAACATTCAATGCCACTGGCCTGGTCCGCGTTCGCTCGCCACTACTTGCGGAGTCTCGGTTGATGTCCTTTCCTGCAGGTACTTAGATGTTTCAGTTCCCTGCGTTCGCTTCTTACACCCTATGTATTCAGGGTAAGATACCTTATTATCAATGCTTGGAAACCTGAACCGCCAAAACCGCCAGCCTGATTTTCATCAGACCAACGCACAGCAGAACAGATTTCCCAAGCATTTAAGGTGGGTTTCCCCATTCGGAGGTCCATGGATCAAAGCTTATTCGCAGCTCCCCACGGCTTATCGCAGCGTATCACGTCCTTCATCGCCTGTGCATGCCAAGGCATCCACCAAATGCCCTTATATCACTTAATCGTTCTCATTGCCTATGCTCATCACTAGTCGACGTCCCGAAGGGACGCGACGGACAGGATTACCTTTTACAATCCAGTCCAGGTCATGATGCCATAAACGTGTTCGATGCAACCCTATACGCTGGCACGCCGGTGCACAGCAGGGTCACATCTTTAAGACCAGCTTCTCGAGATAAGTCCGATGATGCGCGGTCAGGCAACACCAATCCAGTCCGTCCCGTCAGAGACGATCTTGCGATCGTCAACAACAGACAAACCATCGAACAAGCTCCCTTCCTACCTCCAGCCCCTCCACAATCTCCAGCCGGCTAGGCCATCGAAAGTCTCTTAGCGAGCGTCCCAAGGGACGCCGCAGTCAGAACTGGGCTCGGACGTCAGATCCGACCTTTCGGTCAAACCAAACACCTGGAAGCTTCCAGACTTATCTTCTCTTCACAATGTAGGCAGAACACGCATCGGCTCGTAAGCTGACGCAAAACTCGTTTTTT